>CALCXK010000054.1 GCA_937905835.1 uncultured Ilumatobacter sp. | reverse complement strand
ACGGCCTGAACCGGAGCGAAAGCGATCAGGGCATTGCCGTGTTCACGCTAGGCCTCCCGGCAGCGTTGCTCGTGTTGCAGGCTGGCGCCTGGGCCGACCGATGGGACCGCCGACGGATACTGATCTGGACGCAGGTCACCGGTGGCGCCGTGATGGCCGCAACGGCGCTGTTGGTTCGTGCCGACACGATCTCGTTCGGCTGGGTCATCGTGATGACCTTGTTTGCCGGTGCCGCTTCAGCCATCGGCCAGCCGGTCCGTTCGTCCCTCATCCCCGTGCTCGTCGCGAAGGAACAGCTGTTCAGCGCGATTGCGGTGAACGCCATTGCAATGACGCTGTCGCTGATCCTTGGGCCGGTGCTCGCCAAGGTTGTTGGTGACCAGTACGGGTTCGACGGCGCATTTTGGTTCCAGTCCGGCCTGATGTTTGCCGGCGTCATCTTCCTTTTGCGGCTCGAGGTTCCGCCGCACGTCGACCTGCCGCCGAAGCGACCGATCATTGCCGACATGAAGGAGGCCCTTCGTCACGTCCTCGGCGACGCCAACCTGCGGGTCCTGTTCGGCCTGCTGGTCATGGCCAGCCTCACTGTCAACCCTGCGATCATGGTCACGCTGCAGGCCCACGTCAAAGACGGTCTGGGCCGAACCGCTGGCGATGCCGCCCTGCCCTTCGCACTGATGGGCATTGGCATCGCAATCAGCTCGGTCGTGGTGATGCGCAAAGGCGATATGAAACAGAAAGGCGCAGCCTTCCAGCGTGCACTGATCTGCGGTTCGACCATCACGATTCTGACCGGCCGTACCACTGACTTCTGGCAGGTTCTGGTCCTCGCGTTCTTCATGGGCCTCGCTGGCGGGTTCTACATCAACATGAACCAGGGTCTCATCCAGGCGAACACGCCACAGCCTCTGATGGGCCGCGTGATGGGGCTCTACGCGCTGACCTCATTCGGCATCATGCCGTTCGGTGCGCTGATCCTCGGCGTCGTCGCCGCGTGGACGAGCTCTGGCGCAGCCATCAGTGGGGCCGCGCTGATCAGCCTGACTTGCGTCATCACCACGTATGTGAGTCAGCGAGAATTGCGCGAGCTCAGCTAGCCAAACAGCTCAGCGTCAGGACATGGAGGGCGCCAGCGTGGCGGCCGCTTTGATGTCGTCGCCGAAAGAATCGAGCTGCTCAAGACGCTTGTCGTTCGAGAACACGTCGACCGCCTTCGTTGGCTCCATCTTCATCATCCGCTGCAGGATGCGGACCTGGGTAACCTGGTTGTACTCAGACAGCGTGATCGCCCAGCCGTCACGGCCAGCTCGAGCTGTTCGGCCAGAGCGGTGGAGGTAGTCCTTGACGTCCTTGGCCGGCTCGTAGTGGATGACCGCGCCGATGTCATCGATGTCGATGCCGCGGGCGGCAACATCGGTGGCCACGAGAATTTGCAGCTTGCCTTCAGCGAATGAGCGCATCACGCGCTCACGTGTCTTCTGCTGGAGATCACCGTGAATCGCCAGAGCGTCGATGCCGAGTTCTTGGAGCCGCTCAGTGGCCTTATCGCACTGCCGCTTGGTCTGACAGAACACGATCAGCTTCGGAATGCCTCGAGCGATAGCACCAATCACCTTGTCGCGGTCCATGTGATGGATGCCGAGGAACAAGTGGCTCATGTTGCCGACCGTGTCAGTCGCCTCGTCGACAGCCACAGTGACCGGATCGGTCTGATATGCCCGGATGAGGTGCCCGACGTCGCCATCCAGCGTCGCTGAGAACAACATGGTCTGGTTGCGGTTAACGCAGTGGCGCAGAATCCACTCGACCTGCGGGGTGAATCCGTCGTCGGCCATGCGATCAGCCTCATCGAGGGTGACGATCTGTACGTCTTCGAGGCTGACCTCGTTGGACTTGATCAGGTCGATGAGGCGCAACGGCGTGGCGACGACGAGCTCAATGCCCTTTGCCATCTCCTCGACCTGATGATGGCGAGATGCTCCTCCATAGACGGGCAGCACATTCATACCAGCGTGCTGGGCAATGGGCTGGAGCACTTCGGCCACCTGAATGGCAAGCTCTCGCGTTGGCACGAGGACAAGGCCAAGCGGCTTGGTCGGCGCTGCTTTGTCCGTGATGCGAGCGAGCATCGGGATGCCGAAAGCAAGGGTCTTGCCCGAACCAGTCTTAGCTCGTCCACAGACATCATTTCCAGCCATGGCAACGGGAATTGCTTCGATCTGAATGTTGAACGGCTGTGCGAAACCGCACGCAGCAAGGCCGTCGTCAATCCGCGCCGGAACGCCGAGATCAAAGAAACCCGTCGGCGCTTCGACCGGCGGCAGAATGTTCACCGTTGTGAGATTTGAGGTATTGACGTGGTCGCGGGACGAGTCATCAGAGTCTCGCGGCGTCCGCTTGCGACGAGGTGCTCCGCGTCGTGCTGTATTTTCTGTCATTGTGTTCGCCAGGGTACCGCTCGCAGTAGCCCCGTCAGCCGGTTTCACCCACATGCGGCTGCCCAAGTGTATTTCCCGCTCTGACATACCGGTGCTAGCATCACCGGTATGCAGCGTTCGAACACCCCAAACTTCCTTCTGCTTATGTAGGGCAGCCGCACATCGTCGCGCCTGCCCGCACCCTCCGCCCCTCCGGCCGGGGGGTTTTTGCTTTTTCGACCCCGACCGATGCTCGCCACATCAACCTTCACGTTCCCATTGAGAGAAGTTATGCCTCCGACACCCAGCACGCCGAAGCAGATGCCGTTCAACAAATACGCGCCCTTCGTTCCCATCACATTGGCCGATCGCACCTGGCCCGATCAGGTCATCGACACTGCACCGCTCTGGTGCTCAGTCGACCTGCGCGACGGCAACCAGGCCTTGATCGATCCAATGGATCCGTCCCGCAAGCTGAAGATGTTCACCGAACTCGTTGCCATGGGCTTCAAAGAGATCGAGATCGGCTTCCCATCGGCGAGCCAGCCCGACTTCGACTTCCTCCGACAGTTGATCGAGGATGACCTGATTCCCGATGATGTCTGGATCCAGGTGCTTGTCCAGTGCCGGCCCGAGCTGATTGCGCGCACTTTCGAGGGGCTGCGCAGCGCCCCGCGTGCCATCGTCCACTTTTACAACTCAACGAACCCGCTCCAGCGTGAAGTGGTGTTCGGCCTCGATCAAGAGCAGATCAAGCAGATCGCCGTCACCGGTGCAACGCTCTGCAAGGAACATGAAGCCGCGCTGCCTGACCGAGCCGACGGGTCGGCGACCGAAATCCGCTACGAGTACAGCCCCGAGAGCTTCACGCTGACCGAGCCCGACTACGCCATCGAGGTCTGCGAGGCAGTCATGGACGTGATCGCTCCAACGCCCGATGATCCGATTATCTTGAACCTGCCAGCCACCGTCGAGTGCTACTCCCCCAACGTGTACGGCGACGTCATCGAGTGGTTCGGCCGGACGATCCGTGACCGCACGTCGGTCCTCATCTCGCTCCATCCACACAACGACCGCGGCTGCGCCGTCGCTGCTGCCGAATTCGGCGTGATGGCCGGCGCCGACCGCGTCGAGGGCACGCTGTTCGGCAACGGTGAGCGCACCGGCAACGTCGATCTCGTCAACCTGGCAATGAACCTGTTCATGAACGGTGTCGACCCGAAGTTGGACATCTCCGACATCGACGCGCTCCGCCGCACCGCCGAGTACTGCAACCGGCTGCCGGTCTCACCTCGCCACCCGTACGTCGGTGACCTTGTCTATACCGCGTTTTCCGGGAGCCACCAGGACGCGATCAAGAAAGGCCTCGATGCCCTCGATGCCACTCGGGACGCAACCTCGGGTGAGTACCCAAAGTTCGCCGTGCCTTACCTGCCGATCGACCCGAAGCACGTGGGCCGTACCTACGAAGCAGTTATCCGGGTCAACAGCCAGTCCGGCAAGGGCGGCGTCGCCTACGTCATGAAGACCGAGCACGGCTTCGACTTGCCGCGCCGGCTCCAGATCGAGTTCTCCAAGACCATCCAGAACATCACCGAGGACTCAGGCACCGAGATCACGCCCGGCGTGATGTGGGAAGCATTCCAGGCCGAGTACATGCCCTCAACGCCCACGATGAAACTGAGGAGCCACGAACTCCACAGCACCTCCGGGGATGACGGTGCCATGACCACAATTCAGGTGCAACTTGAGGTCGATGGTTCGGCCCATTCGTTGTACGGAAGGGGCGATGGGCCGGTCGAAGCCTTCGTGGCCGCACTCACCGCAGAGTTTGGTGGATCTGTCGGCGGTGATTTCGACGTACTCGACTATGCCGAACACGCCATCGGCCAGGGCTCAGACGCACGCGCTGTCGCATATCTCGAGACCGTCGACGGCAATGGCAACGTTCGCTGGGGCCTTGGCACCGATCCCAGCATCACCACCGCCTCGCTGCGCGCCGTCCTCGCGGCGTTCGAGCGTCAGCGTCGATAGCGCCGCCACGACGGCGTATTCTCGTTTGCGTGACGGTTTTGGTGCCCATCTCAGCCAAAACCATCACGCAAACGCTGTGAGACCGAACGCTGGTCTGACTAAGTTGGGGGATATGACCTGGATGGTGACAGTGGTTCGTCGTTCCCTTTGGCTCGTGTTGATCGGCGGCATCGGTGGGGCCACCTGGTCGTGGTGGCGTGATCGAACTGCGCCGCCGGCATCACCGGCTCCCCCTGAGTGGCCGCCGCTTGATCCGGCCCGAGCCACGACCTCGGAATCGTCGACCACGGCGCACACGTCGACGGGTACCTTGCAGCGCAGCGCTCCGGCAGTGGCGTCGGTTGTCAATGTTCTCGCCGACTCGCCGGACCCGCGTTCCAATGCCGTGACCGGATCATGGTTGCCGCCGACGGCCGGCGGTTCGTGCCCCGCCTCGCATCTGATTAAGGCAAACGACAAATCGGGGATCTTCCACGTGCCCGGTGGCCGCTTCTACGACCGCACCAAGGCAGCGCGTTGCTATGCAACTGCGGCCGAGGCCGTTGCGGACGGCTACCGTTCGGCCCAGGCCTGAACAACACCCCGAACAGCACAGGAGAAACCATCATGAAGGTCACCGTCGACTTCGACAGCTGCGCATCCACCGGCGCATGTGTGCAGGTATGCCCCGAAGTATTCGAGGTCCGCAACGACGGCTACCTGTACATCCTGCAGGAAGAGCCTGGCCCCGAGTTGGCCGACAAGGTGAACGAGGCAGCCGACATGTGCCCGACCGCAGCAATCACGGTCGAGTGACCCCAGCCGGGCAGCGCTGATCGCAAACATGCGTCAGGACCGCCGTTCACACTATTTTCGGTAGGTTTCCGACGTGGGATTTCACGCGCAGCTCGAACGTTCGTGGGCAGCATCGTCGTCGATGCTCTGTGTCGGCCTCGACCCGGATCCAGCCCGGATGCCGAGCCCGCTCGACGGAACGCCCGATGCAATCGAACGGTTCTGCCGGGCGATCGTCGATGCAACCGCTGACCTCGTCTGCGCATTCAAGCCGCAGATCGCCTATTTCGCGAGCCAACGTGAAGAAGCTGCGCTCGAACGAATCTGCAGCTATATCCGGGAGACCTATCCCGACGTCACGCTGATCCTCGACGCAAAGCGCGGTGACATCGGCTCAACCGCCGAGCACTACGCCCGCGAGGCGTTCGGTCGGTATGGCGCACACGCCGTCACTGTCAACCCATACCTCGGGACCGATTCAGTCGAACCATTCTTCCAGCACACCGGTAACGGTGGCGGCGGCGTCATTGCGCTCTGCCGCACGAGCAACCCCGGCGGCGATGACTTCCAGTCATTGGTCACCGCCGATGAGAACGGGCATAAGCCGATCTACTTGCACGTGGCTGAGCGAGTCGCCAACGAGTGGTCCCAGCTCGGCGACTGCGGCCTGGTCGTCGGCGCCACCTACCCGGAAGAACTCGCCGAGGTGCGCGCCGTCGCACCAGGCATCCCGTTCCTCGTGCCTGGCGTCGGAGCACAGGGTGGCGATGCTGCGACCGTCGTCCAACATGGTTCCAACGCCGCGCGCAACGGGCTGATGGTCAGTTCCTCGCGAGCAGTCCTCTATGCCAGCAGCGGCGATGACTTCGCTGAGGCCGCTCGGGCCGAAGCACAACGTACCGCAGCATCACTCGCGATCAGCCCGGTCTGACCGGAGCGTGACGTTTAGAGAGTCTTGATGTCGATGATGCCGGGGGCGACACGCAGCGCGGCGAGCGTGGCCTCGGGAATGGCAGCGGTCGGAGCAATCAGCATGACCGCCGTACCGGAGCCGTCGACGCGACTGACGTCCATGTCGGCAATGTTGACCTCGGCGTTGCCGAGGATGGTGCCGACGGTGCCGATCACGCCTGGGCGGTCGTCGTTGGTGATGACGACCATGTGGTCAGCTGGCGGCACGTCAAACGGGATGTTGTCGATGTTCACGATGCGCTGATCGTTCCGCGGGCCCGAGAGCGTGCCGGAGATCGAATGCTCGTCGCCGCGCACGGTCAAGAGGTTGACGTAGTCGGCCGCCGTGGCGCAGTTGACGTCACGCACTTCGACGCCGTGATCCTTGGCGAGCTGTGGCGCGTTGACGTAGGTGACAGGTTCGTCGGAAATGGCACCGAAGAAGCCCTTCAGAACAGCAAGTTCGAGGATGCGGGTGTCGTAACCGGCAATTTCACCTTCGGTGCAAACCTCGAGCATCTTCGGGAGCGAGCCGTTCAGCGACACGAACAACGCACCGAGGCGTTCGGCGAGGGGCAGGTAGGGACGCAGCGTCTCGTTTGCTTCAGCAGCATCGACGTTGACGGCGAACGGCACGAACTCGCCGGCGAGTGCGAGCTCGACCATGGTGGCAATCGTGTCGCCGGCTTTGTCTTGGGCTTCGTTGGTGCTCGCACCGAGATGCGGGGTGACGACGACGCTCGGCAGCTCGAACAGCGGAGACTCGGTCATCGGCTCGGTCGAGAACACGTCGAGACCGGCACCGGCAATCACGCCATCGCGGATGCAATCAGCCAGATCGCTTTCGTGAACAATGCCGCCGCGGGCGACGTTGATAACGAGCAGCGAAGGCTTTGCTTTGAGTAGCAGGTCACGGTTGATGAGGCCAAGCGTCTCCGGCGTCTTGGGGAGGTGGACGGTCAAGAAGTCCGACTCGGCGACCAGTTGATCGAGAGGCATCAGTTCGACGCCCATCGCCTTCGCACGATCTTCCGAGACGAAGGGGTCGTAGGCAGCAATCCGCATGCCGAACGCCTTCGCACGGTCGGCAACCAGTTTGCCGATGCGGCCGAGACCGACGACACCGAGGGTCTTGTCGACGAGCTCGACGCCGGTCCAGCGGCTGCGCTCCCAGCGGCCAGCGACGAGGGCGGCATGCGCCTGCGGGACGTTGCGCGCCGTGGCGAGGAGCAGTGCCATCGTGTGCTCGGCGGCCGACACGATGTTGCTCTGCGGTGCGTTGACGACCATGACACCCTGCTTGGTGGCAGCAGCGACGTCGACGTTGTCGAGGCCGATACCGGCACGGCCGACCACCATCAAATTGTCAGCAACTGCGAGCAGTTCTGCGGTGACCTGTGTCGCGGAGCGAATGATCAGCGCTGCGGCGCCAGGGATGATCGTGAGGAGTTCTTCGCCAGACTTGCCGACCTGAATGTCGACATCGTGACCGGCTTGACGAAGCCGTTCGAGTCCACCGTCAGCAATTTCTTCTGTCACCAGGATACGAGCCATCTGGAATGCCTATCGGCGCTCCGGTCCTCCTTCCAAGAGATTTGACGAACCGTATACATCGTTGTTCGTCGCGTTCACTGATGGCCAAGGAAGTACCGTGCGAGACGTGTCCAATGACCACTCCGAGCAGCCCGATCTACAGGCGATCGAGCTCTGGTTCGTCGAACGCGGTGTTCCGCACTTCGTCGAGCGAAAAACCGACGGATCAGTGCTCGATGCCTGGACCCGCGCGCTCCCGCTGCTCGTCGTCGCCTATCTCCTACAGGGGCTCAATGCGCTGAACCTGGCAGAGTGGTCGCTCCGACGGAATCTCTTCGTCGCCGTGGTCGTCATCACCATGCTGTTGGCCGCCTGGGTGCTGTCCAACCGGCTACGCGGCGTCCCAACTTTCGCCCGGCCCACCGATATCGATGCGCCGGAACTCGCCCTCTTCCTCTTGGGTCCGGCCGTCCCAGCCCTGCTGTTCGAGCAGGCTGTCGATGCAATCGAAAGCGTCGTATCCGCAACCGTCCTCCTCGCCGCGATCTACATCTGGTCCTCATACGGGCTCGGGCCGCTTACACGATGGGGCCTCCGTCGTGGCCGGAGTCAGTTGACCGGGCTCGGTTCGCTCGTCGCCCGGGCACTCCCGCTGCTCCTGCTCTTCAACACCTTCTTGTTCATCAACGCCGAAGTCTGGGAGATGGCCGGCACGCTGAACGGGTTGGCCTACGTCGTGGTCATCCTGACGTTCGCTTCGCTCGGAGTGACCTTCGCGTTGAGCCGGATCCCGGGGGTGATTCGCTCAATGCGATCGTTCGAGTCATGGAGCGACATCGGTGAGCACCTGCAAGGAACGCCAGCGGCCGGGCTGCAGACCCCCACGGGGGAACTTGTCGAGGACCGACTTCGTCTACGCCAGCAGTTCAACATCGGTTTGATCGTCTTGTTCGGACAGGTCCTCCAGATCACGCTCGTCACCGTGGCGCTGACTGGCTTCTTCGTCGGTTTCGGCTTCTTCGCCATCACCGAGACCACCACCCTCGGCTGGACCCGGCTCGACGAGATTCACATCCTCGCCGAGTGGTCGTTCGGCGGCCGTCCGCTGATCCTGTCAGAACCATTGCTTCGGGTGTCGGTCTTCCTCGGATCGTTTTCTGGCATGTACTTCACTGTCGTCCTCACCACCGACGACACTTACCGCACCGAGTTCGCTGACGACGTCGGACCCGAGGTTCGTGAGGCGCTTGCAGTGCGCAGCGCGTACCGTGTCGCACGGGGAACCCATCCACAGTCGGCGCTTGCAACAGCGACGCCGACACCAGTTCCGCTGGCGTCAAGCGATGCTGCGGAGGAAGTCCAGGCATGAGCATCATCGACACTCCGAACGGCGAAACTCCTGCTGCCGGTTCGGAACCGTCCCCGTCATCGCCCCAGATCGAAATCCGGGCGCTGACGATCGCCGACGAGATGGTCGTTCTCTGCGACGTATTCCAGCAGGTGTGGGGTTCGGCAACCGAAATCATCCGGCTCGAGATGCTCATGGCGATCTCTCATGCCGGCGGCTATGTGGTCGGAGCGTTCGACATGAGCCGTGGCGACGACGGCCGCGGCGAGATCCTCGGTGCCTCCGTCGGCTTGCTTGCCGTCCACCATGGCCAGCCGGCACTACACAGCCACGTCACCGGTATTCTGCCCGGAGCCCGCAGCACAGGCCTCGGTCGGGCAATGAAGCTGCATCAACAGCAATGGGCGCTCGACCGCAGCATCGACTGGATCGTCTGGACCTTCGACCCGCTCGTCCAGCGCAACGCCTGGTTCAACATCGCGATCCTTGGAGCGGAGGTTCACGAGTACCTGCCGCACTTCTACGGGACGATGACCGACGCGATCAACGCCGGCGACGACTCCGACCGTCTGCTCATGGCGTGGTCGACTGCGACCGATCCCGAATCGGCGCCCCGCGACGGCGCTGCACACCTTGGCCAGCCTGGCGTCACGTTGATCCCGACTCCTGACGACATCGTTGCGCTACGACGAACTGACCCGAGCGAGGTCGTTCGATGGCGCGGCTCGACACGATCCGCATTGACCGAGGTACTCAGGGCTGGTTCTCGGATCGTCGGTTTCACTCGTGATGGCGATTACGTGGTGGCATCATGAGCAGCGCACCGACCTTCACACTCGGGGCCATCGAACTCCGCCGTATTGCACTCCCCCTCGTTGCACCGTTCCGCACCAGCTTCGGGGTCGAGACCGATCGTGACATTCTCCTGGTGCGTGTCGAGTTGATCGACAGCGACGGCTCCACAACTGAGGGCTGGGGCGAGTGCGTTGCTCTCGCCAAGCCGACCTACTCACCCGAGTACGTCGATGGAGCCCAGCACGTGATGCTGTCGCACCTCATTCCGGCGGTGCGCCACACCGGCCTCATCGATGCGGCCGGAGCGACCCGAGCAATGGCGCACTTTCATGGCCATCCGATGGCGAAGGGCGCTATCGAGATGGCGATCCTCGATGCCCAACTGCGGTCGACGAGTACCTCTTTTGCCGATTTCCTCGGTGCGACCACGCTGACAATCCCGAGTGGTGTCAGCGTTGGCATTCACGGCACCGTCGACTCGCTCTTGGCAACCGTGCAGGGCTACGTGGACGACGGTTACGTCCGCATCAAGCTGAAGATCGAGCCCGGTTCCGACATCGAACATGTCGCTGCGGTCCGCGATCTCATTGGCCCCGACACGCGCCTGCAAGTCGACGCCAACACGGCCTATCGACGGACCGATGGCGCTCATCTCGCCCGCCTTGACGCCTATGACCTGCTGCTCATCGAGCAACCATTGCCAGAGGCCGACATCATCGGCCACGCCCAGTTGGCCGCCGAGCTCGACACACCGATCTGCCTTGATGAGTCGCTTGTTTCTGCTGCAGGAACGGCCGATGCTATTGCATTGGGCGCCTGCGAGATCGCGAACATCAAGCCAGGGCGAGTCGGGGGCTACCTTGAGGCGGTCCGGATCCACGACCTGTGTGTGAGCGCCGGCATCCCAGTGTGGTGCGGGGGAATGCTCGAAACAGGAATCGGACGAGCCGCCAACGCTATCCTCGCGTCGCTCCCCGGGTTCACGCTGCCGGGTGACATCAGCGCCTCGACCCGCTTCTACGCACAAGACATCGTGACCGACCCAATCACGATCAGCGACGGCCAGGTCACGGTCCCTCGATCACCCGGCCTTGGGTTCGACATCGACCAGGCATTCCTCGACCAGATCACCACGACCACCACCTCCGCCTGAATCCGGCTATGTCCTGGGGCAGGCGTCAGTGTTGACGAGTTCTCGGTCGATCAGCAGTTCTCGAAGGAGTATGCGACTTCGTGGCGCCCGAGCGCCTCGGCGCGTTCACGTACTTCACGGAACTCCGGGTACTGGTCGAAGAAAGCGAGCTTTTCGTCGAGCGATGTGCTGACCTTGACGTCAAACACATAGGCCGCGAACATCTCGGCGATATCTTCTTCAGGGCTACTCGCGCCATAGGGGCCGGCGTACGAAGCATCAGCCACGCAGCGCGCTTCGCCTGCCTCCTCGTTCACATCACCGTCCGCGGGGATGGTGGCCAACGCCGCTGCGTCCCAGAACCGCTGGATCCATTCCCACGTGTAGGCGCCGTCGCGGAAGCATCCGGTGCCGTTGTAATACGTGGTGCACTCTTGAGCAGGGATCGCAATGTCCAGCTGGGTCGCTGGAACTTGGGTGAAGACGTGCGTCAACTCGTGCAGCATGGTCAGGGCGAGCTCGTTGAGATCCTCGACGCCAGCCTGGACATCGACGGCCATCAGAAAGAACTCGGCGGCTTCGTCAAGGGTGGTGACGAACGCCAGAGTGTCGCAGGTATCGCACCCTTCGAAACCTGCCAAGAGCGAAATGTCGCTGAGTAATGTTACTGGCGTCACGTCGGCCAGTGCGGTCCAGGCGGCATCGAGGCGAGGGTCCAACTCGCCTGAGCAAGGTGGCTGTAGCTGACCCCTGACAACAAAGTGCATGGCGGTGACAACGCCACCGTCTTCGACGTCGGCCGGGTCGCAGAAGCCCTCCGCCTGGAGCTCGTCGAGGATTGCTTGCTCGCCGATCTGTTGATTGGGGTTGCCAATTTTCGTGTTATCGACCAGTTCCTCAGTGATTTCAGTGTCATTCGGAGCAGCCTCGGAAGCAGCACCGTCGCTGCCAGCCGTGCAGCTCGACCCCATCAGTATCGCTGCGACCGCTACCAAAATCACTCGTCGCTTCATTGCCATATTGTGGCGCACGTGGCTCATCGTCCAGCCTTTCTCCCTGCGGCCCAGGTCACGGGTATCGTTTGGTGCATGACCCATGCGTTCTTGAGCCAAGACTGGATGACCGCGGCACGATCGATTCGTGAGAGGTACGCCGATGACGTCCCCGAGGTAACCGTCAGCATCAAGATCAACTTGTCGATCATCGAGGTGCCCTTTGGTGACGGCCGGGTCGATGCCTACTTCGATACCTCGACCGGTGCACTGCAGCTTGAACTCGGAGCACTCGACGATCCCGACGCCACCGTCAGCACCGACTACGCAACCGCCCAGGCGTTGTTCGTCGAGCAAAATCAGACGGTTGCATTGCAGGCCTTCATGTCCGGAAAAATCAAGGTCCAAGGCGACATGATGAAGATGATGGCGATGCAAACCGCCATCCCGGCGAACGACTTCTCCGAGAAGATCACTCAGGAAATCGCCAACATCACCGAACCAGCGCCCGCAGCCGAATAGCTGCTGGCGAAAACGTCGGCTGTCAGTTCATATCGGCAACGACGGGCGGCGTTTGGGTCATCGGGGCCATCGCGTCGGCGAGTTCCTCGACAGTCCATGCGCCAGACTTCTCAATCCGGTCAGCCATCTCCCACGACTTCACGCGCTTGACGACTCCGCCCTTCACGTAGAAGGTCTCCCCGGTAAACGGGCAGTTTTCCGTGCTCAGGTAGGCCACCAGCGGTGAAACGTTCGCAGGGTCCCAGTTGTCGAAGCCAGCGTCCGGTGCCGCCATGATGTCTTCGAGGCCCGGTGTCGCCAGTGTGAGACGAGTACGCGCACCCGGTGCGATGCAGTTGCTCACGACGTCGTAACGCTGCAGTTCTTTCGCAGCGATCTGACTCATCGAAGCAATACCCGACTTGGCAGCGCCGTAGTTGGCCTGCCCGGGGTTGGAGAACAACCCTGACGTGCTCGACGTGTGGACCAGATTACGACGCTTGCCGCGCCCGGCCTTGTGCTCGTCGCGCCAGTACGCAGCGGCATGTCGGGTTGGCGCAAAATGACCTTTGAGGTGGACCGCAATCACCGAGTCCCACTCCTCTTCGGTCATGTTGGCCAGTGTGCGGTCACGCAAGATGCCAGCGTTATTGACAACGACATCTACATCGCCGAAGACTTCAATTGCCGTTGTGACCATCTGCTCGGCGCCCGACCAGCTCGACACATCGTCGGTGTTCGCAATCGCTTGGCCCCCACGTGCTCGGACTTCGGCTGCAACTTCTTCGGCAGGCGTTGTGTCGCCGCCCGACCCATCGTTCGCACCACCGTGATCATTCACGACGAGATGGGCGCCCTCCTGGGCAAAAAACAGAGCGTGTTCCCGGCCGATCCCACGACCAGCACCGGTAACGATCACCACACGTCCATCGAGCGAAGCCATTGATTCTTCCCCTGTCGTTCGGCCCGACACCAATGCCGGACAACAGCGTCGAACTTAGTGATTCCGGCCCGAACGAGACGAAACGACACCGCGGCAAGAGCCGACCGGATCCCCACGACAATCACAGCAATACAACGTCCTCGGCGACGGAAATCTTGTCGCCTGCGTCGACGATGATCGAGAGGGTCGAATCGCCGCATTCATTCCCGGCGCGCCGCTGCCACTCGTCAGCATTGCAATCCGCAGTATTTCCTCATCGGCGTTCGTGGTCGCAGTCGGCCATTCTCGGCGAGGGATACTCGCTCGGCCTACAGGAAAATCAGATCGACCGCGGTATCACGCCGATACAGATCCCCAACAGGCTCAGCAGAAATGCTGATCGACTCAAATGTGCCGTCGGTCGTGCCGAGCAAGCTGCCGATGGTAAACCCCGCGTCGATGAGTGCGGTCTGTGCATCGGTGAACGACAGGCCGTCCAGTTCGGGCAGGGCGACGAGGTCGAGACCCTTGGAGCGCACCACGGCGAACGAACCGTCACGAGGCAACTCGCTGTCGGCGGCTGCGTCTTGGCTCACGATGACGCCGACGGGCACGTCGTTACTGAACACGTCCTCTCCGGCGACGACACTGAGCTGCACAGACGCTGCTACAACCTGCGCGTCTTCCAACGTCAAGCCCACGACATTCGGCACGACACGCGGTGCCGGGCCCTTTGAGGTCGTGAGAGCGATACTCGTTCCGGGTAGAACTTCACCGCCAGCGACCATCGCCGCATCACCTACGACTCGCCAGGCCAGCACCGTGCCGATAGCACGCGTTTCGTCGAAGACCTCAGCATCAGCAAAGCTCGTCAGTTGAATCGCTTCGAGCCGCGCTTGAGCGTCAGTACTCGACAGTTCGGACAACTCGGGGAGCACACGGAAGAGCGAGCCTTCACTGACGTATATACGGAATTCCTCGCCCTCTTCCAAGACCGCCCCCGCTGTAGGGAAGGTACGAATCACTTGGCCAGCATCGGGCTCTTCGTCGCTGCGTTCAGCCTCAGTAACGACCAGCCAGTTGTTGTCCGCAATCTCGTTCAGCGCGACCGCTTCGTCAACACCAGAGAGTTCGGGAACTTCGTACGACTTGGTTCGGAGCAGGAAGAACGCCGCAATAGCAACTGCTGCGAGCCCAACAAGAAGGAACAGCGACAACGTAATGATTGCGCCGACCCGCCGCTTCGGCCGATCGTCGTCGTACAGATTTGCCGTCACGGACCCGGCCTCGAACTGCGTGATCGGCATCTGTTCGGTGGCCGCAGTGGGCATCGGTTGCTGAGCCGGACTCGCCGCTTCAGCAACCGATACTGAGCGCTCGAACTCGCTCGGCACTGCGGCTCTGACCGAGCCCATCGAAGGGTCGGCGACGTCAGACAGGGTGGTGAGCGCGTCATCGGGAGTTGGCTCGCCAGCATGCGAATCGCGGTCTGACCCACCCTCTGAATCGCCAGCGACGGACTGAATCAGAGCGGGGCGTGCGATCCCGCCGGTCGGATCTGTTGGCCGGCGCATCTCGGAGGTGTCAAAGAGTTCGGCCGCAACGATCGGAATCGGCTCGGGCCGCGGCAACGTCTCGGCTGCCGCTACCAGGCCCCGTCCGAACTCGGCTGCCGAGAAGCGATCGTCAGCTTCGGGACGCCCTGCACGTTCGAGCACTGCGGCAAGCGAGCCGAGATCGGCGGACACCGGCATCAGCTTGCCAACTCGGGCTGCCAAGGTCGCTACTGTCGAGTCCGCTGAGAACGGCACTGAGCCGGTGACGGCTTCGAGGAGCGATAAGGCGAGTGAGTACACGTCGGTCTTCGGACCAACGTCAACGCGGAGTGCCTGCTCAGGCGAGGCGTAGCGGGCAACGTGCGTTGCGATCGTGGCCGGTTCATCCCAGGCGCTGCGCCCGATCAGCTCCGCGATGCCGAAGTCAACGATTCGGACGCGGCGGTCTTCGCCAAACACCAGCTTCGAGGGGGTCACCTCGGTGTGGGCGATCCCGCGCTGATGCGCTGCGTCGAGCGCCCGGCAGGCCTCGAGGCCGACCACAAGTGCCTGAGACGGCTCGAGGAGCCGACCTCGGTCGAAGAGATCGCGCAGACTGCCTCCGCTCAGGTACTCGACCACCCAGAAGAGCGCCGATTCACCGTCAATATCGACGTCACCCCAGTCGAGTACCTGGGCGATGTTCGGATGACTCAGCGCAGTGGCAAGTTCGGTCTGCTTGCGGAAATCGCGTCGGAATTCTTCTGAACCCGCGAGTTCGGGGCGCACGATCTTGAAGGTGACGGGCTGATTGCCGTCGATGTCGAACGCATTTGCGATGATCGTGTTCGCGCCGGCCGAGACGACCTCGGCAATGCGGTATCGGTCAGCAAGCACGCGACCGATCAGCGCAATGCTGTCGACAGCATCATCTGCACCGAAATCGTTGCCAGCCATAGCGGGCAGAATCTACCGCTTCCGCTCGACCGAGTGGCGCCAGGCGCCAGCTGTCACCGCCGTGTAGGCACTTTGGTCCGGCATACTGGGCAGGTGACCGACATCGACGCAACCGATGCTGACCAGGCAGACGCTGGGTCGCCGGCTGGCGATGTCGAGCACACCAGCCCAGCGCCGCCGCGTGGGCGCCTTGACCGTGGCTTGCTGACCGCGAGTTTCGTCATCGCTGCGGGCCTGGCACTCATCATCTGGGGGTTCTTCACGGCGATCACTGGCGACGAAGGCCTCGAGCGGCCACTGGCCATCGAGTCGATCTCACCTGTCGAGAACGCCGTCCAGGTCCTCCAGCAGGAACGCATCGCTGTCGACCTCGAATTCGGCCACGAAGCGGTGCTCATCGTCGACGACATCGAGCTCGAAACGACAAATATCGGCGAGATCGAAGCCCAACCCGGTGAGCAGATCGCGCTGCCGCCGACAGCCATCTTCGACCCCGGCAACGCGGTGATCTCGTTCGTCCCCAACGACAATGCAGCGATCACCGAATTGACGCAGGGTCGCCACGTGGTCAGCGTCGTCTACTGGCGGCTCGACGAGGGTCGCGAGAACGCCAAGTCGTACAGCTGGTCGTTCGTCGTCGTCTGACCTACTCGGGGCCGTGCGACTCCGAGCCCGCTCCCGGCACCTCGCCAGTTTGCAGCAGCTCTTCGAAACCCTCGGCTTCAACGATGGGCACGCCGAGCGATCCGGCCTTCGCCAGCTTGCTCGCTCCCGGGCTTTCGCCAATCACGAGCGCCAACGTCTTCTTACTCACGCTGCCCGGGCTCTTGCCACCGCGTGATGTGATGGCCGCCGCTGCTTCTTCACGGTTGTAGCCGGGAATCGCTCCGGTCACCACGACGGCCTTGCCTTCCAAGGTCTGCGGAATCGCGGCCTTCGCTTCTGCTACACGTTCGGCCGCATCCGGGTCACCAAAGTTCACTCCTGCCGCTTCAAAGCGGTCGATCAGTTCTCGGTTGGCGGCGTCGGCCAACCAGTCGCTGAACGTCGTGGCAATGACCTCGCCCACACCGTCGACGGCTGCCATCTCCTCGATCGAACGACCCATAATGTCGCGCAGCGTGAAGAAAGTGTCGGCGAGCGCCTGCGACGCCGATGGCCCGACGTGGCGGACACCCAACGACCGCATAAATTTGTGGAGCGGACGGTTTTTTGACCCCTGAATCGAATCGACCAGGTTCGTGGCGCTCGTCTCGCCGATCCGATCGAGCGCAATCAACTGCTCGACCGTGAGCGAATACAGGTCAGCAGCGTCGTTGACCAGGCCGGCGCCGACAAGCTTCTCAATCATCTGCTCACCGAGACCTTCGATGTCCATCCCGACGCGTGCCGCGAAGTAGGCAATCTTCTGGATCCGTTTCGCCGGACAATCCGGATTGAAGCAGCGGGTGTCAGCCTCTCCCTCAGGCAGAATCAGCGCAACGCCGCAGCCCGGGCAGTCCACAGGGAACTCCCATGCCACACTCCCCTTCGGACGCACGTTTTGAGCGGCGGGCCCAACCACCTCGGGGATGACGTCGCCAGCTTTACGGACGATCACCAGATCACCGGGTCGCACGTCTTTGACCGCAACCTGCTCGCGATTGTGCAGTGTTGCCATTCCGATCGTCGAGCCTCCCACGAACACCGGGTCGAGCACTGCAAAGGGAGTGGCGCGTCCGGTTCGTCCGACAGACACCTGAATGTCGAGCAGCGTAGTGGTGCGTTCCTCCGGCGGGAACTTGTACGCGATAGCCCAGCGGGGCGCCCTCGCTGTAAATCCGAGAATGTCACGCTGCTGCGGATCGTCAACCTTGATCACAACGCCGTCGATCTCATAGTCGAGCGCGTGGCGCTCGTCCTGCCATTGCTTGCAGTGCGTCGCGACCTCGTCGATGGTGTCGAATCGTTTGACGTGTTCGTTGATCGGGAATCCGAGTTCGCCGACCCAGTTGAGCGTGTCGACGTGGCTCGTGAACTCGGGACCGTCAATGACCTCGCCGAGCTGGTACGCCCAGAACGACAGCTCGCGTTCGGCGGTCTTGGTCGCGTCCTTTTGGCGAAGGCTGCCAGCTGCCGAGTTCCGAGGGTTGACGAACGGCTTCTCCCCTGCCGCAACGGCGCGGACGTTCAACCGATCGAAGGCCGAGGTTCGCATATACACCTCGCCACGCACTTCAACCACCGGCGGGACGGCGGAAAGCAACGTGCCGTCATCCGGTGAAGTCAGCACATGGGGTACGTCAGCGATCGTCTTGACGTTGTCGGTGACGTCCTCGCCGACACGGCCATCGCCGCGCGTGGCAGCCTGAACGAACTGGCCGTTCTCGTAGCGAATACTCATCGCCAGTCCATCAAACTTCAGCTCGCAGACGAAGATCGGGATCTGACCATCGAGACCCTTGACGACACGGTCGGCCCAGGCACGTAGTTCGTCACGGTCCATAGCGTTATCGAGGCTGGTCATCGGAACCCGATGCTCGACAGGGGAAAACGCTGTGCTCATCAATCCGCCAACTTGAGCCGATGGCGAATCTGAAACGATCAGGTCGGGGTGCTCGGCCTCAAGTGCTCGGAGTTCTCGTGCCAGTACGTCAAAAGCGGCATCGTCGATCTCGGGGTCGTCAAGCGTGTGATAGCGCTCATTGTGATGGGCGATCTCTGCGCGCAGTTCGACGACACGGCGTTGCGGGGAGGTCGCACCGGAACTCATCAGATCGCAGCGTATTAGAACGCGATCCCGAGCACCTCAATCGAGTCAGGCGCCGAGCGCAAAGCGCGTCGCGTTGGCCTGGTCTTTGACCCGCTTGGAAATTTCGGCCGTCATCCGGGCGAGCCGACGGGCAACCGAGACCGCGTGAGCGTCAAGACTGCCGCCCGGCGTGACCATGCTCTGGCGCCGCAGCGCCACTGGGTCGCACCCGCGAGCCACAAGTTCGCACCAGAGCTCACTGAGCTGACGCCAATACCGCTCGGACGTCGAAGCGATCGGCCCGCCCGTGGGAACAACACCCCAGGCAATGACGCCGCCGTCGTCGAGGAACCGGTTGATGTATCCAGTCCAGTCGACCAGCTTTTCGTCGACCGGCACGGAGATGACCCCCGGGCCGGCAGCGAGCATCGTGGCCAAGTCACAGAGTTCTTCGCAATGGATGCCGACGACTGCTGCCCCTGCGATACAGGCCATCGCACTGGAGATTACGTCGATCGCATGATCAGGCGGGATGGGAAAATCGGGCGACATCAGGTCGGCAAGCGCCGGCTCGTCGAGCATGACGAGTTGCGGTGATGAGGGCAGGGCGCCGGAGATTTCGCCAGACACGTCGAGCAACTTGCCCCGAGCAACCTCGACCGCGAGCGCAAACGCCTCGACGGGCGCAACGCCCGCTTCGCAGAGCGATGCGCCGATCGTGAGCGGGCCTGGAAGATGCCAAGTGACCGGCAGGCCGTCGAACGACACATTGCGGGCCAGATTGAGGAAGGCGTGTAGTCCGGCGAAGGCCGAATCGTCGAGGCGCTCGGTCGCCAGCGCGTCAGCGGTGAACGCCGCCACGTTCGGCAGCGACGGGACGGTAGCAATCTCGAATTCGCCCATCGCAAACGCAGCGGCAGCTGCTGCGTCACGGTGCGGCAGTGCGCCCACGCTTGTCGCTGCCCCATTGGCAAAACGACTGTCCCTTGCGATCACCTGTTCATCGTTCCATGCAGAAGGCCCTGCAACCGAATCCGACTGAATTTCGAAAATGATCTCTCGGTAACCGTCGTGAGAACCGTCGGTTCCCGGCAACATGTGTACATGGCTTCAGTCGACACGACCACGCTGATCAGGCGGAGTGCAGCTTGGGTGGCGCGCGTCACCTGGATCGTCGTCGCGGTGTTCGGCGGAGCAGCCCTGCAGGGAGCTGTCGACGGTCGGAGTGACGCCGTGCGCTGGACCACCGGCGTCGGCGGCTGGGCGCCGTGGGGCGCCGTGATGTTCGCATTAGCGATCCCCTCGGTACGTTCGTTGACAATCGCTCGCGTGCTCGCTCCCCTCGCACTTCCCGTCACGATCGGTGCAGTCCTCGGCGGCGCTGAGGCAATCGAGGTTGCGGCTCTGGCAATTCCGGCGAGCATCGCCCTGTTCGCCATTTTCTCTGCCGACGTCGGTCGCCAGTTCGTCCAGGCCTCGTCGTACGGCGACGAAGAACGGCTCCCCTTGCGATTCCCGGTAGCTGCCGGCACCGCAGCCATCGTCACGTGGGCTCTCTGGGCACCAAGCATTGTGTTTGGCCCACTCCTCCTCGCCGCCAAGTCGTACGTGGTCGGCGGCGTACTCAGCGTGATCGGTGTGGCTGGCCTTGGCCTGCTCATTCCCCGCTGGCATCGGTTCTCGCGTCGCTGGCTCGTCCTCGTTCCAGCGGGCCTGGTGGTCCACGATCCCGTCGTCCTCGCCGACACACTCATGGTTCGTTCCGATCAGCTCGGCGGCATGCGCCTCGCCCCAGTCGACACCGAAGCGGCCGACCTCACCGGCCCGGCCAGTGGCTATGCAATCGAAGTACAGGCGCTCGAAACCGTCACGACAGTCTTCGCATTTACGCCGCAAGATCCGGGCGGCAAAGCCATCCACATGACGGGCTTCCTGATCAGCCCGAGCCGGCCGGGCGAAGCACTGGCAACTGCTGCAGCCCGCGGCATTCGCCTCCTCTAAATCACGCCAGGGCAGATTCAGTCGGCGATGCCGCCGCCAAGCACCCTGGTGTCGGACAGGTCGTAGAACACAACGCTCTGTCCGGGAGCGATCCGGCGCTGTTGCTCTACCCACACGACGTCGACGTGGTCGTCAACCCCGTCGCTGAACACGTTGATCGTTGCTGCCTTCGGAGTCCCGTGAGCGCTTGCCTGCACGAGCACCTCGCCAGACGTCGGGCCGTCGACCCATGCCATCCGACGAACAGTGAGGTCGTCGCGCAGTAGGTCGCTGTCAGCCCCGACCGTGACAGTCTGTGCCTTGGTGTCAACGTCGATCACGTAGCGCTTGGGGCCGCCCCCGGGAAGGCCGAGGCCCTTGCGCTGACCGATTGTGACCATCTCGACCGACTCAACTTCGCCAAGCTTCGCGCCGGAGGTGTCAACGACGTCGGCACGGTTGAACGGGATCCGGTCGCCGAGGAACGAGGTTCGCCCGCCGGTCGAGGTGATGAAGCAGACGTCCTGGCTGTCCGGCTTGTCGGCGGTTCGGAGGTCGATGGACGCCGCGAGCTCACGGACCTTCGACTTCTGCATGCCCCCGACCGGGAACACGGTGCGCGCCAATTGCTTCTGATCGAGCATGTGTACGACATAGCTCTGATCTTTGTCGGGATCGTCGCCGCGCAACAGCGTGTACGAGCCGCTGTCCGTCCGACCAATGTTCGCATGGTGGCCAGTGGCGACTACATCGAAGCCGAGGAGGTCGGCACGCTCGGCGAGGCGCGCAAACTTCACTAATCGATTGCACTCGATGCACGGGTTCGGCGTCGTGCCGTTCGCGTGAGCTGCGACGTACGGGTCGACGACATGCTTGTCGAAGTCGTTGCCAAAGTTGAAGACGAGGTGGTCGATACCGAGTTGCTGTGCAACTCGACGAGCGTCATCAACATCTGAGACGGAACAGCAGCCGGTGTCACTGTCTCCACCCCACAACTTCATCGTGACGCCGACCACCTCGTGGCCTGCGTCGCGCAGCAGTAGCGCTGCAACGGACGAATCGACTCCGCCGCTCATCGCGCACATCACCTTCATGCGATACCTCGATCTGTGTGGAAGCGCAGCCGCTGGACTGCCTCGATAATGACGTGCACGCCGCGGTCGATGTCTGCGTTGGTCGTTGTGTGACCGAGCGTCAATCGGAGCGCTCCGAGGGATCGCTCGGCTGGGACACCCATCGCAGCGAGTACGTGTGATGGCTCCATCGCGCCGCTGGCGCATGCCGATGCTGCCGAGGCACACACCGCCTCCTCATCGAGCAGGAAGAGCAGCGCTTCGCTCTCGATCCCTTCGATACACACGTGGCCAGAGCCGGCAACCTTCTCGCTGCGATCGAGTGTCTCGGTCACGCCGTCGAGGCGGGTGCACAGGTCGTCGACAAGCCGATCGCGCAGTGCAGCAATGCGCACGACTTCGGTTGCCCGCTCATCATCGGTCAGTTCCAGCGCGATAGATGCAGCCACGATGCCTGCCGTGTTGTGAGTGCCACTGCGCCGCTCACGTTCCTGGCCACCACCAATGATCAAGGGATCGATCTTCGGGCCGCCGTTCTCGATGAGTACACCGACACCCTTCGGACCACCGAACTTGTGCGCGCTCAGCGCAAGCAGGTCGACATGGGGCGTCACCTCTCGCAAGTCGAGCCAGCTCGCCGCTTGCACCGCATCGGTGTGAAGTAGCGCACCCGGCGCATGCCGGCGGACAACGCGGCGGACCGCTTCGAGATCGTTGATCGAACCGACTTCGTTGTTCACTGCCATCACACTGACGATCGCGACGGAACGATCGGC
The DNA here is from genome assembly GCA_937905835.1 of uncultured Ilumatobacter sp. Lineage (GTDB taxonomy): Bacteria > Actinomycetota > Acidimicrobiia > Acidimicrobiales > Ilumatobacteraceae > Ilumatobacter_A. The sequence continues at coordinate 46,317 of CALCXK010000054.1, read as the reverse complement.
AGCGACGATCTCGTCAAGCGCTGCTGCGAGATGCTCGAGATCAACACGACCGGCGTGATCGACACCGACGACGACTCCGCCGTGGTGCTCTACCACTTGGAGCACCGCGTGATGCTCTGTGGCGGGACACACCGCGACGCCACCGGATCGCGTGACGGCGCCGGTGATTGCCATGTTGTCGCTCTCCGTTCCGCTACCGGTGAACACGACGTCGTTCGGACGACAGCCGAGGACGGCTGCGACACGGTCACGTGACTCGTCGACGGCCTGGCGAGCCTGACGAGCGAACCGATGTGAGCCCGACGGGTTGGCGTATTGGTCGCGCAAGTACGGCAACATCGCCTCGACCGCCTCGGGCCGCATGGGCGCCGACGCTGCGTGGTCGAGGTAGGTGATGGCCGTATCGACAGGCCCAGACGAATTCACGTGGCCACGCTATCGGCACGGAAGAACCGGCAATACTGCCGCCGTCCGGTCTACCTCGGGTCAAAATCGGACAGTGCTGTCCACTTCTCACCCGAGGGGAATCGGACACTGACCAGCTGGGGACTTCGTCGTTGGGGAAGGTCGAACATCGGAAGAAGTCACATTCCGAGCCAAATCGGGGCGCGGTGCGCGACACTGCGCCTATGCGCGGCTACGACTCCACTTCCTACGGCACGGGATTCGCCGACGTGTATGACGACTGGTATGGCGACGTCACCGACGTCGAGGCCACCGTCAGTCGGATGGTCGACCTCGTCGGCACTGTTGGCACCGTGCTCGAGTTAGGCGCGGGGACGGGTCGGCTCGCTGTCCCGCTGGCCCGAGCTGGCCTGGAAGTCACCGCCATCGATTCGAGTCGGGAAATGCTCGATCAGTTGCACGCCCTCGACACCGACGGTTCGATCGAGGTCGTCCACGGTGACATGGTCGACAACCTTCCCGATGGGCCCTTCGCTGCCGCGCTGATCGCCTACAACACCATCTTCAACCTGCTCGACAACGGAGCGCAACAGGCCTGCTTCTCTGCCGTTGCAGCTCGACTCGCCCCCCAAGGTGTCTTCGTCGTCGAGGCGTTCGTCCCCGAAGCCGATGCGCCAGAAGGCAGCGCCGTCTCCGTGCGTTCGATGACTGTCGACCGTGTGGTGTTGTCGGTGTCGCAGACGACCCCGTCGAGCCAGCGGGCCGAAGGACAGTTCATCGAGATCACCGAGACCGGCGGCGTACGACTTCGACCGTGGTCGGTTCGCTGGGCCACCCCCGAACAACTCGATGCGATGGCGGCCACCGCGGGTCTGGTACTCGACGCCCGCCATGCCGACATGGCCGGCACCTCGTTCGACTCCGAGAGCGTGCAGCACGTGAGCGTGTATCGCCGACCCATCGGCTGAGCGCGTTGCCCTCAATACCTTGCCCGCTTAAAACGAATGGAAACCGCCATCGATTCGAATGATGTCGCCCGTGTGGTACGAGCTGGCCGAGCTGGCGAGGTACGTAGCGATCCCAGCGAAGTCCTCCTTCGTACCCCACCGCCGGGATGGAATACGCGGCATAACCTTGTCGACGAACTTGTCCCAGCCGAACGCGTTGGCAGTCATGTCGCTCTCGATCCAACCCGGCAGGATCGAGTTGCAACGAATATTGTGGCGAGCGTGCGCAACAGCGATGCCCCGCATCATCGCGTTGACACCGGCCTTAGTGGCCCCGTAGTGCTGCCCGGATGCCGAGCCGAACTCCGATGAGCCCGACGATGTGAACACGATCGACCCGCCTGAACGGTCACCCTCCTCAAACCGACCAACCATGTGTTTGGCCGCTTCACGCGCCGTGTAAAACGCGCCGTCGAGGTTGACCGACATCACACGCCGCCAGTCTTCACTGGTCATCTCGAGGAAGCTCGGCGACCTACCGCTGATCCCGGCGTTGACAAACACCGCGTCGATCCGCCCGAGCGCATCGACAGTCTCCTGCATCGACTCGATCACCGCGGCCTCGTCGCTGACATCGCAGATGATCGACAACAGTTCGACGTCATAGTCACTCAAAATGTCGAGAGCTCGTTCGTTCTTCTCCGAGTGAGTCCCCCAGATCGCCACGTCGGCTCCGTGCGCCGCGAGCCCCTCAGCCATGCCGAGGCCGATGCCGCTGTTCCCTCCGGTGATCAGAGCAACGCGGCCGGTGAGATCGAATGGAGAATCGCTGGACATGTCAGAACTGTAGGGTGTGCCGGAAAGCATGGCGTAATGCGGCCGAGCTCGAGCACATAGCACCACGTTTCGAGACGGCGAGTTACCCTGCATCCGATGGCATTGGATCGAATCCGGACACCCGCTGATCTACGGGAGCTGTCATACGGAGAAATCAACGACCTCGCCGACGAGATTCGCGACTTCATCGTCGGCGCCGTCTCCGAAACAGGCGGCCATCTCGGCTCCAACCTCGGTGTCGTCGAGCTCACACTGGCGCTCCACCGCGTTTTCCAATCGCCAACCGATGCCATTCTCTGGGACACTGGCCATCAGGCCTACGTCCACAAGATCGTCACGGGTCGCCAGGCACAGTTCGAACAGCTCCGCCAGGTCGGCGGGCTCTCCGGCTATCCGAGCCGCGAAGAGTCCGAGCACGACTACGTCGAAAACAGCCACGCGTCGACGATTCTTTCTTACGCGTACGGCATGGCCGTCGCCCGCGACGCCGGCACGGACCCGCATCGCCACATCGTCGCCGTCATCGGCGACGGCTCCATGACCGGCGGCATGGCGTACGAGGCCCTGAACAACATCGGCCACGGCAGCAAGCGCGTCATCATCATCTTGAACGACAACGGGCGTTCGTATGCGCCGACCGTGTCCAACCTCTCCGCGAGCATCCAGAGCCACGACGAGCAATCAGCGCATCCGAGCCAGCCCACGTTCACCGACCGGGTCACTGGCAAGCTCAGCAACGCCCTGACCGACATTCGTCTCAACCCGGTGTACGTTCGCCGCCAGCGACGCATCGAGCACTACCTGCAGAACTTGCCATTCGTCGGCAACCAGGCCGGATCGGCCATGGAAGCGTTCAAGGCTGGCGTACGAGAATTCCTGCAACCGCCATCTTTCTTCGAAGCCCTAGGCGTGCGCTACGTCGGTCCGTTTGACGGCCACAACGTCGAAGCGATGGAGCATGCTCTCAACAACGCAATCGAGCTGAGCGAGCACGGTCCGATTCTGGTCCACATGCTGACGCAGAAGGGTCGCGGCTACTCACCGGCCGAAGACGACAACGAGAAGCATCTCCACGATGCCCCAATCTTCGACCCGGTCGTCGGCCCACCGAAGGCTGTCTCCACGGGCTACACCCAAGCATTCGCCGAAGCGATCATCAAAGAAGCCGAATCCGACGATCGCATCGTCGCGATCACCGCTGCGATGCCAGGTCCGACCGGTTTGATCCCGTTCCAAGAGCGGTTCCCCGATCGGTTTTTCGACGTCGGCATTGCCGAGCAGCACGCAGTCACCGGTGCAGCAGGCATGGCAATGGGCGGGCTGCGACCCATCATCGCCATCTACTCAACATTCCTCAACCGAGCCTGGGACCAGGTCGTTTACGACGTTGCCCTGCACCGCCTCCCCGTCGTGTTCTGCCTCGACCGGGCCGGTATCACCGGCCCTGACGGCGCCAGCCATCACGGCGTGTACGACATGGCGCTCCTTTCGAAGGTTCCGGGCATGCGCGTCTTGGCCCCGTCGAGTGCCCAGGAACTCGCACAGATGCTGCACGACGCCGTCAGCCTCTCCGATGAGGGTCCTGTCGTCATTCGCTATGGGCGAGGCGCCGCACGCCAGGTGACCGAGCACGAGGTGGGCTCCGGCTTGCTCGCTCGATCGGTCGTTGCACCGGACGGCGCAAACGTGTGTGTCATCGCTGTGGGCAAGATGCTCGAAACCGCCGAGCAGGCTGCGGCACAGCTCGCCGAATCCGGCACGCCGGTCACTGTCTGGGATGCACGCTGCTGCGCCCCGCTCGACCCAGCGATGATCGCCGATGCAGCCCGCCACTCACGAGTGGTCACGATCGAAGACGGCATTCGCGCCGGCGGCATCGGCATGTCGATCGCCGATGAGATCACATCCGTCGATCCGTCGACGGTCATCGAGGTGCTCGGCATCCCGACCAAGTTCATCCCGCACGACCCCCAGTCGGCAAACCTGCACACCAAGTTCGGCCTCGACGTCGACGGTCTCGTCGCAGCACTACGTCGAGATTGAATCACCGAGTCGGTCGGCCACTCATTGGTTCGTCGCAGTAGAAGTCGCCCAACCCACCCTCGCGTTACACATTGCGGCGACGGCCTCTTGGAGCACGCCTCGATCGGAGTCAAGGCGTAGCATTGACGTATGAGTTGGTTGGCTGCCGATACGTGCGAAATCGCTGAGTTCATTGCGCTCGTCGAGCAATCTGCCGACCTGACCGACTACCCGCACGCGGCAGCAATCGAGCGTGGCACCGTCGTCTACGACAGCTCTTCGCTGCGCGAGGCAACAGTGTCACCGGGCGGCCGACGTGCCGTCATGAGTGAATTGGCCGACGCCCTTCTCGACGGGCCTGGCATCGTGGTGTTTCGCGGCGCATTCGAACAACCCGCTGTCGATGCTGCATCGGCGGCGTTTTTCGAACTGATCGCGAACGAGAAGGCAAACGCCATCGGCGGCGGCGACCACTTCGCCAAGCCGGGAGCGAACGACCGGATCTGGAATGCTCTCGAGAAGTTGGCACTCCACAACCCGCAGGTCTTCGTCGACTACTACAGCAACGATCTCGTCGACCTGATCAGCACCGCCTGGTTAGGGCCCGCTTATCAGGTCACGTCCCAGGTCAACGTGGTCAATCCAGGTGGCGCGGCGCAGGAACCGCACCGCGACTACCACCTCGGCTTCATGACCAACGAGGAAGCCGCTAGCTTCCCCGCGCACGTCCACCGCCTCTCCCCCGTGATGACGCTGCAGGGTGCGGTGGCGCACTGCGACATGCCGCTCGAAACTGGGCCGACGATGTACCTGCCGCACTCGCAGAAGTATGAGGCAGGCTACCTCGCCTGGCGCCGTGACGATTTCAAGGCGTATTTCGCCGAGCACCACGTGCAGCTCTCGCTGCAACTCGGCGACGCGGTGTTCTTCAACCCGGCGCTCTTTCACGGTGCAGGTACGAATGTCACGTCCGACGTCTATCGCATCGCCAACCTGTTGCAAATCGGCACCGCAATGGGCCGCACGCTCGAAGCCATCGATCGTGGAGCCATGCTCGATGTGCTGTACCCCGTCTTCCTCGATCGTGTCGAAGGCGGCGCCGATCGAGCCCTCGTCGACTGCGCTATTGCCGCCGCCGCCGAGGGCTACCCGTTCCCCTGCAATCTCGATGTCGACAAGCCGATCGGAGGCCTCACCCCGCCGTCTGATGCCGACCGAGTTCGCAGTGCACTCGATGCTGGCACGTCGGCCGCTGACTTCGCCGCCGTGCTCGCCGCGCGGCGGTCATAACGTTCGATCCAATCCGTACGCAACGACTCCTGCTACTGGCCCCGTGCGTTCGACCACCGTGGCACCCTGAGATTCAGCGTTCGTTGATCGCGACCAACCGTTTGAAACGTGGGCGGACCACGTCGGAAATGATCGTTGACCGCTCGTCAGCCGGGGCCTTGACCGCGTCACCCCAGAGCGCTCGGCCCACCATAAAGCCAGCGCAACCGGCGTCCGATGCCACCGTGAACTGATCAGCGAAGTCGTCGAAGGTCCCTCCCCCCGACAGCATTGCCCACGGGATCTCGCCGGCGATCTCGGTGACCTCAGCACACGCCTCAGGAGACCCCGGATAGGGCAGTTTGAGGAGATCGGGGCCGAGCGCGGCGAATCGACGTGCCGTCTCGACAACGACGCGGGGCCGATCCTCTGGCGAGTCCAGGTCGTAGAACAGCGGTTCCATTGCCAGCGGCAACCCGACTCGTCGACAAGCAGCGAGGATGCATGCAGCCACTGCTTCCTGCTCTCGGGCGAGCGGTCGATCCGGATGGTACGACTGCAGAAGCTTTGCCGACGCTGCACCCGACGCTGCGGCCTGCTCGACAGACCAGCCATCGAGGATTGTCGTCACCCCAACACCCGGATTATCAAGGTAACCCTGCGCCTCGAGTGCTGCCAGGAAGCCGACGCCGTCGGGCAGCGCCCCCGCGTCGAGGACCTGTGGGATCGAGTACTCGGGTTCGAGCATTACGCCCGTAGCGAGGTCGGCAATCGTGCGGACCAGTTCGACCTTCAGCGCAGTGATCTCTTCGGCGGTCAACGAGTCAGGATCATCCGGTCGGAGAAACTGACGGAGTGAGTCGCGATGGTCGATCGCCAGAATCGAGAACTTCCCATCAGCATTCGACAGGTCACACAACGCCACGGTCAGCCCCCTGCTGCTGAGCCGGCAGAGTCAGGGGGTCGAACGACGGGCAACTCCCAGGCCTCATGGTCCCAGTCGTCCTGGATCCACGTGTGCGCTTCGTCGAAGCACGGCGGTGTCGTGCGCTCGTTGTCGTACAGCTCCCCGGCAAGGTAGTTGAGAAACATCATGTGCGAACTCGGGCATGCAACCGACGAGTGGTAGCCCTTCGTCACGAGCACGGCCTCACCGTTACGGGCAGTGAACAGTTCGTCGAAGTTCTCGTCGTCAGTCCAGTTTCGCTGCAACACAAAGCCGTTGTCCGGCTGGGTGCAGAAGTAGTACACCTCTTCGAGATATGGCGAGCCGTCGCGGCCGTCGTGGCGGTGCGGCGCCCAACCAGACCAAGTCCCACGAGGGACATACACCTCGTACAGGATGAGCCGTTCGGCCTGGATCGGCGGGGCGAGCACGTGGTTGACGTGGCGGTACGCGGCGCCTCCACCACGCAACTCCTGCTTCATCTCGCTCGGCTCGATCAGCCGTGTCGGATACTTGCCGACTGCTTCGGCCGATCCGATCGAGAACTCAAGCCCACCAACGGCGGCGACGACTTCGATCGCGTCGTCGGGGGTGACATAGACGATGTGCGGCATCTCTTCGAACACCGAGGTCCGACTGATCTCAAACGTCTGGCCGCCGGCTCGAACGGTCCCAGCACCGCGCAGCGGAACGATCGCCGTCTCCTGTCCAGCACGCTGATCGGTGTGAACGTCTCCTGCATCAAGCTCGACGACAGCGAAGCTGAGAAAGTCCCAACCCGAGTTCTCCGGCGTGATATCGATCCGCACCGGGCCGTCGGGGTTGCGCGACCGGTGATGACTCATGTCGGTCTCACGCATTGGACCAACCGGACGGGCATGGCGGAGCGGCTGCCCCGAGTGGGACCGCTGTTCGGAAACGGGTTCGGTCATGACTGGTTCTCCTGTGCGTCAATCTCGCGAATCGCAACGGGTCGATTCTCTTGCATCGAACGCAGGGCTGCCTTACCGATGACCAGCGGTGCTCGGCCATCGGCGCCCGACGCCGGGCTCTCCGCACCGGCGCCGGCGACCACGTAGGCGGTGAAGGCGGCCCATTGGTCGAGGTAGCTGCGTGAGTACCGCTCAAGGAAGAAGTTCTGCAGCGGCGGCTGACGGAACCCCTGATCGGTGGCAACGACCGCATTGAAGTCGTGGTGGTTCTTCGACGCAGCCATACCGTTGCTGCCGAATGCTTCGACCCGCTGGTCGTAGCCGTACGCCGCGCGGCGGCTGTTGTCGATCGTCGTCATCGCGCCGTTGGCGTGGGTCAGCAAGAGGACGGCAGTGTCGACATCGCCAGCTTCGCCGATCGCTGGGTCGACCCTGACGGCACCCTTGGCATAGACCTCGACCACGTCACTTCCGGTGACGTAGCGGGCCATGTCGAAGTCGTGAATCGTCATGTCGTTGAAGATGCCGCCAGAGACCTTGATGTACTCGATCGGTGGCGGGCCCGGGTCACGGCTGATGATGTTGACGAGGTGCACATCGCCGATCGCGCCCTGCTTGACAGCATCGGCCACTGCCTTGTGGCTCGGGTCGTAGCGCCGGTTGAAACCGATTTGCAGTGGCACGCCTGCAACTGCGACAGCGGCCAGGCCCCGGTCGACTTCGGCGACGTCGAGCGAGATCGGCTTCTCGCAGAAGATGGCCTTACCAGCCTCGGCCGCAGCGACCATTGCGTCCACGTGCGTGTCGGTGCTCGTGCAAATCGCCACGGCATCGACGTCGGCAGCGGTGACTGCGTCAAGGAGCGACAGCGCCACGCGAGCGCCGATGTCTGCCCCAACCGCCTGCGCCGATGCATCAATCACATCGAACACGACACTCACCGATGCGCCAGGCACCTGACGAGCCAGCATCTCCGCGTGCATCTTGCCGATCCGCCCGCAACCGAGCACCGCAAATCTTGTCGTCATGTCATGTCTCTCTTCGTCAGTCGGTCTTGTCAACAATCGTCACCGAAGTCCGCCTCGCGGACTTCACCAATCATTTTTCGTGCGGTTGGATAATGATGCGGCCGTTTGCAGTATCGGCCGCGTGTACGGCGATGGGTTCCTTGACCGGCTTGCGACACGGTGCACCGGTCGACAGGTCGAATCGGCCGTTGTGCTTCGGGCATTCGATCTGTGGGCCGTCGGCCCCGTCGACGACCAATCCACCAGCGAGGTGGACTTGGCCATGGGTACAGATGCCGTCGACGACGCACACCGTGCCATCGTCGATGCGCGCCACGGCGAACGTCCGGTCACGTACGTCGACACGAGTGACCGAGCCGACTGCAATTTGTGCGAATGGGCCGAGGTCGAACGACCCATCAGGACGTACCGAGCCAATCGAACCGACCTCTGCCGGCGCAGTCGGCACGTCGGGGATGAACCGGGTCTCGAGTTCATGGCTGGGATCGTCGCGCTGCCGCTTCAGTTCCCCGATGATCTCGCGGTAGGCGTGCAGACAGTTTGGGCTCGGCTCGGGGAGCGCGTGCTTGATCTCAGCGTGTAATGCAGACAATCGGTAGTACGGCACCGCCGGGAAGATGTGGTGCTCGACGTGGTAGTTCATGTTGAGATACAGAAATCGGAACACCGGATTCATGTACACCGTTCGACTGTTCGCCCGATGATCGAGCACGTCTTCTTGCAAGCCCAGGTGCTGTGTCGTTCCGAAGAAGAGAACGAGCCACGCCCCGTAAATCGTGGGCGCGCCGATCAGCAAGATCGGCAGCCAACTCTGGGTCGCAATCGCCAGCCCGACGACAGCCGAGTGGACGGCCACACTCAGCCGTGCTTCCCACACGACCTTGCCGCGTTCGCTCGCTGGAACGAAGTCGACGGCCACCGGATCGATCTTCCCGAAGGCGTGCTGGATAACCCGCCAGAACATGGCCGGCTGGCGGAGGCCGCTGTAGTTCTGCGCAAGGCGAAACAGCGAAGGTGGTCGCGCCAGCTGAATCTCCGGGTCACGGCCAACAATAATTGTGTCGCTGTGGTGGCGGAAATGGGACCAGCGCCAGAGCGTCGGTCCGCGCCACAGCATCAACGATGCGCACTGGTACATCGCGTCATTGACCCGCTCGTTCGAACACGCTGTCCCGTGCCCGAACTCATGCCACCGGGCGTCGGCTGCGCCGTACAATCCGCCGTAGACAACGAACAGCGGGATCGACCAGAAACTGGGGAACGCCACCGCTGCAGCAACACCGACAATACCCAGCAAGGCGAGCCACAACACGGCATCGCCAATCGCCCGGCGGTTGGTCCGCTCGGTGAGCTCGCGCATCCGATCAGGGTCGACGTACGGGCGAAACCACTCGGCACCGACGAGCCCCACCTCGGCCGCGCGCTGTGCCTCCGGGCCGACGACCGAATAGTCGCGCGCTGTGCGATCGAGCGTGCCAGTCATGGTTTGAGTGTTGCCGGTGCAGCCTGCGAGACCACAATCAGGCCCTGCGCTGCGCAGCTTTCCCGCCGAGAACCTCGTTGTGCGCATCGACGACTTCAGTCCGGTACGACGTCTCGGGAACGCCGACTTCCCAGTACGTGCCTCCCTCGGTCCACTCGTAGCGGCTGGTCTGTAACGCAATCACGTACGTGCGATCCGATGCGCGGGCCCTGGTCATTGCGGCTTCGAGTTCGGTGACGGTATGCACGGTCTCACTGTTGCAGCCCTGCGCCTTGGCCAACATCTCGAAATCGACGCGGACCTCGGTGTTTGGCCCCTTGCAGTCGTCGAGCAGGTTGTTGAACGGGACACCGCCCTGGTTGACCTGCAGTCGGTTGATCACTGCGTACCCGCCGTTGTCACAGATGATGACGATCATCTTGTGGCCGCTGATCACCGAGCTGTAGAGGTCGGAGTTCATCATCATCGTCGAGCCGTCGCCGACGAACACGATGACTTGACGATCAGGCATCGCCATCTTGGCGCCCCATCCACCGGCAATCTCGTAGCCCATGCAGCTGAAGCCGTACTCACAGTCGAAGCTGTTGATCTCGTCGGCACGCCAACCGTTGTTGACTTCGCCAGGAAACCCGCCGGCTGCGGCCAGCACGTAGTCGCCCGGCACCTTGTTGCGGTCGACAGCGCCCACGACCTGTGCATACGTAACGGGCTCGCCGTCAGCGACTCCCACATCCTTGGGGGCAGCGATTTTGTCGACGTAGGCGTGGTAGCTGGCACGTTCGACCGATGCACGTTCGCTCCAGCTGTCGTCGGCTCGCCAATCGCCCAGGGCTTGGCCAAGTTCCACAAGGCCCTCGCGAGCATCTGCGACGAGCGGCATTGAGCGGCGCTTACGCGCATCGAATCGGGCCGCGTTGAGCCCGATGAGCGTCACATCGGGGTGCTGGAACAGCGTCCACGACCCGGTGGTGAAGTCTTCCATTCGGCTGCCAACCGCGAGGATGACGTCTGCATCAGCTGCGAGGTTGTTGGCCGATTCGCACCCGGTGACGCCGATCGGGCCGGCGTTGAGTTCGTGGGTTGCGACGAGGCTCGCTTTTCCTGCGACCGTCTCCACGACGGGGATGTTGTGGCGTTCGGCGAATGCCAGCAATTCGGCTTCGGCAAACGAGTAATGCACGCCACCGCCGGCGAGGATCAGCGGCTGCTTCGCTGATCGCAATACTTCGGCTGCTGCAGCGAGTTGGCCACGATCGGGTCGGGCCCTGACGATTGCGTGATGCTTCGGCGCAAGAAACTCGTCGGGTACGTCGAAGGCCATTCCCTGCACGTCTTGCGGCAGACCGAAAAACGCTGGGCCGCAATCGGCGGCATCGAGCATCGTGTCGATGCCTTGGGGCAGCGACGTGAGAATCTGGTCGGGCACGGTGATCCGGTCCCAGTAGCGAGCAACCGGTCGGAACGCATCGTTCACCGTCGTCGACGGCACCCCATAGTGCTCGACCTGCTGCAGCACCGGGTCGGGCGTCCGCGATGCGAACGAGTCGCCCGCGATCAGCAGCAGCGGGATGCGATTCGAGTGCGCAACGCCGGCAGCGGTGACCATGTTGGTCGCGCCGGGGCCGATCGACGACGTCGCCGCCATGATCTGCCGACGGCGCATCGCCTTGTTGAACGCCGTTGCTGCGAGGGCCATGCCTTGTTCGTTCTGCCCGCGCCACGTCGGTAGTTCGTCCTTGTGTTCTTCGAGCGCATGGCCGAAGCACGTGACATTGCCGTGCCCGAAGATGCCGTAAATGCCCGGGAAGAGCTGCGTAGTGCTGCCGTCACCAAGCTCGGTGGTCTGGGCAATGAGGTGCCTGACAATCGCCTGTGCGACCGTCAATCGTTGTGTCCCCATAAGGGTCTCTCTTTCTCAGAGAGTTGCGTATGGGGTCTGACCCCGTACGTAACTACTTGGCGATGTTGGTGACGTCTTCCCACTTCTCGCTCTTCCAGGAGCGAAGCAGAGCGTCTTGGACGCTGACGTAGTCGATGGCTTCAGCGAAGCCCGGGGTGTGTCGGCGACCAGCAGCGACCGACGACAGGAACTCGAAGTCTTCGATGACCTTGAGGTCTTCGTAGCCAATCGAATTGGCATCACCGGGCACGAAGTGGCCGTGGTACGGGTACCGGTCGCCTGCGTAGACGGTGGTGTAGCCGCGGGCCTTGTCGCCGACGAGGTTGAGCTGGAGCTCGTTCATCGTCTCGAGATTCCACTTGAGGGAACCCTTCGTGCCGTAGATCTCGAAGGCGCACTGGCTCTCCGGGCCAACAATGGTGCGGCTTGCTTCGAACGTGCCCCTGGCTCCGCTCTCGAACTGTACGAGGGCACCGAAGTAGTCCTCGTTTTCGACGGGGCCGGTCGGGTCGCCTGGCTGACCAGCGTCGTAGTGGGTGCCGCCTGCCTTTGGCAGCGGCCGGTCGGGAATGTACGTGTGGCCTGTGCCGACGACCTTCTTGATCGGACCGACAAGCATGTGCGCCAGGTCGATCGAGTGGCTCAAGATGTCAGAGCTGACGCCGTGGCCTGCACCGTCGAGCTGGAAGCGCCACGACAGGAGACCCATCGGGTCCGAGCCGTACATCGTGAAGAACCGGCCGTTGTAGTTAGTGATCTCGCCGAGCGCTCCATCAGCAATCAGGTTCTTGGCGTACTGCACCAGCGGTGCCCAGCGGTAGTTGTAGCCGACCCCGGTGATGACGCCAGCCTTGCGGCTCGCGGCTTCGATTCGGACGGTCTGCTCGGGCGTGCCCCCGACGGGCTTCTCACAGAACACGTGCTTGCCGGCCTCGGCCGCTGCGATAGCAATCGGCTCGTGGAGCATGTTCGGGGCGCAAATACACACCACATCGACGTCGGGGTGATTGATTGCCGTTTGCCAGTCGGTTGTGCCCTCACGAAACCCGAACGACTCGACAGCCTCATCGACCCGGTCTTGCAGGTTGTCGCTGATAATGATCAGCTCGGGGTCGTACGTGCGCTCTTGAAAGAGCGTGGGAATCCGGAGGTACGAGCGCGTGTGCGCCTGCCCCATCCAGCCGAAGCCGATCACAGCGATTCCGATTTTCTGACGCGTCATTGTACTTCTTCTTCCGAGATCAGGTGAGGGTGAACGATGTCGGCGGCGGTGGCAACCGCAGCTGCCACGTCACCGTCTGAGGGATACAGCAGCGAGCGACCGACGACAAGGCCACGCACATTAGGAACAGCCATTGCTCGACGCCACTCGTCGAAGGCCGATTCCGGGTCGGGTCCGGGTGTACCACCGAGCATCAATCCAGGCAGTGATGTGGCCGCCATCACCCGTTCGATCTGCGCGGTTGCGGGGAGTTTCAGCCAGGTGTAGGCAGAACTCGCGCCGAGGGCGCTGGCGATACCGACGCACTTGATCAATGCGTCCTCGTCGGTGTCGAGATATTTATCACCAGCCGGCGACGTCGTATATGGCAACGGTTCGAGCATCGCAATTTTCTCGACTGCGGCCAGTTCGGTAATCCATCGGGCACATGCCTCGATCGTGGGGCGCGACCGTTCGTCAGCCAGGTCGATGCGGAGCAGCATCTTGGCGCCGTCGAGGCCTTGCTCGACGATCGACGCAACAGTGTGGCCGGTCAACTGATCGTCGAGTTCCCACGCGGAGCCCATCAGCCCCCCGCGGTTGATCGAACCGATCGCGACCTTGTCATCGAGCACACCAAGCAGCGCCAGGTCGTCAAGAATGTCAGGAGTCGCCATGACGCCATCGACGCCTGGGTCAGCAAGCGCCGTCATCGTCCGTTCAAGGAGGTCACGACGGTCGGCCATGATGAAGGGCTGGCCCGACACGCCGACCATCCCGCGCGCCGGATGGTCGATAGCAATGATGAACGTGGCGCCGTCGTTGGCGAGCAGCGGACGCGACGTGCGTGCAGCAAGCGCTGCGCTGATCGCCGTCGGGTCGGTGGCCCGCACATCGAGCAGTTCCAACCACGCGTCATCGGAAAGGAACGTCATGACTGGACTCGCCTGGGGACATTGCCGGTCGCGAGGAGGTCATCGATCTCGTCAGCGGTCGGCATCTCGTCGGAACACATCAGGCGGCCGGCAACGATCGCGCCTGCAGCATTCGCCCGGTACACGATCTCGGCAGGATCCCAGCCTGCAAGCAACCCGTGGGCAAGCGAACCCCCGAACGCATCGCCGGCTCCGAGACCGCACACCACTGGCACCCGAATCGGCTCGACGACGGTGCGCGAGTTGGCCGTGGCCACCATCACGCCTTCGCCACCCTGTTTAACAATCGCGATTTCAACGCCGCGTTCGAGCATCCGGTCAGCCGCCTCGTCAGGTATTCGGGTACCAAGAGCGATCTCACACTCGTCTTTGTTGCCAACCGCGACCGTGCAGTGGTCGATCGACGGAGAGATGAATTCGCCAGCCTGCTCCGGCGAGTCCCAGAACATCGGTCGGTAGTCGAGATCGATCACCGTGTGCTGTGTGCGGCCACGTGCCTCAAGTGCAGCCATGGCCGCTGAGCGCGACGGCTCTTCCGCGAAGCGTGAACCTGCCAACCAGAACAGCGGCGCGGAACGAATTGCGTCCATCGGCATGTCGGCAACCGAAATGGCCATGTCGGGGCCACGCGGCTCTCGGTAGAAGTAGATCGTGGGTTCTTCAGGGGGCATCAATTCGCAGAACACCACCGGTGTCAGCAGTTCAGGGTCGGTGGAGATGTACGCGTCGTGGACACCGAACGCACGCAGGCCCTGGCGGATGTAGACGCCGAACGCATCGTTGCCGACACGATTGATGACCGCAGCCTTGCGGCCTAACCGGGCCGCAGCAACCGCGACGTTGGTCGGGCTCCCACCAATCGACTTGCGGAAGGTCGACACATCGGCGAGCGGCACGTTGTGCTGCTCGGGGTACATATCAACGGAGGACCGGCCAAAAGTGAGAACCTCAAGATCGTCGAGATTGAAGGGCGCTCCGAGCGTCAACTTGTCGTACCGGAACCCTGGAGTTCGTGCTCCAGCGCTTCGAGTTCGGCGCCACCCGACATTTTCTGGGTCAGTTCGTCGACAGAGATCTCCGACTTGTGGAACGAGCCCAAGGAACGACCTCGGTTGAGGATCAGGAAGCGGTTACCCACCGGGTAGGCGTGGCGCGGGTTGTGCGTGATGAAGATCACAGCGAGCCCTTGGTCGCGGGCTTCGACGATTCGCTTCAGTACGACTCCGGACTGCCTCACACCCAGTGCTGAGGTCGGTTCGTCAAGGATCAATAGTTTGGCACCGAAGTAACTGGCGCGGGCAATGGCCACCGACTGACGTTCGCCACCCGACAGCGTTCCGACGGTTTGCTCGGTGTCGCGGATGTCGATGCCCATCTTGCCCATCTCCTCCCTCGCGATGCGCTTCGCCTTCTTCGTGTCGATCCACTGAAGCGGACCGATACCGGTGGTGGGTTCCGAGCCGAGGAAAAAGTTGCGCCACACCGACATCATCGGGACCATCGCGAGATCCTGATACACCGTCGCGATGCCAGCGCCGAGAGCGTCTCTCGGCGAGTCGAACATCACTTCCTCGCCGTTCAACCGGATCGCGCCCTCGGACTGCCGATGCACCCCGGCGAGAATCTTGATCAGGGTCGACTTGCCTGCGCCGTTGTCGCCAAGCACGCAGGTGACCTCACCGGCGGCAACCTGGGTACTCACCCCCGTGAGTGCAGTGATGCTGCCGTAGAACTTCGAGAGGTTGTCAAGTTGAAGGAGTGGCGTCTCAGACATGGTTGGTCTCCAGTTCAGATACGAGCGTTGGTGAGGTCCGGGCTTCGGCGCCGTTCATCGGCGGATCCCTTCGGCCTTGTTCCGGAGGAACTTGTTCGATACCACGGCCAGCAGCAAGATGACGCCGACGATCAAGAACCGCCAGTCGGTATTCCAGCGAGCACTGGAGATTCCGATGGCTGGAATCGACAGGATGCACGCGCCGATCGCGCCGCCGAACGCAGTGCCGTAGCCGCCAGTCAGCAGCGTTCCCCCGACGACCGCGGCGATGATGAAGATGAATTCCTGGCCATCGCCGCTATTGGCCTGGATCGAGTTGATACGGAACGCGACGAGCAACCCAACGAACCAAGCGGCGACCGACACCAGCATGAACAGCTGGGTCTTGGTCCGGCCGGCCGGGACACCTACTTGGCGGGCCGCCTCCTTATTGCCACCGACAGCGAAGGTCCAACTGCCGAACCGAGTGCGGGCCAGCACCCACATCATGGCGATCGTGAACAGGATAAACCACAGCAGTCGCACAGAGGTCTTGGCTGGCGGCACACCTGCGACCAACTCTTCAGCGGTAATGAAGAGCATGCGGAATGCGAGACCAACAACCAGCAGCAACACGCCGAGCGCCAACAGCCGCGTCCCGAGACGGTCAGCGCGTGCCGATGCGGTTCGCCGCTCTTCAAAGCGGAACGTGAGGACGGCCCAGATGAGGACCATGACTGCCGCTGCGACCACCACTCCGAAAAGCGAACCGCGGAATTTGGTGTCGGACGAGTCGACGAAGACGGTGAGAGCGACGATGGCGATCGCCAGGACAAGCATTGACGTCACCACGAACTTGGTGGCAGCGTTCACCGACAGCGCTGCTTGTGAGGCCATCGCGATCACGCCGAGGCCGATTCCAGCAAGGAAGAGGTACAGGATAACGCGCACACCCTGGGTGGTGAAGGGGAAGAAGATCTGGTTTGTTGACGACGAGTCGAAAGCGATCGCCACGATGAAGCTGAGGGCCATCGCAGCCATGCCGAGACCTAGGCGTCGCCGCATCTGGGAATCGAGCGACAGCGCTCCGTGACCGACGGACAGCTCGTACCGCCAGGTGGCCCAACCGAAGAGACCGACGAAACCGCCGATGGCCATCACCGCCACGAGGGCTGCGTTGGCAGCGGTGCCATCGGTTGCGTGCAGCCCGAGCAGACCGCCCACACCGAGGCCGGCACCGACGAAAAACATGACCAGGCCAGCCGGCTGCATGTCTTCGCGGCGCTTAAACCACAGCTCGCTGAATGCGAGCGCCAAGACGACGCAGCCGGCGGCGAAGCACCCGATGTAGATGGCGTCGCGGATTTCGAGTTCGTGGCCGTTGCGCTCCCACTCGGCCGCGAAGATCAGTCGAAAGAAGTCGAAGTCGGCCGCTTCGTCGGTGCGGCCGATTTGGATCTGGCCGACGAAGCGCTTGGCGAGGCCGAGCTTGAGGCCGATCAGTGCGAAGAAGGTACCGAGCGTGATGATGAAACTTGGCTGGCCGGTCCGCTCCACGACGAAGCCGTTCACGTAACCGATGCCGAGCGCGACCAACAATGAGATCGGAATGGCGATGACGAGCGGGAAGCCGCGTCCACCGAGTTCACCGGTCTCCTTGACCAGGTAGATGATCAGCATGCCCATGGCGCCGGTCATGGCACCCGACGACAGGTCGAACTCGCCGCCGATCATCAGCATCGACACGGCAACCGCCATGATCCCAACTGTGGAGGCAGTGTCGAGCCAACCGAAGGTCTGACCGACCGTGCCGAAGGTCTCGGAAACGGCCCAGAAAAACGTCCAGATTCCGACGATTCCGATAATCGCGCCGACCTCGGGACGGATGAAGAGTCGCTGGAAGATCGAGCGGTACAGGAGTCGCTCGTCGACCGCCGGGGCCAATGAGTCGGATGCGTCGACCGTCAATGTTGTGACAACGGCACTCGGCGCGTCGGTCGGAGTGTCTTGTTCGCTCACGGGTCCCCCAAAAGGCAGTGATGTCGATCGCAGAGATAGCGGTGCACCGGTGTGGGGTGAGGGCTGCATGCCCTCACCCCACAACGGAGTATTCATTCAGGTTTTCAGGTATCGCTGATTGATCAGCGGGTGCCCACTTCGCTGAGCGCCAGGATCTCTGCAGCGTTGTCCGGGGTCACGAAGCCGGGGCCCGTGAGGATGGGGAGGCCGCCACCCAGAGTGTTCTGGTTGGTGACATTGAGGAACAGAAGCAGGACGGGCATGTAACC
The DNA here is from genome assembly GCA_937905835.1 of uncultured Ilumatobacter sp. Classification (GTDB taxonomy): domain Bacteria; phylum Actinomycetota; class Acidimicrobiia; order Acidimicrobiales; family Ilumatobacteraceae; genus Ilumatobacter_A. The sequence goes on along the minus strand of CALCXK010000054.1, from coordinate 28,371 downwards.
CTGGAGGTACTGCTGCTGGTCGACGGTGAAGGCGATGTTGCCGGCCTCGATCTCGCCGATCAATTCCGGCGTGAGGTCGAATCCACCGATGGTCAGGTCCCGACCGAGGTCCTGCGCTGCTCGCAGGCCCGAGAGGGTGATGACCGGGCCGACGCCCATGAAGCCGTCGATGTCGGTGTCGGCCGCCAGAGCAGCGTTGATCGTGTTCTGCTGCTCCGTCGTGTCGGCATCGAGACCCATGAATGCAATGACGACTTCGCCGTCGAAGGTCTCGGCGAGGCCTTCACAGCGCTCGGTCAGGGCAACGTTGCCCTGCTCCTGCTGACCACAGAGGATCTTGGTCGCGCCAGCGTCGTTGAAACGCTTGCCTGCGCCGTTGCCGGCGATGACTTCGCTCTGTCCAACGTGCGTCAGCGCGCCGATTTCCTGGTAGTCGTTCGAGCCCGAGTTGAGCGTGATGACCGGGACGCCAGCTGCAACGGCTCCCTGGAGCGGGCCAACGAGTGCGTCGGGGTCGGGCAGCGATGCGGCGATGCCGTCGGAGCCTTCTGCGATCGCAGCTTCGATGTCTTGGACCATGACCTGTGCGTCGTTGACGCCTGGCTTCCAGACGAGTGTGACACCGAGGTCGGCGGCGGCTGCGTCTGCGCCACGCTTCAGTACGGACCAGAACGGGCCGTCGTCGGAGTGCGTGATCATGTGGAACGTGAGATCGCCGGCCTGGGTCTGATCGACCTCTTCAGGAGCCTCGGTAGCAGCGGGTGCTTCCGAATCTGCCGGAGCATTGGTTGCCTCACTGCTGTTGTCGGAGCTACCGCAGGATGCGGCGACGAGTGCGATGGCTGGCAGGAGTGCCAGCAGCTTCTTTGATGTCTTCATGTTCTCCCCTTGTTAGGTGTGGATTCCCTCATCGGTCGAGGCGAATGCCTCAACCGACTCGAGGAACTCGATGCTCGAGAGAACATCGAGAATGGGGCCGGCACCGACCTCGGGTTCATCCGAGGTGATGGCAGCGTCTTGTTCGAGTACGTACCATTGGTCGTACCCGCGAGCTTCGAGTTCGGTGACGATCGCACCGATGGGGACATCGCCGCGTCCCAGGTTGCAGAACATCCCGGCCTGCACACCCTCCATGATCGACTGCTCATGACGCAGGACCGGCATGGCCTTGTCCATCACGACGTCTTTCAGGTGGACGTGCTTGATTCGATCGAACGCAACGTCGAGGAATTCCATCGGGTCCATGCCACCAATCTGCATGTGGCCCATGTCGAAGGTCCAGCCAACGTCAGAGTGTTCGAGCACGTTGAGGATGTCCTCGCGGGTTTCCACGATGGTGCGCAGATGCGGATGCATTGCCTGCGTCATGCCGTACTCCCCCAGAATGTCGTCAATAACTGCCAACATCTTGGCACTATGTTGCCAATCAGACGAATCGAGTTCGCGGCGCGGGCCCCAGTTCCAGTCGGTGACGGGTGAGGAGACGAAGATTGTACCGCCCGCAGCGGACAGTAATTTGGCCGCACGATGTGTTGCGTCGATTGTTGCCTGCTCTTGACTCCGCTCGTGGATGACCACAGGAACGAAGCCGCCGATCATCATCAGGTCATACTGCTGACAGAGATCTTTCAGTTCGGCCGGGTCGGTCGGTAAGTAGCCATCGGAACCAAGTTCGGTGGCCGACAGGCCAAGCTGGCGCATCTCGCCGAGCACCCGATCGGGTGACAGTTCGATTCCCCAACCGGGGACTTCGCAGACGCCCCAAGAAATGGGTGCACCTGCGAGGCGCCGCATGATCGACATTGGTGTGGTCCCTTTGAGGAATTCGCCAAGACGAGTTCAAGCTCATGCTTGGAACGGGCAACTTGACGAAAGTGGATTAGAGCGCTCTAATAATAGAGTGTCCCTACTATGACCGGAGGCACAACGCCTTGTCAAGGGGAACACGCGCTCGACTCCGATGTCGGGCGACCGGTCACGAACAGAGACGCACGCCAACGCGCAGAAACAAAAAGGGGAGGTGGAACGTGGCACAGCCGACGATGCAACAGGTGGCAGAACTCGCGGGTGTGTCGACAGCGCTCGTCTCACTGGTCATGCGCGACGCCCCGAATGTCAGCGACTACAGGCGCCAGCTCGTCCTCGCCGCTGCCGACGAACTCGGCTACCGCCCCAATGTCTTGGCACGAAATCTGGCGTCTCGACGAACCCAGACCATCGGCATCGTGCTCAACGACCTCCACAACCCGTTCTTCGCAGAGATCGTTGACGGTGCGCAGGCCGCTGCCGACGACAACGGCTACCGGCTCCTGATCGGAAACGGCAGCCATTCCCAACTCGGCGAGGAGCGGTCAGTCGAAACCTTCCTCCAGTTCCGTGCCGACGGCCTCGTGATCGCCGGTTCGATGCTCAGCGACGATCTGCTCGAACGCACGTCTCGAACCGCGCCGGTCGTCGTCGTCGGCCGGACATCATCGAGCGAGGTCTTCGACACGGCGAACACAGACGACCAGGTCGGCGCCCGGCTCGTCGTCGATCACCTCGCAGACCTCGGCCACCAACGCATCGCCCACATCGACGGCGGCCGCGGCGCCGGTGTCATCGAGCGCCGGGCCGGCTACCGCTCAGCAATGCGTGCACGTGGCCTCGGCGAACATATCCACGTCGTCCGCGGCGATTTCAGCGAAGCGGGCGGGCGGCAGGCCGCACAAACGCTCATGCAATACGTTCGTCGTCCCACTGCGATCTTCGCAGGGAACGATCTGAGCGCAGTCGGTGCCCTCGACGTCGTCGAAGATCTCGGGTTCGATGTTCCCGGAGACGTGTCGATCGTCGGCTACGACAACACCGCACTCGCCGCGATGCACCACGTATCGCTGACCACCATCAATCAGCCGACCGAAGAACTGGGCCGCGCGGCCATCGACCTGCTGCTGGAACGCCTCGACGGCAACCGGACAAAAGCAACTCACCACGTCGCCGAACCCGAACTCATCTGCCGGTCGACGAGTGGCCCTCCACCGGTCGACTGACAACCCACTCCCAGCACACGCACGCGTATCGAGAAGAGACCACCATGACCACATCACACTCCCCTGTCCGCGTTGGCGTGCTCGGCACCAGTTGGTGGGCCGACTCGATGTATCTGCCGGCGCTCGCGGCGCATCCCAACGTCGAGATCGTCGGGCTTTGCGGCCGAACCTCGGCCAAGGCCGAGGCGCTCGCTGCCGCGTGGAGCGTGCCGTGGTGGACCGTCGACAGCGACGAGTTTCTCGACCCCGAACGGCTCGATGCTGTGATCATCGCGACCTCGAACGACAGCCACGAACCGCTCACGCTGCTCGCTCTCAAACGTGGCTTGCACGTCCTGTGTGAAAAGCCGCTCGCCACATCCGCCGCTGCGGCACAGGCAATGGCCGACGCAGCGGCAACATCGGGCACGACCACTCTCGTCCCATTCACCTATCGGTACATGCCGAACTTCCAGTACGTGAAACGTCTGATCGACAACGGCTTCGTGGGCCAGCCGTTCCACCTGAACATTCGCTACTTCACCGGCTTCGCCCGGGACGGCGAGTACAGCTGGCGCTTCAACACCGAACTCGCAGGGTCAGGCGTGCTCGGCGACCTGGGTTCTCACTGGTTGCACGTCGCACGTTGGCTACTCGGCGACGTGACCGAGATCGGGTGCATCAGTTCCACATTCGTCGATCGACAACTCCGGCCTGACGGCTCGGACTACGCCCGTGGCGAAGACTCAGCGCAAATGACCGTCCGATTCGAGAACGGCGCATACGGCACGCTCCAGGTCAGTGCTGTCTGCTGGGAAGGCACCGACTTCGGGCAGACGCATCACCTCGATCTCCACGGCACCAACGGCACCGTCTATTCACTCAATGACTGGTCGACGGTGCAGGAAGTACGCGGCCTTGCAGCCGGAGCCACCGGACCAACGCAGCTGATGCCGATCCCCGACGACATTTGGGGCGAGGCGCGCCGAGATCGCGTCCATGACACCTATCGCGATGTGTTCCGCATTAATCGGGCGATGATCGGCGAGTGGGTCGATGCCGTGCGCGACGGTGTTCCGATCAGTAGCGAGCTCGCTCCGGATCTCGCCGAAGGCGCCCGAGTGCAGCACCTACTCGAATTGGCAGCCACCAGCGCAGCAACCGATGGACGCCTGCTCGACGCCAGATGAGTACCGGGCCACTCCGCACGCGTGCACCAGCGCGAGACAGAACGGTCGCAGCATCTTTCTTCGCCATGCTGCTCGCGCTGACAGGCTGCGCCGCCGATGGTTCAGACATGCCTGACACCACCTCAGGGTCAGGTCCCGTCGAGTCAGCCGTTGCCGAGCCGGCAGCCCTCGCGGCGAGTGGCGTCGGGGTCATCGCAGAAGGCTGCAGCTTGGTTGCCAGCCTCGGGAGTGGGGTCGTGGTCGAGCGTTCCGGTCAGGTGGCGACCGCCGCGCACACGGTCCGCGGCGCATCGATGCTCATTGTCGTCGATGCTGATGGCGAGGAACACCTCGCGTCCGTCACCAGCTTCGACAAAGACAGCGACCTGGCACTGCTCGACGTCCCGACGCTCACTGCGCCGCCCCTCGGCATCGGCACCGCTCGGGTTGGACCCGCGACCTTGATCACCTGGCGCCGTTCCGACGGCGTCACGCACCAGCTTGTCGGTGTCACGCGGCTGCTGAAGATCAACATCGAAGACATCTACACGGACGAGGTCGTGCAGCGCACAGGTCTCGAATTCGACGGGGATGTGATCGTTGGCCAATCGGGCGGGCCCGTCGTCAACGCCAGCGGCGAGGTGATCGGCATCATCTACGCGACCTCCAAAGACCGAAAGGCCGTCGGCTTCGCGACCGACGACACGGAGCTCCGCGAACTGATCGCGGATCGATCAGTCGGCGGCGTTGCCAACGGTCAGTGCCCCTGAACGCATCCCCGCAAAGAAGACGAACACCGTGGCGACCCCTGCCACGATGGTGACAATCACCAGCGCGGTCGAGATCGTGAGCGCCGAGCCAATCGACGTGACGATAAGCGGCATGGTCATTCCGGGATAGCCGAGCAGGTACACCGTCGAGGTCAGCGAGCCGCGCTGCTCGCTCGTCGCCATTCCTCCGGCGAGCGCCAGGCACGACATCGTGATCACCCCCGACGCCACACCGAGCAGCGGTGCAGCAACCAGCACGAGCGGCCAAAGATCTGTTGCAAATGCAATCGTGCCGACCAAGTACCCAAGGGTGCCGCACGCCATTCCGACGGGGAGCGCCACCCGACCACCGAGGCGCCCGACGATCGGCTTCGCACCAAGGCCGCCCCACGCGGTGATGGCTCCGGCGGCAGCGGCAATCGCCACCTCGCCACCCTCGACTGCGTCGCTGATCAACACCGGGAACAACGCGAACCCCAACGAGGGAAACGCGAACATCCAGATCACTGCCGGAAGGATCACCAGCAGGAACGCACGGCGCGCAGCAACCGGGACACCGAACGATGGCCTGATGCGATGGCCTGGTTTTGCTCGATGTGTTTCACGGACCGGCCAGACAACGACGAGGGCACCGACGACCGCGACCACATGCAGCAGGAACGGGAGCACCAGCGGCGCCGGAAGCAACCAGTAGAAGAGTGCCGAGACTGGCGCCCCTCCACCGAAGCCACCGAACGACACCAAGGTCGTCGTGAGCGCAGCGCGATGTTCGTTGCCCGGGCCAAACAACTCGAGCAACCACGCTGCTCCGACACCGAGCACCGCGCCGCTGGCTGCCCCCAGCACGAGCCGGCTGACGAGCAGAGCTATGAACTCGTCGCGCCCGAAGATCATGCCGACCGAGGCGATCCCCGACAGCGCCATCATCGGCAGCACAATCGGCCGGCGACCGAAACGATCAGAGAGCACCCCACCGAGCACGAGGCTGGCGAGAATGCCCACGACGTACACGACAAAAATCGCCATCGTTTGCGACGCTGACAATTCGAGGCGATCCTTGTAGAGCACGAGGAACGGCGTCGACACGTTCGTGCCGTACGCGACGACGAACATGCCAATCGCGATTCGAACAACCTGTCGACTGATTGGAAGCCGGTCCTGCATCGGCGGTGACGCTACGTCGCATGCCAGACAAATCTCCTAGCGTGCAACTCTGTGAACACGCCACCGCCACCGCCATCGCCACCGCAGAGCAGACCGTCAGACATCGACCTCGGCACCTACGCCAAATACGACCGACTGCTGTTCGACCTTCCAAGTGGACCGGGCGGAGGCGTGCTGCGTATCACGCTCAACGACCCCGACAAGTTCAACGCAACCGACGCCGCCGTTCACCTCCAACTGTCGCGAATCTTCCGCACGATCCACGACGACGAGTCTGTTCGAGCCGTCATGATCACCGGCGCAGGCCGGGCTTTTTCCGCAGGAGGCGACCTCGACTGGATCAGCGAACAGGTTGGTGACTACACGCAGACGATGCGCGTGATGAAAGAGGCCGGCGACATCGTCCGGACGATGATCGAGTGCGACACGCCGATCGTGTCGGCAATCAACGGTGTCGCTGTTGGTGCTGGGCTCGCTGTGGCATTGATGGCCGACGTGAGCATCATGAATGAGTCGGCCAAACTGACCGACGGGCACATCCGGCTCGGCGTGGGCGCTGGCGATCACGCCGTGGCGATCTGGCCGCTGCTCTGCGGTATGGCGAAGGCAAAGTACTACCTCCTCACTGCCGACTTTCTCGATGGCAAAGAGGCTGAACGGATCGGGCTCGTGTCCAAGGCCGTGCCCGCCGACGACGTGATGACGACGGCACTTGAGGTCGCGAACAAGCTTGCTGCGGGCCCGGTCGACGCCACACGCTTGACGAAGCGTGCGCTCAACCATTGGATCCGCCAGGCCCTTCCGAACTTCGAGGCGTCGCTGGCGTACGAGATGCTCAACTTCCTCGGCCCAGATGCTGCCGAGGGCCTCGCGGCGCTCAAGGAAAAGCGCGCGCCGAACTTTCACGGAACCGACGAGACTGCCGACTGATGGATCGCAATGGCCAATTCGACAAACAGCTGGACATGCAGCTCGAGAGCGAACTCAAACTCGCGCTGCGGGTCGCCGACGCCGCCGACGCGTTCACGCTGCCGCGCTTCATCGAACGCGACTTCACGGTCGATTGGAAGACCAACGCGACCGAAGTGACCGAGATCGACCGCCAGGCCGAGACGCTGATCACCGACGCCCTGGTCGGCGCACGACCAAGCCACGGCGCATTCGGTGAGGAACACGGCACCGCCGGTGACGAGAGCTCCCCATGGCGCTGGGTGATCGATCCGATCGACGGCACCTCCGGTTTCGTGCGCGGCATTCCGGTGTGGGCCACGCTCATCGCACTGACCTATGAGAATGAGGCCGTACTCGGCGTCGTGTCTGCTCCGGCACTCGGCTTCCGCTGGTGGGGCGGCGTCGGCCTGGGAGCACACATGCATTCGCACACCGGCACGACACGATCGATAGCGGTCTCTTCCGTCGCCGCACTCGACGCAGCCCAGGTCAGCATCACCCACAACTCTGGGTGGGACCGACTGGGGAAAACCGATCGACTGGTTGCACTCCAGCAGCAAGCCCGACGCAGCCGCGGCATGGGCGACTTCTGGCAACACATGCTCGTTGCCGAGGGTGCGATAGACGTGGCGGTCGACGCCGTCGGTGTGGCTGCCTACGACCTCGCCGCGATCAAGCCGATCGTCGAAGCTGCCGGCGGCACCTTCACCGACCGTCTCGGTGAAGCAACATATGAGCACGACACGGCCGTCAGTTCAAACGGCCACCTTCACGACACGGTGATTGCCCTGCTGAGGTAGGCGTAACCTCGGCTCGATGGATGTACATGTCGACTCGGAAACAGCACCGCTTCGATCGGTGATCGCCGGCTACCCCGACAATTTCCTGGACGTCGAGCCCGAGATCATCAACGAGACGCAACGCAAGTTCTACGACGGCCCAGATGCGCCAACGAAGGAAGCAGTCACTCAGCAGCTCAACGGGTTCATCTCGGTGATCGAGGCCCACGGAGTCACGGTGCATCAGCCTCGGCCGCTCCCCTACATCCCCGACCAAATGATGACGCGCGACATCGGCGTCGTGATTGGTGACACGTTCGTTGTGACCACAATGGCGGCGAAGAGCAGGCGACATGAATGGCGCGGTTACGCCCACCTCTTCGAGCACTTCTCCCCGCACACGAAGGTCCTGTTCGGCCCTGAAGACCTCGTCATCGAAGGCGGCGACGTGATCGTCGACAAGGGCAAGGTGTTCGTCGGCATCGGCCAGCGCACCACGCTTGCCGGCGCCGCCTGGCTCATGCAGTTGGTGCCCGAGTACGAGATCGTGCCGATCAACCTGCGGGGCCTGACCGACGGCGAAGATGTCCTCCACCTCGACTGCTCGTTCCTCCCCGTCGGCGAGAACAGCGCGCTCATCTATCCCGACGGCATGGGTGAAGTACCCGCGACTCTCCGCGAGACGTACGACCTCATCGAGGTGACTCGCGAGGAGCAGCAGCGGCTCGGCACCAACGTGTTGTCGCTCGACCCACAGACAATTGTCTCGCAGCCGACGTCGCAGCGCATCAACGACGAGATGCGGGCGCGCGGTATCACGGTCATCGAAGTGCCGTACAGCGAGCCACCCAAAACGGGTGGCAGCTTCCGCTGTTGTACACTTCCGTTACATCGTTCGTTCTGATCTGGAGTTCCGTTGTGCAGCTGTTGCGAGCACTGGCGAACCTGCCCCGACGTGTGCTGGGTCGCATCTTTTCGTTACCGTACGTCAACAAGCACGATCGCCTTTCCGATGCCGGCGACCGGGCCCTGTTCGGCACACACATGCGGAGCGGCTTCTCGCCCTCAGCCGGTCAGGGACACCTGGGACCGGCCTTCATCGTGTTGCGACCGACCCCACCGACGCGTCGTGTCGCTCGGCCGACAAGACCGGCTGACTTTTCACCGCTATCGACCGCCGCGACAACTCGCATCAGTTCGAGTTCGATCTTGTCGGCATGGAACTCAGCCCGTCGAGGACAGGGGCAAAGTCGACAACTTTGGTCGGGTATCGTGTCCGGATGAGCGATCTGCCGCCTCTCTCCCAGGCCACCCTCGCCATCTCGGCTGGGCGTACCAACAGCGGCAATTCGCTGGCGCCCGCGCTGTGGGCATCGAGTACGTGGGAATCCAACGGCCTCGACGACGCGCACCATCGCGCCACGTCGGTTCGCCATGGCGACTTCTACAGCCGTTACGCCAACCCGACCGTCCAGCAGTTCGAGCACGCAATCGCCGAACTCGAGGGGGCCGAAGCAGCATTGGCGTTCGGGTCCGGCATGGGTGCGATCGCCGCCACGGTGTTGGCGCTCTGTTCGACCGGCAGCCACATTGTGGCTCAGCGCCAGCTCTATGCCGGCACACTCGCGTTCCTGCAGGGTCCGTGCCAGCGCTTCGGCATCGACGTCACGTTCGTCGACGTTGCGACGCCAGGAGCGTTCAGTGACGCTGTCATCCCAGGCAAGACGATGCTGGTCATCGCCGAATCGCCGTCGAACCCGCGCCTCGAATTGGCCGACCTCGACGAACTCGGTTCAATCCGCGGACCCTTCACACTCGTCGACTCGACGTTCTCCACCCCGCTCGGCCAGCAGCCGCTTGCGTACGGCGTCGACCTCAGCTTGCACTCTGCAACGAAGGGGATCGCCGGGCACAACGATGCAACCCTGGGTGTGATCGCTGGCGAACAGGAACTGCTCGACGAGATCTGGGCATACGCCGTACTGCACGGTTCGACGCCCTCGCCGTTCGATGCTCTCAACGCGCTGCGCGGTGTCCGTACGCTGGCAGTTCGCACTCGCCAGCAGAACGAATCAGCCCGTTCGCTGGCCGTGATGCTCGCCGATCATCCGGCCTGCGTTGGCGTGCACTATCCCGGGTTGTCCGAGCATCCGCAGCACGCACTCGCCAGCCGCCAGTTGCTGCAGTACGGCACCGTGCTGTCATTCGAGGTTCCCGACCGGACCGCTGCGGGATCGTTCCTCGACGCGGTGGCAGTCGCCCGCTGCGCGACCTCGCTGGGCGGCCCCGAAACGCTTGTCTGCCATCCCGCGACCTCGACGCATGCAAGCCTCACGCCTGACGAGCAAGTCGCCACCGGTATCAGCGACGGATTGATCCGTGTGTCAGTGGGGCTGGAAGAGACCATCGATCTGCTGAATGACTTCGAGCAGGCACTCGCCAAGGCCAGCGCTGGCTGAGCGCAAGACAGATCAACGAGCGGTGAGGCGGCCGTGGCGGTGCATGGTACGCGAGATCGACTGCTCGCGGACCCAGCGGTACAGCTCGACGAAACCATCGCTCACCGGAGCTGACTCGTCGAGAGCAACGTTGGCCTCGTGACACCGGCGCCTGGCATCGTCGCTCAAGTCGGTCAGCAACCTGACGCGATTGACGCCACCGAGCCGAGCGAGGAATTCGCTGTCCGGTTCATCGACCGTCGACGATTCGTCGAGGACGACGCCCGTCGTCGCAGCAGCGAGTCGCAAGAGATCGATGGCGACGGGGTCGTTGCCATCGTGGCGGACCAACACGCGATCGACCGAGAAGTAGCGCAGCACGTTCGACTCGGCAGACAGGCCACTCGGGTCGTGTTCGGCAGCGAATTGACTCGCCCACGCGTCGGCGTACGACGCTGCTGCGTCAACGCTCGATGTACCGGTGGCAATGCGCGCGAACTGCTGGACGTAGCCGGGCCCGCCCGCCTTCGGACCCCCGCCGACCGACGACTGCTTCCAGCCACCGAAGGGTTGGCGTTGCACAATGGCACCGGTGATCATGCGGTTGACGTAAGCGTTGCCGATCTCGACGCGATCAAGCCACGTGGCAATCTCACTCGGGTCGAGCGAATGGATTCCACCGGTCAGCCCGAAATTGCTGGAATTCTGAATCTCGATCGCCTGGTCGAGGTCGTCAGCACGGATCACACCCAGCACCGGACCAAAGCACTCGGTGCGATGGAACCACGAGCCGGGTTGGACTCCCATGCGCACTGCAGGGGCCCACAGGTGCCGGTCGATGTCGAGGCATGCGGGTTCGACCAGCCACGATTCGCCGGTGTCGAGCGTCGTCAGCGCTCGGTGCAGTGCCGGGTTCGGCGCACCGATGATCGGTCCGACCATCGACGAGAGGTCAAATGGCTCAGCGACCCGCAAGCTTTGCACTGCGTCGCGGAGGCGGATGCCGAATGTCGGATCGTCGTAGACGGATGCCTCGACAATTGCGAGACTTGCCGCTGAGCACTTCTGCCCCGCATGGCCGAACGACGAGTTCACCAGGTCGGCGATTGCCTCATCGATGTCGGCGGCGGCGGTGATGACCAGGGCATTCTTGCCGCTCGTCTCAGCGAGCACTCGCACGCCGGGGCGCCAGTCGAGGAACATGGCTGCGGTTTCGTGTGACCCGGTCAGCGTGATCGTGTCGATGTCGCGATGGGTCACCAGGCTGCTGGCCACGGGGCCGTCATCGCAGATGACGAGCTGCAGGAGGTCGGCCGGTACGCCAGCGGCCCAGAACTGCTCGGCGATCCGTGCGCCGACGTGAACTGCTTCGGGGGCCGGCTTGAGGATCACCGCGTTGCCTGCTGCCAGGGCTGATGCGACACCACCGGTCGGGATGGCATACGGAAAGTTCCAGGGGGCAACAACTGCCACGACGCCTCGGGGCGAGACATCGAAGCCTTCAGCGATGAGCCGTTCGAGCCCGGCGACACCGACGGTGCCGTAGTAGTCGCAGAAGTCGATCGCTTCAGCAACCTCAGGGTCGGCCTGGTGGATCGTCTTGCCGGTCTCGGCGGCCATGATCGCCATGGTGTCGACCCATCCATTGCGCATCACGTCGGCCGTTGCCTGCAACCACGTGCGGCGCTGCTCGACCGTCGCAGGTTCTGCGGCGGCCACAACAGCACGCTGCACGACAACGATCATCTCGTCGGTGGTGTTGATCCTTGGTGGTGCGACGAGGGCGACCGATGACATCGCCGCTTCGATCTCGGCACGCAACCGTGCATCGGTAAAGTCGCTCTCAGGCTCGTTGCTGAATCGGTCGGCGGGACGTGGCGCAGCCCGACGACGATGATCGGTCGAGACGTCGTGGCGGTGCGCGACTGCAACGCGGAACATGTCGGCCTGACGGTCGAACTCTGCTGAGTCGACCGTGAGCGTGAACAGCGCACGTAGGAAGTTGTCGGCCTGCGTGTTCTCGTCAAGGCGGCGGCCAAGGTAAGCGAGGCTCGCGTCGAAGTCGGCTTCGGCAACGACCGGTGAATACATCAGCAATTGGCCAAGGCCAGCCTCGGCCGCGGCGGCCTGCACGGCCCGCGCCTGGGCGGGCGCCATGCCTTCGAGCATTTCGAACACCACGCGATCGTGCGCGCCGGCCTTGTCGATCTGGATCATCGCCCACGCAATGTCGAACAAGTTGTGGCTCGCCACTCCAATGCGGATTGCTTCAGCCCAGTCGGGGCGAAGCAGCGAGTCGAGCAGCCGCTTGTAGCTGGCGTCGACATCGGCTTTATTGCCGTACGGGGCGGCGACCCAGCCGCGGAGTTCGGCTTCTGCTGACTCCATGGCGAGGTTTGCTCCCTTGACGAGGCGCACCTTGACTGTGCCACCGCCCTCGGAGCGACGCTGCGCTGCCCAGCCGCCGAGGCGCTCGGCTGCACCATGGCTGTCGGGCAGGTACGCCTGCAAGACAATGCCTGCATCGACGGTGGCGAACTCCGGCTCACTCAGGACCGCGATGAAGGCGTCAATCGTGAGATCGAGGTCGCGGAACTCCTCCATGTCGAGGTTGACAAAGGTGGTCGGAGTCGCTGCGCCGGCTGCTCGGTACAGCGTGCGGAGGCGGTCGGTCACCCGGCGGACGCTGTCGTCGAACGCGAGCACGTCGAGGTTGGCAACGATTGCCGACACCTTGACCGAGACATAATCGACGTCGACGCGTTCGACTTTTGCGAGCACCGTGGCGAGACGTTCATCAGCCTCGGCGTCGGACAGAATCGCCTCACCCAGCGGGTTCACGTTGAGCCGGACGCCCTCGTCTGCACGGCGGGCCAGGTGCTGACCGAAAATCGGCTCGTCGGTGCGCAACACAATCCCGGACGTCTCGGCGCGAATGCGTCGGACAACGAGTGGCATGACGATGCCCGAAAGGCGCGGCGCCACGAGTGCACCGGCACGCAGCATCAGGCCGTCGATCGGCCCCATCTCGCGGGTCGGATGCTCCCGCACCAGTTCGGCGAACCGCTTCGCTGCCACGGCGGGGCTGTCGAGTCGCAGCACCTCGTCGGTGAGCGACAGGATCAGCTCCCGACCGTGGTGATCGGCGAGCAGCCGACCGAGGCGTTCACGCCGCCGCCGCTCACGCTTCGACTCATCAGCCAGGCTGACAGCAAGCAGCCTCCGGGCGAGGTCGACCGCATCGTTGGTCTGCTGAGCGTCAGTGGCCACGACCGAGGCCGGTACGGGTACCGGGGCTGATTCCGGAACAGTGCGAGACGACAAAACGGTCATCTCCCAAGCAAACACTGAATCTGCCGCCCGGTCTTGGTCGAATTCGACTGGCGCTTGGTCAAATTTGTACCTGTCGGGCATCTCGCTCCGACCCTGCGATGATGATGGTGTGCCCGACCGTTCTCTCGACCGTTCTCTCACGGCCGTCACCGACGTGCTCGCAACTACGCCGAACGTCATGTTTTGCATCAAAGACACCAACGGCATCTACCTCTCGGCGAACCAGGCATTCGCCGACCGGGCCGGTGTCCGAGCCCCCGGTGACGTCCACGGCAAGCGGGCCGCTGATCTGTTTCCGCCGGAACTGGTCGAGCAGTATGAAGCGCAAGACGACGAGGTCATGCGCACCGGCCACATCCTTTCGAACGAGCTTGAAGCAATCACTCGGCCCGACGGGAGTTACGGCTGGTTCCTGACCTCGAAATCACGCTGGACCGATGACGCTGGCAAGCCAATCGGCATCGTCATCGTGTCGGTCGATCAGCGCACACCGGTCGATGGCGCAGCCCCGCACCGACAACTCGCCAGCGCGGTAGAGATCGCTCGCGTTCGCTTCGCTGAACAGCTCACCGTGAGCGAGATGGCGGCCGCCGCCGGCGTGAGCGTGACGCAGCTCGAACGGCTGTCGAAGCGAGTGCTGGGCCTCACGCCGAAGCAGCTGATCTTGCGCTTCCGACTGGAGGAGGCTCTGCGCTTGCTCGACACGTCGACCGATTCGATTGCAACGATCGCATCAGCCTGCGGGTACTACGACCAGAGTGCCTTCACCCGCCACTTCAGGCGTGCGGTTGGCATGGCCCCCGCCACCTTTCGAACGATGTCACGCCGAGGTCAGACCAAAGCGTGACAAGACGGTCAGTCAGAGCTTGCGCATTGCCGACACGATGAGTCGCCACGTGCTCCACAGCGGAGAGCAGCAACGACGCCGATCCGGGGCTAGGTGAATGATCGGTTAAACGCGCTGCCGTGTCGGCGCCATTCCCATCATTCTCACTCACTGAGAATACGTGAGCAGGGGATCTGGCAAGAGCCTCCTGCCAGACTCTGTAGATGGCTTCCGCAGAGCATCATCGTCTGACCGTCGAAATCCGCTCTGACCGCGATCGGTACGAGTTGCTGCTCGACGGATCGGTCGTCGGGCTCGCCAACTTCTCGCTGAGTAATGGCGTGGTGACGATCCCCCACGTCGAAACCAACCATGAGCATCGGGGCAAGGACTTTGCTGCCCAGCTGATGAGTGGCATCCTCGCCGACGTCCGAGAGCGGCACCAGACAGTTCGTCCGCTGTGCACCTACGCCGCGGCGTACATGCGGCGTCATCCCGAGACCAACGATCTACTCGCACACTGAGGCGAACACCACGTGCAGAAACATCACGAAGCTGCGCTGTTTGGAGCCGGGCGCTCACCCGAGTTGCTTTCAGCTCAGGTGTAGAAGGGGTTGGAGCCGGTGGCGTGATCGGTGAGGTCCTTGACCCGCTCGATCGCCGGCAACGCATCGACGAGCATCGTCTGTACGCCATCGAGCATCGTCATCTTGCTCATCGAGCAACCGTGGCAGCCGCCGCCCATCGTGAGGAATGCGGTGCCCTCGCTGTCGTGGCCGACGTAGGTGACGAAGCCACCATGCGCAGCGAGCGCCGGGTTCACTTCGCCTGACACGAGCGCTTCAATTTCAGCCGACAGTTCGTCGTCGCTGGTGAGGCCCTCGATGCTCGGCGCTTCGGGCTTATTCGGGTTGCGAATCACAAGCCCCTGCGTGACGGTGTAGTCGAGCGTGGCACCGGTCATCACCGCAACATCGCTGCCAGGGATAATGATCTTGAGGCCCTCGTGGGTGCGCACTTCGTCGTCGAATGCAGCCTTCAGGAACTCTTCGAACGACAGGTCGTACCGGAAGTCTTCACCAGGCGCCGAGGCCAGACCGAGGCGCAGACCGAGCTGTTCGCCGTCAGCTTCTTCGTCACGCAACTCAGTGAGATGCTCAAGCGCTTCGGGCGTCACTGTGACGATCGGCTCGCTGGCGTTGGCGCTACCAGAATCTGATGCGAGTGCTTCGAGTGAGCTCATAATGAAAGGCTACCGTCAGGCTTGTGAGCACAAGCAGACCCGGGACCAACGACATGAGCGTCTACTTGACCGCACTCCGCGCCGACGCCGACCTACTGTCGGCTGCCATCCGCACCGGCGACGCCGCAGCCCCGGTCGCAGCATGCCCCGGATGGGACCTCACCAAGCTGCTTGAACACACTGGTTGGGTCCAGCGTTGGGCCACCCATGCTGTTCTGAATGGCGAAGCCCCGGGGAGAGAAATCGACTTTGGGCCAAGTTCTGACGACAACTTGTCGGTCTGGATCGTCGACGGTGCGACCGCCCTGATCAACGCGCTCAGCAACGCCGCGCCCAACGATCCCACGTGGCACCCGTTCCCGTTCGAACAGCAGGTGTGGGTGTGGGCGCGTCGACAAGCGCTCGAAACTGCCATGCACCGGTGGGACGCCCAGACTGCGATTGGTGTCCAAGCACTGCTCGACTCCGAATTATCGAGGGAAGGAATTCAGGAGTACTTTGAGTTGGGCCTTCCACGCGCGATCAGCCGCGCCGAGGTGGAGCCGCCAACCGTCAGCCTGCACGTCCACTGCACCGACGTCGATGGCGAATGGCTGGTGTGGAACGAGAACGGCACGTACAGGATGCTGCCCGTTCACGACAAGGGCGACGCTGCGATTCGTGGAACTGCCGCCAACATTTGGCTGTTACTGATGGGCCGTATCGACCGTTCCGAACTCGACATCGTCGGCGATGCATCTGCAGCCGACGCCTGGCTCGACCTGCCCAACTGGTGAGCAGCACCGCAGCGAGTCTGTCCCCCGACCTGTCCGCCAACCCAACCTCGAACCCGGCCCGGCTGAGATCGATCGGTTTCCTCGCGGTCGGCCTCGCCGTCGTCAGCTTCTCGATCAGTTCGGCGGCGATCAAGTGGTCCGTGTCGACCGGGTCGGTGGTGGCATTTTGGCGAATGATCGGCGCCGTCGTCGGCTGGTGGATCATCGTGCTCATTGCCCGGAAACGCACCGGTCGCCCGCTGCCATCGCGCGAGACATGGAAACTGGTCCTTCCGTCCGGCCTGTTCTTCGGGCTGAACATCGCGATTTTTTTCACGGCGATCACTCGGACGAGCATTGCGCACGCCGAGTTCATCACCACCCTCACTCCACTGGCGCTCCTCCCCGCCGGCGCAGCGTTCTTCGGCGAGCGACCGAACTGGGGTGCACTCAAATTCGGACTGATCTCGGTCGTCGGCATTTCGCTGGTCCTCACGTTCGGGCCCAAGGGTGGCGAGGCGACACTCGGCGGCAACCTCCTCATGGTCCTTGTGATCGGCACCTGGACGAGCTACATGCTGACTTCGAAGCGAGCCCGCACACGCGGCGTTGATGTGCTTGATTTCATGGCCTGCATGATGCCGTTGAGCCTCATCACTGCTGGGCCGATCGCTGCGTCGATCGCCGGTACCGGCCTATTCTCGTTGTCGGCTCGCGGCTGGTTTGTCGTGGCGCTCCTCACACTCGTGACCGGCATGTTGGCCCATGGCTGCATCATTTTTGCGCAGCGCCACCTTCCGGTTGCAACCATCAGCATCATCCAGACAGGCCAACCAGCACTCTCGGTTTTCTGGGGTTTCGTGGTCCTCGGCGAGTCGGTCCGCCCACCGCAGATCGTCGGCATGATCTTGGTCGTGGTCGGCCTCTCCTTGTTTACGTGGGCGAGTCAACGACCGACCGCAACGACTCCGAGCAGCGCCGTCACTCCGGCTGACATCGCTCCGCCCAACTCGACGAGTTGACGGGGCGCCAGCCGCCAACGGACCGACAATCGACGAAACCAAGACCGGATCGGGCGTGGCGGTCGACACGTGCCAGGATGCACCGATGCGGATCTTGGTGACGAACGACGACGGAATTCACGCCCCCGGGCTCCACGCGCTGGCAAACGCCATGTGTGACCTCGAGGGCGGTCACGAGATCGTTGTCGCTGCACCGGACTCGGAGTACTCCGGTGCCGGCGCCGCACTCGGCGCTCTTCACGAGATCACCCCGGTCATCCGGCGGGTCGACATTCCTGTGTCAGCGGCAGCCTCGTGGTCGGTCACCGGAGCACCTGCGCTTTGCGTGATGTTCGCCCGGCTCGGCGCATTCGGCGGTCCATTCGACTTGGTCATTTCCGGTATCAACCCGGGCGCAAACGTCGGCCGCGCGGTGTACCACTCGGGAACGGTTGGCGCTGCGCTCACCGCCCGCAACGGCAAGATTTCCGGTGTTGCATTCAGCCAGGCAGTCACGGGCTACGGCGTCGAAGGCCAGGTGTGGAACCAGTTGGTCGATCAACTCGACTGGCAAGCCTCCGCCGATATTGCGCGCACCTACGTGCAAGGCCTGGTCGACAACATGCCGACCGAGCCCGTGGTCGTCAACATCAACGTCCCTGATCGTCCTGTCTCGGAGATGCTCGGCTGGCGCCACACCGATGTCGGCAACCTGCCACCACGGACGGTCAACGACGCCACCCTCGAACCCGTTGAGGGCGACGAAGGGGCATTCAGCGTCGTGATGGACTGGGGCCAAAAGGTCAACGTGCTCCCCGAAGACACCGATGGCGGTGCAGTCGAAGCCGGTTATGTGTCGGTCAGCAATCTGACCCGGCTGGTCCACGAAGATCGCGCCGACATGTCGGCTGCTGAAGCCGCGCTCGATGGTCTCCTCCCCCGCGCCTGATCAAAATCTTCCGAAATGGAGACCATTCCTCCGCACCGGTGATGGGAAAAGGTCTCCATTTCAGGAGAAGTGACGTCGATAGAGCAAGGAACCGGAGGAACTTGCCATCGGGAAACACCTGAATCGTCTCGCCCACAAGCTGCGGGTTCACAACGGCATCTATTTCGACCACGGTCCCCGTCACCCACTGGCTCCCCCTCGGCCGGCTGCACCATCATTGGGATCGGTTCCCGGAACAAGCGTGCCGAGCGGGTCTGCATTGGCAGACGAATCAGAATTATTGTTGCTGCGTAGCAGCGCAGCGGTAATCCCGACAAGGCCCGCCAACGCGGCAACGGCGATCAGTCCATGGCGACGTATTCGGTTCAATCGAATTGTCACCGGTGTCGATGCCCTGTGCCACCGTCACATTGGATCACAGTTCGACCAGAAGTACGGTCGTCAGGCCATGAGTTCACCGATTGATGTCGTGACCGGTTTTCTGCGTTCATTCACACGAAACGATCCGGACTACACAGCCAGCTTCGTTGCCGAAGGCTTCCGGAACGTCCACGACAGCGCACTCGGTTCCGGCTGTTTCGGCCGCGAGGAGTACCGGCGGCGGCTCCCGCACTTTCTTGCCGCATTCGCCGACCGCGCGTACTCGATCGACGACATCGTCGAACAGCAGCGTCTGTCAGTGACCGAGGTGGTCGTGAGGTATCGCTTTACGGCCACGTACGAGGGCACAGCCTTCGACATCCCCGGCGTCATGTGGTTCAGCGTTCGCGACGATGTGATCACCAAGCGGGTCGACACCTGGGACTCGCTCACCTTCCTTCGCCAAACCAACCAAACCGATCTCTGAGTCCCTCCAGCTTTCCCGAATCCGACGCCGGTTTCCCTCAACACGACGAGATGGGCGGCAGCAGGTGTGTCCACCTGACGCTGGACTTGCCAGCACTGCTTTCTCCCTCGACCAAGCCGAACACGACCCGGTCTTGCGAGTGCTCGTCGCTCGCAGGATCATTCGAGATGTCGACGCTGGTGAGCTGGTCGAATGCGTGACCGACGAACACGACGGTAGTGACAGTCACAAGTCGGCTGCAAAGAGAGCCGTAACCCAGAGCGAAAGGTGAGTAACCAAGCGCGAACATCCAACGCAACAACCGCGAAACTCAGATCCGGATGCTGCGGCCGTGCCCGGGACTTGGCAGCATGGAGCCATGGCCGAGAACGAGCAGAACGACACAGCCGCATTCCCGTCCGACGCGGAGCTTCGCGATCGGCTGACGCCCGAGCAATACCAGGTCACCCAGCACGCCGGAACCGAGCGTCCGTTTACTGGCATCTACCACGACACCACCGACAACGGCACCTATCACTGCATCGTCTGTGACGCCGAGCTGTTCTCGTCCGAGACGAAGTACGACGCAGGCTGCGGCTGGCCGAGCTTCTCTCAGCCACTCGACGCGTCCAAGATAAAAAACCGCACCGACACTTCCCACGGAATGACCCGAACCGAGACTGTCTGCGCCAAGTGCGGCGCGCACCTCGGGCACGTCTTCCCCGATGGCCCGGCACCGACCGGCGACCGATTCTGCATGAACTCGGCGTCACTCAACCTCAAGCCCGCCAACTGACCGACAAGGCTGCAGCGACGCGAGACGTTGTAGTTTCGCTGGCGTGATCACTGACTGGGGCGACGGAGAACGACAATTAACCAACACGGTCAGCGTGCTGGTCGGTGAGAACAATGGGGCCTACCCATCGGGGAACTCGCTGCTCGTGCGAGGAGCTGGCGAAACCGTGTTGATCGATCCGTCGACCACCGTGGTTGCCAAAGGTGGCGCACCTGTCGCGATCGATGCCGTTATCAACTCACACAGCCACGAAGACCACATGTGTGGCAACGGGTTCTTCGCCGACTCGCGTCTTCACATCCACGAAGCCGACTTGGTCGGTGCCCAGAGCATCGACGGGCTCATGGAGGTCTACGGGTTGACCGGCGAAGCCCGTGACACGTTCTCGGCGCTCGTCCTCGACGAGTTCCACTACACGCCCCGACCAGACGCTCAGGGCTTCACCGCCGGTCACGTGTTCGACCTCGGTGGCGGCACAAAGGTCGAAGCGGTTCACTTGCCCGGCCACACGCGAGGTCACAGCGGCTTCCGAATGGACGGCGTGTTCTTCCTGTCGGACATCGACCTCACCGGCTTTGGCCCGTACTACGGCGACGTATGGAGCGACCTCGAGGACTTCGAGGCCAGCCTCGCCAAGGTGCGCGATGAAGAAGCCGACTTTTACGTCACGTTCCATCACAAGGGAGTGATCGAAGGGCGCGAGACCTTCGTCGAGATGGTCGACGCCTTCACCGCAGTGATCGGCAGCCGCCACGACGCAATGCTCGACTTCCTCACCGAGCCGAAGACAATCGACGACATGCGAGCGCACCGATTCATCTACCGCCCGCACGTCGAGCACTCGTTTGCCGACTCGGTCGAGACGCGTAGCGCCGAAATGCACGTTGCCCGGATGCTCAAACGAGGCGAAGCCAAAGAAGTTGCGCCCGGTCGCTACCAAAGAGACTGACCTCGGCGTGACAGGCACAGCACATCGACCCTGCTGTTCTGCTGCTTTCCCGTGATCAGCACGCGGTCTGGTCGCATCGTGGCACCGGGTGTGTGCGAACATCGGCGATGCCTGAGTTCACGACCCTGCGCGCCGAAGTCGCCGACCGGATTGGCCGACTGACACTCACCCAGCCCAAG
This sequence comes from uncultured Ilumatobacter sp., assembly GCA_937905835.1. Taxonomy (GTDB): domain Bacteria; phylum Actinomycetota; class Acidimicrobiia; order Acidimicrobiales; family Ilumatobacteraceae; genus Ilumatobacter_A. The sequence goes on along the minus strand of CALCXK010000054.1, from coordinate 7,232 downwards.
CAACTCAACCCACTGGGCGTCGTACCGCTCGCCGAAATCGCCCAGGCCGCCGCCTGGTTTGACACGACCGACGCCGTCGTCGTCATCGTCACGGGTGAGGGTCGCGCCTTCTCATCGGGTTTCGATCTCCGGGAGTTCGCGGGCCACGGTGAAAGCGGGGTATCACCGCGAGAACAGGCCGACCTCGGTCGGCTGATGGCCGAGGCGATGGAGCGAATGTCTGCCTTGTCGATCGCTGCGATCAAGGGGCCTTGCGTCGGTGGCGGGGTTGTCTTGGCCGGTGTGTGTGACCTCCGAATTGCGGCCGACGACACGGTCTTTTCGATTCCCGAGGTCGACCTCGGCATTCCGCTCGCCTGGGGCGGCATCCCGCGTCTCGTCCGTGAGATCGGCCCTGCGATCACGCGCGAACTGGTCCTCACCTGCCGACCGTTCGATGCCGAGGAGGCCCGTTCGATCGGCTTTCTTAACCGGGTCGTCCCACGCTCAGACCTCGAGTCGGCTGTCGACGAACTCGCCACCTCGATCGCGAATAAGGCGCCGTCGGTTGTGCGTGCGACCAAGCGCCAGGTCAACGTCGTACTCGAGAACATGGCGGCAACTGGCGGCGCATGGAGCGACGCCGACCTGCTCGGGGCCGCAATGGCCGACCCCGAAGCGAAAGACGCTGCGCGCCGCTACTTGGCAAGCAGGTCGCGGCAGACGTGATCCCATAAACGGGTCGTGAGTGCCAACGACTCGACATCGATGCGTTCGTTGTGGCCGTGGAATCGGGATCCGAACTCACTGGAATCAAGTGACGGGCTGAGTAGCCCTGCGCCGTAAGCAACCGCACCCATCTCGCGGTAGATCCGCGAATCGGTGAACCCCACGATCATCTGCGGCGTCAGCGTGGCGGTTGGGAACGGTACGTTGACCGCACGGTGCAGCGCGTCCCACAGCGGCGTGTCGATCTGGCTGATCGACGATTCGTCGTTCATGATCGGCTCAACCTCAACATGGTCAGCGAGGTCACCGAGTGCGTTCCGCAGGTGCGCCTCGACCTCGTCGGGTCCGTCACCCGGCAGCGTGCGCACGTCGACCTCGATGAGCACCGTGTCAGGCACCACGTTCGTCTTCATCAACCCCCCGTCGAGCAGATTCGGCGAGAACGTCGTGTGCGTGCAGGCATGGAGGTACGCAGCGAGCTTCGGGACCGGCAGGTCGTCGAGGAAGTCGTCGATTTTCGATTCGTCAAGCAGTGCATCAGCCCACTCGGGCGTGAGGCCGAGCGTGTCGACTCGGGTCCGCCAAAGTTCAGTGAATCGGGGTTTCGATCGGTAGTCGGCAAGCCGTTGAATGACGCCGGCCGCTTTGACCAGTGCGTTGTCGCCACGGAACGGTGTCGAACCGTGGCCCGGCGTACCGCGCACAATGAGTCGACGCCAGGCCACACCCTTTTCTGCGACGTTCACGCTGATGAACGGCGACTCAGCTGGGCCGGAGTGGATACCCCCGTTCTCGGTCAGCACGTAGTCGGCACGCATGGAGTCGGCGTGGTTGTCTGCCACCCAGCGGGCACCATGTGCGCTCCCGGCTTCCTCGTCAGCCACACCGAAGTAGATGAGGTCGCCGGTCGGCCTGAATCGGCCGACAGCAGCGTCGTCGGCCAAGTGGCGGAAGGCGACGGCCATCGACGCAGTGAGGTTGAGCATGTCGACGGCGCCGCGGCCCCAGACCTCGTCAACGCCGTCAGGTGATGTGATCAACTCGCCACCGAACGGGTCGTTGTCCCAACCATCACGATTGACCGGCACGACGTCGGTATGGCCCATCAGGCAGAGGCTGGGTGCGTTCGGGTCTGAGCCTTCGATACGGCCGATGATCGACATCCGGTCCGCAGTCGGCCCGAACCGCTCAACAACCACACCGGGCCCTTCGATCACGCCTTGGAGGACGTCGGCGTTGCGGGTCTCGTGGCCCGACTCGGCAGTACCGTCGTTGACGCACTCGTTGCGAATCAGCGTCTGCAACAGTGCAACGGTGCCGGCGGTCAGCGGGTCGAGTTCACGATCGTCCATCCTGTAACTCTCGCAGAGGACAACCTGGTGCCTGGCACCGTGTCGTCTTATCCGCCGAGGCGTTGCAGCGTGGTGGAGATCCGCTTCACACTCACCTGGCCACGGGCACCGACCGCCTGAGCAAACACGCTGACGCGCAACTCTTCGAGCTCCCATGCCAGCGCGGCGATCGCTGGCGTCATCTCGCTTGCCGGCATTCGTTCCAACAGCGCCGAGTAGCGGGCCTCGATCGCTACGACTTCGACCATCCGACGGCGATCTCGCTCGACCGTGCCGGCCAACCCGTCGAGTCGCGCCAAGATGGCCCGTACATACCGCTCGATCTCGGGAAGTTGCTGAATTCCTGTGTTGAACACGAAGCCGGGTCGCACCAGCCGGCCGAGGTGTTGGTGAGCGTCGTCGACCGATGGTTGCAACGTTCCGGCTCGAAGCGCCGCCAGCTTCGCGTACACGGCACCGGTCGCAGCGACCGCGGCGGTGGCCTGCACGAGTGCATTGCGGGCCAGTGCCGGCGACGCCTTCTTCACGTGCTCGCGCAACGACTCGAAGTCGGCTTCGGCCCACGGCAATTGGCCGCCGCTTCGCAGGTGTTCGTCGAGGAGATAGTCGACCGCAGCAGCGATGCAGTCGTCGGCCAGCACAGCGATCGACATGTTGGCCGTCGCCAGGGCCAGACGCCCTGCGTTTGTCAGTAGCTGTTCGACCACCTTGCGGCTCGGCGCTGCGGTCAACAGCAGCAGTCGACGGACGCCACCGCGCATCGCGCGCTGCTGTACCGCAGCGCTCGTAACAACACGCAACGCCACACTGTCGCCGATGTCGAGCAAGGTTGGGTACGCCAACACGTCGAACGCAAGGTCCGACGATGCGACAACGCGTTCAAGATCGCCGAAATCCCAGCTCGTGATGTTGCGCCGCTCCTCGATCGGCGCTGCCGCCGCGATCGACTGACGTGCCGCTCCGACTTGGCGAGCTTTGATCGCTGCGAGGTCGACGCCGACATCGACGACATCGGTCGAACCGTCGACCTCGGTACTGATCACGAAGTTCATCTTCAGGTAGTCATCGAGCACCGAGGGGTTGAATATCGACGGATCGATGCGCAGACCCGAGGCCCGCGTCAGGCCAACCGCAACGGCGTGCAGGAACGGGATTGAGCCCGCCTCGAATTGCTGTACACGTTCGATTGTTCCCTCGACCATCTCGGCCATCGGGCCGAGCTGACGCCGCACATCCTTCTGAACTGATCGGACCAACATGGCAACGATTTCTGGGCGATGCCCAGCAATCTGCCAGGCAAAGCCCGCCGGTTCGATCTGGTTGATGGCGTTGAGTGGGATATGCACCGTGACACCGTCGAGCGGTTCACCAGGGGCGTACCGATACGTGAGTGGCAGCTCAATGTCGCCGTGCAGCCAGACGTCCGGAAAGTCCTCGAGCCTGATGCCAGCCCCGTGTTCACGATCGGCGAGCATCTCGTCGGTCAGGTCGAGCAGCCGACCATCGCGCTGCCGCTCCGCTTTCCACCATCGGTCGAAACGGCGCGTGTCGGTCACGTCGGCGTCGACGCGGCCGTCGAAGAAGTCGAACAGCATCTCGTCGTCGACGAGTTCGATGCGGCGCACGCGTGCCGCCATCTGTCGCACTCGGTCGAGGAACTCCTGGTTCCGTTGCACAAACTTCTGGTGGCTACTCCACTCCCCTTCGACCAACGCCTTCTGGATGAACATCGCGCGTGCGCCGTCGATGTCGATCTGGTCGTACCCGATGATCCGATCAGTGACGATCGGGATACCGAAGAGCGTCACCTGCTCGACGCACACCGCTCGACCAGCCTTGGCATCCCATCGAGGTTCGCCGTAGGACTTCTTGACCAAGTGCTCGGCCGACTTCTCAATCCACTCGGGCTTGATCGCTGCGACCCTCCGGCCATAGAGCCGATTGGTCTCGACGAGTTCGGCAGCCATTACCCAATCGGGCTGCTTGCGACCGATGACCGAGCCACGGGCGATCACAAACCGTGCGTCACGCGCTCCGCGGTACTCGCGTGTCTCGCGATCACGCAGACCGATCTGGGAGAGGAGCCCGGCGAGCACTGCCTGATGAACGTGGTCGGGGTGGCTTTCTTTAGGCCCCGCACTCGGCCTGATCTTCAGCTCACCGGCGACTCGACGGAGCTGGCTGTAGAGGTCGGTCCACTCGCGAACCCGCAGGTAGTTGAGGTACTCCTCGCGACACATCCGTCGGAACTGGTTGCCCGACAACTCGCGCTGCTTGAGGCGTAGGTAGTCCCACAGCGCCACGATCGAGAGCAGGTCGGAGCCTTCGACCTTCCATCGGTTGTGGAACTCGTTTGCCTGTTCGATCTTCTCCTGCGGACGCTCTCGCGGGTCTTGGATTGACAGTGCCGAAGCGATGACAAGTATCTCACGGACACAGCCCAGGTCGGCGGCTGCGAGCAGCATTCGCCCGAGCCGAGGGTCGACCGGCAGCTTCGCAAGGTCGCGCCCGATCGAGGTCAGCTCGCGTTCGGTGACGCCGCGTTCGGCCGGAACGATCGCGGCCAGCTCTTCGAGTAGCGCGTAGCCGTCGCGAATCATCGACGAATCGGGCGGCTCAACGAACGGGAAGTTGCCGACGTCGCCGAGCCCGATTGCCGTCATCTGCAGGATGACCGAGGCCAGGTTCGTGCGCAGGATCTCCGGGTCGGTGAACTCAGGCCGTTCGACAAACTCGTCGTGGCCAAACAGGCGAATGGCGATGCCTGGAGCAACACGGCCGCAGCGACCCGATCGCTGGTTGGCCGAGGCTTGCGACACGGGCTCGATCGGTAACCGCTGGACCTTGAGCCGCTTGCTGTATCGAGACACGCGGGCCGTGCCCGTGTCGACGACGTATCGCACGCCGGGCACGGTCAGCGAGGTCTCAGCCACGTTCGTCGCCAGCACAACCCGCTGCTTACCGGACGGCTTGAACACCCGCTGCTGCTCTGCTGACGACAGGCGTGCGTACAGCGGCAGGATCTCGAGCGGGCGAGCTCGACCTGCCTGGTGACGCTTCAACGCGTCGGTCGCGTCATGAATCTCACGCTCGCCCGAGAGAAACACGAGCACGTCGCCATCGCCTGCTCGGGTGAGTTCGTCGACGGCGTCGAGCACAGCCTGCACCTGGTCGCGACGGTCGTCGGGGTCCTCTTCGTTGTCCGGCCCATAGGGGCGGTAGCGAACCTCGACCGGGAATGTCCGACCCACGACTTCGATGATCGGAGCAGGAATGAGTGCGCCATTCGGGTCGTCCTGCGGTGGCGCAGAGAAGTGCCCGGCAAATCGAGTTGTGTCGATGGTGGCCGAGGTGACAATCACCTTGAGGTCCGGTCGCTTCGGCAACAGCTGTTTCAGGTAGCCGAGGATGAAGTCGATGTTTAGGCTGCGTTCGTGTGCCTCGTCGATGATCAGCGTGTCGTACCTGCGCAACATCCGATCACGCTGAATTTCGGCCAGCAGGATGCCGTCGGTCATCACCTTGATCAACGTCCGCTCGCCCACTTGATCGGTGAAGCGGACGGTGTAGCCGACGTCGTCACCGAGCTTCGATCCGAGTTCATCAGCAATGCGTTCGCCAATCGTGCGGGCAGCAACGCGGCGCGGTTGGGTGTGCCCAATCAGGCCGGCAACACCACGCCCTGCTTCCAGGCACAGCTTCGGGATCTGGGTGCTCTTGCCAGAACCGGTTTCCCCGGCGACGATCACCACCTGGTTCTCTCGAATCACCTTGAGCAACTCGTCGTGGCGCTCGGTAATCGGAAGCGACTCGGGGTACGTCAGTCGTTGTTCAGCGACGATCGCTGCAGCCGCTTGGGCGCGGGCTTCCGGATTCCCCTGCGACCGTTTCGGTCGAGAGCGTCCGGATCCTGACGTCACGGCGGCCAGCCTGGCAGCAGCTCAGCCGACTGCCACGCGAACGGCCGTCCAAAGCGTCCGACACTGCATCGAACTCGTAGCGTTCGCTGCATGCTCTATCGGACTCGAGTGATGGTCGTCTACGTCCTCGCCGTGTTCATGACAGTGATGGACGGCACGATGGTCAATGTCGCGTTGCCGACGCTTGCAGAAGAGTTTACTGTCGCATCCACCGACATCGAGTGGGTCGCCGTCGGCTACCTGTTAAGCCTCGCGGCGATGATCCCGGCTGCGGGCTGGCTTGCTGATCGCTTCGGATCCAAGCGAGTCTTCGTCACCGCACTCGTCGTCTTCGTCGCCATCTCGTTGGCGTGTGGTGCCGCACAAACGCTCGACCAACTGGTCGCACTACGCGTCTTGCAAGGCATCGGTGGCGGCCTGCTCACCCCCGTCGGAAGCGCCATGCTCTTCCGTGCGTATCCGATGGCCGAACGAGCCAAAGCTGCCATCGGTGTGCTCAGTGTGGTGGTCATCGCACCAGCGGTCGGGCCTGTGCTCGGCGGCATCCTCGTTGACCATGTGTCATGGCGATGGATCTTTTTCATCAACGGTCCGATGGGTGTAGCGGCGATCGCACTCGGCGTGTTGTGGCTCCGAGGTGGCTCCACCGACCACGCGACCGAGGGAGCCGCCGGACGGTTCGACACGGCCGGGTTCGTGCTGTCGGCCATCGCCGCCAGCGTGCTCATCTACACCCTCACGATTGGTCCCGAAGAAGGCTGGACGTCTCCCAAGGTTCTCGGGCTCGCCGCAGTCGGCGTCGTTGCTGCAGTGTTGCTTGTCGTCGTCGAACTTCGCCACGAACAGCCAATGCTGAAGCTCCGCCTCCTCCAGGAACGACACTTCCAAACCATCAACATTTTGGCACCGTTCGTGTACACCGGGTTCTTCGGATGGATCATCGTCCTCCCGCTGTACATGCAGACGCTGCGCGGGTTCTCGGCGACGACAAGCGGCCTCGTGCAGGCTCCGCAGGCCGCCGGCATCTTCCTGCTGTCGAACCTGCTGGGTCAGCGCCTCTACCGAGTGGTCGGCCCACGCCGACTGATGGTCGTCGGTTCGGCGTTGACCGCCGTCTTCACGGCATCATTCGCGCTCGCCACCCTCGACACGCCAGTCCAGGTGCTCGGTGCGCTCTCGTTCGGACGTGGCGCATCGGTCGGGTTGGTGTTCGTGTCGATCCAAACAGCGGTCTACGCGACGACATCGCTCG
>CALCXK010000053.1 GCA_937905835.1 uncultured Ilumatobacter sp. | reverse complement strand
TGGACCGTTCTGTTGAACGCATTGTTCCTCCAACCTCGATGTCGAGGGATAATGGAGGACAAGCTGGGCTCATCCGGCGGCACGAAACCACCAAATGCGACCTTCCCTTGCCTCGAGGGTTGTTGTCGCGTCGTACGAGCAGGCGACCGGACTTGCTCGGGTTACTCCGAGACCACCGTTGCGGGACAGTGCTGGATTCTCACCAGGCTTCGCTGCGTTGTACGACGTTGTTCACTTTGACGTGAGCTGGACATTGTACTGCAGGCTTCCGTAACCTTGCACATTCCATGACGATCGAAATTCCCACCGAAAAGACTCCAGCCGACGCTCCTGACACAGCACCTACCGAGGATCCGCGCCCCGACGGGTTGCGTCGCGCTGACTCGTTGGTCATCGTCAACACCGGCAACGGCAAGGGCAAGTCGTCGTCAGCGTTCGGCATGATGATCCGTGCGCTCGCGCGCGACTGGAACGTCGCCGTCGTGCAGTTCATCAAGTCGGGCAATTGGAACGTCGGCGAAGAAAAAATGGGTCGCAAGCTCGGCGTCGACTGGTTTTCGTTCGGTGACGGTTTTACCTGGGATTCCGACGACCTCACCAACGACAAGGCGCACGCCGCCGAGGGGTGGGCAAAGGCCATCGAATTGATGGAGGCCGGCGAACACCAGCTGGTGATCTTCGATGAGCTGACCTACCTCGCGTCGTTTGGCTGGCTCCCGATTGCCGACATCGTCGGCCCAATCGCCGACCGGCCACGCCACGTCAACGTCATCGTGACCGGCCGCGACGCTGCTCCTGAACTGATCGAACTTGCCGACACCGTCACCGAGATGATTGAAATCAAACATGCCTACACCAGCGGCATTCGTGCCATGCGCGGCATCGACTTCTAACGGACGACAGTGAGGGTTAATGTCACTGACTGTTCTCATCGGCGGGGCTCGAAGCGGTAAGAGCTCGCTCGCTGTCGACATCGGACGTCGCTACCAAGCTGGGCGTTCGGGCCCAGTTTCTTTCATTGCCACGGCACCTGCAATCGACGACGACATGCGTCAGCGCATCGAACGTCACGTCGAGGAGCGCCCCGCCGACTGGCAAACGATTGAGGAACTCCTCGACCTTGCAGCTGCAGTGGAAGCTGCCCCCGAGGGTCTCGTCATTATTGACTGCCTGACGCTGTGGACCTCGAACCTCATGTGGGACGGCCGGAGCGATCACTACATCCGCAACCGGGCGACATCCGATGCTGCCGGCATGGCGTTGCGTCGAGATCCCGTCGTCGTCATCACGAACGAGGTGGGGCTCGGAATCGTTCCCGACAATGCCCTCGCGCGCCGCTACCGGGACGTTCACGGTTTCGTCAACCAAGAGTGGGCCGCCGCTGCTGACACGGTCCTGCACCTCGTCGCCGGCCGCGCGACGAAGCTCGAAGATCCGTGGACGCTCCTGGGCAATTTCGAATGACCCATCCGGCAGACTCCACGCCATGACCCTGCTGCACGACCGTCTCGCCGACCTGCCGCCGTGCGACACCGCCACCCACCAAGCCGTCGTCGAGCGGGCCGCCCAGATCTTGCGCCCGGGCGGGGCTCTTGCATGGCTCGATGCGACCGCAGCATGGGTCGCAGGTTGGCAGCGCACCGATCGCCCTGCCATCGAGCGACCAGCCGGCATCATCTTCGCAGCAGACCACGGCGTCGCCGCCGCCGGAGTGAGCGCGTATCCGCCTGAGGTCACCGCCGGAATGCTCGCCGCGTTTGAGGCCGGCCAAGCGACGATCAACGCCTTCGCGCGGGCCGCTGGCGCCAAGCTTCGGGCTGTCGATGTCGGCGTCGGGCGACCCACCGGTGACATTCGGGTCGAGGCAGCAATGACGCCCAAACGATTCGATGCGGTGGTCCAACAGGCATTCGAGGCCATCGATGCACTCGACTGCGACCTGCTCGTGCTTGGCGAAATGGGCATCGGCAACACCACGCCATCTGCCGCCATCGCAGCATCGCTCGCAGGTGGCGAGGCCGCGTCATGGGTCGGCCGCGGCACGGGTGTCGACGACGAAGGGCTCCGCCGCAAGGCAGACGCCGTGGAGGCTGCACAGCGCCGTATCGCCGGAATCACTGATCCGATCGAGGTGTTACGTGAGGTCGGAGGGGCCGAACTGGCAGCAATTGCCGCTGCGACCATCGCTGCACGGCATCGGTCGATCCCCGTGGTCCTCGACGGCTACGTCACCACTGCCGCAGTACTCCCGCTGGCGATGATCAACCCCAGCTCGCTCGAGCACTGCATCGTCGGCCACTGTTCCGCCGAGCCCGGCCATCGCAAGTTGCTCGACCTTCTCGGCAAGAAACCGTTGCTCGACCTCGACATGCGGCTCGGCGAAGGGTCCGGTGCGATGGCAGCTGTTCCGCTGATTCGAATGGCATGCGCCGGCATCAGCGAGGTGCCGACCTTCACCGAGTTCTTCGCGTGAACGACGGGCTTCCAACGTGGGGCGCACTGGGCGCCGCTCAGTTCTTGACGCGCATTCCGATTCGGCTGCGCGCCGCACCGGATCTCGCGAAGGCAGTCCCCTGGTTCCCCGTCATAGGTGCACTGATCGGCGCCACCATCGGAGGAGTTGCAGCCGGCCTCATGGAACTGACCCCGCCCGCCGTGGCCGCAACAGTCGCCGTACTGCTCGGCATCATCGTCACCGGGGCGTTCCACGAAGACGGTCTCGCTGACACCGCCGATGCAATGGGCGGATGGACTCCCGAGCGTCGCCGCGAGATCCTCAAAGACTCGCGGCATGGCAGCTACGGCGTGGCCGCCATGTGCGGAACCATCGTGTTGCGCATTGCTTGCATCGCAGCCTTGGCGCCAGCGGCCGCGTTCGCAGCACTGATCGCTGCCCACACACTCGGCCGCGGTGCCGCCGTTGGTGTCATGGGATTCGCTCACCAGGTGTCAACGGATGGCCTCGGCGCCGACTCCACCCGGTCGCTCACCCGCTCGCGTGCTGTCATCGGCATGGCCGGCGCGCTCGCGATCGCAGCCCTGGTGACCGGGTGGTGGGTTGGACCATTTGCCATCGCTGCCCTGGTCAGCACCATCGTGGTTGCGGCTGTGGCTCGTCGAGCGTTCGGCGGAGTGTCTGGCGACATCCTGGGTGCCGTCGAGCAGGTCGCCGAGTGTGTCATCCTCGTCGTTGCGACCGGGCTTGCATCGCGCCACTCCCTCTGGTGGTGACAATGGCCGGTGCTCGTAGTCTCACCGCGTGAACATTCCGGCCCCCGCAGCTCAACTCGTTCGCGGCTTCGCCATGGGCGCCGCCGACATCGTGCCCGGGGTCTCCGGCGGCACGGTCGCGCTGGTCCTTGGCATTTATGGCCGACTCATTAACAACATTCGGATCGGCGCTCGCGGGCTGAAAGAGCTTCTCACCGGTGACATCACCGCACTTAAGGCCACGCTCGGCGAGATCGAGTGGGTCTGGCTCCTGTCGTTGCTCGCCGGAATTCTTGTCGCCGTCGCCGCTCTGTCCTCGGTGCTCGAACGCCTCCTCGACGACGAACCAATCACGATGTCTGGCCTCTTCTTCGGGCTCGTGCTCGGCACGGTCTATGTTGCGTACCGCATGCTCGACCGAGTCGATGCGACGGCAATCGGCATCATTGCCGGCGTTGGGGTCAGCCTGTTCCTCCTCCTCGGCCTGAAGTCAGACACCGTGGTCGATCAGAACGCCGCCGAGGTCGTCACCAGATCACCGCTGATCTTCTTGCTGGTCGGAGCGATCGCCATCTGCGCCATGATCCTGCCGGGCATCTCCGGCTCGTTTCTGCTGGTCATGATGGGCATGTACACCGAAGTGCTCGGGGCGGTGAACGACCGTGACTTCGTCTCGCTCGGCGCCTTTATCGTCGGTGCCGTCGTCGGCCTCGCACTCTTTTCCACGCTACTCAGCTGGCTCCTTGAGCACTACCGGAACTGGGTGATCGCCGCAATGATCGGCCTGATGCTCGGCTCGATGCGTGTGCTCTGGCCCTGGCCCAACGGCACCAACACCACCACGCTGTCGGCGCCGTCTGGCAACGTCGTCCTGCCGATCGTTCTGGCCGTCGTCGGGATCATCGTCGTGGTCGCTGTCGACATCTTGAGCCGCAAGTACGTCGACGTCGACCCCATCGACTGAGCCACGTCCGAGATCATCTACTCGACGACGCCGATCTCACACAGGAAGCCACATTGGTGATCAACGCGGCGTCAGCCGACGAGGTCGGCGATGCGCTGAATACCTTCAACGAGGTCCTCGTCACCGAGGGCAAAGCTGAAACGGCCATAGCCGGGCAGGCCGAATGCCTCACCGGGAACGAAGGCCACCTTGGCGTCTTCGAGGATGATGTCGGCCAGCTCGATCGTCGTGTTGGCGACCTTGACCGCCCCATCAGCAGAACGGATGTCCTTGCCAAGCAGACCGGTCATGTCGGGGTAGCAGTAGAACGCTCCCTGCGGCTCGAGGCAGGTCACACCATCGATCGCGTTGAGCATCCGGTGCATGGTTACGGCACGGCAAGCAAACGCTTCGCGCATCATCACGACGTCGTCGAGTGGACCAGACACCGCAGCGATTGCTGCACGCTGCGCGACGTTCGTCACGTTCGAGGTGGCATGGCTCTGGAAGTTCGTCGAGGCCTTGATGACATCGGCCGGGCCAATCAGCCAGCCGACGCGCCACCCGGTCATCGCATAGGTCTTGGCGACGCCGTTGACAATGATGCACTGGTCCGCAACGTCGGGGCAGAGCACCGGCATCGACGAGAACTCATGAGCGCCGTAGGTCAGGTGCTCGTAGATCTCGTCGGTGATGACCCAGATGCCGTTGGCCACAGCCCAGTCGCCAATCGCCTTGACCGCTTCGGGCGGGTACACCGCACCTGAGGGGTTGTCGGGGCTCACGAAGAGGAGCACCTTGGTCTTGTCGGTCTTGGCGGCGTCGAGCTGCGCAATCGTGACCTGGAAACCCGACTCGGCGTCGGTGTCGATGATGACCGGAACGCCACCGGCGAGCGTAATCGCCTCTGGGTAGGTGGTCCAGTACGGGGCCGGACAGAGAACTTCGTCGCCCGGGTCACAGAGTGCGGCAAACGCCGTGTACACCGCATGCTTGCCACCACACGTGACGAGCACGTTGGCGGGCTCGGAAGCGAAGCCCGAGTCACGCAGCGTCTTGTCGCAGATCGCCTGCTTCAACTCAGGGAGGCCGCCAGCCGGGCTGTACTTATGGTTTTTCGGATCGGCACACGCCGCAATTGCGGCATCGACAATGTGCTGCGGCGTCGGGAAGTCGGGTTCGCCGGCACCGAAGCCAATGACATTTTCACCGGCGGCCTTCATGGCCTTGGCCTTCGAGTCGACGGCCAATGTGGCCGAGGGAGCAATGGCGGCAAGACGTGCCGACGTTCGGGTCATGGGACGGTTCACGTTGGAAGATCCTACGGCCTCGAACGACCGCGCCCCAGCCGGTATCCATCCTCGATTGTTCACAACTCAACCGTCAGTCCTTGCGCGCACAAACGCTACGGTTACACCATGGCAGCTGACGCAATGATCCGGAAGAACGTGAGTGGGCTTCCGAGCCCTGATCTCACCCCGACAGCGACCGTGCTCAACAAGCCCTTGAGCGAGTGCAGGGTCGCGATCTGCACCACCGCAGGTCTTCGGTCCGCCGGCGACATCAAGCTGTGGATGGACGCTTCGTTCACCGTCCTGCCGAACGCGGCTCGAGATCTCCAGCTCAGCCACTTCTCCCCCAACTTCGACCGCGCCGGGCTCACTGCCGACCTCAACACCGCGTATCCGGCCGATCGACTCAACGAACTGGTCGACGCCGGGGTCATCGGCTCGGTCGCCACGAACAATCTGTCGTTCATGGGCGCTCAGATGGACGCCACGTTCTCGGCAATCATCCAGGACACAGGCCCAGCCGCAGCACAAATACTGATCGACGACGGCGTCGACATCGTGATCTTCACTCCCGTTTGACCGCTCTGTACGCGCACCGTGAGTGTGCTCGCCCATGTGTTCGAACAAGCCGGTCTCGCAACCATCGGCATCTCCCTGGTCCGAGGCCAGGCCGAAGCGGCCAAGCCGCCGCGCATGCTGAACGTCAACTTCCCACTCGGCCGGCCGCTCGGCAAGCCGAACGACGCCGAGTTCCAGACCAGCGTGCTGATGGCGATGTTCGGCCTGCTCGAACGCACCGACGTGCCGGTCCTCGAAGACTTCCCCGAATCGATCGAAGATCAGACCGGTGAGGCCCCTGCCTCGTGCCCACTCCCGCCTCGGCACAATCCCAACATCCACGCCGCCATCGACGAGGCCCAAGGCCTGCGTCATGCGTACGACCGCAATCTCAAAGCAACCGGTGGCCGCACCCTTGTCGGGCGAATCGCTGGCGTTGACGGCATTGCAGGCCTGATCGAGCAGCTCATCGAGATCGAGAACGGCTCGTCGCTCGCCGACATCGGGTGGGACCCCATGACCACGATCGCCGTTGGCCAAGACGTCCGTGCGTATTACGAAGAAGCCGGCTTACAGCTCGCCGACAACACCGGTGCCCGCCAGCTCGAGACGTGGTTCTACCACCACACCGAAACCGGC
>CALCXK010000052.1 GCA_937905835.1 uncultured Ilumatobacter sp. | reverse complement strand
CAACCTCACGCCGGGCTCAGCAGCCGACGCTGACAGGCCGCTCGACAGTCCCGCCATCGACGTCACCAAACCCAACTTCCCACCCGGGAAGTTCGTCCATCTCCCTGACCGCGGCGATCTGCTTGTTCGTGACTTCGGAGGGCCACCCGGCGCACCGACGATCATGCTGCTCCACGGGTGGACCGCGTCGGCTGACCTGAACTGGTTCCGCTGCTACGAAGGCCTCGGCCAGCACTACCGCGTCGTGGCGTTCGACCATCGCGGCCATGGTGCCGGTATCCGTTCCAAGAAGACATTCCGACTCGAAGACTGTGCAGACGATGCAGTCGACGTCGCAACTGCGCTCGGCATCGACACGTTCATCCCCGTTGGGTACTCCATGGGCGGCCCGATTGCTCAGCTGATCTGGAAGCGCCACCCCGACCGAACCGCCGGGCTCGTCCTCTGCGCCACCGCACCTTTCTTCTCGAACCGTCGGCCAGAGCGGCTGTCGTTTCTCGGCCTGGCTGGCCTCGCAACGCTGGCCAAGCACACGCCTGACCAGGCACGGGAGTGGCTGACCGAGCAGTTGTTCCTCCAGCGCCGCGCAGAAACGTGGGAGCCCTGGGCAATCGAGGAAGCGTCGAGCCACGACTGGCGGATGCTGCTCGAAGCGGGTACGGCGATCGGCCGATTCTCATCCGCTGACTGGATCGGCGAGGTCGACGTCCCGACTGCCGTCCTCATCACGATGAACGACCCAGTGATTCCGCTTGCCCGGCAGGTCAAACTGTTCGAATTGATCGGGCCGGCCGAGGCGTTCCGCGTCGATGGGGGCCATGACGCCGTCGTGGCTGAAGCCGACCAGTTCGTTCCGACGTTGTTGCGTGCACTCGACTCGGTCCGCCGCCGGGCGATCCCTGCGAGCAGCGGATCATGAAGTGGCGCATTCCCCTCGCGGTGGGTGCACTCGGCACTGCGGCAGTGGCTGTATCGCGCCGGCTCGACGCATCCGAGTTGGGTCGATCGTGGGCTGGCCGGAATGTTCGGCTTGCGCGTCTGGGTGCCAAGGTCGGCGGCGCCTACGCCTCGACGGCAGCCCGCAAGACGTTCGCCTCGACCGAACGACGTGAAGAACTCGATCGCAAACGCGAGTTCAAAACGGCGCAACAGGTCGCCGACGAGCTCGGCCAGATGAAGGGCGCGCTGATGAAGCTCGGCCAGATGGCTAGCTATCTCGATGACGGCCTTCCTGAACCGCTCCGGATGGCACTCGCCCAACTCCAATCGAACGCTCCACCGATGTCAACCAATCTCGCGATTACAACGGTGGAAGCCGAGCTCGGCAAGCCGCTCGCCGAACTGTTCGTCGCCTTCGACCCCGAACCCATCGCTGCTGCCTCGATTGGGCAGGTCCATCGAGCAATCATCACCGACCCAAAGTCAGGCCTCGAACGTGCCGTTGCCGTCAAGGTGCAGTACCCGGGCATTGGCCAGGCCATCGTTTCTGACTTGAAGAACGCCAACTTGCTCGGAGCAATTCTCAAGCAGGGTTTCGGTGGTCTCGATCCGACCGAGATGGTCGACGAGATCAAGGTTCGCCTCGCCGAAGAGGTCGACTACGAACTTGAAGCGCGTCACCAGCAAATGTTTGCCCAGTACTACGCGGGTCACCCCTTCTTTCGGATTCCGGCGATTATTCCCGAGTTCAGTACGAAACGCGTCCTCACCTCGGAACTCGTCGACGGGTTCGGCTGGTCCGAGCTACTGCAGCGATCGCAGGCTGAGCGCGACCACGCCGGGGAAGTGATTTTCCGATTTGTGTTCCGCAGCCTGTACCGGATGGGCGCCTTCAACGGCGATCCGCATCCGGGCAACTATCTGTTCCACGACGACGGGACGGTGACGTTCCTTGACTTCGGGCTCGTGAAACACTTCACCCCCGATGAGTTGGACACCTTTGCGTCCATGGTCGAGGCGGCAGCAGTCAAAAAGGACGCTGCGGAGTTCCGACGGATAGTCGAAACGGCCGGCATGTTGCAGCCCGGAGCACCTGTCGACACCGACGAAGTCGGCAAGTACTTCTCGCTTTTCTACGACACAGTCGCCCACGACGAAGTGATGACATGGACCCGCGACTACGCCAACAAGATCGTGCGCCACACCTTCGACCGTGCCAGCCCGATCAGCCAATACGCCACCGTGCCGAGAGCATTCGTCTTCATCCAGCGCATCAACCTGGGGCTCTATGCACTTTTGGGTGAGCTCAACGCATCGGGCAACTATCGGCGCATCGCTTCCGAGCTGTGGCCGTTCGTCGATGCCCGCCCCGACTCGCCTCTCGGCGAAGCCGAAGCGGCTTGGCTGGCCGGTCGCTGACCCGTGGCCTGTGTTCGACTGCCACGTCCACCGCATGGCCAACACTGCGATCAGTAGGCGCCGAACAGGTCGACGACGAGCACTGCGTCGACACCGGCCGGCAGACCGACCTGCGGGTTGCCACTCTCACCGAAACCAAATGCCGGCGGGAAGGTAATTGCCCGTCGACCGCCGACCTTCATGCCGGGCATGCCTTGCACGATGGCCGCGAACTGACCCCCGGCCAACTGGATCTGAATCGGTTCGCTGGTCCAGGTGGTATCGATCTGCACGCCGTTGTCGGCGCGGAACAGCACCAGGTTGAACACCGCGGTCTGGCCTTTCTCGAGAACTGCTCCGTCACCTTCGATCAGATCTTCGAACGACAGGGCGGTGGCACCCTCAGACATTTCGACGCCCATCTCCGTCGGAGCCTTGGATGCGTCTGGTGCCTTGATGACTGAGCGGACATCGATGACGAAGGTGAGCGGCTCGTTCTCGCGGATCACGTCGCTACGTGCCGCTTCGCCGTATGCCTGATCGCTCGGGATGTCGAGCTGGAGACGAGCACCGGCTTGTGCACCGAGGAGCCCGTCGTTCCAACCCTGGATGACCTGCGCCTGGCCGAGCGGGCTGACAGCGAAGGGCGCGCCGCGGTCGTAGCTGTTGTCGAACTCGACACCATCGAGCGCGCGCACTCCGATGTAGTCGACGATCACCGTGTCGCCGGCCTCGGCAAGAGGGCCGTTGCCTTCGGTCAGTACCGTCACATCGAGTACTTCGACCTCGACACCCGGGAACGCAATATCGGTCGGCTTGTCGGCGCTCGCCTCGCTCAGTGGCGGCACATCGGCATCAGGAGTAGCGCCAGCAGTGGCCTCAGAAGCGGATACATCTTCGCCGGTGGCGGCCGATATATCACCCTCGTCAACGACCGCGGCCACCGAGTCACCTGCCGGCTCAGCCGAATCGGACCCGCTGCATGCAGCAACGGCAAGTGAGGTAATGACGATGAGGGGAAGCGTCCGACGCATGGCCCGCAGGCTACCGGCGCGCCCTCATCAGAGCGGGTCACCCACAACGGTGTGCTCGACACCAATCCGGTTGACAGGCCAGACTGCACTGATGTTGATCTCTCGCCCATCAGCCATCGGCGCCGGAATACTGTTTAGCGGCGCCGGCACCGCCCACTTCGCGAAGCCCGACTTCTTTGAAGCAATCGTGCCCGCCTGGTTCCCGAACGCAACGCTCGCCAACCGCGTCAGCGGCGCGGCCGAGTTGGCCCTTGGGCTCGGGATGTTCCTCCCGCGGACACGGAAGCTTTCGGCGCTCGGGCTCTTCGCACTGACGATCGCCGTGTTCCCAGCGAACGTCGACATGGCCGTCAACAACGTCGAACCCCAGCTCGTCGAGGGACGCTTCAGCCGCAGCGTCGGCACCGCGACCGGCCCGCTGAACTGGATCCGCCTGCCGCTCCAGCTGCCGCTTTTGTGGTGGCTCTGGAAGGAATACCGCGCGGCGACCCGTTAGCCGAGCCGGTCAGAGCTTGATTTCGGCCGCGGCCGCAACGACGGCAGCACCAAATCGGCGCCCCGGCTGTTTCGTGAGTCGCTCGACCGGACCACTGACCGAGATGGCCGCCACGATCGTGCCGTCAGCTGAGCACACCGAGGCGCTCACCGATGCCGCACCGGCTTCGCGTTCACCAACGCTTTGCAGCCAGCCGGTCTTGGTCTGCTCGCCAGCCAAGAGACGCCCTGACGAGCCGACAGCGATCGGGAGCAGCGACCCTTGCGGCACGATCCACCTCAGCCCGTGTGACGACTCGAGCGAGAGCACACACCGCCGCTGGTTGCCCTCGCGAACAAAGAGTTGGACGCTCTCACCGGTCGAGTCGCGCAATGTCGTGGCAATCGGGCGGGCAACGTCGACGAGCGGAAATCTTTCAGCAGATTGCTGACCGAGGGCGACCAGGCCGTGACCAAGTTCGAATCTGCCCTCGCCATCACGGCGGAGCAAGCCGTGCACTTCGAGTGAGGAGGCCAGCCGGTGCGCTGTGGCCCGCGGCAGCCCGGTCGACTGCTGGAGCTGCGCCAAGCCTTGCGGCTCGACCGAAACAGCTCGAAGTACCAGCATTGACTTGTCGAGCACACCGACATCCGTGCTCAAAATCTCGGTGAAGTCGTAACTGGCCGCTACGCTGTCCATATTGCAAGAACCATATCTCACAATGTGGGACTTGCCACTCTTCATTCATCTGACGTAGAAACCGAGCATCACATGGGCAAGACACTGCCAGAAAAGGTCTGGGAACGCCACCTCGTCCACTCCGCCGAAGGCGAACCCGAACTGCTGTACATCGACCTGCACCTCGTGCATGAAGTTACGAGCCCGCAGGCATTCGACGGCCTCCGCATCACCGGGCGCCGCGTACGTCGCCCCGATCTCACGATCGCCACCGAAGATCACAACGTGCCGACCGAGAACATTGATCAACCGATCGCCGATCCGATCTCGGCAAAGCAGATCGACACGCTGCGCGTCAACACTGCCGAGTTCGGCATCACCAACTTTCCGATGGGCGACCCTGACCAAGGCATCGTGCACGTGATCGGCCCAGAACAGGGACGCACCATGCCCGGTATGACCATCGTGTGCGGCGACTCACACACCGCGACACACGGCGCCTTCGGTGCCATCGCTTTCGGTATTGGCACCAGTGAGGTCGAGCACGTGCTCGCCACGCAGACACTCCCCCAGAGCCGGCCCAAGTGGATGTCAGTGACCGTCGATGGCGAACTCCAGCCCGGTGTGACCGCCAAGGATCTCATCCTTGCCATCCTCGGCAAAATCGGCACGAGCGGCGGCATCGGCCACATCATCGAATACCGCGGATCTGCAATCCGGGCACTGTCGATCGAAGGTCGGATGACCGTCTGCAACATGTCGATCGAGGCTGGCGCCAAGGCCGGGCTCATCGCTCCAGATGCCACGACGTTCGACTACCTCGAAGGCCGCCAGCACGCACCCAAGGGCGCCGACTGGGATGCAGCAGTTGCCGACTGGAAGACGCTCTTCTCGGACGACGACGCACGTTGGGACGCCACAGTCGTGCTCGACGCCGCACACATCGCACCGCACGTTTCGTGGGGCACCAACCCCGGCCAAGTCGGGCCCATCGACCAGCCCATTCCTTCCCCCAGCGACTTCGAAAGTACAACTGCACAAGAGACCGTGCAGCGCGCCCTCGACTATATGGGCCTCAAAGCCGGCCAGTCGATGCGCGACGTCAGCGTCGACACCGTGTTTATTGGATCGTGCACCAACAGCCGGATCGAAGACCTTCGCGCCGCTGCTGCGGTCATGGAAGGGCGCACCGTCACGGTGCCCCGCGTGCTGATCGTTCCCGGCAGCCACCGCGTCAAGGCGCAGGCGATCGAAGAAGGACTCGACAAGATCTTCATTGCGGCTGGCGCTGACTGGCGCGAGCCGGGCTGCTCGATGTGCCTTGCAATGAACCCGGACAAGCTTGCCCCCAAGGAGCGCGCAGCATCCACCAGTAACCGTAACTTCGAAGGTCGCCAAGGCCCCGGTGGTCGTACCCATCTCGTCTCGCCTGCGGTTGCCGCAGCAACCGCCATCACCGGCACATTCTGTACACCTGCCGACCTCCCTCCGCAGGGCGACACGGAGGTAGCCAAGTGAAGTCTGTTCAGGTCATCACCGGAACTGGCGTGCCGCTCAAGCGCTCCGACGTCGACACCGACCAGATCATCCCCGCCGTTTGGCTGAAACAAGTCGAGCGCACCGGCTTCGAAAAAGGTCTGTTCTCGGCATGGCGCGACGAGCAGGGCTTTGTGCTCAACGACGAACGCTATGCAGGCGCCAACATCCTCGTCGCTGGCCCGGCCTTCGGTGTCGGCTCGTCCCGCGAGCATGCCGTCTGGGCCATCCAGCAATACGGATTCGATGCAGTGATCGCCCCGAGCTTCTCTGATATTTTCCGAAACAACTGCACCAAAAACGGCCTCGTCCCGGTGATTCTCCCCGAGGCCATCGTCGAAGCAATCTGGGTTGCTATCGAAGCCGACGCTGCCACCTCGATCGTCGTCGACATGGAACAACTCAAGGTCGAAGTCCCGGCCGCAGGCATCGACGAGCAGTTTCCGATGGACGCAGCTACGCAGCACCGCTTCCTCAACGGCCTCGATGACATCGGCATCACGATGACGCACGTCGACGAAATCACGAGCTTCGAGAGCAGTCGCCCGGCCTGGCTCGGCTGAGTTCAGTTGAGTTTCAGCTGGGGTCTGACCCCAACGAGCAGAGAGCGATCAGTCAACCTGGCTGCATGGCCGAGATCCACGGCACATCCGCTCCCGAATACAGCAAGCTCGGTGAGCTTCTGAGCAGCACCATTGACAACGGCAAAGACGTTGGCGCGTCGGTTTCCGTCGACGACGAAACAGTCGTCGACATCGACCGCAAGATCAGCTTCGCCTATGTAATGAACCGGGTAGACGAAGGATTACTCGGCGACACGCGCGGGATCAACCTGGCCCAAGAAGTCTTCCAGCACTGATCGGCAGGACGGCGATACCGCGTCAGATCTTGACGACCATCTTGCCGGTATTGGCACCGGCGAGCAGCCCGATGAATGCTTCACCAGCGTGCTCGATGCCCTCAACAACTGTTTCGTCGTGCTTGATCGTGCCGTCGGCAAGCCAACCACCGACCTCGGCGATGAAGTCCCGCATCATGCCCCAGTGATCGCTCACGATGAAACCACGCAGGTTCAGCCGCTTGCCGATTGCCAGTGACATGTTGTTCGGCCCCGGTACCGGCTCGGTGTTGTTGTACGCCGAGATTGCGCCACACAGCGCGATCCGGCCCATCGGGTTGAGGGCATGTATCGCTGCCTGCAGGTGCTCGCCGCCCACGTTGTCGAAGTACACATCGATGCCATCAGGGGCCGCAGCAAACAGCTGCTTGGCGACAGGACCGGACTTGTAGTTGAAGGCAGAGTCGTAGCCGAGCACGTCGGTGAGCCACGTAACCTTCTCGTCGGAGCCTGCCGAACCAATGACACGTGAAGCGCCCTTCAGCTTCGCGAGTTGTCCAACAAGGGACCCAACAGCTCCGGCCGCACCGGACACGAACACGGCGTCACCTTCCTTCAACGACGCAACATCGAGTAGCCCAGCGTAGGCAGTCATTCCCGGCATGCCGAGCACGCCAAGGTTCGCCGACAGTGAAACCCCGTCGATCACAGCGGCCGGCTGAACAGCGGCCCCCTGGACGATTGCGATCTCGCGCCATCCGAGATTGTGAACCACATAGCTGCCAACCGGAACCGTGCCCGACTTCGATTCGATGACTTCGCCCACGGCTCCGCCTTCGAGCGGCTGACCGATCTGAAATGGCGGCACATACGACTTGACATCGTTCATGCGGCCACGCATGTACGGGTCGACCGACATGAAATGGTTGGCAATCATGACCTCACCGTCTTCCAGGTCTCGGACTGGCGATTCTGCAACTTCGAAATTCTCAGGCACGGGAGCGCCGTTGGGGCGGGAGGCGAGGTTGACGTGGCGGGAGGTGCGGGTCATGGCCCGACCATATCCAAATTGGCCAGCGCTCAACCGGTCGAGTTACGCATGGGGTCAGGCCCCTTTCGCAACTATCGCGCCGCGTGGGCCGTCAGGATGTGGGCCACGGCCATCGTCAGCTTGCGGGCCGTCGGGACATGCAGGTATTCGTTGGGGCCGTGGGCATTGGCGTCCGGGCCGAGCACACCGGTGATCACGAATTGTGCTTCCGGGAATTTTTCGCCGAGCATGCCCATGAAGGGAATCGACCCGCCCTCACCGAAGTTGCGAGCGGGCTGGCCAAACGCTGCATTCGATGACGCTTCGAGTGCAGCAGCCAGCCACGGCGCCGTTGCAGGTGCGTCCCAGCCGGGCGCCGCGTCGACGTTCGAGAACGAGACGCGTGCTCCGTACGGCGGATCTGCTTCCAACGCCGCTGTGATCGCTCCCGCTGCCGCCTGCGGGTCGGCAGTCGGAGGAAGTCGGAACGAGAGTTTGAGCGATGTCGACGGGCGAAGCACGTTCCCGGCCCGGTTGGTGGGCGGCAGGCCCTCCGCACCGACGATGCTCAGCGTGCCGTGCCAGGTGCGAGCAAGCAGCTGTTCGGCAGGGTCCTCGACCGCTGCCCGGGCACCCTCGACCAGCGGATAGTTGTCGGCGTAGGCACCCACCAACGGTGCCGTTTCGTTCGCTTCTGCGACACGGCCCGGTGGAATCTCGACGACGAGTTCGGGTAGCAACATCGCTCCGGTCGTCGAATCCTCGACGCGGTCGAGCAGCAAGCGAACAATGCGGAACGATGACGGAATCATGCCAGACACATCGCCCGAGTGCAGGCCCTCAGTCACGATGTCGACGGACAGGATGCCCATCACCATGCCGCGCAGCGACGTGGTCACCCACATGCGTTCGTAGTCGACGCAGCCTGAGTCGAGACACACCACGAGGCTGGGCGTGCCGATCGTGTCGGTGAGCGCCTCGATGTAGGCAGGAAGATCTGGTGAGCCCGACTCTTCGCTTGCTTCGATCAGCACAACGCAGCGATTGTGTGCTCCCCCGGCGGCCTGTGTGGCTTCGATGGCCGTCAGGCTGGCGAACGCGGCGTAGCCGTCATCGGCGCCGCCCCGCCCGTACAGGCGGTCACCTTCGAGGACAGGCGTCCACGGCCCGAGATCGTCGCGCCAGCCTTCCATTTCCGGTTGTTTGTCAAGGTGGCCGTACAAGAGCACCGGGTCGTCGTTCGAGCCACCGTTGAACGCTGGAACGTCGATCACGATCATCGGTGTCCGCCCGGGCAGCTCCATCACTTCGACCGTCATGCCGGGAATCGAGCGGGCTCGACACCATCCGGCGATCAGCTCGACGGCTTGGGCCATGAAGCCGTGTTCACGCCAGTCAGGGTCGAAGTCCGGCGACACGTTCGGGATCGCGATGTACTCGTGCAACAAGGGAACGATCCCAACCCACGCATCGTTGGCATGGTCACGGATTATGTCGGCAGGCGAAGACTCGGTCAGCGTCATGGAGCAAACGGTAGCGGTCACACTGTGCCTGGCACAGTGTGACCTTGTTCGCCTCGGCGACTCTCGCATGACTCGGTGCCCTGCGCTCACCAAACCTGCTCAGTCGTTGGAAAACTGGAACCCGCAGTTGGGATTGGTGAAGTTGTCAAGACGTAGCGATGCGATCCCTGCATCGGTTGCTGCACCCTGCAACTCCGGTCCAGCGAAGATCCCCGAAATATTGGCAAAGTCCTCGACAGTCTGGATCGTGGTGAATGCCTCGACGAGTGCTGGCGACAGTCGCGCCGTGCCGTCAGCAACTGCGCGGATCTCGTCATCAATGCCCGGCGGGGCAACGGCGGCCGCTCGATCGTAGGCTGCCAATGTTTCCGGGAGCGATGCCTCGATCTCAGCGGCGAGGGTTGCGAATGCAGCGATGGTGTCGGCCTCGGAAGCTCCTTCCGGGTCCATCGCGACACGCTGCAAGATCTCGTTTGTCGACGCTGTGGTCTGATCCGCCAGATCTTGGACAAACCGCAGCTCGATGCATGTCTGCTCGATGTCACCATCGTCTCCTGCTGCGCGCTCCGGCACCGTGGTGGCCACAATCGACATGGTGGGCACGGGAACAGCGCCCGATTCGGACTGGCGTGCGCCACAGGCCGCGACGACGAACACGATCGATGCGGACATGACAATCAGGCGCTGGGACCTCACGCTTCCAGACGCTACCCAGCTCGACTGCACGTCGAACGTCCCTTCTCCCTCACGCGGACCGGTCGTCAGCCCGAGGCGAACCTGATGCACTCGCCTACGATCATCCTCATGCCTCTCACCGGAACCTACGTCCCGAGCACCATGGATTGGGTTCGCGAACAGGTCGACACCTACGAGGCGACAAACGGCCGCGAGGCAAACACGTTGCGCGAGACCGGGATCCCCATCATCGTCGTCACCACAAAAGGTGCGAGCAGCGGCAACGTGCGTAAGTTCGCGCTCATGCGCGTCGAGCATGAAGGCCAGTACGCACTTGTCGCCTCGCTCGGCGGAGCCCCGCAGAACCCGTCGTGGTTCCACAATCTCGTGGCCGAACCACTGTGTGAGATCCAAGACGGCCCGGCGCCCGCCGACTACACCACCTCCATTGTCGACGGCGACGAGCGGCAGGTGTGGTGGGAACGGGCGGTCGAGGTCTTCCCGACATACGCGCAGTATGCCGAGAAAACCGACCGCACGATTCCGGTCTTCATTGCCCGCCCCAACTAACGATCAGGTCCCGCGGATCTGACAAGGTCACTCGGTGACCGCAGTACAAACGGAGAGCCAGCAGCCTGCGAATGCCATAACTGTTCGGCCGTTCCGGCTGCTGTGGCTCAACAACCTCTCCTTTTTTCTGGTCTCCAACGCGCAACGGTTCGTCTTCGGGTGGCTGGTCCTCGACGGCCTGAACCGGAGCGAAAGCGATCAGGGCATTGCCGTGTTCACGCTAGGCCT
>CALCXK010000051.1 GCA_937905835.1 uncultured Ilumatobacter sp. | reverse complement strand
GCAACTGTGCTGCCAGCTCGGGGGCCAGGTCAGTGGACTGGCCGGTGGCCTTGGCGATGTCCCAACCGTGCGTGAAGGTGTCGGTCATCGCAAGGCTCAGCACAGCGCGACCCGGCATTTCGCCGAACGGCATCTTGACCATGCCATCGAGTGCGCCGTCGGCCTCGAAGCAGTCGACTGCTGCCTGCGTGGCCGCGTCGTATGCGGTGAGAAAGTCTCCGGCCGAGTGATCGACTTCTTCGCGGCTCGGCGGCTGGCCGGTCAAGCCTGCGACGAAGAATCCCTGTCCGGCAATGATGTGGTTGATGATGCCAGCGACGTCCCACGACGCGCAGGGCGAGGTGTTCTGCAGCTGATCGGCGGTGATGTTGGCAAGGACGCTGCGGGTGCTGGCGTTGGCCATCTTGAGAGGTTGCGTGCTCATTGTAGCCAACCTAGTTCGGACAGCCGAGAGTGCCGCGACCTGTCAGATCGTCGTGTCAGCGGAGTTCGTCGGCGAATAGTTGCGAAAGGGGCCTGACCCCATACGTAACTATCGGCGGACGAGGTCGTGGTGATTCGCGACATTCCCGACGTCGTGTTTCGGGGTGTGCTCAACGCGGGTGTCGTGATTGACCTTCGCGGACCGCAAGGCAGCCTTCTTTGGCGCGTGCCGGTCCCCTTCTCGCGTTCCCTCTGCGCTGCCTGGATCTGCGTGAACAGGTTCAGCAGGATGTTCACCCATTTACTCATCTCAGTTCGCCCTTCTCGGCAATCGCGGTGGCGATGCTTGCGGGTTGACCGAAGTCTCAGCCGAGGTCAGTTCGGAGGAGGTCGTCGTACGTCTCACGACGAACGACGAGGCGAGCGTCACCGTCTGCCGCGAAGACGACCGGCGGCCGGGTGATCTTGTTGTAGTTCGAACCCATCGAATGCCCATACGCGCCTGTGACCGGCATGGCGAGGAGGTCGCCGACCGCGATGTCGACAGGGAGCTTCGCCTCGAATGAGAGGACGTCACCTGATTCGCAGTGCTTGCCGACGAGCCGAGCAGTGAGGTCGCGGGGAGCCAGTGCCGACCGGGGCAAGAATGACTCGTAGCCGGAGCCGTAGAGCACCGGGCGGGGGTTGTCGCTCATCCCGCCGTCGACCGACACGAACGTGCGGACACCGGGGATGCGTTTGATCGTGCCAACGGTGTAGACGGTCATCGCAGCCGAGGCGACAATCGCGCGGCCGGGCTCGACGCTAACCTTCGAGCGGACACCGAGGGCATCGCACGCGTCAAGCAGCACGTTGCCCCACTGGGCGATGTTCGGCGCTTCCTCACCTTCGACATAGGCGACGCCAAGGCCGCCACCCAGCACGAGTTCGGGCAGGTCGAGCGGCACGGCGAAGTCGGCCATCACCTCTGCCGCCTTGGCGAACGACGACGCCACAAACACGTTCGAGCCGATGTGGCAGTGCAGACCGACGAGATCGACCGAATCGGAACGGCGAGCCCGATCAACAGCCTTGATCGCGTCGCCGTTACGGAGGTTGAAACCGAACTTGGAATCGTCTTGACCGGTGGCGATAAAGACGTGCGTCTGGGCGGACACGCCCGGGGTGATCCGCAGGACCACTTTGGGTGCGCCGCCATTCGCATGGCGCATCCCTTGGACCCACAGCGCATCGAGGCGATCCAGTTCGTCGAAGCTGTCAACAATGACGTAGCGCACGCCGGCGGCGGTCGCTTCGCGCAATTCGGTGACGGACTTGTTGTTGCCGTGCAGCGTGCACGCGTTCGCAGGCACACCAGCGGCAAGTGCCACAGCGAGTTCGCCGCCCGAAGCGACGTCGAGTAGCAAGCCCTCGTCGTAGGCGAGCTTGGCCATCGCCTTGCAGAGAAACGCCTTCGTTGCGTAGACGACCTTCTGGCGCCCGAAGGCCGCAACGGCCTCCTGGCAGCGAGCGCGCAGGTGTGCCTCGTCGTACAAGAACACCGGTGTGCCAAACTCGGCGGCGATCTCGTCGACGCGACAACCGCCGACGCTGAGCGATCCGTCGGCCTCGACGCGTGCGTTGTCGGAGAGCAACCGCAATGGCAGCGTAGTCATCGTCACATCTCCTGCGGAGCGATAATGCCGAGCAGCCCGAGGCTGTGTTCGAGCACGCGGGCGGCCAGGTCGGCAAGTGCGAGGCGGCTCGTGCGCATCGGCTCGTCGGACTTGAGAATTGGGCACTCCTGGTAAAACGACGAGAAATCAGATGCCAGCTCGTACACGTAGGTGCACAGCTTGTGCGGGCTGTACGAGTCGAGCGTGTTCTCGATCGCAGACGGGTAGCCCATGATCCGCATCGCCAGCGCCTTCTCGGCTACGTGGCCGAACACGATCGGAGCGTCCCGAACGGTCGACCGCTCGATGGCCGCCCGTCTAAAAACCGAGCAGATTCGGGCGTGCGCATACTGCAGATACGGTCCGGTGTTGCCTTCAAATGCGAGCATTCGGTCCCAATCGAAGACGTAATCCTTAATCCGATCAGCCGACAGTTCGAAGTATTTGACAGCGCCGATACCCACCGTCTTGGCGATGGTCGCGTCGCTCGCTGCGAGATCAGGATTCTTCTCTGCGATCGATGCCTGTGCCCGCTCGACAGCTTCATCGAGAAGGGCAACGAATTTGAGCGGGTCGCCAGAACGCGACTTCAGCATCTTGCGGTCGTTGCCGAGCACGTTGCCGAAGTTCACGTGGATCGCCTCGGTCGGCTCCTTCAACCAGCCGGCCATACGTGCGACTTCGAAAACCATCTGGAGATGCTGGCTTTGCGGCGTCCCGATCACGTAGAGCATGAGGTCGGCGTCGAGCCGATGGATGCGGTCGTACACGCAGGCGAGGTCGCTGGTGGCGTAGTTGAAGCCACCGGTCCGCGCCTGAATGATCAACGGAAGCGGGTGGCCCTCGCGATTCTCAAAGCCGGGAGGGAACACCACCTTGGCACCGTCGTCGACCTTCACGAGGCCCGCGTCGTCAAGCTTGCCGATTGTGTCGAGCATCATCGGTTGGTACATCGACTCGCCAGCGAGATCCTCGTCGGTGAGCAGGATGTCGAGCTTGTCGTACAACTCGTTGAAGTGCGTCGTCGACTGCGCTACAAGGAGTTCCCAGAGCCGCGTGGTCTCAGGATCGGTGCCGTCCTGCAACTGCACCACCCGAGCCCGGGCACGGTCTTTGAACTCGTCACTGCCGTCGAACTTCGTTCGCGCTTCCTTGTAAAAGACATCGAGCTCACCCTGATCAAGGCCGCCGGCCGAGGTGTCCTCACCGAGGTCGACGAGATGCTCAATCAGCATACCGAACGGTGTACCCCAGTCGCCGACGTGGTTCTCCTTGATGACCGTGTGGCCGAGGAACTCCATCATCCGCACGAGCGAGTCACCAATCACGGTGGTGCGCAGGTGGCCGACGTGCATTTCTTTCGCGACGTTGGGCGCGGAGTAGTCGATCACGACGCGCTTGGCGACGACAGCTCGTGCCACGCCCAACCGATCGTCGGCGACTACTTCGGCGAGCTGCGCTTCGAGGAATGCGTCGGCGAAGGTGACGTTGATGAAGCCTGGGCCGGCGACTTCGAATTCAGATGCGACGTCGACAAGTACGCCCGAGTCGACGATCTGCTGGGCGAGGTCACGGGGGTTCGATCCGACTCGTTTTGCCAGCGAAAGGGCGCCGTTGATCTGCGCATCGGCACGGTCGGACGGGCGCACCGTCGGGTCGGCCGGTTCGCCACCATTGAGACCGGCGAAGACCGGCATCAACAGCGTCGAGAGTGTTGCGAGAGGATCTGACATGCAACCGACAGTCTGCCCGATACAGCCACCTCTCACCCCGGCCAATTTGGCGCCGCTTTTCATTCACCCCTCCTCGCCAACGATCGGCTCATCGAAGTGAAGTCAGCGACCGAGCGAGATAATCAGGCGTTAACGTGACCAACCTGCCCTCGTAGCTCAGGGGATAGAGCACTGGTTTCCGGAACCAGGTGTCGTAGGTTCGAATCCTACCGAGGGCGCATTTTCGATGACGTGGTTCCAGTGATGGAAGCCACGTCGTCGTCGTTTTCGGCCCTGATCGCCGAAGCTGTCGTCGCGTTCAGTACATCAGCAGGCTGTTGGTCGGCACGTGTCCCTGGGCCGTATTCTCCGCGTTCTGCTCGACAACGAGACGTCCCAGTTGCCGCGAGTTCCTTGAGGCGCCCACAGCCAACTCGACGGTTGCTCAGCCGTTCGACTCAGGGGTCGCGCCCATCTCGATCTGAACGAGTAGCGCATCGAGCAAACTGCTCGCACCGAAGCGGAACGTGGCTGGCACTGCCCAGTCGTCGCCCAACACCTCGGCTGCGAGATCGAGGTACGCCATGGCGTCGTCGAATGTCTTGACCCCGCCCGACGGCTTGATCCCGACGGTGCGGTCGGAATCGGCAATGACTTCGAGCATCACTCGGGCAGCATCGAGGGTCGCTCCACCTCTCGCCTTGCCGGTTGATGTTTTGACGAAGTCGGCACCAAGGCCGACGGCGAGTTCGGCCGCTGATCGGACCATGGCCGCTTCGGGTAACTCGCTAGTTTCGAGGATCACCTTAAGTATGCCGGGTGGTGCAACGAGGTCGCCAACCGCTTCGATCATGGCAGCGGTCGGCTTGATGTCGCCGTTGCGGAACATCTTGTAGGGCAACACAACGTCGATCTCGGTGGCTCCGTCCGACAGCGCAGTCAGCGTCTCTTCGAGCACCTTGCCAACCTGCTGGTTGCCCTGCGGGAAGTTCACGACGGT
>CALCXK010000050.1 GCA_937905835.1 uncultured Ilumatobacter sp. | reverse complement strand
CGTGCTGTTCGGTCTCACCGAGAACGTCAACTGGGAGATGGGCTTCCGCCTCCTGTTGCTGATGTTTGCCGGTGTCACGCTTGGCGGACTCGGTACGGCGTACGGCGCCCTCCTCGGCAGTCTGATTGCCGGTATTTTTATCCAGATGTCGACATTGCTCATCCCTGGAGACATGAAAAACGTCGGCGCGCTACTCGCTCTGATCATCATCCTGCTGGTGCGCCCACAGGGCTTGCTCGGACGACCGGATCGGATCGGATAGGAGACCATCATGGACTGGGTATCAATTATCGAGAGCCTGTTTCGCGGGCTCATCGGCGAAAGCTTCATCTTTTTCGCCCTCGCCGCAATCGGCCTGAACCTGCACTTTGGTTTCACCGGACTGCTCAACTTCGGCCAAGCGGTGTTCATGGCCGCCGGGGCCTACGGCCTCGCAATGATGGTCGCGACCATCGGGCCCGCCGCCAACCGGAACTTCGGCTGGGATCTGAGCGAGAGCACATTATTCTGGCTCGGCATCTTCGTCGGTGTCATCGTGTTCCCGGTCATCTTCGCCCTGGTTATGGGTATTCCGACGCTGCGATTGCGTGCGGATTACCTCGCCATCGTGACGATCGCCGTCGCCGAAATCTTCCGTATCGTGGTGCGCTCACCCACACCGGGCATTAAGAAGTGGACGAACTCCTCCGATGGGCTCACCGGCTTTTCGGGGACGTTCTACGACATGAGTCCGTTTGGCACACAGGATCGCTACCTGTTCAACCTGTTCACCGGTAACCAGATGTTCCTCGTGATGGTCGGTTGGGTCGTGTTGGCCATCGTTGCGACGATCTGCTGGTTGCTGATTCGCAGCCCGTGGGGCCGCGTTCTGAAGGCGATTCGCGAAGACGAAGACGCTGCTCGCAGCCTCGGCAAGAACGCCTACGCCTACAAAATGCAGGCACTCATCATCGGCGGTATCTTCGGCGCCATCGGCGGCATGATCCGGGCCATCGGCTTCTCTGTGGCGCAGCCCGACAACTTCATCACCGACGTAACGTTCTTCGTCTGGGTCGCACTCATCCTCGGTGGCGCTGGCAAGGTGCTCGCCCCGATCGTTGGGGCCTCGTTGCTCTATGGCTTGCTCAATTTCTCTGACACGTTCCTCCGCCAGGGAGTCTCGAACGATCTGATCCCTGATTCGCTCATGACCGGTACACAGGTCGGTCAGGTTCGCTTCATGATCATGGGCCTCGGCCTCGCACTGCTTGCAGCATTCCGCCCGCAAGGCATCTTTGGTAATAAGGAAGAGATGGCGCTTGATGACCGGTGACCAGTTCGAAAGTGATTTCAAGGACGATTTGATCCCAGACGCAGGACCTCTTGCCGGAGCGCCGGGCGACGTCTCCGATATGAGCGTAGCAATCTCGGACAAGATCGTCGGCGTCGACTCGGTGGCAGCGCGGGCTGCGCTGGCTGACGTTGCCTGGGAACCGGGCGCCAAGAAGCCTGACCCGATCCTGATCGCTGACGGTGTTGTCAGGCGCTACGGTGGCCTCACCGCTGTCGACGTCGAACATGTCGAAGTGCAGCGTGGAGTGATCACTGCGCTCATTGGACCGAACGGTGCGGGCAAGACGACCTTATTCAACCTGCTTACCAACTTCGATACGCCCGACCATGGAACCAGGACGTTCGACGGGCACAACATCGACAAGGTGCCAGCTTACAAGATTGCCAACTACGGCATGGTTCGTACATTCCAGCTCACCAAAGCGCTGTCGAAGATGACCGTCATCGAGAACATGAAGCTCGGTGGAACCGGTCAGAAGGGCGAGTCGCTGTGGCGTGCCGTCCTTCCCTTCACATGGCGAGCACAGGAGACGGCGATCGAGCAACGCGCCGATGCGTTACTCGATCGTTTCAAGCTCTCGCACATGCGTGACGAGTTTGCCGGAACGATGTCCGGTGGGCAGCGCAAGCTCCTCGAGATGGCGCGTGCATTGATGGTCGAGCCATCAATGGTGATGCTCGATGAGCCGATGGCCGGCGTCAACCCGGCCCTGACGCAGTCGTTGCTCGGTCACGTCACTGGACTGCGCGACGCTGGAATGACCGTGTTGTTTGTCGAGCACGACATGGACATGGTCCAAGAGATTTCTGACTGGGTTATCGTGATGGCCGAAGGTCGGATCATTGCCGAGGGTCCGCCAGCCTCGATCGGCCAGAACAAGGCCGTGGTCGATGCCTACCTCGGATCACACCACGACTCCGCACTCGATCTTGACACTGAACTGTGAGCCCTGACGATGCCTGATGCTTCCCCGAATACAGCTGGTTCGCCGGCCGCAACGAAGAGTGAGCCGCTGCTCGTCGCTGACAATCTGACGGCGGGTTACATCCCCGGCGTCAACATTCTCAACGACTGTTCCCTTGAACTCGCTCAGGGCGAACTTGTCGGGATCATCGGTCCGAACGGCGCTGGCAAGTCCACGCTGATCAAGTCGATGTTCGGCCTCGTCAACGTTCGCGAGGGGCAGGTACGCCACCGCGGCGAGGAGATCACGAACCTTAAGGCGAACAAGTTGGTGAGCCGTGGTATTGGTTATGTGCCGCAGAACAACAACGTCTTCCCTGCGCTCACGGTCACGGAGAACCTTGAAATGGGCACCTTCCTCAATCCTCCGCTCTACAAGGAGCGCGTCGGCATCATCGGCGACATGTTCCCGCGTCTCATGGAACGCTCTGACCAACGCGCCGGTTCGCTGTCGGGCGGTGAGCGACAAATGCTGGCAATGGGCCGTGCCCTGATGATGGATCCGTCGGTGCTGCTGCTCGACGAACCGTCTGCTGGTTTGTCTCCGGCATTGCAGGACGAGGTGTTCATTCGTTGTCACCAGATCAATAAGGCAGGCGTGTCGATCGTTATGGTCGAGCAAAACGCTAGTCGTTGCTTGCAGATCTGCGACCGTGGCTACGTGCTTGATCAAGGCTCGAATGCCTACACCGGCACGGGCAAAGAACTCCTGAACGACCCCAAGGTCATCGAGCTTTATCTCGGCACCCTGGTCAAAGACCACCAAGAAGGATGAACTGAGACGCTCGAGTCCGATGCGTCGATTGCAGCACTCGCCTTGGGGTTTGTCGATGTCGCGTTCCGTGTGAACGGCCGTCAATTCTTTGATCCCGAGATTTCGACGGCATCGCCGAGTGTCCACTTCTGACCCGAGGGGAAGTGGACAGTGTGTCTGTTCCCCCGTATTGCGACCATGATTCCCGCCCACATCGGTCACGCGCTGAGCAGGGACGGAAAACAAAAAGAGCCCGGGGCCGAGGCCCCGGGCTCTTTCAGTTGTTGATCAGAAGATCAGCAGAAGTCTGAGTTGATCAGACCTCGACCGAACCCTCGACCGAACCGTCAACGAAGATGGTGCCGGTCGCATCGAATTCCAGGATGAGGATGGAAGCCTGTGTGGGCTCACCCTCGTCACGGAACTCGAGCGGGCCGGAGATACCGTCGTAGTCAAGGTCGGTGCCGGCCAGGGCAAGCACGAGGCAATCGGCGTAGGTCGTGCACTTCTCGCCGCCACGGGTGACGTCGTTGATCTCTGCGCCGAAGGCAACGCCATCGTCAGAACCGGCAACGGTAGCTGCGAGCGCCATGATGATGACCGTGTCGTACGACTCTGCGGCGTACGAGAAGTCCAGCAGGTCGGGGTTGATACCGAGGAGCTGGTCGCGGAATTCTGCGAGCTGACCATCAACGTCGACGCCCGGGAGCGTTCCACGCATGCCAGCGACGACCGAGGGGTCGTCGAAGGCCGCAGCGAGGGCGTTGCCCATGTTGCCGTCGACACCGTAGATCATCTTGTCAGCCGGGCCAGCGCCGTTCTCGATGAGGCCCGTGAGGATCTTGGAGGTCTCGTCGAAGCCGATGATGACGATGGCATCCGAGCCAGCGGCGACAGCCTTGCCGACCACGTCGTCGAAGTTCTCAGCCTTCGGGTCGTAGATTTCGGCGAGGTCAGTCACGCCACCCTGTGCCTCGAATGGGCCCTGGGTGTACTCGAGCAGGCCGGTGCCGTAGGCATCGTTGAGCACGAGGAAGGTAGCCGAGGTTGCGCCGTCAGCGATCATGATGTCAGCAAGTGCTGCACCCTGGACCACGTCGGACGGAGCGGTACGGAAGTACAGACCGTTGTCGTCGTAGGTGGTGAAGACCGGTGAGGTGTTCGCCGGGCTGAAGTGGACCTTGCCAGCCTGGGTGATCTTGTCGATCACGGTCAGGGACACACCGGAGCTAGCAGCACCGATGAATGCGTCAACGTCTTCGGCGAGGAGACGGTCAACCGTGGCGTTGGCCACTTCACCGTTGTCGCCGGAGTCGCCCGGGAGCCATTCGATGTCATTGCCGAGGACGCCGCCAGCGGCGTTCACGTCCGCGATTGCAGCTTCAACACCGGCGAATTCCTGCGGTCCGAGGAACGCCAGGTTGCCGGTCTCGGGCAGGATGCCGCCAAGGCGGAGGATGCCGTCGGAGCCGGCAGCAGGAGCTGCGGTCGCGGCGGGTGCTGCTGTTTCGGTCGGTGCATCGGTGGTCGCAGCTTCGTCGCTACCGCAAGCTGCGGCAACGAGCGTCAGACCGACGAGCAATGATCCGACGCGTATCGCGCGTGATTTCTGCATGTTGGTTATTCTCCCCCTGTAATAGACAGGCGCGGGATGCACCTGCTCCTTAGGTGACCACGATACTACGCCTCGTTGGGGATGAATACACTTCGCTTCGTTGAGGGGCGATGCCGAGCACTATCGTGTCCGGGATGTCCGTTTCGGCGACGTCTCCCGATGTCGTCGGGCTCCTCGAGGCGCTCGCAACGACCCGGGCAATCCGCCGATACACAAACGACCCTGTTTCAACGAGCGATCTCCAGCAGATCCTCTGGCACGCGGGCCGGGCTCCGTCTGGGTCGAACCGGCAGCCGTTCAGGTTTCTCGTTCTCCGCGATGGGCCAAGCGCCGTGGCTGCGAAAACACTACTCGGGGCAGCCTTCCGAGCTGGCTGGGCATCAAAACGAACCGGCGACGGATACCGACCGTCCCGGTTCGCCGACTCGATGCAGCACTATGTCGATCACTTCGAAGCGGCGCCAGTCGTCGTACTTGTCTGTCTCGACCGGTACCGCGACGCGAGCCCGTACGAAGGTGCGTCGGTGTACCCGGCATGCCAGAACCTGCTGCTTGCAGCGCGAGCACTGGGGTACGGCGGTGCACTGACGATGTGGCATCTCGGTGTCGAGGACGAACTTCGCGAGATGTTGGAGATTCCGGCGAAGGTCGCGCTTTCAGCGTGCATTACCCTTGGGGTTCCTGCTGGCCGGCATGGGCCACTCAAGCGCAAGCCGCTCGAGGAGGTGGTCTTTGATGGCCGCTGGGGTGACCGACCGGCCTGGATCACCGCGTAAGTTTCCAACATGCCACTCATCGCGGGAGTCGACTCCTCGACGCAATCCACCAAGGTCGAGATCCGCGACCAGGAAACTGGTGCGGTCGTTGCATCTGCATCAGCACCACACACTCCGGTCACGGCCCCCTTGAGCGAGCAGGACCCGGCTTCATGGTGGACGGCATTTGAACAGGCGTGGGCGTTGGCTGGCTCGCCCGAGGTTGCAGCTATCAGCATCGGCGGTCAGCAACACGGAATGGTCGCGCTCGACGCAGACGGTCTGGCAGTGCATCCTGCCAAGTTGTGGAATGACACCGAGTCGGCAGACGACGCCGATCGGTTGACGGGTATCTTCTCGCCCGCCGACTGGGCTGCAGCGGTCGGCAGCGTTCCGGTCGCGGCCTTCACCATCACGAAACTTGCGTGGCTCGCACGGACACACCCCGATGTGTGGTCGAAGGTGCGCCACGTGATGCTCCCGCACGACTACATCACCAACCGACTCACCGGTCAGTTGACGACAGGGAGCACGACCGATCGCGGTGACGCGTCAGGCACGGGCTACTGGTCGCCCGCCGAGGGTAACTATCGGACCGACTTACTCGACCTCGTTGATAACACTCTGGAGTGGGAGTCGATGCTGCCCAGCGTGCTCGGTCCGATGGACCACGCGGGCCTGAGCACCTCGGCGTCGATTGCCATCGGCGCAGTGGTCGCTCCGGGTACCGGCGACAATATGGCCGGCGCGCTCGGAGTGGGTCTTCGACCTGGTGATGCCGTGATATCAATTGGCACGTCCGGCACCGTCTACGCAGTGTCGAACACCCCCACGTCAGACCCGAGCGGCGCCGTTGCCGGGTTCGCAGACGCTACGGGTCGTTTCCTTCCTCTCGTTTGCACGTCGAATGCCGCAAAGGTTGTCGACGCTGTTGCGCGGCTGCTCGGTACCGACCACGACGAGTTCGATCGTCTCGCGGTCGCAGCCTTGCCAGAGGGGCCGACGCTGCTGCCGTACTTTGACGGCGAACGAACTCCCAACCGTCCAAACGCGCGTGGCGTCATCGGCGGTATCCGCACCGAAGTGACGCGTGAGCAGTTCGCTCGTGCTGCTGTCGACGGTGTGGCGTGTGGTTTGCTCGACGCCCTCGATGCGCTCCGCGCGCTGACTGTTCTCGACGGCCGAGTGATGCTGACCGGCGGGGGATCGCGGTCGCAGGCAATGCAGCAGGTCATTGCATCGCTCATCGATTCGCCGGTCGTGTTGAGTTCGGCTCATGAGGCCGTCGCGACCGGTGCGGCTGTCCAAGCCTGTGCGGTGCTCGAACAAGTCGATCACTCAGTGGTCCAAGATCGCTGGGGTCTGGGCGCCGGCGCCCAGGTCGATCCGACCATTCCACCCGACACGACGACGCGCGCACGCTACAGAGCTCTGCGCGACGCATCGCCGTCCGATGGATGATCCGTTTCGGCTGCTCGGGCTGAACACGAACGCTTCTGCGGCAGAGGTTCGCCAAGCCAGACGAGTCCTCGCCAAGGAGCACCATCCTGATGCCGGCGGAGATGCCGACATGATGCGTGTGCTCAACGACGCAGCTGGAGCAGCTTTACAGATTCTTGCCAACCTGTCTGGGCCTGTCACGGCGCCGAGCGACATTCCAACAAACGTCCCAACGAGGTCGACTCGGGAACCTGACGATGTCGGGATGACGCGCGATGTTCCATCGTTCACCGTGGAGGCGCTGCCTGTCGAGACGTTTGAGGCACTCCTCGTTGTCACGTCATGGATCGGCGAGGTCATCGATGACGAACCGCCGTATCAATTGGACGTTCTGATTCATGCCCATGACGGGATCGAGTATCCGTGCTGGTGTCGCTTGGAGTTGGTGCCCGATGCGGGAGCCTCAACCGTGAGTATTGGGGTGGGGAGCTACGACGACCAGCCCACGCCGTCAATCACAGTGCTTCGTGACCTCTGGGTTGCACATCTCAACCGCTACGACTGGGCGTAGTGCATCACTGAGGTCGAGGAGCGGCAGCCTTGGTCAGGCGGTCACGGAGCGCGTGGCCCAGCCCTATGGCTGGGGGCAGTACGACGATGAGCGTCTTGGCGCCGCGGGTGTCGGCCGATCGCAGTTCGGAGTAGAGCGAGCGGGCCGCTTCAGCGAGATCGTCGTCGAACTCGAGGATCTCAGCGCCTGGCGTTCCAGCGCGAAGTGCCCTGGCATCGTCGGCGTTGTCGACCAGGCGGACCTCGCACTGCGGCGCATAGTGCGATTCGAGCATCCCGCTTGCCCGCGACGGCCCGGATGCATGAGCGAGGTCGATGACGAGCGCTGCGACATCGTCGGCCGTGATCGCACCGGCTCGCAACAGTTGGGGCGGATCGACGGTGGTGTCGATGATCGTGCTCTCGAGCCCGACCGCGCACGGCCCGCCATCGAGGATGGCGTCGGTTGCAGGGTCAAGCATGTCACCCAAGTCGTCGAGGACGTGTTGCGCCGTCGTTGGGCTGACAGCGCCGAACCGATTGGCCGACGGCGCCGCGATCGCCAGCCCGCTCGACCGGAGCAGACCGAGCGTCATCGGGTGCGCTGGAACCCGCAAGCCGACAGTCGATCGGCCGCCCGTCACCGCATCGTGCACCCGATCAGATCGCGGCACGATCAACGTGAGCGGGCCGGGCCAACCATTGGTAGCCAGACGACGTGCAAGGTTGCTCGGTTCCGACGACCAGGCATCGAGTTGATCGGCATCGGCGATGTGGACAATCAACGGGTGACCAGTGGGCCTGCCTTTTACCGCAAAGATGCGTGCGACTGCGGCGAGGTTCGAGGCGTCAGCTGCCAGGCCGTACACGGTTTCTGTCGGCACTGCGACGAGGCCGCCAGCCCGGAGCTTACGGACCGCGACGTCGACGTCAGTGGTCACCAACGACAGTGCGTTCATCTGCGAAACAGGTTCAGATGGCGTCGAGGAATTCGAGCGTCGCATCGAAGAATCCGAAGGCCTCGGGCGTTGCGAAGTGGTCGACGTTCTTGAGCGTTTCACACCGGCCGTCAGGGAAACGGCTGGCCAACTCGTCGCCCGGATGTACGAAGTCACGATCGCCGACGATCACGAGCACCGGACAGGTGACGGTCGCAAGGTCGCTGCGCTCGAAGTCGTCAGCAGGTGGTCGTCGCATGACTGCGGCGAGCGCCCGAATGTCATTGCCAGGCTGCTGCGCGTATTGCACGAAGAGCCGTGCGATCTGATCCATTTCGTCGAGATCGGGATCAGTATCGGCGTCTTCGGCCTCGATAACCAACTCGAGCCCTTCGACGATGCGGGTCGCGCCGACATGGTCGCGCTCGATCACGTTGTGGCCAATACCAGCAAGAACGATTCGGCTGAAACGTTCGGGCCGGGCGATGGCGGCGCTGAGCAGTGTGAGCGCACCGAGCGAAAATCCAACGGCCTCGACTGGTTCGTCAGGCGACTCGGCATCGATGGCATCGAAGATCCGTTCGGTGAGGTCGGTGTACGCCTCGGGATCGTGTGGCTTGGGTGCCTGGCCGTGGCCGAGCAGGTCGACGGCGATGACGTGTTTACCTCCATCGGCGAGCAGCGCGGTGAAGCCGCTCCGTTGCCACGTGGTGGAGAACGCTCCGCCCCAACCATGAACGAGTACCACGGATGCCATACACCGGGCAGGATAGGCCGTATCGTGGGGCGGCCTCCAAAATCAGTGACCCAAAATTCTTCAGCAAGCGATTGAGATGCGACTTCTTCACGAACCACAGCACGATCTGACCTACAGCGACGTCTTTATGGTCCCCAGTCTTTCCGACGTTCCGTCGAGGATGAACGTTGACCTGACGACGCCCGACGGCATCGGGACGACCATCCCGCTGGTTGTTTCGAACATGACCGCGGTAGCGGGCAAGCGCATGGCCGAAACGGTGGCCCGTCGTGGCGGTATCGCGATCTTGCCGCAAGACATACCTGTCGATCTCGTCGGAGGCGTCATCGCGTACATCAAGTCTCGGCACCCCGTGTTTGAGACACCGATCACGCTGCCGCCGGAGGCAACGATCGGCGACGCGCTGTCACTGATCCACAAGCGGGCGCATGGCGCCGTCGTGATCGTCGACGAGGGTCGGCCCGTCGGTGTCTTCACTGAGAGGGACCAAGAAGGGTTCGACCGGTTCGCGCAACTACGCAACGTGATGAGCACCAACCTTCATCTGCTCGCCGCAGACACGGCACCAGCTGATGCGTTTGAGATGCTCGAAGGGAGCCGGCTGCACGTCGCGCCTGTCGTTGACGCCGCGAACGACGGACGACTGCTTGGCGTCATGACTCGCAAGGGAGCATTGCGTTCGACGATTTATCGCCCGGCGGTTGATGCCGACGGCAAGTTGCTCGTCGGCGTGGCCGTCGGCATCAACGGCGACCCAGCAGCGCGAGCCAAGGAACTCAAATCGTTCGGCGCCGACGTGCTCGTGATCGATACAGCGCATGGTCATCAGACGCGTACGTTGCGAGCGATTGCGGCGGTTCGGGCTGCGTGCCCGAACGCCAAGATTGTTGCCGGCAACGTCGTGACGATCGAAGGAACTCGCGAGTTGATCGAAGCTGGGGCTGACGTGATCAAAGTCGGCGTCGGTCCGGGCGCCATGTGTACTACTCGCATGATGACCGGCGTCGGTCGGCCGCAGTTCTCGGCAGTACTCGAATGTGCAGCGGAAGCCGAACGGCTCGGCAAGCACATCTGGGCCGACGGTGGTGTTCGGTTCCCGCGTGATGTGGCTCTGGCCCTCGCCGGCGGAGCTACCAACGTGATGTTTGGTTCGTGGCTCGCTGGGACATTCGAGTCGGCGGCCGACACGCTGCGTGACCCTGACGGGCGCCTGTACAAGGAGAGTTTCGGGATGGCCTCGAATCGTGCAGTCAAGAACCGCACCCGGAGCGAGTCGGCATTCGATCGGGCGCGCAAAGAACTGTTCGAAGAGGGCATCAGTACATCGCGGATGTATCTCGATGCCGACCGCCCTGGCGTCGAAGACATCATCGATCAGATCGTCGCCGGATTGCGTTCCTCGTGCACGTATGCAGGGGCCGCGACGATCAACGAGTTCCGTGAGCGAGCAATCGTCGGGGTGCAGAGTTCCTCTGGCTACGACGAAGGTCGTCCGGTCGGAGTGAGCTGGTGAACGACATGTTGGTCGTTGCGATCGACGGCCCGGCAGGGGCGGGGAAGAGCACGGTGGGTCGGGCGGTGGCTGCGCGGCTCGACCTCGACTATCTCGACACGGGTGCGATGTATCGCGGCGTCACGTTCGGCGTGCTGCGTCGTGGCCTCGATCCGAGTGATGTCGAATCGGTCGCACGTATTGCTGCTGCCATCGACATTCGGATCGATGGTGAAGGCCTGATGGTCGATGGCGTGAATGCGACGATCGAGATCCGCGGCCGCGAAGTGACATCGGCGGTCAGCGCTGTTGCAGCAAACAGTTCGGTCCGTACGGAACTGGTTCGTCGACAGCGTGAATGGGTTGTTGCACGCGGCGGTGCAGTCGTCGAGGGTCGCGACATCGGGTCGGTCGTGTTCCCTGACGCGCCGCTCAAGATCTACATCACGGCCTCGCCCCGAGTACGCGCTGAACGTCGAGTGGCGGAAATCGGCGGTGACGTCGAAGAGGTCGAGGCATCGATTATCGAGCGTGACCGGAACGACTTGACGCGTCACGACAGTCCGCTGACCGAGGCGTCCGGGTCGATCGTCGTCGATACAAGTGGCCTGTCAATCAACGAAGTCGTCGAACAGATTCTCGGATTGCTGCCTCATGGCCAGAGTTGAGACGGGTTTCGTCGGGCAGTCGTTTGCCAGCAAGGCGCTGTATCGGGTGATCAGGACCTTCGCATGCGGTGTGACGCAGCTGTACACGCGGATGTCGATCGAGGGCCGCGAGCACCTCCCGACCACAGGTGGGTACATCATTGCCCCGGTACACCGCAGCTACGTCGACACGCCCATCTCGGCATGTATTAGCCGTCGCCGAATCCGGTACATGGCGAAAGACTCGATGTGGAAGTTCGCAAGCTTCGGGAAGCTGCTCTCAGCGCTTGGTGCGTTTCCGGTCTCTCGCGGTACAGCCGACCGTGAAGCCCTCTTGCGCTGCTTGGCGGTACTCGATGCGGGTGAACCGCTCGTGTTGTTCCCCGAAGGCGAGCGCAAGGACGGACCAACGATTCAACCATTGTTCGACGGCGCCGCATATCTCGCGTCGAAGTCAGGTGTCCCGGTCATTCCTGTCGGGATTGGGGGCTCGGACCGTGTGATGCCGCGTGGTGCGAAGTTCATTTTCCCGCGGAAGGTACGGGTCGTGATTGGCGCACCGA
The DNA here is from genome assembly GCA_937905835.1 of uncultured Ilumatobacter sp. GTDB lineage: Bacteria > Actinomycetota > Acidimicrobiia > Acidimicrobiales > Ilumatobacteraceae > Ilumatobacter_A. The sequence continues at coordinate 23,197 of CALCXK010000050.1, read as the reverse complement.
TTCGAGTCGAAGTGGGAGAGAACGGTCGCGCCTCACGCGATGTCATCAAAGCCACGACCGCACAACTCCGTATCGAAATCCAACGGCTCTATGACGAGGCTCAGTCCAAGGTCAGCTGAAGTGGTCTCACGCCGAATTCTGACCTCGGTGTGATACTCAGTCAAAGAAAGCGGTCAGTGCGTTCGCGAGATGTGTGGGGTCGTCGGCGCCGCAGAGTTCGCGAGCTGAATGCATCGACAGTTGCGGCACACCGATGTCGGCCGTGGCGATACCCAGCCGGGTCGAGGTGATCGGGCCGATGGTCGAGCCACATGGCATGTTGTTTCGTGAGACGAACACCTGCCACGGCACGTCGGCGAACTCGCAAGCCCGCTGGAATGCCGCAGCGGTTTCAGCGGATGTCGCATAGCGCTGATTTGCATTGATCTTGATGGCTGGGCCGGCGTTGATGACCGGGTGATGGCCCGGCTCATGGCGCTCCGCGTAGTTCGGATGGATGGCGTGAGCGTTGTCGGCCGAAATACACATCGACCTGGCCACTGTTCGGTGGAAGTCGTCGGACGACCCGCCCCGCGAGACGACCAGTCGGTCGAGCACCGTTTCGAGCAGCGGGCCGGCCGCTCCGGTTGCACTCGACGAACCGACCTCTTCGTGATCGTTGAGCACGATGACAGCGATGTGGTCTGACGGCGAGGCTGTGGTGAGCGCTGAGGTAGCGGCCCAGCAGGACAGCAGGTTGTCGAGGCGGCCCGACGCGAGCATTGATTCGTCGGCCCCGATCACGGCGGCTCCCTGGACGTCGTACAGGCAGAGTTCCCACCATGCTGGAGCGGTGTCGATGCCGGCCTGCTCGCCGATCCAGCGTGCGAATTCGCCGGGTGAGCTGGTACCCACGCCCCAGACCGGAGCCAGGTGTTGTTGTCGGTCGAGGATCAATCCGTTGTCGTTCGCGCTTCGGTCGAGGTGTACTGCCAACTGGGGTACTCGGGCGATCGGGGTACGGACATCGACGAGTGTCGTCGATCCGTCGGCAGCGACCAATAGCCCGGCAACACCGAGGTCGCGGTCAAGCCAGGTGTTGTTGATGATCCCTCCGTACACCTCGACACCAAGCTGCTTCCAGCCCACGCTGCTGGTGTCGGGCCGCGGCTTGACCCGAAGGCATGGCGAGTCGGTGTGAGCGCCCACGATGCGGAACGGCATCGTGGCGCTGGCACCGTCGGGAATCGTCCAGGCGACGATTGCTCCACCACGAACGACGTAGCCACGCTGTGGAACATCGACCCAAGCGGCGGCCTCATCGACCTGGTCGAACCCGGCGAGACGAGCGACAGTCGACTGGACGGCATGCCATGGCGATGGTGATGCGTCGAGGTATGCAATCAGGTCGGCAAGGCTGTTGGTCTGCGGCATGGTCAGCCCTTCTGGAAAAGCCCCATGGGCAGCCCGCTGTTGCGGAGGTGGCTCGTTTCGTTGATCGTAATCACCGATCGATCGCCGTTGGACGATGCAGCTATTCGATGGATCGAGGTGTAGTTCGGATAGAAAAACCCACGTCCGAACTCTTCGCCCATCTTCATGATTGTGGTCAGGTAGGCGTTGATAACTCCACCATGGCAGACAACGGCGACGCGTTGGCCGCGATGATCGTCGATAATGGCTTCGATTGCGCCGACGGTTCGCTGGTGGAATTCTTCAGGTGACTCGTCGGAGTCCCATTCGCCGTTCAGCATTTGCTGCCAACGTGGATCACCCGACGCCTTCAGCTCTTCGACAGGGATGTACTCAGAACTGTGTCGGTCGAACTCGGCGAGGCCGTCGCGGAAGCGCAACTCGAGGGCCCGATCAGCGACGACCGGCTCAGCGGTCTGCCGCGCACGGTTCATCGGGCTTGCATAGACAGCATCGAGGTGCTCGGATGCGAGATACTGGGCGAGTAGCGCCGCTTGCGCAAGGCCGTCGTCAGACAGCGCTGGGTCGGCAGCGCCAGACTCCAGTTCCTTGCGAATCGGCAGGGCATGACGAACCAACAGTAACTCCACACACGATAGACAAGCAGATATGACCCGCAGAACAAAGATCGTGGCCACAATCGGCCCAGCCAGCGATACGCCAGTAGCGCTGCAAGACCTCATGCGCGCCGGTGTCGACGTCGTTCGCTTGAATCTCAGCCACGGCACTCTTGACGAGCATCTGGTGCGCCTCGCACGTGTGCGGGCAGCTGCCGACGCCGTTGGCAAGGAAGTCGCGGTGTTAGCCGATCTCCCCGGTCCAAAGGTCCGTTCTGGACGATTCCCAGAAGGCGGGTCGCTGTTGGTCGTCGGCAAAGAAATCCAGCTCCGCGCTGGTAATGAGCCGAGCGACGACCACTGCATCTACGTGCAGTACGAGACGCTCCTCGAAGATCTGATCGTCGGCGGCCACGTGATGCTCGGCGACGGTGCGATCTCGATGTCGGTGCTGTCGGTCGGCGACGGGTTCGCTCTTGCCCGGGTCGAAACGGGTGGAACCGTGAACGGCCAGCCTGGTGTTCACATGCCGTCTGAGAAGCTCCGTCTGACCACACCGACCGAAGAAGATCTCGTTCTCGCCGAGCAGATGGCTAGCGCCGGTGTCGAGTTCATTGCTGTCTCCTTTGTACGCCAGGCCGTCGACGTGCAGCGTGTGCGCGACGTCGTCGGTACCCGCGCCAGGCTCGTTGCGAAGATTGAGACGAGCGCGTCGATCGCCAACCTGACCGAAATCGTAGCGGTGTCTGATGCCGTCATGGTTGCGCGTGGCGACCTGGGTATCGACTGCCCGATCGAAGACGTCCCGCATCTCCAGAAGATGATCATCCGGCACTGCGTCGAAGCCGGCGTCCCGGTCATCACAGCGACGCAGATGCTCGAATCGATGATCGCGGCGTCGGCGCCGACTCGCGCCGAAGTGAGCGACGTGGCGAACGCCGTGTTCGACGGCTCTGACGCAGTGATGCTGTCGGGTGAAACGGCCATCGGCCGCGACCCGGTTGCGGTCGTCACCACGATGGGCAAGATTGCCGAACGTGCCGAGTCGGAGGCCAGCTATCGCCAGTGGGCCAATCGCTTGGGTCGGGTACAACTCGATGGTCGTTTCGAGTCGATGGAGCACGGTGATCGAGTGACAGCAGCGCTCACGCATGCAGCGTCACGGGCCGCGCTCGATGCCGGCGCGTCGGCGATTCTCTGCTGCACGCAGAGCGGCCGCACGGCTCGGGCCATGGCACGGTTCCGCCCCGATGCCGCAATGGTTGCACTCTCACCGGACGCAGCAATGGTCCGCAGCCTCGCCATGACGTGGGGCGTCACCCCGATGCAGGTCGACACGTATGAGTCGACCGACGAGATGGTGTGGTTCGCTGTCGAGACCGCGCTGCGCGCAGGGATCGTCCACCACGGCGACACCGTGCTGGTGTTGGCCGGTTCGCCGAACAAAAATCAACAGCTCCCGGTGGGCGACTCGAAGCGCTCCTGGGTGGGTCGTGCGGCGTCTGATGTCATGCGCATTGTCCATGTCGACTGACCTCTGGGCCGAAACGTCTGGCGACTCAGCGCTACCGCTGGCCGTGCTTGTCCACGGGACGATGGACCGTTCCGCCGGGATGCTTCGGCTGAGCCGTCGCCTCGACGACCGGTTCCACGTCGTACGTTACGATCGCCGTGGGTATGGCCGCTCACGCGATGTCGGCGGGAAGAGGACCGTTGCGCAACACGTGACCGACCTCGTAGATGTCCTCGAAGCGGTTGCACCTGACCGAGTTGTCGACCTTGCGTTCGGCCACAGCTTCGGCGGCAATGTCGTACTCGGTGCAGCCGAACGCCACCCCGATCTGATTCAGCATGCGGCGATCTATGAGACGCCGCTGTCGTGGCTTGACTGGTGGCCGGGCGGAACAGCGGGAGGAGCAGCGGTCGGTGCGGCCGACCCGGCGGAAGCTGCAGAAACCTTCATGCGTCGCTTGATCGGAGATGATCGCTGGGAGCAGCTCCCGTCTGGCACGCGCGCCGATCGGCGTGCCGAGGGCGCAGCAATGGTCGCTGAAATCACGGACCTCCGGCGTGGAGCACCGTGGGCAGCCGAGTCGGTGGTCGTTCCGCTGCTTATGATGGGCGGCGAACTCGGCCGACCCCATCACCAGCGCGGCATGCAGTGGCTGAGCGAGCAGATCGTCACCTCCAGTTACCTCCGCGTGGATGGCGCCGGCCACGGCGCACCCAACACGCATCCTGTCGAACTGGCAAAGTTTCTCACTGGTTTCGTCGCCTGAGCGTCGCACGGTTGGGCGGCGCTGAGTTCGCCGCCGGCCAAGAAGATTGAGTGCTTGATCCCACGATTCGGCAACGGTGTTGCGGAGCGGGGCTACACCTGTCGGCTGAGTACGAAACAGGTTGCCGCAATAGCGGCTGCCGTGGCGGACAGGGCAGCGGTGCCCGCGATGCCGTGTATGCCGTAGAGCCAACCGCTGAGAATCACTCCGCTGCCGCGGGCGAGTGTGCCGATGGCGTTGCCGACAGCGAGTGTCGACCCGCGTGCTTCAGGCATCGCTTCGCTGACGAGTGAGAGCGTTGTGACAAACCCGTACTCGAATCCAATGAGCAGCATGAGGATCCCGATGACGCCGATGACAAGGCGGTCACCGGCACTGAGCATCACGAGCAGCCCGCAGGCCAATACGACGAGCCCACCGAGTGTTGAGCGCATCTTGCCGATCCGATCGGCGAGGGCTGCTGACCCAGCACTGGCAATGAGTTCGAACGCTCCGAAACCCATCACGATGAAGCCGAGGCCACCGGTCGAGACTCCGAACTCATCGTTGAGCCACGAGCCCGAGATCATGAACACTGACAGGCCTGCCATGGCCATCGTTGCCGACCCGATCACAACGAGCCAGGCGCGCCGCGTCAAGCGAATCGCCCCGGTCGCGGCTGACTCCGGCTGCGTCGTTGCAGGACCTGCAGCGGGCAGCGTCAACGCAACGACGACCGCTGCGATCGCGCAGCCAACGGCCATAAAAACGAACGGTGCGCGCCAGCCCCAGAGGTTGATCAGCACCGCCACGATTGGCCCGCCGATCAGAAGGGCAAACGCCCAGGACGTTTCGAAGATGCCGATCGATCGAGCTCGCCGGCTGTAGTGGACGCTGTGGCTGATCCAGGCATGGCCCCCGACGGTGAAGTTTGCAACACCGAGGATCAGCATGGTGAACGCGATTGCGAAGGTCCAGATTGAACCGCCGAGGGCGATCACCGATGAGAGTGAGATCGCCGACAGACCACCGATCATGACGGGTCGCTCACGGCCACGGTCGAGTTGCTTGCCGATAACCATCGTCGACAGGCCGGCGGCTTCGCCGAAGCCGAGCACCGTTGTCAGCTGTGTGGTCGAGACGCCAAACGCGCGCTCAAGCGTCGGGAGGAACGGAGGAATCCAGCGCAGCGCGGTGTTGGCCATCGCCTTTGCGCCAGTAAGGCGGGCCAGCGTCGGCCGGTCGAGTGTGTCGGCGTGAGGCTGCGTCGATGTTGCGGCGCTCACGCAGGGTCTACGTCAACGCGCGGGTCTTTGACCGTGATGGTCGTTCCGAAGAACGAGCAATCAGTTTCGGTGACCGTGATGGTCATGCGGTCTTTTTCGATGTTGTCCTGCACTCTGTCGGCGCATTCCTGCAACGACGTCCGCTGGGAAGACACCGCAAACGCCAGCAACGCCAGCACGAGAACCGTCGCGACCTTCTGGACGATTGTCTTCATGATCCAGGCGGCCAGAAATGCCCCGGCGATAAAGATGACAACGACGGCAACGGCGATGGTCTTGGCAGATTCCAGGGTCACAGCGAACACTCGTCAAGCTTAGGTCGTCCTGTCCAGGTGAGGAGGTGACCGATACGCTTGGTTGCAATGAGCGACATTGCGATCAACTTCTCTTCAGGACTTCCGACCACCGTGTTACCCGCAGCCGACCCAGCCGACTCCGCAGGGCTCGCCGCGGCGCTCGAATTGTCGGGCGACGCTCAGCGCGCTGCCGTTGCCGCTGTTGTCGCTGCGTCGCCACGTTTCCTGGCCGGCTGGGCCGAGCTTGGCGATCTCGGTCGTGACACCATCGAGCGATACGCGGCGTATCGTGTCGGCTACCACCGCGGGCTCGACACCTTGCGGGCCAATGGCTGGCGGGGGAGTGGCTACGTACGCTGGGATGCGCCGACCAACCAAGGGTTCCTTCGGGCACTCGTTGGTTTGGGCGCAATGGCCGCCGAGATCGGCGAGCAGGACGAAGCCGAGCGCATTCACACCTTCCTGCTGCAGCTCGACCCGACCGGCATCCCGACCACCTGATCGATGCAGGTCGCCGGAGCAGTCTTGACCGGTGGCCAGAGCCGCCGTATGGGGCGGACGAAGGCGCTGATTGACGTCGACGGGCAGCCGATGGCAATCCATGTTGCGCTCGCGCTCACGGCCGCTGGCTGTCGTGACGTCGTGCTCGTCGGCGGCGACCCGACCGAACTCGCCTCCCTGAATCTTTCGGTGATTGCCGACCGACATCCCGGTGAGGGTCCGGTCGGCGGGGTACTCACGGCGTTACACCATCACAGCTCGGCGACCCATATTGTGGTCGCAGCGTGCGATCTTCCTCGGCTGACCGCCAGTGCTGTCGATCGAATGCTCGACGCAGTGACGGCGGCGACGGATGTTGTCGTGGCAATGACCGATCGGCTTGAACCCGTTCTCGCTGTCTGGAATGTGCAAACGGTCGCCCCGATCGAAGCGGCCTTTGAGGTTGGCATCCGGGCGATGCACGAGATCCTTGCCTTGTTCGATGTCACGACCGTGGCGATCGACCCTGGCGAGATGCGCAACATCAACCGTCCAGAGGATCTCCTGCGGGGAACCCTGCGCGACGGCGATGGCGACCAGTAAGGTCGCTTCGTGGCGATATCGGAAATCACGGTGGAACAACTACACGGGCTGCTTGCGGCCGATGAATCGATTCGGCTCGTGGATGTGCGCGAAGACGACGAGTGGGCGAACAGCCACATCGGTCGAGCTACTCACGTCGTGCTCGGCACGATGTCCGAGCACCTCGACGCCTTCGGCCCAGATGGTGCCGAGCACCCCACTTACGTGATGTGCAAGGTTGGCGGCCGGAGCTTTCGGGCGTGCGAATACGCCGAGGCTCAGGGCAAACACGTCGTCAATGTCGCCGGCGGCATGATGGCCTGGTGGGCTTCTGGCCTCGACACTGTGACGGGAGCCTGACATGGCTCGATCAGGGGTTCGACCGGAGCGCAACAAGCAGCCCGGCGTCGGCAATGCCCCCGCCCAGATCGACTACCAGTACGTCGAAGAACAGGCCGATCTCGATGCAGTCATCGACGTGCTCGTCGGTATTGACCGGTATGCACTCGACACCGAGTTCCATCGTGAGCGCACGTACTTCCCGAAACTCGCCCTCGTTCAGGTCGCTTGGCACGAGACCGCAGACGACGGCACAAAGACCCAGCGTCTTGCACTGATCGATCCGCTTGTTGTCGATGTCACGGTGTTCGGCCGGGTCTTCGATACCGAAGCGCTGTGCGTGATCCACGCTGCACAGCAAGACCTCGACGTGCTCACGCACTCCATCGGCTCGGTGCCGAGGCGGATGTTCGACACGCAGCTTGCGGCCGGATTCGTCGGTTACGGCACACCGTCACTCGTTGCATTGCTGCAAGGGGAAATCAATGTCACTCCGGCAAAGGGCGATCGCCTGACCGACTGGCTTCGCCGGCCGCTCACCGAGAACCAGTGCCAGTACGCAGCTGTTGACGTCGAGTATCTCCTCGAAGTCCACCAGCTCCTCGTTGCCAAGCTTGCCGAAGCAGGCCGGCTCGAATGGTCCGCCGATGCGTGCGAAGAACTGCGTACTCGACCCGCCAGCGGCGCCAACCCCGAAAACGCGTGGCTCCGTCTCAAAGACGCTCGATCGCTCCGTCCGAGTTCGCGAGCAGTTGCGCAATCAATTGCAGCGTGGCGCGAGCGGCGTGCGATGCGAGTCGATATTCCGGTGCGCCAGGTGCTGCCCGATCTCGCCATTCTCGGTATCTCGCAGCGGGGCCCGTCCTCGCTCAAGGAACTGAGCCAGGCCCGAGGCGTCGATGAACGTCATTCGCGTGGCAGCATTGCCGAAGAGATCCTCGAAGCGGTCAAGGTGGGCAAAGGAAACGATGCACCCGAGGCACCGAACTCGCCAGACGATCTTGATCGCAATCTGCGGCCGGCTGTGACACTCGTGTCGGCCTGGGTCAGTCAGCTCGCCCACGACGAAAAGATTGACACTGTGCTGCTCGGTACCCGGGGTGACATTGTGTCGTTTCTGCGCGGTGACGACGATGCTCGTCTGGCGCACGGTTGGCGTGCCGCGATGCTCGGTGACGGCGTTCGTGACCTCGTCGACGGCAAGGCTGGCCTCACGTTTGACGGCAAAGGGCGCCTGAAGTTGATCAGCGTCGAGTAATCGTGCTGCGCAGCCGAGACCACAACCGATCGAACACTTCGTGATGGCCCTGCTGCCGTAGGTATGGATCGGACGGCGATCGCCGACGGCCTGGTTGAAAACCACGCGCTGCCGAAGCAAGGCTGAGTGTGACAGTTGTCTTTCCGACTCCTCCATTGTGGTTCAAGATCGCAACCGTGCGCATCATAAGAAGGTCACAGGTTCGACCTGGTACATGCTGAAGTTGTGCCAGGATTGTCGACCGTAAACCCTTGACCGACCGGTATCATTACGGTCAATGTCAACTTTCTAGTGTGGGAGCCCTCTCGTGAAGAAGGGTCGTCATCGCCGTTTCGAAGAGGCGAGAAAACTGAAGCAGTCTGGTCCTGGAGCCTTTGATCTCGGGTTTGGAGAGCGAACCCAGTCACCGTCCTCAGACGAGGCCGGCTCTGGCGACGACGAGTACGCCGAACTGGCCGCCAAGTATGGCGTCGAGTTCGACGACGACGATCACGGAGACTGAGCCCGGTCGGGCCGCTTAGCGCCTGACGACTGGATGCTCGAGTGGCACCCATTGGGAAGATTCCATCAATTGGACCATCTGGTCGTAGATCGTCTCGCCCACAAGTTCGACGATCTCGTCACGGGCGCTGATGTAGAGCGGCTGTTCTCCGACGAATGCTTCGGGCTCCTCGGTGCACCACCAGCCGAAATCCTCGCCACCTTCGCCCCAGTCGCGCCGTTTCCATTCGCGCAGGCGTGAGGTGACGTGACCTGATTCATCTTCGGAGTGTTCAAGTCGTAGCGGCACCTGCCAGCAGACTTGTGGCTTCCAGTCCATCATTCGTTCGTTGTTGTCGTCGGCAGCAATGTGTAACGCGCAGCCGATTCCGCCTTCGAAGCCTGGCCGGTTGAGGAAAATGCAGGCCTTCGTGCCGTCGTGTTCGACGAGCCGCGTCATCGTCGTCGGGTTGCCCTCACTGTCGGGGTCGCCGTCACGCAGATAGCCCTTCTTTTTGGCCTTGGCGTGGAACTGCATGTGCTTCGGCTCAACGCGAGCGAAGACAGCCTCGACATTTTTGACGTCGGCTTCGTCAACGAAGTGTGCTCCGAACGAACAGCAACCTTGCTGGAGTTCGGGGGCCGGTTGGTCGAGGATGCCTTTACAGCCGCACCCGAAGATGCACATGTAATTCGATCGGAGGTGCGTGGCGTCGAAGACCCAGGTGCGGTGCTCGTCGGCATCGTCGAAGCTGATCCATTCGTGGACGTCAATGGGCACCCAGCGAATGTACCGGGGTCGGTAGGATGACGGGCGATATGACGACCCCTCCAGCTAACGCGATGACCGCTGACCAACTCCGTAATTCATTCCGCGACTATTTCGCGGCGAGGGACCACACGGTCGTCCAGTCAGCAAGCCTCATCCCACACGATCCGACCGTACTGTTCAACGTGGCCGGGATGGTGCCGTTCAAGGACTACTTCGTCGGCAACGAAAAGCCCCCGTTCCAGCGCGCTGTCAGCTCACAGAAGTGTGCACGTGCCGGTGGAAAGCACAACGATCTCGACGAAGTGGGTCGCACTAAGCGTCACCTCGTGTTCTTCGAGATGATGGGCAACTTCAGTTTCGGTGACTACTTCAAGACCGACGCAATCCCATATGCGTGGGATCTGATGACCGCCTCACGTGAGAGTGGCGGTTGGGGTTTCGACGGCGACCAACTGTGGATCACGGTCCACGAGTCGGACGATGAAGCCGAGCAGATCTGGCACGAGCAGGTCGGTGTACCAATGGAGCGCATCCAGCGGCTCGGCGATAAAGACAACTACTGGCAGATGGGCGATGTCGGCCCATGCGGGCCGTGCAGCGAGATTCACATCGACCGAGGCCGCGAGTTCGGCCCCGACGGTGGCCCACTCGGTGACCCAGCTGGCGACCGTTTCATGGAGATCTGGAACCTGGTCTTCATGCAGTTCAACCAAGATGCCAGCGGCAACCGCACACCGCTGCCGACACCGTCGATTGACACAGGTGCAGGGCTCGAACGCATCTTGGCGCTGATGCAGGGTGTCGATTCCGTCTGGGAAACTGACCTGATGCGGCCCCTCATCGACGAGGCCTGCTCGATCACTGGGCACAGCTACAAGGTGGGCGACTACGACGACCGTGCAAGCTTCGCAATGCGCGTGTTGGCCGAGCATGCCCGCTCGGCAACGATGTTGGTCAACGACGGCGTTTTTCCCTCGAACGAGGCCCGCGGCTACGTGCTCCGCCGAATCATCCGACGTGCCGTGCGATTTGCCTATCTTCTGGGCACCGACAAGCTCGTCATGCCGAGCCTCGTCGCCGTTGCTGGCCAGGTCATGGGTGACGCGTACCCCGACGTCAAGAAAAACATGAGTTTCATCACCGACGTGATCGGCAAGGAAGAAGAGCGCTTCCGCCACACCCTGAAGAACGGCCTGGCTATTCTCGATGGCGAACTCAATGACGACGCCGAGAAGCTCTCGGGTTCGATCGCGTTTTTACTCCACGACACGTACGGATTCCCGCTCGAACTCACGCAGGAAATCGCCAGCGAGCGCGAAATTGATGTCGATCTCGACGAGTTCAACGCATCGATGACCGAGCAGCGCGAGCGTGCGAAGGCGGCCCGCAAGGGCGGCGTCGATGTCGAGGCTATGGACGCGTACCGGGAGGTGCTCGACCAGTTCGGCACCACAAACTTCGTTGGCTACACCGACGACTTCGTCGACGGTCGGGTGCTGGCGATTCTTGACGGGCCTGACGACGACAACGGCAACCCAACGGTCGAGATATTCCTCAACACTTCGCCGTTCTACGCCGAGTCGGGAGGCCAGGTTGGCGACACGGGTTCGATCAGCACCGTCACCGGCACCGCCTCGGTGTTCGACTGTACGTTCGCGCTGCCGAACCTGCGTCGTCATAGCGCTCGAGTCACCGAAGGCACCGTCGTTGCTGGACAGACCTGCACCGCGTCTATCGACGTGCTCCGCCGCGATGCGATCCGTCGCAACCACACCGCCACGCACCTACTGCACTACGCATTGCGCCACGTACTCGGTGAGCACGTCAAGCAGGCCGGTTCCATGGTGGGTCCCGACCGTCTCCGGTTTGACTTCTCGCACTACGACGCGGTCACCCCAAAACAGATCAAACAGATCGAAGACATCGCGAACCATGAAACGCTTGGCAACATGCCGACGCGGATTTTCGAAACCACGAAGGACGAAGCCGAAGCACTCGGCGCGATAGCGTTTTTCGGTGACAAGTACGGCGACATAGTGCGTGTGCTCGAAGCCGGCTCAACTATCGAGTTGTGCGGCGGCACGCATGTCCGGGCCACGGGCGATATCGGCACCGTGAAGGTGGTCAGCGAGTCATCGATTGGCTCCAACCTGCGCCGCATCGAGGCGGTAACTGGCGATGCCAGCGTTGCGCTGCTCCAGCGTGACGAAGCGATGATCGCCGATGCAGCGCAGCTCCTCGGTACCCAGTCCGACGACCTGCTTGGTGGCATCCAGCGCAAGATCGACGAGGTCAAAGACCTCCAGGACCAGATGAAGACGCTCCGGTCGCAGCTCGCGGCCGGTCGCGCTCAAGAGTTGGCCGAGATCGCCGTCGAAGGCGTGGTCGTTACACAGGTCGACGGCCTCGCTCCCGGCGACCTGCGCGAACTCGCCATTGCGGTGCGCCAGCGCGAGGGCATCAAGGTCGTTGTACTGATCGGTGTAACCGACACTGGCGGTGTGGCACTGGTCGCCGCGGTGCAGCCGGGTAACAGTAAGCCGGCTTCGCTTTTGATCAAAGATGCAGCCAAAGCAGTTGGAGGCGGTGGGGGCGGAAAGGGCGACATCGCAACGGCGGGCGGCAAAGACCCTTTGGGCATCCCGGCCGCACTCAGCATTGCTGCCGAGGCCGTTTCGGCGGTGCTGTGACGGCCTCGTTGTGACTCGAATCCCCGGCGTCCGCGCGATCGGCGTCGACTTAGGATCGAAGCGCATCGGTATTGCGGTGAGCGACATCTCTGGCACGATTGCCTCGGCGTTGACCACGGTACATCGCTCAAAATCGCGCCGCCACGACCATGCCGCCATCAAGAAACTGGTTCGCGATGAAGAGTGTGAACTCGTCGTCGTCGGGCTGCCGTTGTCGCTCGATGGCAGTGTCGGACCGGCAGCCAAGGGTGCCACTCAGGAAGCCGAGCAGCTGGCTACCGTGGTTGGTGTGCCGGTGGAGATGTATGACGAGCGATTCACCACGGTGACGGCCGAAGCAGCGATGCGCGAGGCTGGTCTGAGTGGGCAGCGTCAGCGGCTGATCGTCGACAAAATGGCTGCTGCGGTGATGTTGCAGGCATGGCTCGATCATCGGCGCAACACCTGGGGAGCGTCGTGACACAGCTCGATCCGCTGCTTCCTGAGGCGCACGTCAACGTCGACGACCGCCCGGCTATGGATTGGCCAACCGACCCGTGGGACGCCGCTGACCACACCGGCTCAGTCGAACGGCTGCGGCGCCAGACCCGACCCGTTAAATGGGCTGTCTACACATCGATGGTCGTCGTGACGGTCGTGATTCTGATCGCCGGCGCTGTTGGTTGGTGGTACCTCGGCAAGATCAACCCCGAAGGCGATCCAAGCGCGCTCCAGAGCTTCACCGTCCCCGAAGGCGCCGACTTCGACGACGTGACCGAGCTGCTGTTCGAAGAGGGCTACATCACCGACGTGGGTGTCTGGGATCGTTACGTCGGCGACGAGCCGATCGATGTCGTCCCTGGCTTTTACCAACTCCGCACCAACGACCATATGGGCAACGTGCTCGCACGACTGCGCATCCCTCCGGCCCTGACCAGTACGAGCGTTACCTTTCCCGAGGGCTTCACCATTGCCCGCATGGCGCGTCGGGTCGACGCGGTGATCGAGCGGATGGACGAAGCCGAGTTCATCGCGGTAGCGGAGAACACCTCGCTGGCCGCCAAGTGGCTGCCACCAGGAACGAACACGCTCGAAGGGATGCTCTTCCCTGATACATACTCCGTGTCGAATGCCGATACCGAGGCGCAGCTACTCGACCGGATGATCGCCCTGATGGAGCGCGTCGGCGAACAGGAAGAACTTGAAGCGAAAGCTCGCCAGCTGGGCTACACGCCGTACGAGGTGTTGATCGTGGCGTCGTTAATCGAACGTGAAGCAGCGGTCGCTGAAGACCGAGCGAAGATTTCCCGCGTCATCCTGAACCGCCAGTTCGTTGGCATGAACCTCGAGATCGACGCGTCGGTCTACTACGGACGTGACCGCAACGGCATCGATCCAAACCTTCCATTCTCTGAGATCCGCCAGATCGACACGCCGTGGAATACGTACCTCCGAAACGGGCTGCCGGCGACGCCGATCGCTAATCCTGGACGCGCCTCCATTAGGGCAGCACTGAACCCGGCACCCAACCCGGCGCCTGGTGACCCGATCTGTGAAAATCTGCCGAACCCATCGGAGTGCTTCTACTTCTTCTACGTGCTCGCCAATGAAGACGGTGCTCATGCGTTCGCTGCAACGTTCGAGCAGCACGAAGCCAACATCCTTGAGTTCGCTGGCGTTGAGTTCGGTGGGGGATGAGCGCGCCACGGATCGCTGCGGTCATCGGCTCGCCGGTGGCGCACAGCCTGTCGCCGGCAATTCACCAGGCCGCATTCGACGCAGCCGGCGTCAACTGGGCGTATGCCGCGTTTGACGTCACCGATGCAAGAGCGGCGCTGTCGGCGATGCGCCTTCTCGGGATCGCTGGCCTGTCGGTCACGATGCCGCTCAAGGAAGATGTCGCCCGTGCAGTCGATCGTCTCGATCCGGCATCGCGGGCCTTGCACTCGGTGAACACCGTCAGCTGGGACGGTGACGAACTCGTCGGGTCGAGTACCGACGGCGCGGGTTTCGTGGCGTCGTTGGCAGCAGCTGGCGTCGAGGTCGATGGAGCTCAGATCGCGGTGATCGGGGCCGGGGGTGCCGCCCGATCGGTGATCGATGCGCTGGGCCGAGCTGGCGCAGCCGACATCACGGTGTTGAACCGGACCCGTGACCGTGCCGAGCAGGCAGCAAGTCTCTCGAAGGCAGCATCGGTCGGCATCGTCAGCGACGTCACCCGCGCCGACATCGTGATCAACGCCACGAGCGTCGGCATGGGCGTGTCGATCGTCGACGCAACAGACGCCGACATGGCGTGCGATCCAGCTCTGTTGCGAAGCGGTCAGATCGTTGCCGACCTCGTCTATCACCCGCTCGAAACAGCATGGATGCGTGCTGCTTCCGACGTCGGCGCCACCACAGTTGACGGGCTCGGAATGCTGGTGCACCAGGCCGCGCTCCAACAGCTTCGATGGTTGGGCAAGATGCCTGACACCACCGCCATGCGAATCGCGGCTGAGGCTGAGCTGGCCTCCCGCTAGCCTGACCTTATGCTTCGTTACCTCACCGCTGGTGAGTCCCATGGTCAAGGGCTCGTGGTCATCATGGAAGGCCTCCCTGCAGGCCTTGAGATCACTGTCGAGGAGATCCAAGCCGAAATGACCCGACGGCGCCTCGGCTACGGCCGCGGCCCTCGTCAGCGCTTCGAAGTCGATGAGGTCACCTTGATCGGCGGTGTTCGTCACGGCCGCACCATTGGGTCGCCGGTGGCGATTGAAATCAAGAACACCGAGTGGTTCCGTAGCGACAAGTGGCATGAAGAGATGAGCCCTGCGCCCGGTGCCACCAACGACCCGCTCACACAGGTCCGCCCGGGTCACGCCGACCTCGCCGGCATGCAGAAATATGGCTTCACCGATGCACGTGACGTGCTCGAGCGCGCCAGCGCGCGCGAAACCGCTGCCCGGGTTGCCGCCGGTGCGATCGCCAAGAAGATGCTGAAGTCGCTCGGCGTTGAGATCCTCTCCCACGTGATTCAGATGGGTTCTGCTCGGGTTGCTGCCAACGCCACCCGGCCGACCCCCGCCGAACTCGATCGGGTCGACGAGAACCAGGTGCGTTGCTTCGACGTCGAAGCGTCCGAGGCAATGATTGCCGAAATCAAGGCGGCGGCCAAGGACGGCGACTCTCTCGGTGGCGTCGTCGAAGTGCTGGCCTTTGGTGTGCCGGTCGGGCTCGGTAGCCACGTCCATTGGGACCGCAAGGTCGACGCAGCACTTGCCCAGGCATTGATGAGCATCCAAGCGGTCAAGGGTGTCGAAATCGGTGATGGTTTCGACGTCGCCGGGCGCCGCGGGAGCGTTGCGCACGATCCGATCAGCTGGGATTCCGACGCCAAGAAATACGTCCGCAGCAGCACGCTTGCAGGCGGCACCGAAGGCGGCATGACCACCGGCGACCTCGTCGTTGTCCGGGCCGCGATGAAGCCGCTCGCAACACTGAACAAGCCGACGCTCGAAACGGTCGACACGGCGACCAAGGAATCAGGCGTGTCGTTTAAAGAGCGCACCGATGTCACCGCGGTTCCGGCGATGGGCGTCGTTGCCGAGACAATGGTCGCGCTGGTGCTGGCCACGGAAGCGCAACGTAAGTTCGGAGGCGACTCGATGGACGAGTTCGTTCGCAACGCCGAGGCATTCACGGCCTCGTTGACGTGAGCGTCTGTGAGGGCAAGCACATCGTGCTCGTCGGCATGATGGGCGTCGGCAAGTCGTCGGTCGGACGCGTCCTCGCCCGTCAACTACACCGTCCGCTGCTGGACTCCGACGAGCTCATCGAAGAACGAACGGGGCGCACCGTCCGCGAGATCTGGGCGTCTGACGGCGAGGCTTCATTTCGGGCGATCGAGACTGAAACCTTGCTCGCCATGCTCGGCGACGGCGAGCCTGCGGTGCTTGCCGCGGCCGGCGGCGTGGTACTCGCCGAAGCCAACCGCTCGGCACTCACCGAGAGCGACGCCCATGTGGTGTGGCTGCTCGCCAACGTCGATCTACTCGTCGCTCGTGTGAAGAACGGTGTCCACCGTCCACTCCTCGATGATGACCCCGAGGGGATACTCCGCCAGATGTACACCGATCGTGAAGCGCTCTACACAGAGGTCGCCGACGCTGTCGTGTCGGTCGATCATCGCAGCATCAACGAAGTTGCCCAGGCGGTGCTGCGATGCGCCGGCTGACCGTCCCACTCGCCGATCGTTCCTACGAGGTCGTTGTTGGTCGCGGCGTTGTGGCCGAACTGGCAACACTGCTCCCGTCCACGGCCCAGCGGGCCGCCGTCGTCACGCAAGACGGCATTCCCGACGAGATCGAACTGCCCGGAGTCGAGATCACCACCTTCATCATCGGCCAGGGAGAGAGCGCGAAGACACTCGACACTATTGCAACGCTGATGAGTGGGTTCGCAGCAATGGGCCTCACCCGCCACGATGTCGTCATCGGTGTGGGCGGCGGCATGGTCACCGACATCGCCGGGTTTGCCGCAGCATCGTGGCACCGTGGCATCCCTGTCGTGCACGTGTCGACCAGCCTGCTCGGCATGGTCGACGCGGCAATTGGTGGCAAAACCGGGGTCAACCTGCCCGAAGGCAAGAACCTCGTGGGGGCCTACTGGCAGCCGTCCGGAGTGCTGTGTGACCTCGATTTCCTCGACACGCTGCCGCCCCGTGAAATGCGATGTGGCCTGGGCGAGATGGCGAAATATCACTTCTTGACCGGCGACAATCTTCTCGCGATGGACCTCGAAGAGCGTGTCGCCCGCTGCATTGAAATCAAGGCCGAGGTCGTGGCATCTGATGAGCGTGAGGGTGGGCGCCGGGCAATCCTGAACTACGGCCACACGTTTGCCCACGCGCTGGAAATCGCGACCGGACACCAACTCGCACATGGCGAGGCAGTGGCGATCGGCTTGATCTATGCCGCCGAACTTGGGTTCGAGTTGGGTCGTATCGACGCCACCCGAGTCCAACAGCATCGCGATGTCGTCGCTGGCGAGTACGACCTGATGACGCAGCCTCCGCCCGGCCTCGATGCCGACGAACTGCTCGCACTGATGCACCGCGACAAGAAAGCGCTCACCGGCTTGACCTTCGTCCTCGACAGCCCACACGGTGTCGAAGTCGTCACCAGCGTCGATGAAGCACCGGTTCGTGCGGCAATGTCTCGGCTACTGCAGTAGCGGTGCCTGGCACAATGTGGTCGATGGCCTTGACACTCCGGTCTCACTTGTCGGCCCCATGCGGGCATCGGCGCAGATGCTGGCTGAGTAAGACATCGGCGGGCAGACAAGCGTGCACGACGGCGACACCGCCGACAAACTCGGCCTGATTGGTGCCCCGATTGAAGGGCCAACGCACTTCAGCCAGTTCGACCCCCTTGGAGTCTGCCGGTGAGGCGTCCGTCCGTCGGGTTGTTCATCGACCTCGAAGTACGCTACGTCAACAGGCCGGTGTTCGTTGGCCGGAGTGATCAGCTCGATCACCAAGTGGTCGGCATCGGTCAGTCGCGTCGTGGTGGACCGAAACCACGCTCACCGATGTCGATGACCAGCTACTTCTTGAAGCGGTTGGCGATCTTGGCCTGAGTAAGTGCGAACCACTCCTGCGGAAGGCTGCGGAAGGTGTCGGTGGCGAATTCGTCGGCGATGAAACCCACGGCCTGCGAGTACGAGGGGTACGGATGGACGGTGCCGAACATTTTCCGGAGGCCGATGCCGTGGTCGATCATGATCGTGAACATGCCGATCATTTCCGCGGCACTGGGCCCAACGATGACGGCCCGCAGGATCTTGCCGGTAAACCGCTCGACGTCGACAGCGATGAAGCCGTGTTCGAGGTCGTCGGTGAATCCGCGGTCGAGGTCCGTGAGGTGCTTCACGTAACGTTTGCGCCCGCCTGGTGCCATGGCGTCGACTTCGGCAAGGGTGAGGCCGACCGAGGCGATCTGGGGGCGGCTGTACACGGCATTTGGGATCACCCGTGGGTTGGCGATTTTGGGGAGGGGAAGTGCGATCGCGCGAATCGTGCGACGGGCGATCGAGTTTGCACCGTGCGTCGTTGCCGTGTTGCCCGTGATGTCGCCGATGGCGTAGACCCCGTCAACCGACGTTCGGCCCCAAGTGTCGGCGACAATGCCACCCTTGCTGCTTTCGACGCCGGCTTCTTCGATGCCGAGGTTGGCGAGCGCCGGGCGACGACCGATCCCGATCAGGACCTTGTCGACGCTGGCGATGGTCTCACCGTTCGTGAGGTGAGCGATCTGTGTGGACTCGTCGAACTTCTTGATGGAGGTGCCGAGGTGCACGTGGACCCCACGAGATTCAAAGACGTTCTGCATCGTGCTCGACACGAGTGGATCTTCATTGCCCATGAGGCGATCGGCCAGTTCGACGATATGGACGGTGCTCCCGAGGTCGCCAAACGCTGTGGCCATCTCGATCGAGATGACGCCGCCGCCGACCAACACGATCGTGTCGGGGACTGACTCCATTTCGAAGATGTTCTCGTTGGTCAGGACACGTTCCGGGCCGAGACCCTCGACCGGGAGGATGATCGGCTTGGAGCCTCCGCTGACGATCACGTTCTCGGCACGCACCTCAACCTGCCCGTCGGGGCCGTCGACGATGACGACGTGGTGTTCGCCCAGCTTTGGGGTGAGCTTCGCCCAGCCGCGTACGAGGTGGATTTTCTCGTGCTCTTGCATGTCGTGGTCTTCGCGTTGCGCAAGATCGTCGCGCTTCGCACGGACCCAGCCGAGCGGGTTGTCTTCACCAACCAGCGCAGCGTGGAGCAGGGCCTTCGACGGGATACAGCCGACATTTGTGCAGTCGCCGCCGACCTTGCCGCCCTCGATGAGGACGATGTCATGGCCGAAGTTGGACAGGCCGACCGCCATGGTCAGCCCGCCCGAACCGGCGCCGATGACCGCAGCCTTGTAGGTCTTCGTTGAGTCATGTCCGATCATGGGATTTCCTGTTCCAGAGGGAGCGTGGCGCTGTGTGTGTCGTCCGTGTTGTTCCGCTGCTTGAGGGTACGCGCGACCATGAGGCTGGCGACGAACATGACGACGCTGGCAACGAGGGCGTAGGGGTTGAGGCCATCGAGGCCCTGGTCGACGCGGTCGAGTGATGCGCCGAGCAGCACGAACGAGATCGTGCCCGGCAGCGAGCCGATTACTGTCGCGGTGATGAAGGGGACGTACTTGATGCGCAGTGCACCGGCCGCGTAGTTGACCAGGTCGTAGGGCAGGAAGAGAAAGCGTGTCAGGAGGACGGTCTCGAAGCTGTTGGCACGCATTCGCTGTGACCAGCGTCCGATAAACGACTGCTGGTCGTCATCAAGCGTGATGGTGTCGTCAATCTTTGCGTTGAGGCTGCGCCCGATAACGAACGCGATGCTGGCTGACATGTTGGCGCCGATGATCACGGCGATGACACCGATGACCGGACCGAACAACACCCCACCGACGATGGTGAGCACGGATGCGGGGAAGAGGACGATTGGGCGGGCGAGGTAGACGCCGACGAAGGCAAGAATGCCCCACCAGGCGTTCCCGACATTCTCGATGAACTGCTGGGCCGTGCCTGTGGCGCTCAGGTCATTGGCTGACTGATAGTTGCGCCACAACACGACCGCGGTGGTCCAGATCGCAACGACAACGAAACGCTGCACCCAGATCCGTCGGTTGTTCACCGGAGCAGTCTCGTCTCTGATGCGACCGTCAGCAACGAGGGGTGTCACAGAGTTTCCGGACCCGGAACGTGTCAACGGGTGCGAGACAGGTTTTGTGTCCATGGATCTCTGTGACAGGCCGGCTCTATGATTTCCCGTACCGACTCTCCCCACAGCAGAACCAAACGCATGTGGAGGAAACCATGAATATCAATCTCGCCGTCATCCATGGCACGATCATCAACGACGCAGTGGTCCGAGCGCTGCCCGCCGGGACCGACGTCGCACAGTTCGATGTCTCGACATCGACCGAGCGTGACGGGCGCACCGTCAACGCGTCGGTCCCAGTGGCACTACACGAACCGAGTAGCGCAGTCTTAGCCACACTCGTCAGCGGAGCTGACGTGGCGGTCGTCGGCAGAGTCGAGCGCCGGTTCTTCCGGTCGGGTGGGGCCACACAGAGCCGGACCGAGCTGATTGCCGAACGTGTCATACCCGCCCGTCGCGCCAAGACCGTGCGATCGCTGTTCGCTCAGGTGGCGGAATTGTTGACAGCTTGACAACGCCACCCGCTCCATCGCTGAGTCAGGTGACGCTGCGGACGACGAGGCCCGTGCGCAGCTTCGGCGTGAAGAACGTTGACTTCGGGGGCATCAGCAACCCTTCGCGAGCGGTGCGCTCGATTTCGGCAACGCTCACCGGACGGATCAGCACCGCAGCCATGGCTCGGCCACCGGTCGCTGCTTCGACGACGTGATCGACGCCGTGCTGGTACGTGACGCTGTGCGGCGTGTCGCCAAGGACATGCTCAAGCCAGGCGCCGTCCAGTGAGCGAACACCATCGAAGGCACCGTCCTTCGGTGTCAGCCACTGGCCGTTGCCATCTGGCCCGATGAGGCACAGTGCGCCCCGCTCGTTCATCTCCGCCAACGTTGCAGCCGACGGCGTGCCGGCATCGCTGCGATCGAACGCCGTGTCGAGGGCAGCCACGAGGTCGTCGAACGAGATGTCGCTGTAGAGGCGGTGGATGGCCTCGACGCTGAGCTGGTCAGCGACCAACTCGCTGACGAATGCCAGCGTGTCTTCAGCAGGCGACCCTGCAAGCCCTTGGCTGCGTACTTCGTCACGGAACGTCCGGCTGATGCCGTAGCGATGGTGGCCGTCGGCGATCAGGACGTCATCCGAACCGACCTTGGTAGCAATCGCTGCAACGCGCTCGGCGTCGGCAACGCGCTCGATGATGTGTTCGACACCTTCAACCGTCACCGACGACAGCAGTTCGCCTGGCTCTGCGAGCAGGTCGGTCAGGCCATCGGCGAGCGACAGACCCCACACAGGCGACATATTGGCCCCGGTTGCACGGGTCAGGTCAAGGCGGTCAGTCGAGGCCTTTGGCGTGACTCGTTCGTGCGGCAGAACGCCGCCGGAGCCTTCATCAACGACTTCGAGGCCACCGAGCACGCCGGCGATGTCGCGGGCCGCGCCCGTGGCATCGGTGAAACGCATCCGGTAGATCGTGAACGTCGGCGCATCGTCGTACTCGAGCACGCCAGCATCGATCCACTCACGCAGTACCTTGCCGGCTTGCTCGTAGCGGCCGGCACCGTCGGACTCGCGCGGGACATCCACGTGAGTGATGTTGCACCGATGCCGATTGTTCAAGTCGTCGACATCGGAGGGTGAGAGCACGTCGTACGGCGGAGCGATCAAGTCGTCGATCTGGCGATCGGCGTAGCGCAGTGCGGGGAACGGAGTGAAGCGGGGCACTCCTCCAGCATGCCAGTGATCTGCCACGATACCGAGATGCGTGTCGAGCCTGTTTCCATCCAGGGGATTGAGACTGTGTTGTGCGACCTTGATGGAGTGGTTTGGTTGGCCCACGAACCCATACCAGGTTCCGTTGAAGCTATCGCCGCCCTCCGCGCCGCTGGCCGCCGCGTCGTCTTCGTCACGAACAACTCGGCAGCGATGATCGCCGAGCATGAGGCGTCGCTGGAAGACATCGGAATTCCAGCTGTCGGTGACGTCATCAGCTCGTCGGTCGCAGCAGCCCTTCTCGTTCAGCCGGGCGAACGTGTTCTGGTCACCGGCGGGCCAGGGATCGTCGAGGCGGTCGAAGCGAGCGGAGCAATTGCGGTGCTCAACGACGGCACCGTTGACGGCCGGAATGGAGGCTTCGATGCGGTGCTGGTCGGGCTGCATCGCGATTTCGACTATCGACGGCTCGCGGCTGCCGCGGCTGCGATCCACTCCGGCGCCCGACTCGTCGGTACCAACTCCGACAGCACGTACCCCACACCGCGTGGCCTCGAACCCGGGGGAGGTTCGATTCTGGCTGCGGTCGCGACGGCCGGTGACGCCGTACCGACGATTGCTGGCAAGCCCTACGCCCCGATGGCCCGAGCAATCGCCCAGCACCTTTCGACTGACGAGGCTCTCTTTGACCCGGCCACAGCGGTGATGGTCGGGGATCGGCCGGAGACCGACGGCCTCATGGCTGTTCGAATCGGCTGCCGCTTCGCACTGGTCCGATCCGGGGTGAACGGCCCGGCGAACGACCTGGCGGGCCTCGACGGTCTGGTCATCAACTTCGACCTTCCGGATCTCGCTGCCCTCGCTGCACTCCTTCTTGCCTGAGGGTTCTACCGAGCCAAGTGGGAACAGCTGACGAGTACGCTGGGGGTATGGCAACTTCACCTCTTCAGAAGCTGATCGACGCTGGCATGCAATTTGCTGAGCCGACACGAAAACAAGCCGAGAAAATCGTCCAGAAGCTTGTCAAGGCGGGCGATGTGCAAAAGGGTGAGGCCGAGAAGGTCATCAGGCAACTCATCGAGCGCGGCAAAGAAACCACCGAGAAGGTCGCCGAGACGGTGCAGCGCGAAGTTGCCAAGCAGGTCGGCTGGATGTCGGAACGTTTCGATGAATTGGAAGATCGCTTCGAAGACCTCGCTGAGCAGCTCGGGGCCAACGACAAGAAGCAGGCGGCAGCCACCAAGAAGTCGGCAGCCACCAAGAAGGCCCCGGCAGCGAAGAAGTCGGCAGCCAAGAAGAAGTCGGCAG
>CALCXK010000049.1 GCA_937905835.1 uncultured Ilumatobacter sp. | reverse complement strand
GGGGGTTTTCTCCCACCTTTCGCGCCGGCCCCGCCTCTGTAGCTCAGTGGATAGAGCATCGGTTTCCTAAACCGTGTGTCGCAGGTTCGATTCCTGCCAGGGGCGCCGCACGAGCGATCAAACGCGAGCCACGCCAACGACCGGCGGATGGTCACCTACCTTTCAGCGGGGCCATTATCCGACCGGGTGCCGGTTAGAGCCGGCTAAACCGCTCGGACTCTGCGACGAAGTCGGCTCGACCGGCCTCGGAAATTGTGGGCACGGTCGAGTCAATCGCAGCAATGAGATCACTGTTCGTGATGGTGGCTGTCGCATCGCCCTGACGAACAGATCGGAACGCCCCGGCGGCCGCTCGTTGAATGGCACTCGCGATATCGGCGGGGGTCAAACCATCGGTCGGCTCGACCATCGCCTGTGGGTCAATCGCCGACCCCGGAATCGCTCCGAGCATGTCGTTAAGTAATGCAAGGCGTGCGTCAGGATCTGGTGGTCCTATGGGAATCACGAGGTCGAATCGACCGGGACGGACGACAGCGGGATCGAGGGCGGCGATCGAGTTCGTTGCGCACACCAAGAGCCGGCCCGGCGCCTCGCGCACTCGCACCATCGCCTTCAGCAGTTCATTGACGACGGCTTGCGTTTCGGGTCGTGCGGCCCGAGAGCTGGCGATGTCGTCGACTTCATCGATGAACACCACCACGTGTTCGAGCGCAAGCAGATCGTCGAAGGCCCGCCCGAGTTCGTCGGCCATCATCGCCGCCCCGTGTGCACCGAGCTTCGAGGGCAGGAGCTCAACGAAAGGCCAGCCCAGCCGTCCCGCGATGGCTTTTGCGAACGAAGTCTTTCCGGTTCCGGGTGGACCAAACAACAGCATGGCCGATGGCGCGATCACACCGAAGTGGCTGGCCAAGTCGGCCTCGATTAACGGCGCCAACAGCCGTTGTTCAACGATGTCACGCTGCATCGTCAGCCCGGAGAAAGATTCCCATCGAGACTGATCGATCAGCTCGCCGTTCCAGCGTTCGAGAATCGAGAACGCGGTAGGACGAAGGGGCTCGTCTTTTTCATACAGCGCCAGGTTCGGCGTGACTTCGAAACCCCGATTAATGAGCGCAGCAGCACCGACCTGATTCTCGGTGAGGAGTGCGACGATGCGTTGACAGCCTTCTTTCAGAAATGCGGCTTCGGCACGTCCAATCAACGCCGAGCCGATGCCTTTGTTCCGCCACTCCGGAGCGATCGCGATGGCGACGATACGACCGATATCGCCTTCGCATCGGCCGACGAGGACGGCGACGATCGAGTCGCCAACGCAAGCAACAATATTTGTTTTCGGCAACCTCAGGTCAGCGACAACTTCGCTCAGTTCGACGTGAACTGTTTCGGCGCTCCGAGCCCGCTCGATGAGCCGAATAATGTTGGGCATATCGTTCGCTTCGGAGATCCGGACCGTCCATACCATCTCCGGACTTTAGGACAGCCTTGAGGCTTGTGGATGGTCAAGCTCCAGGATCAAACGATCAGCCGTGAGGGGACCGCAAGAGCCTCGTGCAGACCAGATCGTTGCGCACTTACCGGCCCGCAAGCAGCGTTCGGCACTCAAATCTCGAGCCGCCGATGGCGCCGACAGGGCCATCTGTCCTCACCGCGTACCGCCGATGGCACGGCCCTTTTTCGCAACTTGGACCACTGCGCTTGTACGGTTTGTGTCTCATGTCGAATCAGAAGCTGACCCCACTGCAGGAATCCGAAGCCAAGCGGCGCGCAGCAGCCGCTGCGAAGGTCAACAAGCAGCCCCGCATCTTCAGTGAGGCCGAACGGGCCACGCGCAAGGAACGGGTAGGCAAGGCGAAAGATGCGCTCGCGCGTTCAGTCGGAGCCAAGGGTGACCATGTCATCGCAGGTCGCGCTGCGCTCAAGAAGTACTTGCAGAAGATGAACGAGCCAAACCAGCCCGACGATGAACGGTTCGAGATGCTCATCGAGGCACCGTTCAAGGCGCCGCCAAAGAAGCGCGACAACGACCGCTGATTCCGAGCGGACAGCTTCTCGGCTGTCGAATTGAGAGATATGCCTGGCGCCAATTCCTCCTCTAGCTATTTGTACGGACATCCGGATATAGTGATCCCTGAACCATCATGAAGAAACCTTCGCGGTCCTCCTTGTATCTGACGACTCGAGGCTCGGCATGACCGGCGAGATCATCGCCGTCGCACTGGGCCTCCTGGTCGGGCTGTCGCTCGGCGCGCTCGGAGGCGGCGGATCGACGCTTGCTGTTCCGATCCTTGTGTTCGTGGCTGGCCTGCAGGCGCAGGATGCCACGACTGCGTCATTGCTCGTGGTCGGCGTCGCGTCGGCGTTCGGCGTCGTCAGCCACTTCCGCAACGGCAACGTGCGCCTCAGAGCGGGCATTGCCTTTGGCGCCGCCGGGATCTTCGGTTCGCGGATCGGCTTGCTCGTGAATCGCTCATTGGACGAGAACGCGCTACTGCTCGCCTTCTCGGCGCTCATCGTCTTCGTCGCTGTCCGGATGTACCGCAGTATCGACAAGTCTGAACCTCCGAGCGAACAAGTCGCCGAGCACCGCCAGATTGCCGACGACGCCGGTGTTGCGACAAAGGAACGGGTCTCCGTGAAGCCCCGCCTTGACCTGTCGGCATCGGCCATCGCCAAGCTCGCTGGCGCCGCAACGACAGTCGGGCTACTGACGGGCCTCTTCGGCGTCGGAGGTGGCTTCGCTGCCGTCCCGGCCCTCACCTTGCTGCTCAAGTTCCCGGCCAAACAGGCCATCGGAACATCGTTGGTCGTCATCGTCATCAACGCGTCGATCGCACTCGCGATGCGCTCAGGGGACCTCGGCTTCGACTGGGCCGTCGTTGGTCCGTTCCTCGTCACCGTCACCGTCGGCGTCGTCGTCGGTACGCGCATCTCAAAAGGCATCGACGCCGACCGGCTCACCCGCGCCTTCGCCCTCATGCTCGGCGTCGTTGCCTTCTACACCGCCGCCTCCACCATCCTGACCGCCTGATCCAAGAACCCATCGTCTCCAATTCAAAGGACCCACCCATGACCAACTCCACGCTCTCATCCAGCCCCGCACCCGACATTGCCGCGACCGATGTGATCGACTCGTCGAAGCTTCGTCAACTGATCAACGATGATCCGTTGATCAGGGTCCTCGACGTCCGTACCGGCGGCGAGTTCGACAGTGTCCACATCCCGGGGTCGTACAACGTCCCGCTCGACACGCTCGCCGAGCACGCCCGCGACCTCGCCGAACTCGATCATCCCGTGGTCCTAGTGTGCAAGTCAGGGGCTCGAGCGGACCAAGCCCACGGCAAGCTGGCGGGCGCTGGCAAGCAGCGCCTGCACCTGCTCGACGGTGGCCTCGACGCATGGCTTGCATCCGGCGGTGACGTTGTGCGCGGCTCGTCTCAGACGTGGGCCATGGACCGTCAGGTTCGCCTCGTTGCTGGGTCGATCTCCCTCGTCGGCATTTTGGCCTCGATCGTCGCCCCCAAGGCGAAATGGTTGGCCGGAGGCGTTGCTGCCGGGCTGACATTCTCGGCGGTCAGTAACACCTGCGCGATGGGCAACGCCCTCGGCAAGCTTCCGTACAACAAAGGTCGCGGCTGCGATGTCGACGCGGTCCTGACCGAGATGCGCAAGGCGGTGTGAACATGATGTACCGCAACCATCCAGTCAGCAACTACGCGTCCGTGATCGGGCCGGACAGCCAGTTGATCGATGTCCGCCAACCCGACGAGGTTGCCACAGGTGCAATCGAGGGAGCCATCAACATCCCCCTCGGCGAACTTGCGAACCGCGTTCGACAACTCGATCCCAAGAAGCGCACCGTCGTGGTGTGTCGAAGCGGCGGGCGCAGTAGCCAGGCCGCCGAGTTCCTCAGCGGCGCAGGCTTCGGCGACGTGGTGAACCTCGACGGAGGCATGCTCGCCTACCCCGGTGCATTCGCGCAGGTCTCGCGATGATCTTCACGCAGTACTACCTCGACTGCCTCTCCCAGGCCTCGTACCTGATTGGTGACGAGGCAAGCGGCCGAGCTGCCGTTATCGACCCACGCCGTGATATCGCCGAATACGTCAGCGATGCTGCTGCGGTCGGCCTCACCATCGAGCTGGTCATCGAAACACACTTCCACGCCGACTTCCTGTCCGGTCACCTCGAACTCGCCGCCGCCACTGGCGCCGAGATCGCCTACTCGTCGGTCGCCAAAACCGAGTTCGAGATACGCAAGCTTGACCACGGTGAACGGATCGAACTCGGTGACGTTGTCCTCGAGATCCGCCACACGCCCGGGCACACGCCCGAGTCGATCAGCATCGTCGTGTGGGAGCACTCGAACGATGCTGAACCACATGCGGTGCTGACCGGTGACACGCTCTTTATTGGCGACGTCGGCCGCCCGGACCTGCTGTCGTCGATCGGAGTCACGCGAGAGGAGCTGGCCGACCAGCTCTACGACAGTCTGCACAACCAGTTGATGACGCTGCCCGACGCCACGCGTGTGTACCCCGCTCACGGAGCCGGAAGTGCCTGTGGGAAAAACCTGTCGACCGATACCTGGTCGACGATCGGTGAGCAACGCATCTCCAACTACGCGCTCCTCGCCGACAATAAACAAATGTTCTTCGACTTGGTGACTGAGGGGCAGCCGCCTGCGCCGGGCTACTTCCTCTACGACGCGGTCCTGAACCGTCAAGACCGCCCGCTCCTTGACGAGCACGCTGTCCCTGCTGCGCTCGACCTCGACGCCTTCGATCAACTCGTCGCCGATGGAGCGATGATCATCGACGGGCGCGACCCCGAAGATTTCGCTCGCGGTCACCTCGTCGGATCGATCAATGTCGGACTGAACGGTCGCTACGCCGAATTCGCAGGCTCGGTCGTTCCTGATGACGTCGACATCGTCGTCGTTGTCGACGACGGTTTCGAACGCGAAGCCAAGAATCGACTCGCCCGGATCGGGTTCGATCGCGTCACCGGCTTCCTGCACTTCCCCCTGATAGTGATGGCCGACAATCCTGATCGTGTCGTTCGGGCTTCACGGTTGACCGCATCCGAGTTCGCCGCCCGGCGCAACGACATCGATGGCTTGCAGCTCGTCGACATTCGCAATCCCGGCGAGGTCGAGCACGGCACGATTCCCGGAGCGTCTACCATCGCGGTGGGTCAGCTTCCAGGCCGCCTCGACGAACTCGACCCGACGGCACCGACCGTTGTCTACTGCGCCGGGGGCTACCGATCATCGGTCGCAGCCAGCGTGCTTCGTCAAGCCGGATTCGACGATGTCTCGGACATCATCGGCGGTTACGGCGCATGGACCGAAGCCCAATCGGCATCGGCCTGAACATGCCCACGCTCACGACCAATCTCACCGGTCACCTCAGCATCGAAACGATCTCGTTACCGTGTGCTGTTCGGCTGTCAGCACGCTGTTCCGGCCATGCGCCGATCGGGTGACGGCTCGGAGCGTCCGTTCCGACTCGGCATCTTGGTGTGCGACCACGTCGAAGGCGACGAGTTACTCGCAGCTTCCGCGGGGGCCGACTACCCCGACATGTACGACCGCCTACTGCGACCAGTGATGTCGCAGCTGACCGTGCGGACCTACGACGTCGTAAACGAGGAGGTCCCGGTCAGCGTCGACGAGTGCGACGGATGGTTGATCACCGGATCGCGTTGGGATGCGTACCGGGACGAACCGTGGCTGATCGGACTGCGGGCCTTCGTCGAGCAACTGTGGCTCAGTAAGTCACGCACAGTTGGTGTGTGTTTTGGTCACCAGGTCGTCGCGCATGCACTTGGTGGAGCGGTGGAACCGACCGGGGAATGGAAGCTCGGACCCCAGGAAATGAGCGTGGATGCAACCCCATGGTTCGGTGGCGGCGATGTCTGGTTGCACGCAATGCATCAGGATGCCGTCGCCACGCTCCCACCAGAGGCGCTCGACGTCGCGACCGGAACGACGGCGAGCCATCCGATGTTCATCGTCGGCGATTCGATGCTGTGTCTCCAGGACCATCCCGAGTTCAACAGCACGTACACGAGTGCGCTCATTGCCATTCGCCGCCAGAAGATGGGCGACGATGTCGCACGTGACGGGCTCACGCGCGCCGCGAACATTCCAACTGACGGCCCAACGGTGGCGGCGTGGATCGCGGCGTTCCTGTTGGACGAACGCTCGGCAATCAGTTGATCAAAGAAACAGCCGTCGTCACTCGTCGCCGGGCGTGATGGCTCGTTCGCTCGACCATCTCCGCGTTCCCAAATTCGATTCGGTTGCCCGCAGGGTCGTGGAGGGACACTGATCGCCCGCCCCACTCGGAGTACTAGAAAATGGTGTTGGACCGGCGCACGTTCACTGTTTCAGCCAATCATGGACACAGCGTGTTGCGGTTCATTCGAGACTGATTCCGATCGCGTCGAGTGCATCGATCATCGCAGATGAATCGAGGATGGCTTCTGCCGCGGCGAGTTCGGGGGCGAGGTACCGGTCGGGGCCGGCGCCATCGACGTCGATGCGCAGTAATGCAAGCAGCGCGCCGGTTGCCGGCGACGGCGTCAGCGGCGCCCGAAACTCGATTGCTCGAGCGGCGCAGACGTATTCGACCGCAAGAATACGTCGAACGTTGTCGACCACCTTGCGAAGTTTGCGGACCGCGAGCCAGGCCATGGAGACGTGGTCTTCCTGCATGCCTGACGTAGGGAGTGAGTCGACCGAGGCTGGTGCCGCGAGGCGCTTGTTCTCTGAAGCCATAGCTGCTGCCGTGTAGTGGCCGATCATCAGGCCGCTGTCGACGCCTGCTTCGTGGGCGAGGAACGGCGGAAGGCCGTGGCTCCGGGTCTTGTCGAGCATGCGGTCCATTCGCCGTTCGGCAATCGCTCCGATCTCGGAGACTGCAATGGCGAGGAAGTCGGCAGCGAATCCGAGTGGTGCGCCGTGGAAGTTGCCGCACGACTCGACGCGGCCGTCGGCGAGCACCATCGGGTTGTCGATCGCTGATGCGAGCTCGTTCTGGGCGACAAAGCGGCAGTGTTCGAGCGTGTCCCGAATGGCGCCGTGGACCGCCGGCGTGCAACGGATGGAATAGGCGTCCTGCACGCGGCTGTCGTCGTCATTGTCGTGGCTGGCGACGATTGGTGAGCCGGCAAGCATCGCTCGGAGATTTGCCGCACTGACGGCTTGGCCGGGTTGTGGACGAAGTGCTTGCAGGTCAGCAGCGAACGGTGTGTCGGTGGCCAGGAGCCCCTCGACAGTCATTGCGGTGATCATGTCGGCCTGGCTGAGCAGGCGCTCGATGTCGGCAATGGCAAGGCACAGCATGCCCAAAATGGCGTCGGTGCCGTTGGTGACAGCGAGGCCCTCTTTCTCGGCGAGTTCAATGGGTTTGAGGCCGGCGGCGGCGAGCGCCTCGGCGGCTGGCCTCACCTGTCCGCCGTAGACGACGTCACCTTCGCCGAGCAGTGCCAAGGCGCCGTGGGCGAGTGGGGCAAGGTCGCCGCTGGCTCCGAGCGAGCCGTACTCGGGGACGATCGGTGTGATGCCGGCGTTGAGAATGTCGACCATCGCTTGTGCGACGAGTGGGCGCGCGCCGCTGTTGCCGAAAGCGAGCGTACGCGCCCGGAGGAACACCATGGCGCGCACCACTTCGTCCTCGACCGGGTCGCCCATCCCCGCAGCGTGGGAGCGGATGAGTGCGACCTGGAGTGCACGGCGGCGGTCGGGTGGGATGGAGACGGTGGCGAGTGCACCGAAGCCAGTCGAGATGCCGTACTTGGGGGCTCCTTCAGCGAGTTGTTCGACGACTGCTCGGGCAGCAGCCATTCGTTCGACGGCTGCGGCAGTGAGTTCGACTGATTCGGATTGGCGGGCGACGGCGGTGACGTCGGCAATGGTGACGCCGGGGCCGTCGAGGTGGATGGTCATGACGCGTAGTCCTCTCCGTTGGTGCGTAGTTCGTGCGCAAGCGCGTCGACGGTCGCAGCGATTGCCACTTCGTGGTCGCTGCATTGGTCAGTGTTGAAGCGATGCTTGGGGCCGACGATCGAGATGGCAAAGCCGAGCTTGCCGGTCGATGGAAGCGCCCGGCTGATGGCGGTGATGTCAACCTCGACGGCGCCGATACGGATGGCGGTGATGCCGGGCTCGGTGAGCGCGGCGCCGAGTGCGGAGCCGACGAGGGTGACGTCCTGGCCGACCCAGCCGACGTGGCGGATTGCCCGGGGGCTTTCGGCGGTAGCGATATAGGTACCCGTGCGGCCGTCGCTCACAGCGAGATAGGTCGACTCGCCGCTGCGTCGAGCGAGTTCGTCGAGGTGTGGTTGAGCGACAGCGGCCAATCGGTCAAGGACGGTGCCGCCGCGCAAGGAGGCAGCGATCCGCAAGATGGTCGGACCCGCCGAGAAGTCGCCCGATTCGTCGCGGTCGACGTAGCCGCGAGTTTCGAGCGCTCGGAGATACCGCAACGCGGTGGTGGGTGTGAGCTCGGACGCGTTTGCCGCAGCGGTGAGGTTGCAGTTGCGCTCGGCGAGCACGATCTCGAAAAGGTCGAGCACTCGGCTGACTGAACGCGGGACACCCGTTTGGCCCCGTTCCCGGTCGCTGCTCGGAGCCGTCGTTCTGCTGGTCGTGGAAGCCATGTGGTTCTTTCTGCTGAATGTCACCTATTGACATTGATTGTGATCTGTTGACAGCGTAGAGATGTTGCGCGCAGACTGCAAGACATGAGTTCTTCGTTTGGCCCGATCGGAACGCCCGTCACCGGCATCAGCGCACCGCGCGGTACCGAGCTGAATTGCAAAGGGTGGCCGCAGGAGGCCGCCTACCGAATGCTGCAAAACAACCTCGACCCCGAGGTGGCGGAGAACCCCGACGAACTCGTCGTGTACGGCGGCACTGGGCGTGCGGCGCGGAACTGGGATTCGTATCGCGCCATGCTGCGCACGTTGGAGACCCTCGAGCGCGACGAGACGATGTTGGTGCAATCGGGCAAACCCGTTGGCGTGATGCGCACCCACGAGTGGGCGCCGCGAGCGATCATTGCCAACTCGAACCTGGTTCCCGACTGGGCGAACTGGGACGAGTTCCGCCGTCTCGAACAGCAGGGACTCACCATGTACGGCCAGATGACCGCCGGCTCGTGGATCTACATCGGGACCCAGGGCATCTTGCAGGGCACCTTTGAGTGCTTTGCCGAGATCGCCCGCAAGCGTTTCAATGGCACGCTCGCCGGCACGCTCACGATCACCGCCGGCGCCGGCGGCATGGGCGGCGCTCAGCCGATGGCAGTCACTATGAACGATGGCGTCGTGCTCGTCATTGACTGCGACCAGCGCATGCTGCAGCGACGCGTCGATCACCGCTACCTCGATGAGATCGCCCCCGACTACGTCAGTGCGGTACGCCGTGTACACGAGGCCAAGGCCAGCCGTACACCGCTGTCGGTGGGTCTGCTCGGCAACGCCGCCGACATCTTGCCGCGCCTCCTTGCCGACAACGTCGACGCCGACATCGTTACCGATCAGACCAGCGCACACGACCCGCTGAGCTACATGCCAAACGACCTCACGCCCGAGGCTGCCGACGAATTGAAGCGCACCGACCCGGCCGAGTTCACCCGTCGATCCCGAGCTGCGATGGCTACACACTGCGAGGCGATGGTCGGGTTCATGGACGCCGGGGCCGAGGTGTTTGATTACGGCAACAGCCTGCGCGCTGAAGCGAAGCTCGGCGGTTTCGAGCGGGCGTTTGACTACCCCGGCTTTCTCCCGGCCTACATCCGACCGCTTTTCTGTGAGGGCCTCGGACCGTTCCGCTGGGTTGCTCTCTCGGGTGACCCGGCCGACATTGCCGCCACCGATAAAGCTGTGCTCGAAGAGTTCCCCGACAACGAAGGCCTCCATCGTTGGATCAGGCTCGCTGGCGAACGCGTCGCCTTCCAGGGCTTGCCCGCGCGAATCTGCTGGCTCGGTTATGGCGAGCGGCACCGTCTGGGGCTGCGCTTCAACGAGATGGTTCGCTCGGGTGAGCTGAAGGCTCCGATCGTCATCGGGCGTGATCACCTCGACTCCGGATCGGTCGCCTCGCCCTACCGCGAGACCGAAGCGATGATCGATGGCTCCGATGCCATTGCCGACTGGCCGCTGCTCAACGGCCTCGTCAACACCTGCTCTGGCGCCACCTGGGTCAGTATCCACCACGGTGGCGGGGTCGGCATCGGACGATCGATCCACGCTGGCCAGGTCAGCGTCGCTGACGGTACGGCGCTCGCGGATGAGAAGCTGGAACGGGTGCTCACCAACGACCCCGCTATGGGTGTGATCCGCCACGTCGATGCTGGGTACGAGCGGGCCATCGAGGTCGCCGACGAGCGTGGCGTTGTCATTCCAATGAAGGGCAGCCCCGCGCAAGCCGGAGTACAGGAACCGGCCGCGGATGGTCTGTCGAGCGAGCAATGACGGTTCGGCCAGTTCTCTCGATTGGTCACCCGACGCTGCGCATCGTCGCTGGTGAGGTGCCCGCCGACGAGATCGCCAGCGATCGGATCCAAACGCTGATCGACGACCTCATCGAGACAATGCGCCATGCAAACGGTGCGGGCCTGGCGGCCACGCAAATCAACGAGCGGCTCCGAGTCGCGGTGATGGAGGTCGGCGACAACCTCCGGTATCCGTACAAGCCGCGCATCCCCTTGACGGTTGCGATCAATCCGATTATCGAACCGCTCGATGACGAACTGGTCGAGGTGAACGAGGGCTGTCTCTCGGTTCCGCTGCGTGGCAACGTCGATCGTTACGTCAACATCCGAGTGCGGTACCTCGACCGCAACGGCGTCGAACACGACGAGATCAAACGGGGTCTGACCGCGGGCACCTGGCAGCACGAGTGTGATCATCTCGACGGCGTGCTGTTCATCGACCGGGTCACCAATCCATCCACGCTGGCTACCTGGGACGAGTTCAACGAGTTTCACCGTGACGCGTTCGTTGCACGGATCACCGCATTCGTCGAGCGCGTCGGCTCGTGAACGCCCAGGTGTGGTGCGCGTCGGCGCTCGTCGACGGGCGGCCGCAACGCGGCGTGCTGATCGGCATCGTCGACGGCCGGTTCGCAACAATTACCGCCCACGCCGAGCCGGGCACCGCAACGCGGCTCAGCGGGTTCACGATGCCGGGCCTGGCCAATGCCCACAGCCACGCCTTTCACCGCGCGCTCCGGTCACGCACCCAAGCCGACCGCGGGACCTTCTGGACGTGGCGTGACCTGATGTACCGCGCCGCTCAACGACTCGAGCCTGACTCCTACCGTCGATTGGCCCGAGCAGTGTTCGCCGAGATGGCGTTGGCCGGTGTGAGCTGCGTCGGCGAGTTCCACTATCTCCACCACCGGGTCGATGGAGGGCAGTACGCCGACCCCAACGAGATGGGTCTGGCTCTCCTCGCCGCTGCTGACGACGTCGGCATCCGCATCACACTGCTCGACACGTTGTATCTCTACGGAGGCTTCGGGGCTGACGGATACAACGAACCGTTCGGAACTCAGCAACGATTCAGTGACGCGACTGCCAGCCGGTGGGCCGACCGGGTCGATCGACTCGCCAGTGGAGACACGCACCGGATTGGTGCAGCGATCCACTCGGTCCGTGCCGTCGACCCTCGATCGATGCAGCTCGTTGCCGACTGGGCTGCCACCCACCAGGCTCCGCTGCACGCCCACGTCTCGGAGCAGATCGCGGAGAATGAGGCCTGCATGGTGCACCACAGGTCGTCGCCGATCGCAGTGCTCGCCGCAGCGGGGGCCTTGACCGACCGCTTCTCGGCAGTTCACGCAACACACCTGTCGGGGCACGACATCGAACGGCTCGCCGCGGCGGCATCGACCGTCGTGATGTGCCCGACCACCGAACGAGACCTTGGCGACGGCATTGGACCCACGAGCCGCTTCGCCGACGCAGGCATCAAAATGTCACTTGGCTCCGACTCACATGCAGTGATCGATCTGTTCGAGGAAGCTCGTGCCGTCGAACTCGACGAGCGCCTCCGCAGCAACGAACGTGGTGTCCACGCTGCATCCGATCTGCTCGACATGGCGACGTTCAACGGCCATCGCAGCCTCGGCTGGAACGATGCCGGTGCGATCATCGTCGGCAACAGGGCTGACCTCGTCACCATCCGGCTCGACTCGGTACGGACTGCCGGGACGACCACCAAGGGTGCTGTCGAAACGGCCGTCTTCGCCGGAACTGCGGCCGACGTCACCGACGTGCACGTCGATGGGCGCCACATCGTTGCCGAAGGACGTCACTCGACGGTCGACGTGGCTGGCGAACTCGATGCCACAATCAGGGAGCTGATGGACGATGCCTGAAACAACGACGCCGACTTCAACAACGACGCCGATACCGACACGGCGATCACTTTCGATCGACAACATTGGATCGCTGATCACCAACGACCCGGCGCTCGGCCGAGGCCCGCTTGGTATCGTCGCCAACGCATCGGTCGTGATCGTCGACGGCGTGGTTGAACACGTCGGGCCCGCTGGCGCACTTGCCGACGACCGGATCGACGCCGACGGTGCGTGCGTGCTGCCGGGGTTTGTTGACTCCCACACCCATCTCGTCTTTGCCGGTGACCGTGCCGAAGAGTTCACCGCCCGTATGGCTGGCCAGCCGTATGACGGCGGCGGAATCCGCGTCACCACCGACGCCACTCGCAGCACGTCGACTGATGCTCTCGACGGCCTGGTTCGGCAACGACTGGCCGAGGCACACCGTGCCGGCACCACGACGATCGAGATCAAGTCGGGCTACGGCCTCAACGTGGTCGACGAAACCCGCAGCGTCGAGATCGCCCGGAGATACACCACCGAATCGACATTCCTCGGAGCCCACCTCCTGCCTGCAGAGTTCGAAGGCCGCGCCGACGACTACATCCACCTGGTCTGCAACGAGATGCTCGATGCGGCAAAGCCGCACGCCAAGTGGGTCGATGCCTTCTGCGAAACGGGTGCCTTCGACACAGACCAATCGCGAGCAGTCCTCGAGGCGGGCCGAGCCGCCGGCCTCGGGCTGCGGCTCCACGGCAACCAACTCGGCCATGGCCCAGGTGTCCAACTCGCGGTCGACTGCGGGTGCGCGTCAGTTGATCACTGCACCTATCTCTCCACTAGCGACATCGAAGCGTTGGCCGGTAGCGACACCGTCGCCACGTTTCTCCCTGCCGCCGACTTCTCGACTCGCCAGCCATATGCCGACGCACGTCGGGTGATCGATGCCGGAGCCATGGTGGCGCTGGCGTCCAACTGCAACCCCGGATCGAGCTACACGACCTCGATTTCGTTCTGTATCGCCATTGCTGTTCGCGACATGGGTATGACAATCGACGAAGCGGTCCAAGCAGTCACGCTCGGAGGCGCTGCAGCACTTCGCCGCACCGATATCGGCCGGCTGGCACCGGGGTCGGCCGGCCACGCGACCATCCTCGACGCTCCGACGCACCACCACTTGGCCTACCGGCCAGGGGTCCCCCTCATCCGCCAGACGATCGGTCCGCTCGGATCATTCGAACCACAGAGATAGGAAGCCCAGGTGACTCTTCCCCGCAGTAGCGCGCACCTCGATACAGATCGACACCCCATGGGCGACGAGTCGTACATCGCGGAATGCCGTGAACGCCTCGACAACGACGGAGCGCTCGTGCTCGCGGGCTTCGCCACGATCGAGCAGATCGTTATCCAGTCAGCGCCTCTTGAGGGCGACGCCTTCTATACCGACAAAACGCACAACGTGTACCTGACGCCATCTGACCCGTCGCTCGATGGAGCCCATCCGTTCAACCGGCAAGTAGAGAGCAGTAAGGGTTTGATCGCCGATGACGAAATCCCCCGAGACTCGCCGCTGCGTGACATCTACAACGACGCGTCGTTCCTCTGCGGCGTGCTCGGTATTGACGATGTCCACCCCTATGCCGACGTCGGCGACATGGCATTCGAACGGGTCGGCAAGATTCTCGACGGCGACGAGCCGGTACAGACCCTCGAGTTCGCACCCGGCGACCTCGCGCGGCCGCAACGCCATCCACCGCGTCACGCCGACCGAAGGCAACACCACGCGCCTGCTCGTCGTGTTCGCCTACAACGACAAGCCCGTCTTTCACGGCTGCCACTCCAGCAGCGTTGTACACCTCGAACGGAACCGTCATGTTGCCGTCGGGTGTCTCGTTGCCTGGCCAGACCTTGACGGTGATCGTCGACGGCGAGTGGTGTCGAGATAGCGATCGGAGTTGGGCGGCCGAGCTAGCTTGCGGGGACGTAGCCGTTGATGTCGATGATGAGGTCGGTGTCGGCGGATGTGTAG
>CALCXK010000048.1 GCA_937905835.1 uncultured Ilumatobacter sp. | reverse complement strand
GACGTTGTTGACTTCGCGTGCGACTAGGACGCTGATCTCCGTGTCGAACAGGGAGATACTGCGGGCCGCGTAGGCCGACGTGTTGGGCACAGCGGAACCACGGAAAACAACGAAGGCGTGAGGTAGGTGCGCACCTGGTGCGCACCTACCTCACGCCTTAACGACGAAGAACAACGACGTCAGGAATAAACCATGACCCCACGGATGTTCTTGCCGGCGCGCATGTCGTCGTAACCGTCATTGACGCCGGCGAGATCGTATTCCTTGGTGACGAGGCCATCAAGGTCGAGTTGGCCGGCGCTGTAGAGACCGAGCAGCTTCGGGATGTCGGCACGGGGGTTGCCCGAACCGAACAGCGAGCCGACGACCTGCTTCTCCATCAGCGTGAGGTCGAGGAGGCTGATGTTGGCCGTCATCTCCATGGCCGGGTGGATGTTGGTGACAACAACCCTGCCGCGCTTAGCGGCCAGCGCAAGGCCCCCGGCGAGTAGCTCGCCCGAGCCGACGCCCATGGTCATAATGACGGCGTTGGCCATCGTGCCCCAGGAGGCCGCGGCCATCGGCTCCATCGCTTCTTCCATCGATGCTGCAGTGTGCGTGGCACCGAACTCCATCGCCTTTTCGCGCTTCGACTCGATGGGGTCGATCGCCCAGATCTGCTTCGCGCCAGCGAGCTTTGCGCCCTGAATCGCGTTGGCACCGATGCCACCGACACCGACCACCGCAACGACGTCGCCAGCGCTGACCTGGCCGGCGTAGACAGCCGAGCCCCAGCCGGTGACAACGCCACAGCCAAGGAGGCAGGCTCGGTCGAGCGGAACATCTTTTTCGATCTTGATGCAGCTGGCTTCATTCACCACGGTGTCGTGAGCGAACGTACCGAGCATGCACATCAGTCCAAGATCCTTGTCTTGGGCGTGGTGACGAGATGTGCCATCGATCTGCTTGCCGAGCGCCATAAGCGCACCGAGGTCACACAGGTTTTGGTGGCCTGTCGAGCAGCTCGGGCAGCGGCCGCACGACGGGATGAACCCGAACACAACATGGTCGCCCTCTTCGAGCCATGACACGCCGGGGCCGACCTTGGTGACGACACCAGCGCCTTCGTGCCCACCGATGATCGGCAGTTCGAACGGAAGGTCGCCAGTGACGAGGTGCTCGTCGGAGTGGCACAGGCCCGACGCAGCGAGTCTGACCATAACCTCGCCTTCTTTCGGATCGTCAAGTTCGATGTCTTCCACGCTCCACGGCGCGTTGACTTCCCAGAGAATTGCGGCTTTGGTCTGCATACGCGAGACTGTAGACCGCCTTGCCACCGCGTGCAGACACGGAGTAGCCGCTCAGTGTCCACTTTTGACCCGAGGGCAAGCGGACATTCCGGGTACCCGCTCGATCCTCAGCAACTCCGTGACACCCCACTGGCATGATGGCCATATGAGTGACGGGTTTGACGAGTTGACGGCGGGCCTCCACGAGCTGGCCACGGCACAGCGCGACGCGGTCATTGCCATGCTGAGCTACCTGACCGACGACGACCTGCACCGCGTTGCAGAGATCGTCCGCCAGGTCCAGACTGAGCGGGCTGTCGTCGGTGGCGACCACGATGCAATCATCGGCGCGGCGTTCGAGACCGGTTTCGGGCGCGATGGCCTCGGCGTTCTACCGTGGACCGAGGGCGATCTGATCGTCTGCCCGGGCGGGTTGGTTTCCAAGTCGAGGGCCAGCCACCGTTGTCGCTTCGTGAGCGTCAACAACTGCTGGATCTGGGCCAGCGGGCATCTGCTCCGCGAAGACAAGCGCTCCTCCCCGGGCACCGACGAGGGGTTCCGCGCCATTGCTCTGCTACCACTCGTCGACGGGCTCGAACTCGACGTCGTCTCCGGTCGAGCGCGCCAAGGGCAGCACTCCGTCGAAAACGTTGTGAGCTACGAGGTACGTTCTGGCGAACTGATCGAAGTCAGCCGACGCGCAGTCAACTCCAACCACGGCGGTCGTCAGATCAGCTGACTGCCGCCGACCGCAATCATGAGCGTGGTAACACCCTGATCTCGATGTAGTGACCGTCGGGCATCCATCGCTGAACGAATCCAGTGATGTCGTTCCGACTGATCGAGCCAAGCAGGCCGTCCTGCTGGAGGAAGGCATCGAACGACGCAGTGCCCGCCGGGTCAACGAGCGCATCGAGGACCTCATCGTTGATCGGCTCGTTGCTGAACAGACTGAATTCGTTGGCGGGCACACCTGTCGCCCGGATGTCCGCGAGCTGTTCGAGCACTGCGGTGGACACGCTGTCGACGAGGTCGGGGCCGACACAAATGTTTCTGCCAACGGTGTGGCACGACCCGGGCGGCAATGTCGTCACGGCGGTCAGCCGTGCCGGGCCCAGTGATCAAGAACGACACGCTTGCCTGGTCGCCTCATCGATGCCGAAGTCACCGGCGAACGAGAACGTCCCGTCAGCAGCGTCACCGAAGCGGTCGATGTACACCCGTTGGATTGTCGTTCTCTCGAATGGAGTACTGCAGACCGTTGTCGAGCGTGCCAGTGACGATCGCCAGGTCAAAATCGAGCGAGAGGAGTGCGCTCTCGTCTGGCTCGACAACCTCGGTCCGGGGGCGTCCCTCGGCTGATTTTTCGCCAGTTGCCTCGGTGGTCGGCGTCGCATCGGGCGCGCCTATTCACGCAGCTGCAGCGAGGGCGGCATCGCTCGCGAGGCGGGGACGAACCGGACGACCAGACACACCAAGCGTGCGGGCCAGGCTCGGCGTGCGGCGTGAACTCAAATACTCATCGACTCGCCGCCACCGTGAGGTCGTCCGGATGTTCTGCAAACAGTTCGTCGAGACGCGGGCGCCAGTCGATGTCTTCGGTCGAACCACCAGCGGCCTGCACCGCAGCGCGCTCGGCCGCGAGCGTGTCGGCGATCTTGGCCACGCCGGCCGCGAGTATCTCGGCCACTTTGTCGCGGACATATCCGGCGAGTGCCGGGCTGGCGCCGTCAGTGCTGATCGCTGCTGTCACTCGGCCCGCTCGGGTGATCGCTGGGAGGATGAACTCGCAATCAGCTGGCTGATCGGCCGCGTTGGCCCAGATGCCTCGCGTACGTGCGGCGTGAGAGATCGCAGCGTCTGTCACCAGGTCGCCGGTGGCAGTCACGACGAGCCGTTGATGCTCGAGATGAGCATCAACGAACGAGGCAGTGATCACCTCGCCACCGGCAGCGGCGATCCGTTTAACATCGACGTGCTCACTGATGTCAGCACCGACGAGCCGGACGATTGCCCCGGCATCGAGGAGGCCGTCGGCCTTCCGCCATCCGATACGGCCAGCTCCGACAACGAGCACGGGGATCCCGTCCAGATCGAGAAACACCGGGTACGAAAATCGGCTGCGGTGGGCCTTCATGCGGTGATCCTACGACACACCATTCAGTAATTCTTGATAAAGACGATCATTTTTGTCGGGTATTGATTAAATGGTCTCTGTGACCATCTCACTCCAGACTGTGCCGCCCGAGTCGGGCCGACCCTTCGACGACGCTCGCGCGGCTATCTGTTGGGCCAACGAGCGCTTCGCTGGCGGGGTGTGCGTCACGGCCAGCTTCGGCGATGCAACCGTCGCGCACGTCGCGCACAGCGCGGTGCCAGGCATCCAGATCACTCTGCTCGACACCGGTTACCTGTTCGCCGAGACGGAGTGGTTCGCCGACCATCTGACCGATCGCTTCGGCCTGAACGTCCGAGTGGTCCGCCCGGCCCCGGATCTCGAACGAGACATTTGGGCCACCGACACCGACGCGTGCTGCGCGGCCCGCAAAGTCGAACCGCTGCAGCGCGCCCTGCGCGGCGCAACCGCATGGGTCACGGGGCTCCGTCGGTCCGACTCGCCGAGTCGCTTGACGACTCCGCTGGTGCACAACGATCTGATGCGGTCAGTCGTCAAGGTCAATCCGCTCGCCGGCTGGACCGACACCGACGTTGCTGATTACGCATCAGAGCACGATCTCCCCCAGCATCCGCTGACCGACCGCGGCTACAGCTCGATCGGCTGCTGGCCATGCACCAAGCCGGCGAGCGATCGCTCGGGGCGCTGGGCCAACAGCTCCAAAACCGAATGCGGACTGCACCTCTGATGGCCACGCAATTCGCCGCCACACGCTCCAGCACCCGCCGACAGGACCGACCATGACCGACCTAACGGCAGCCGAACTGATCAAGGTTGAGAGCAACTATCTCGCTGGAACGATCGGGGCTGAACTCGCCAACGACACAGCAAAGTTCGACGACAATGCAGAGACGTTGCTGAAGTTCCACGGCATCTATCAACAAGACGACCGTGACATCCGCCGCGAGCGAGCCCAGCAAAAGATGCCGCTCGATTATTCCTGCATGGTTCGTGCGTCGGTGCCCGGCGGGGTCATCACCGGCAACCAATGGCTTGCCCTCGACCGGGTGGCCTCGCTCGCCGACAACAAGCTGCGCCTCACAACCCGCCAAGGGGTGCAGTTCCATGTCGTACACAAGGGCGAGTTGGCCAAACTCGTGAGCGGCATCAACTCGTCGCTGCTCACCACACTCGGCGCGTGCGGCGATGTGGTCCGCAACGTCATGGCGTGCCCGCTCCCCCACCTCGAACGCACTGCGGTGATCGAGCCGATTGTCGCCGAGATGGTGGCACGATTCCGCCCGCAGACTGAGTCGTACTGGGAACTGTGGGTCGACGGCGAGAAGGCCGTCTCGTCAGACAAGCCGTCGCCGGCGGCGCTCGATGCAATCGACACGGTCGAGCCGATTTACGGCGCCGCCTACCTCCCACGCAAGTTCAAGATTGGCATTGCCTGGCCCGGCGACAACTGCGTCGACATCTACACCCATGACGTCGGCATCGTGCCAACATTCGACGGCCTGAGCGGCAACGTCACCGGATTCATGATCCTCGCCGGCGGCGGGATGGGAATGTCACATGCCCGCCCGGACGACACGTACCCGGTGCTCGCACAGCCGCTTGGCTGGGTCCCGGCAGCGGGCCACGGCGGCGTCGAATCGCTCGGTGATGTGGTCGAAGCAATCGTCACGACGCAGCGCGAC
The DNA here is from genome assembly GCA_937905835.1 of uncultured Ilumatobacter sp. Classification (GTDB taxonomy): domain Bacteria; phylum Actinomycetota; class Acidimicrobiia; order Acidimicrobiales; family Ilumatobacteraceae; genus Ilumatobacter_A. Next base: position 14,635 of record CALCXK010000048.1, on the reverse strand, counting down.
CATGGCGACCGAAACGATCGGGCTCGCGCCCGACTCAAGTACCTCGTCGAGGCCAAGGGCATCCCGTGGCTACGTGAGCAAATTGAACAGCGCACCGGCCAGCCCCTCGCCGACCCAGTCGATCTGCCTGAGTGGGAGGTCCACGCACACCACGGCTGGGACGACGCCGAATCGAGGAGCCTGGTGCCGCGCACCAAGTCATCCGTGCTCGGCCTGCCGGTGCCATCGGGCAAAGTCGCGCACGGCCTGCGGTACGCGCTCAAGCGGTTGATCGCCGACGGCACCGTCACTTCGCTGCGCGTGACGCCACGACAAGACCTGCTGCTGATCGGCATCACAGACCGGGATGCCGTCGAGAACACGCTGCGCTCGAATGGAGTGCCGTTGGCGAGTGATCAAAGCCCGACACGCAACCTGGCAATCGCCTGCCCGGCTCTGCCGACCTGCTCAAAAGCACTCGGTGAGGCTGAGCGCGTGCTGCCGCAGGTGATCGACCGCCTCGAGAAAGTATTGGCCGACACCGGCAACACCGGGCTGCCACTCCGGCTCAACATGACTGGGTGCCCCAATGGATGCTCGCGGCCCTACGCCGCCGAACTCGGCATCGTCGGCCGGACCAAAAAAGGCTACGACGTGTATGTCGGTGGTTCAGCAGCAGGCGACCGACTGGCCAAACGCGTCCGTGAGGACGTGCCTCTCGACGAGATCCCCGACATGTTGCGCCCATTGCTCGAACAGTTCAGTCGCGATGTCGGCGCAGACGACACCACGTCCTTCGGCGACTGGGCGATGCAACTGGAATGGGCATCGCTGCTGGAATTGCTGCCGACCACGACCACCCGACGGGTGCGTGCCCAGTGAGCGTTGCATTGGTCGGGGCCGGCCCCGGGGACCCTGACCTCCTCACCATGAAAGCCGCTCGCTTGCTCGCCACCGCAGATGTTGTGGTGCACGATGCACTCGTCGGCGACGGCGTCCTCGCCCTCATTCCTGAGTCAGCGGACCGGATTGACGTTGGCAAGCGTCCCGGTCAAACGATCCCGCAGGAGATGATCTCGGCGCTGCTCGTCGAACTTGGTCGACAGGGCAAACGCGTCGTCCGGTTGAAGGGTGGCGATCCGTTCGTGTTCGGCCGCGGCGGTGAGGAAGCACTCGCGCTCCGTGAAGCCGGGCTCGAGTTCGAAGTCGTTCCGGGCATCACCTCGTCAATCGCTGCACCGGCGGCCGCCGGTATCCCGGTGACGCACCGCGGTGTGTCAGCCGCGTTCACCGTGGTCACCGGGCATCGACGCCCCGGGGAGCCCGACATCGATTGGCGCTCGCTTGCCAAGGTTGGCGGGACCATCGTCATCCTGATGGGCGTCGCACATCGCGGGGCGATCGCTACCGAGTTGATCATCGGCGGCCTCGCCACCGACACGCCGGTCGCCGTCATCCATCGCGCTACCACTGACGACCAGGATGTCGTGCGCTGCGACCTCGCCAACCTGGGCAACACAGCAATCGAATCGCCCGCCACGATCGTCGTCGGTGCCGTTGCCGCCTTCGACCTCACCGGTGCGGTAGCACTCGGGACAGCAGGTGATCGCTGCGAGGTCGTGGTCGAGCACGACGAGATCAGCGAGTTTGCCCGCGGTGATCGATCCCTTGCGCTGCTCGTCGAACGATGCAGTAGCTGGCCCCCGGTGTAGGCGTGGATTGCTTCCTCGATCGTGAGTGCTTCGCTCGGGTTGAAGGCGGCTCCTGACGCGGTGCGCTGGTTGACGAGATCCTGGATGCCGAGCAGTGGCGCACCGTTGACGACCGGCCGATCAGAGCTCCCGGGTAATGTGATGCCTGCGTCGAGGAACGATCGCTGCCGGTAGCAGTCGCCGACACGGTCGGGTCCGATGGCACGGAGCATGCCGTCACCGGTGAGGACATTCGCGTTGTCAACAACGAGGCCGAAACGCACGCTCTGATCCTAGGCAGTTGTTGCTACTGGGTCAGCAGGTGGCAATGACCACCGCGATCGCAATTTCATGCCAGGACCGACCGGCCCAAACGGTAGGTTTCGAATTCATGGGTGATCGGCTGATCGGCAAGCGAGTCCTCGTGACAAGTTGCAACACATACATGGGGCCGTCCATTGTCAAGTTGTTCCGCGAGGAAGGCGCCGACGTCATCGCCGACGTGGGCGCGCTCATCGGAGCAACGGAACCAGCCGACGTGTTGGATCGCGCTGGTGAGATCGACGTGCTTGTCGCCAACCTTGACCTTGCTGCCTCTGCCGCTCGGGTACGCGACATCGAAGACGACCAGTGGATGGCAGGCTTCGATGCGATGGTCCATCCTCTGATGCGGCTGGTGCGAGCAGCGGCTCAGCCGATGATCGACCGTGGTGGCGGCTCGATTGTTGCACTGACCTCATCGTCTCCATTGCGACGCATGCGTCCTCAGGCAACCAGTTATGTCACTGCACGAGCAGCGCAGAACGCGTTCGTCCGATCTGCTGGTCATGAATTGGCAGCGCACAATGTGCGGGTCAACGCGATCGCTCAGAACTTCGTCGAGAACGAAACGTATTACCCGCCGTCGATCATGGAGAACGAGAAGTTTCGTGATCGTTTACAGTCCGAGGTTCCTGCGCAGCGCCTTGGAAGGCCTCGCGAGACCGCCGAGTTCGCATTGTTCCTGGCCAGCGACGCGTCCACCTTCACCTTCGGCCAAGTCATCAGTTTGGATGGCGGCTGGTCCTAGCCATGACGGCACGGGTCGATCGGCCTGTAACGCACCTGGTCAGCGAGCCGCGAAACTCTGTGAGACCCCGAACGCATTGTTGACCAAGTTCAGCTGGCTGCAGGCAGCAGCGTGACGTTGTCACCGATGGCGGCGTTCCCGGGAGCGGCAACCAGCGACCCGATCGACAGGAATGTTGAGCGGTCGCGGTTGATCGTCTTCAGTAGTTCGATGTCACGGTCGAGGCCTGGCTGCGGGCGGGCAACCATCACGCAGCGATCGATCTGTTTGATCACCGCGAGTTCGGTACCGAAACCCGCTGCACCAATCTGCAGGTGGTGGCCCACGAAGTCGTCCTCGCCCGAACCGTTGACGACAATATTGGTGCGGAAACGGCGCAGGTCCCAGTCGCCGAGCGTCCCAGTCGACACCAACGACACGCGACTTGACTTGGAGTCGTGCCATGCACCGGCGGGGCCGGTCCACGACACCCAGTCGGCGTCATGCTCGAAGTCGAGCGGCACCTCGTACGTGCCCCCAACATCACCTGCGGCGCGAAGTTCGACCTCCTGGCCGAGCCAACGAGACAGTGCCACCGAAGCTTCGCCTGATGCAACTTCGCCGATCTCGGGGACATCGATCACGACGTCGCCAGCGACCACTCGGGCCGAAGCGAACAGGAGTTGCGGAGAACGTCGCGCCGTGAGGACCGTGCCGGTCGCCACATCGAAAACGCCCCATCCACGATCCCCAGCAATCCCGAGTTCACCGACGTGGGCGGTCTCGAGTTGCTCCCCACCCATCGACTTCACCGGATAGCGCCACAGTTCGGTCACGTGCATGAACCCCAGCCTGGCACAGGACTGCCGGGCCGGTCAGGCAGATTCGCACGACGCGTTCGTTCCGCGCCTACCTGATCAGTACAGTGACGAGATGAACGAAACCACGACGACCATCGCCGAGAACGCAGCAACCGCCGATGCTCCGGTAGTCGAGCTCGTCGAAGAAGAACTGCTCGTCGAGGAGATCTCCATCGACGGCATGTGTGGCGTGTACTGAGCTCCGTAGCGGACTCGACCAACATGACCGACTCCCTGCTCGAGCAGCGACTGATGCTGCATCCGCAGGTGGCACTCCGCCCGGAACCATTCGGTGCGCTCGCGTACCACTACGGCAACCGGAAGCTGGTCTTCCTCAAGCATCCTGACGTCGTGCGCCTCGTCCAAGCCCTCGATGGCACCGGTACCACTGCCGAGAAACTCTCCGAGTGTGAAATCGACGCCGCCCGCTGGCCGTCGTTCGAGCGTGCACTCGCCAACCTCCACGCATCGGAGATGCTCCAATGAGTAAAACCCAACTCGTCGAACAACTCAAGAATGGCCTCGACGCCCCCATCTGTCTGACGTGGGAACTGACCTACGCCTGCAACCTCGAATGCGTGCACTGCCTCTCGTCGTCGGGTCGCCGGGACCCACGCGAGTTGACGACCGACGAGGCCAAAGCGGTTCTCGACGAACTACACGATCTGCAAGTCTTCTACATCAACATGGGTGGCGGCGAGCCAATGATCCGCCGCGACTTCTTCGAGTTGCTTGAGTACTCGATCGGCCGCGGTATCGGCGTCAAGTTCTCCACCAACGGTGCGTTTATCGACGCCGAGAAGGCCGAGCGCCTCACCGCAATGGACTACCTCGACATCCAGATCAGCCTCGACGGCACCGATGCGGTCACCAACGACGCCGTCCGCGGTGAGGGCTCGTACGACACCGCGATCCAGGCGATGAACCATCTGCGCGAAGCAGGCTTCGGTGAGTTCAAGATCTCGGTCGTTGTCACTCGCTACAACGTCGATCAGCTCGACGAGTTCAAGGCGTTGGCCGACGAGTACGGCGCCCAGCTCCGCATCACCCGCCTGCGCCCGTCGGGCCGCGGCGCCGACAGCTGGCACGACCTGCATCCAACGCAGGCCCAGCAACGACAAATCTACGACTGGTTGGTCCTGAACGGCGAGAACGTCCTCACCGGCGACTCGTTCTTCCACCTCAACGCACTCGGCGAAGAACCCCTCCCGGGCCTCAACATGTGCGGCGCAGGTCGTGTGGTCTGCTTGATCGATCCGATCGGCGACGTGTACGCCTGCCCGTTCGTTATCCACGACGAGTTCAAGGCCGGTTCGGTCCGCGACCAGGGCGGCTTCAGCCAGGTGTGGAAGCAGAGCGACCTGTTCACCGAACTTCGTGAGCCGCAGTCGGCTGGCGCGTGTTCCGCTTGCGGAGAGTTCGACGCATGCCAGGGTGGCTGCATGGCCGCGAAGTTCTTCACGGGCCTCCCGCTCGATGGCCCCGACCCCGAATGCGTCAAGGGCCACGGCGAAGCTGCGCTGCTCGCAGCATCCTCGGTCCAGGTACCGAAGCCGATGATGGATCACTCCAAGCCGAGCCGCGTTCCGGTCACCATCGGACGCCGCTAGCTCGTTTGCGTCGAGCTTTCCGCGGACCGGTCCGCGAGAACGTCGACGCAAACGGTGAACGCGTGTCAGTCGGCGACGAGATCGGCGACGTAGCTGGCTTCAAGCATCTCGCGTGTTGCGCCAGTGTCGGGCCCGAACTGAGCTTCGACAATGTCGATCAGGTCAGGAGTCTCTTCAGCAGTGCCCCACGTGTCGGGCAGCCACATCTGCGAGCGCCGGAACGCCTTGGCGCAATGGACAAACAGCTCGGCAGTCTCGACCACAATGGCCAGCTTTGGGCGGCGCAGTTCCGCGGTGAAGCCGTCGAGAATGCGGGAGTCGGTGGTCAAGATGCCCGGCCCGTTGATGCGGATCGTTTCGTCACTGCCCGGCATGAAGAGCAAAAGACCAACCCGACCGTGCTCGGCGACGTTTTCGAGGCTGTCGAGGCGGTTGTTGCCGTTCAAGTCGGGTATGGCGATATGGCGGTCGTCGAGTCGCTGCAAGAAGCCGGGCGGCCCGCCCCGTGGCGACGCATCGACCGTGTTGCCGTCGGTCGTCGACAGCACGAGGAAGGGACAGCGATCAATGAAGATCGCCGTCGCCGAGTCAATCGAATCGAACTCCTTGGCCACAGCAAGTGCGCTGGGTGCGCGGTACAGCTCGCGCAGTGCAGCCTTGCCAACAATCTGATCACTGATGTCCATATCCATCATTATTCCACCCGACGCTGAGCGAGTAGAACGGGCGGAGCCGGAGCACCGCTGAGCGACCCTGCAACATTGCCAACCAGCGTCACCGGGCGGGCGAAAGTAGTCCCCCGGCAAACAGCCCTACCAAAAAACTTTCCCTCACGCATTGGTTGGGCGTCGTCCGCTACGTGCGAAGATGCCACCCGTGCTGGCGGTACTGCTCATTTTCTTGGCGTACGCGCTGGGTACCTTTCCGAGTGCGATCATGGTCGCTCGCGCCAATGGCATCGACATCTCGACAGTCGGGTCGGGCAACCCTGGCGCTTCGAACGTCACACGGGCGCTCGGCTGGAGGAAGGGCGTGTGGGTCTACGTGCTCGATGCGCTCAAGGCCGGCCTCGCCACTGGGCTCGGCTTGGGGATGGGCTTCGACTGGGCCGGCACCGGCCGGCCACTCGGCTACATCTGCGCGATTACGGCTGCGCTCGGCCACATGTTTCCAGCCACCCGCAACTTTAAGGGCGGCAAAGGAGTGGCCTGCGGGTCAGGCGCCTTGATCGTGCTGCAACCAATTATCGGCATCGCTGCAACGATCCTGTGGTGGCTACTCAGCAAGATGACGGGCAAGGCCGCGCTCGGCTCGATCCTGACCGCTGGCTCCGTACCGATCGGCCTCGCGTTGACCGGCCGGCCAGCCTGGGAGTTCGGGGCGATGGCCGGCCTGTGCGGCCTCATCCTCGTGAAGCATTGGCGGAACTTCGGTCGGTTGATCCGGCGCGAAGAGCCCGAGCTTCGCAGCTGAACTGATTGCGTTAGGCAGGAACGCCGCCCGCGGCGAACAGCGCCGGCCAGCCGCCCGTGTGAATGAACACGATGTCCTCGTTGGCGAATCGACCTTCCTCAGCGAGGCCAAGGGCACCAGACAGGCCCTTGCCCGAGTAGGTTCGATCGCACAGCCAGCCACCGTTGGTCGCCGCCCAGCGGACCGCGTTGTCGCCAGCCGTGGTCGGCACCGCGTAGTCGTCACCGATCCAGCGTGTGTCGACTTCGACGTCGGCGGGGTCGATGCGCACATCGGTGAGCCCCATGAGGTCAAGGGTCTGATTCGCCAGGTCGGCGACGTCGGGCAAGCCGATGTTGACCCCCTTGGCGACACCGATGGCGACGATGCCGGGAACGCCACGGCCCGCATCAGCTGCCGCAGCACGGCCAGCGAGAAGACCCGCGTGCGTGCCACCGCTCGACGACGTGAAGACAACGGTCGACGGCTCGATACCCAATGTGTCGAACTGGTCGAGTAACTCGATAAATGCTGCTGCATAACCGAGCGCCCCAACTGCGGTGCTGCCACCGATCGGAATCGAATAGGGCGCCAAGCCGGCACCACTGAGCTCGCGAGTCAGCAATTCGCGTGCGATCTCGAGTTCGCCCCAGTGGCTCTGGGCCGCTCCGGTGAAGTGCAACTGAGCACCGAACAGCATCGACAGGAGCTGGTTTCCGATCGGTTCGTCCGGTTCGTCGCCAGAGAGGATCAGATGGACTTCCAGACCGAGACGGGCACCCGCAGCAGCGGTCATTCGGCAGTGATTCGACTGTCCGGCACCGACGGTGATGAGAGCCTGAGCTTCGGCTGCAAGTGCAGCACCGCACAGGAACTCGAGCTTGCGAGCCTTATTGCCACCGCCACCGAGCCCGGTCAGATCGTCCCGTTTGACCCACAACCGTGCTCCCCCACCGATGACCGGGCCCTGCTCGAGAGGTGTCGGCGTGGTGGCAAGCGCTGCTCGCTGGAGGTGCTCGAACATGAGAACCATGCTAGGCACAGATCTCGATGACCACCGATTGGAACCCGCTGCTGCGCGCTGAATTCGCGAAGCCCTATTGGGCAGACCTCCAGGCATTCCTCACCGCCGAGCGCACACAGCACTCGGTGTATCCATCGCCTGACGACGTCTACGCAGCACTGCGCCTCACGTCCTATGGCGACACCAAAGTGATGGTGCTCGGACAGGACCCGTATCACGGCCCTGGCCAAGCCCACGGCCTGGCATTCTCCGTGCGGCATGGCGTCAGGACACCGCCGTCGTTACGGAACATGTACAAGGAGCTCCACGCTGATCTCGACCTGCCGATCCCATTACACGGCAACCTCGAGGGCTGGGCACGCCAAGGTGTCCTGCTCCTCAACACGCGGCTGACTGTCCGGGCCGGACAAGCCAATTCGCACCAGAAGCAGGGATGGGAGCAGTTCACCGACACCGTGATCCAGGTGGTCAACGACAAGGAAGATCCGGTGGTCTTCATCCTGTGGGGCAACGGGGCCCGAAGCAAGACGAAGTTCATCGACCGGTCGCGGCACACGGTGATCGAGTCGCCGCACCCTTCACCACTCAGCGCGCACAACGGATTCTTCGGAAGTAAACCGTTCAGCCGCACCAACAAGGCGTTGGTCGACGCCGGGCGCGAGCCGATCGACTGGGATCTGTCAGCCGATCGGGTTCATGACGAAACTGGCGGGGCAGACTAAAGAAATGGCGTGGCAGCATGCCGGTACAGCGCGGCCGAGCGATCATGGCCGACATCATCTTCAGTGTGCTGCAGTTCTTCGGGCCGCGGCTGGGCACGATCTTGGCCCCGACGTCAATCTCGCCGTCAGGTGATACTCAGGTAGCCGTCGACTTCGACGAGCAGGTCGGAGAGAGCGAATCGAGTCGTGGTGTCCTTCCTTTGAGCTATCGGGCAGTTCGCTCCGCTGCTTCGAGTCCGCCTTCGATGTGGCCCCGGAACGCACCGGCCGTTTCGGTCGATGTCCCTTCGGATGACAAGCGTCCAAGAGTTGCCGCTGTTCCTCGAGCGCGCCACGGCGTCTACTTGTTCGGGATGATGGTGCCCATGTTCATGACGCCGTTCGGGTCGTACACCTGCTTCAACTTTTCGAGCATCGGGTACGAGGTGCCGTACTCGTCCTTCACCCACGGCGCACGAGCTTTGCCCATGCCATGGTGGTGCACAATCGATCCGCCGTACCGCAGGGTCTCGTCGACGATGATCGAGATGATCGGCAGATAGCACTCTTCGGTTTCGTTTTCAGGAGCAGTGTCGCCGAGATCGAAGAAGTAGTTGAAGTACAAATTGGTGCCGTTGATGTAGCTATGGCTCGAGTGGCCGCCAACCATCGTGATGCCGGCGATCTCGGCACGGATGCGCGGGATCACCGCGGCGTAGATCTTCTGGATGCTGGTCCAGTCGGCTGATACCTCGGTGGTGCGGTTGACGTTGCGCGACTCGCGGATGCGGTTGGACTCGGCGATGACTTTCTCGGGTCCCCAGACCAAATCGTTGAACCAGGTGTCGACGAGGTCGCCATCGATTGGCTTGCAGTCCGGATGTCGGGCGATGATCTCGCGGATGCCGTCGGCGGTTGCTCGGGCTACTCCGGCGTTGCCCTCGGTGGTGAAGATGATCGTCACCTCGTCGGGGTTCGCCATGTGAGAGAACTGGAGTTGGCCGTCTTCGTAGTCGTAGAGCCGAGCCACCGCTGGCTTGAGTCCGGCGACCATGACGTCGCGCAGAACGTCGAAGCCTTTCGACATTTCCTTGGTGGTCCAGCCCAGGTAGTGGTTGTTCTCCGGCATGAAGGGGAACAGCTTGACCGTGACTTCTGTGATGTAGCACAGGGCGCCCTCGTTGCCGATCACGATGTGGCGGATGTCGGGCCCGGCGGCGCGTCGAGGGTTGTTCTTGATGCGCGATACCGCGCCTCCTGCGAACACGACTTCGCACCCGACGACCATGTCTTCGATGCCTCCGTACAGGGTCGAGAGTTGGCCTCGGCTGCGGGTGGCGACCAGGCCGCCCATGCTGGCGATCGGTTTCGATTGCGGCGAGTGGCCGGTGGTCAGGCCCTGTTCACGGCATGCGTCTTCGAGCAGCTGCAACGGCACGCCACACTGGACGGTGGCCTGCATGTTGTAGGCATCGATGCTGATGATCTCGTTCATGAGTGATCCGTCGACGACGATCGACCGGTCGGTACCGCTCTCGAGTCCACCTTCGGTTGCGGTGCCCCCTGTGCGGGCCACCACGTTGACATCATTGGCATCGGCGAAGGCGAGGATCTTCGACACTTCGTCGGTCGAGTTGGCCATCACCACAGCAGCGGGGAGCTGCATCGTGTGGGTGTCGAAGATGGTCTGGAGCTTGCGGTAGTGGTCGACGCTGGCCAGCTTCAGGGTGGCTTCATCGTCGATGATTCGATCGGCGTCGATGATGCGGCGGAGGTGTTCGACGACGTCTTGATGGGTGAGCGACATGGCGGTGGCTTTCATGAGTGGAACAGGGGGAATGATCGTGCGTAGAGCGGATCGGTGTGTTCGCGGATTCCGGGGAGCACGGTAGTGATGATCTCGCGGTAGCGCGGGACAGTCATCGGGTCGGGGGTGAAGGTCTGTCGACCGCTCGCCATGGCGGCCGAGGCGGCGTCGATGGATGAATGGATTCCGACGGCGCTCGCCGCACACATCGCCGCGCCGAGACTGGCACCTGAGGGACCGTTGGCTCGCGAGGTCGGGAGGTCGAAGACGTCGGCGAAGATCTGAGCGAACAGCTCGCTGTTGCTGCCGCCCCCGGACAAGACGATGTTGTCGAGCGACACTCCGAGTTGGGTGGTCATGGCATCGACATGCAGTTTCATCGTCATGGCGATTGCTTCGAGAACTGCCCGGTACAGGTGCCCGCGGGTGTGGCGGGCATCGAAGCCGAACATGGTGGCTTTGCGAAACGGTTTGTCGGTCGGAGCCAGGAAATCGAGCACCATCACCAACCCGTCGCTGCCCGGCGCGACGGCGACCGCTTCGCGTTCGAGGTAGGTCTCGCGGCTCAACCCGGCGGCATCGGCAGCGTCGGCGAACTCCGGGCCCAGAAGGTCGAGGAGCCAGGTGAGGGTCCACATGCCGCGCCGGATGCCGTTGCTCTCATACAGATAGACACCGGGTTGGCTGGCGAAGTTGGTCCAAAAGTTGTCGGTTGCGGGAGAGTTCTGGCGGCCCTGCATCATCGCCGCGATATAGGTGCCGAGCGAGATCAGCACCGTCGACTCACCAAGCGAGCCTGCTCCGAGCACCTCGACCGCCTTATCGTTCGCTGTCGAAACAACCGGTGTGCCTTCGGCGATGCCGGTGGCGGCGGCGGCGGCAGCCGTGATGGTCCCGATGATGTCGCCCGGTTGCTGCAGCTCGAACAATTGCTCGCGTCGCACCTTGTGGTGAGCGAACTGATTCGGGTCGTCGCTCCATCGCCAGGTGTTGGTGTCGATCGGCCATTGCAAGGCGATGTTGTTGGCCGCGGTATCCACGAACTCGCCGGTCATGCGGTGACCGACATAGCCCGACGCCGTCGTGGCGTAGGCAATCGTCGGGTCGTCGGGCACGTACGCCGAGTAGGCCCGGTCGTCCATCCAGCTGATGACTGGCTCGGTCAGGTTGCCGTCGGCATCGAGGAACGCCTTGCAGCAGCGGATCGGGCACAGCCCGACAGCAGCGATCGTGGCATCGGCGGGCAGCGAGGCAAGCGCCACGTTGGTGGCAGCGCAGATCGCATCCCACAGGTCGTCGTCGGGGTGCACCACCACGCCAGGAGCCGGCCGATCCGTGGGCCGCAGCGCCTGCTGGCCGCTTGCGATCTCGGCGCCGCGTTCGTCGAACACCACAACCTTCGCGCTCTGGGTGCCGCAGTCGATGCCAAGCAGATAGTCGGTCATAGCGATCAGCGGACGAGGTAGCCGCCGTCGACGGCCAGTACGTGACCGTTGACGTAGTCGGACGCTGTGGAGGCGAGAAACACCGCTGTGCCCATCAAGTCGACACGCTCACCCCAGCGTTCGGCCGGGATGTGGTCGAGCACGCGTTGGTTGGTCTCGGGGTTACTGCGGGTGTTCTCGGTGATCGCCGTGGCGAAATACCCGGGTGCAATACCGTTGACTTGAATGTTGTGCATGGCGAGCTCGTCGCAGTACGCCTTGGTGAGGCCAGCGATGCCGTGCTTCGTTGCCGCGTAGGCGGGCGAGAGGCGACCACCGAGGAAGCTGAACATCGAGCAGATGTTGATGATCTTGCCACTGCGCTGGGGAACCATCACCTTGGCGGCTTCGTGGCTCATCTCGAATGCCGCGGTGAGGTTGACAGCCACTGTGGCGTCCCACTTGTCGCGACCGAAGTCGAGTACTTCACCGAGCGGGCAGATGCCGGCACTGTTGACCAGGATGTCGACGGTTCCGAACGCTTCGACACAGGACTCGACGACCCGAGCAGGCTCGCCAGCCCGAGTAATGTCGGTTTCGAGAAAAGCGAACTGTTGTCCGGTGGCTTCGATGAGCTGTCGGGTGGTGCCGTCGTCATCGGCCAAGCTGGGCACGAACACGTTGGCGCCAGCGGCCGCGAGTGCCCTGGCAAATCCTTGGCCGAGCCCAGAGTTGCCGCCCGTGACAATCGCGGATTTTCCGGACAGGTCAAACCAGTTCATTGAGAAGTCGGTGATCGACATAGCGATGCAAACTACTGCACCAACCAGCCTGGGACTACAGCTTGTTGGGCTCGCCCGGGTCGGCCTGCGACCACGATCTGCTCAAGCTCACCACTGGCACGAAACGCTGCGATGTCCCCGTCGAACGCAGCAGCGAGCTCAGGGTAGTCCTTGCTCGTCGGGAAGGTGGTTCGTTCGGTCACATGGCGAACTTAACGCTCGCCGGAGCCGACCGATCACTACCCCCCTTGACGCTCTCACCCGCACGTCTGAGCGATCGCCGCTACGATCTCAGCGAATGGTGGCTCTCACACTCGGTGGCCTGCGCCGATGATCGCTGCACTTCCCGCCTCTGTTCTGCTTGCGGCAGGTGAATCGACGATCGGACCGACGCTCGCGGTCATCGTCGGCGCCGGCATGGCGGCTCAGTGGATCGCCTGGCGAACCCAGATCCCGTCGATTATCGCCTTGCTGCTTGCTGGCCTCCTGCTCGGTCCCGTCACCGGCATCATCGACCCCGATCAATTACTCGGCGGCCAACTCTTCCCGCTCGTGTCGCTCTCGGTCGCCCTGATCCTCTTCGAGGGCGGCCTCGACCTTCCCCCGCGCGAGTTGCGCAACACCGGCATCGTGGTCCGCCGATTGATCACCATCGGCGCCGTGATCAGCTTCATCATCAGCTGGTACGCCTCTCGCGAGATCTTCGGCATCTCGAACCAGGCTGCAATCGTGCTCGGTGCCGTACTCGTCGTGACCGGCCCAACCGTGGTCGGCCCGCTCCTCCGCTTCGTTCGACCCGCCGGCACGACCGGCCCGATCCTCCGTGCCGAAGGCGTGCTGATCGACCCGATCGGCGCCACCGCCGCACTGCTGGCATTCGAAATTGTGCTGCTCGACGGCGCCAACGAAGCCATCTTGAAGGTAGCGGGCATTCTGGCGCTCACGATCATTGCGGGCGCCGGCATTGGTCTCCTTGCCGCATTCGTCCTCGACGAAGCACTCCGCCGATTCCTCATCCCTGACCAACTGATCGTTCCGATCACGTTTGCCTTCGTCGTGGCCACGTTCGTCGCGGCTAACGAGGTCCAGGAAGAGTCGGGGTTGCTGACGGTCACCGTGCTCGGCATCTACCTCGCGCGACGCGACACGTCAACCGTACGACACGTTCTCGAGTTCAGTGAAAGCCTCCGAACGCTACTGATCTCGGCGTTGTTCATCCTCCTCGCCGCCCGAATCGAAGCCGACGCGCTGCGCGACGTGCTACTGCCCGCACTCGGTTTCCTCGCCGTCTTGGTGCTGATTGCTCGCCCGCTCACGGTCTTGGTGTCCACGGTCCGCACGTCACTGACATGGCGCGAGCGAATGTTCTTGATGATGATGGCGCCACGCGGCATCGTGGCCGCTGCAGTGTCGGCGATCTTCGCAATCCGCATGGAAGCAGAAAACGTCACCGACGCCGACAAAATCGTGCCGATCGTATTCCTCGTGATCATCGGAACGATTGTCGTCTACGGCTTCTTCTCCGGCCCCGCGGCCCGCTTGCTCGGACTGGCCGAGGCACAAGTCGCTGGTGTGTTGATCGCCGGCGCTCACGCCACGTCGCAAGGTATCGCCCTGCAGTTGAAGGAGCACGGCATCAAGTCACTCCTCATCGACACTGACCCGTACAACGTCACCCGGTCAATCTCGAACGGTCTCGCCGCACGTCGGTTGAATGTCCTCGCAGAAGATGCCACCCACAACCTCGACCTTCGGGGCATCGGCCGCCTCATGGCCTTCACGTCGAACGACGAGGTTAATGCCCTGGCCACCGCCCGATTCGCCCGAGTGTTTGGCCGCCGAGAGGTGTTTCAGCTGTCACCGGGCAAGCGTCGATCGGGCGAAACCGGTGTTCCTTCCGAGTATCTGGGTCGTCAGATTGGCATCGACGGCGTCACCTACTCGACGATCGACGAACGAGCGCGCCAGGGCTGGAAAGCACGGAGCGCCCAAGCCGGCCCGCGCATGAATACCGCCGTCGATGGCGACCTGTTCATTCCATTGATTCGCGTGATCGACGAACAGATGGCGTTCCTGTGCCGCAACGACGCGCTCCCCGTCGAGGGCATCGTCATCGGCATGGCTGCTCCGTCGTTCCAGCGCGAACTGGACAACGCTGCAGTCGAAGACTCAACTCCGGAATAACCACCGCTCTCCAGTCCACCCCATTTTTGTGTGAGCGATTGCGGCGTCGTTGCCCACTTCTCCTCACACAAAA
>CALCXK010000047.1 GCA_937905835.1 uncultured Ilumatobacter sp. | reverse complement strand
CGCGGGCGCGGCCGCGAGGACCGTGGCAAGCCGAGTGGTCCGAAAGACCGCCCCAAGGGTATGCGTGACGTTGCTGAAGTGATGGCTGCCAAGCGTGCCGCCGAAGTGGAAGCTCAGGCCCAAGCAGCCGCCGAAGTAGCAGCTCAGGCCCAAGCAGCCGCCGAAGTAGAAGCTCAGGCCCAAGCAGCAGAAACCCAGGCCGCTCCCGACGCACCTGCCGACAGCACTGCAACCGAAAACGCATCAACCGAGAGTGCTTCCGACTCCTCTACCTCCGAACCGCAAGCCTCAACCGACGCGGCCACAAGCGCACCCGCCGACGACGAGGCTGCTCCCGAAGCAGTGGACGCTCCGGCGGACGACGCGACCGACAACAGTTGATCGTTGACGACGGGTTGGCCTCAGGGCTCGTCCGCCGCATACGCTCTGCTGTCATGTCAGACATCGTCACCTACGAAGCCACGGGCCGCATTGCGGTCATCACCCTCAACCGTCCAGAGGCGCGCAACGCCGTCAACGGCGATGTCGCCGAGGGTCTCGAAGCAGCCATCGACCGGCTCGAAGGCGACGACGACGTGTGGGTCGGGATCATCCAGGCCAACACAGCGGGACAGTCCCGGCCGGTGTTCTGCGCCGGAGCCGACCTCAAGGCCATCAACTCAGGCGATGCCGCCCGTCTGAACACCCCGCGGGGCGGCTTTGCAGGCTTCGTCTACCGTGAGCGCCACAAGCCCATCATCGCCGCGGTTGACGGACTCGCGACTGCTGGCGGCTGCGAAATCGTCCTTGCTGCTGACCTCGTTGTGGCAAGTACACAGTCGGCATTCGGGCTTGCAGAAGTAAAGCGAAACCTGATCGCGGGCGCCGGAGGCCTCTTCCGACTTCCCCGGGCCATCGGGCAGGCGGCAGCCATGGAAGCAATCCTCACGGGCGAACCCATTCCGGCCGAGCGGGCCTACAACCTCGGGTTGGTCTCACGCCTGACCGAGCCGGGTGGCGCACTCGCCGAGGCCACCAAGCTTGCCGAGCAGATCAGCCAATCAGCCCCGATGGCCGTGTCGGAGAGCCGCAGGATCGTGCAGGCCGCCGCCTACGAAAGCGACGAGACACTGATCCAGATGACCAACGACGCCATGCGTAAGGTCATGGCGTCAGAGGATCTGCAAGAAGGCCTCACAGCCTTTATCGAGAAGCGTCCGCCGAACTGGCAGGGCCGCTGATCCGGGCATGTCCATCGAACGCCCCTCCGGCGCAAAGCCCCCAGCGGGTAACCCGCCCGCAGCCGCTCAGAGCAGTTTGTACGTCGTGATCAGCCGAGCGACGATGCCAGCCCGCTCGTAGAGATTCTTCGTGTGTCGATCGCCCGGCAATGACTGGCCTTCCACCGCCACGGCGCCGCGCTCACGGGCACCCGAGATTGCAGCAGCGAGCATCCCATCGCCGAACCCAAGTTCTCGAGCTTCAGGCGTCACCCAGACCTGGTCGACTCGGATAATGAAGTCCGATCCGAGGACGGCAACCATGTACCCGACAACAACGTCGTCCATGTGGCCGACCCAGACGTCAGCGGTGTCGCATCGGTCGACCCACTGCGCACCAATCTCGGGGTGTTCAATCAGCCAACGTTCACCGCCACGCTGACCTTCGAGCGCCTTTCGGGCCTCTTTTTCGAGCAGTTCGAGCTGTGCAACGTCATCGGCATCGTGCCGGTCAGCCAGGCGCACGGTGGGATCAATCACGGAGTCAAGCCTCGCGCAGTTGCTCGAGTTTGCCCAGGACAGTCCGACGATGGCGCCCGGCTGTCTCGTACGTCTCGATGACGTCGCGTTCAGCCTGCGTCAAGCCGTTGAGCTTACCCACAATGTGTGCCGCCGGCAGCTGGTCGTAGTCGGGAAGTGCAAACGCTGCAACGTCGGCTGTCGCCGACTCAGGGTCCGCTGTGGCGACAGGAATGATTTCGACGGCCATCCGAGGCTGTTTGGGCGCAACAGTCACTCGCGACAACCGCTCACGCAACTGTTTGGCGCCTTGGTCAACAGCCATCTTGCCAATGAACCGCGCCAGCACAATCTGCTTTTTCGCCTGACCCACAGTTGCTGGCCAATCGCCGACGAGCTGTGCACCGAGCCCGATCGGGGCGTAGAACGCCGCCGCAGCGAGTCGTTCCACCTGCGAGGCGGGGGATCGCGTCATGGCGTTTTACTCAGGAAAAGATCGGGCAGTCGTCATCGCCGACCGGGCAATTCGGAGCGCTCGACTTCACG
The DNA here is from genome assembly GCA_937905835.1 of uncultured Ilumatobacter sp. Classification (GTDB taxonomy): domain Bacteria; phylum Actinomycetota; class Acidimicrobiia; order Acidimicrobiales; family Ilumatobacteraceae; genus Ilumatobacter_A. The sequence continues at coordinate 44,274 of CALCXK010000047.1, read as the reverse complement.
AGCAGGAAACAGGAGTTGCAGAGCTGCTCGTTCTGCTGCTTGGGCTGCAACCGCTCATCGCCTTCGCCTTTGGGCTCTGGCTCGTCTTCGTCTTCGTCTTCTTCGTCGTCGGACGCGACGAGGCGATCTTTCAGAATCTTGTCGAGATCTTCTTCGACGTCGTCATCCATCTCGTCATCGTCGTCATCGTCGTCGTCAACGATTTTGCGCTTGGTACGAGGCTTGACTGCTTCTTCTTCTTCTTCTTCTTCTTCTTCAAACTCAGTGGACGAGCCATCGTCGTCGTCTTCGTCGTCCTCGGGACCGTCGCTGTCACCCAGTTCGGGCTCGACTTCTTCCTCTTCAATCTCTTCTTCGGGAATGTCGTCTTCAGCCATGGTGCGTTCTCGTCAGGTCGGTGCGCCACGCCTCATGCAAGTGCCGCTGCGGGCGGAGCATACGCTCACGCCGGGCCAGCAGAGAGCAACAGAACTAGTGACACCCGTCACGTTGCCGCTGCACGTCGGGCCAGTCAGGAATCAGCAGCGTCGCGTCGGGCTTCCGCTCGGCGCTCCGCTTCGAGCCGCTCGAGTTCTGGCGCCTCGGTCGTCATGTGGGTCATCGTCGCAGCGATTGCGTAATGACCGGCCTTTTCGGCGATCAAGCGGTGCATCTCGAGTGCGACCCGCCGATACGACGGGTGGCCTTGGGGCGACGAACGGAGTTCGAGCATGTGCATTGCCTCACGGGCGTTGAACTGCATGCTGTAGCGCATCCGGTACGCCATTGACACCGCATAGGGCGCCTGCTCAGAGAAATTCGTGTTGAGCGCGTCGTAGAGACCCGCTGAACGGTCCATCGCCTCGTCGAATTGCGCCCCAACGCCGGCCTCGTCGACCAGTTCCGGCCGGCTGTAACCGTGGTTGGGTGTGAGGCGCTGCCATTCAATGGTCAGCATTCGATGGCGCTGCATGTCGCGAAAGGCGCCGTAGTCGCTCAAGACGTCGAAGCGATAGAAGCTGCGCTCGAACGCGCGACCGGGCTTGTGGCGGCGATTCCTGCGCTCACCTACGTAGGCCCGCATCAGCGACACCTTCTGGTCAACGCCCAGATTCCTGACCTTGTCGAGCAGTTGGTGTTCGGGCAGCGAAGAGTGGGCATAGCAAATAGACGCCAACAGCTTGTCTTCGGCATCAGGGTCAAAATCAACGAGCTCCACCTCAGATGCCACATCGACTGGCGCATCACCGAAGAGATCATCGACAATCGTCTTGGTACCGGTCTGAGTCTCGGTCAGATAGTTACTCCATTGACCTCCACGGTCGGGAATATCGACCCTCCGCAGAAAACTCGGTATCACTTTGCGTAGCTCGTGAAGCATGAGGTCGGCGTAGTCGCGAGCCTCAGGTAATGCACTCGCCCGCATTCGCAACAGGAGCGCTTCGAACGCCTGGCCGGTTCCGTAGATACCCACATTTGACGTCGCTGCTGCCGGCAGAATGCCGCGCACGGCATCGAGCGCTTTGGCCTTTGTGGCCATCCGGTAGACGAACTCGCTGTTGTCGCCCCTGGGCACCGTGTTGCGAACAAACTCGGTGACAGTCTCGGCGCATTGGCTGTAGTTGTCGAAGATCCGGTCGAGGTCACCGACGTAGCGCGTACCGAGCGAGCCAGCGAGGACTGCGGGGTCTCGGTAGTACCGGTATCGGCCCCCGAGTCGTGAGTCATAGGAGATATAGCGGGTACTCTGCTCGAGGTAGCTCATGAGCCGACCCCACTCAAGCACCTTGGTCAAGATGTTCGACGCCTGCTCGCAGGCCAAGTGGACTCCACCGAGCTGGGCCACCGAGTCATCTCCGTAGTCAAAGAACACCCGCTCGTACAGTTCCTCTGCACGGTCGAGGCCGATCGTGGCATCAATCGAGAGGTCGCCGGATATGTCCAGGTCGCCCACGAATTCGTCGAGGAACAACCTTCTGAGCGACTTGGGACTTCGGCTGTACCGGGCGAACAACGCGCCCTTCACGACCTCTGGCAGATTGACAAGTGCGAACACTGGCCCATCGAGGTTCGTGAAGTAACGACGAAGGATGTCGGCCTCGTCCGGTGTGAAGGACTCTGGGACGTAGACGGCCACGGGCACGTACTCTACGAGGGTGAGACCGCGACAACGGGTATTCCCACAATTGTCTGGTGGCGTCAGCTCCCGGCGGTGGCATCTATCGAAATCACCATCATCGGGTCACCCTGCTGGTACTCGTTGCGATCGCGAGCCTCACGATCGTTCATTTGATTGATTCTTGTTGCAATCGCTCTGACGAGTTCGGGCCTCGACACTGCCGCGGAGAGAAGGCCTCCGTTGAGTGGTTCGGCCCACGTGGCAGCCGGCTGCCTCAGCCGTAGACGACGGCGGCGTCCGGTTCGACGACGATCTGCAACGACCGGGCTCGTCCACAGGGGCGTCCGTCGATGCGGATGTCGAGGGCCCGATCAAAGGTCCAGCTGCGTGCACGGAATGAACGCGTCTCGATGGATGGGTGTGGAACGTGACCCCCGGTCGGCAGCCGCCGACGAGCCTCCCACCGTTGGCGGAGCCCGAATTCGCTCCCCCATTCGACGCTCTCAGCCCGACCGTCGTTCGGATGACCACGTGACACCACGTGCCAGTCGCCGAGAAACTGCGCATTCATCACCATCAAGACCGGCCCGCGCCACCAGCCTCCACTCCACCTCGGCGACTGCACTGTCACGTGAGCGACGGCGGTTGCTTCACGCTCATCATCGAGGCGAACTTGCAGCAGATCGATCGGGAATTCAAGGATCGACAGACGGTCGTCGAGAGCTCGCGCCCCCATGGTTCGGTGCAGGTCGCCGCCAGTGGGAGCGACCTGTGCATGGACATCGGCGGTCAGCAGGCGGGCGACGGCATGATCCGAGCCGCCGAGTTGAAGATCCGACGGTCGTGTGACCTCAATCCCCCAGGGCTTGCCCTTCTCGATCGTCACGAGGTAGCTGACCGCTCGGCCTCATCCCGACCGGTGGTCGGTGCGGCGCTATCGGAAACAACCCCGCGGAATGCAGCTTCGGCGGCTTCTCCTGCGACACGGCGCGTCCCCCTCAGCGGAGCGACCACCGACAGTTGCCTCAGCAGGTCGATGAGTTGGCGGGTCGTCCTGACGAAGTCGCCGCCCGTCATCTCCTCGTCGTCAACAACTGCGGCGAAACCCTCGCCGGCGACCCAGGCATAGGCAATCGCCGCGAACGTCGGATCAGGACCACGATGCTCGGCAACTTCGGCAACCCGCTCCTTGGCATGCAGGTCCTCGCTGAGCGCCGCCATGCGGCCCCAACGGGAACGCATGTCGTCAGACGAGAACCACGGGCGTGGTGGCGGCTCTGGGCTGCGGTGCTCGTACACCACTGTCGACACGAGCGCCGCCAAGTCGGCAGGGCTTAAGCCGTCGAACAGGCCGGCACGCAACGCCTCAGCGACGAACAGGTCAGATTCGTGGAAGATCCGCGACAACATCTCGCCGGCCTCGGTCAGCTCCCACATGTCGAGGTCGGCGTACCCGAATGTTTCCAGCACACCCAGGATGCGGTCGAAGTCGCGGGCCAACGTGGAGGTCTTTCCGTCGACGCGGCCCTCGATCTCGACGACCTCGCGTTCCACCTTGGCAGCTGAAGCCATCGAGCTGAGTCGCTGTTTGAGGTCGGGGTCTCGTGCGACCGGGTGCATTTCGGCGCTCATCGCCGTGCGCCGATCCTGGCCTCCATTGCGGATCGTCGGCGCGGCCACTAACTTCGCCTTCCGCAATCGGTAGGCGACTTCCTTGCGGTATTCCTTGCGATTCGGTGCGAAGTTCGGCGGCAACTTGATCGAGCCGATCGCTGCGGGCGGCGAGTCGAAATCTTCTGCCATCGCCTGCAGCAGGTCACCACCTTTACTCACCAGCGACAGACGCGAACCCGATTTCCGAGTCGCTGATGCCACGACGACCACAGGGCCACGGTGCTTGCCCGTAAACAGCTGAATCACCACACCCGGCTTGAGCCGCTGAATCGTTTCGTCGACGTCGTCGCCTTCGTAACGATGGTCTCGGCGGGACGATTTCTCTTTTGCCCGGAGCCGTGCATACTCGTCGATGTCACCGAACGGACTCGCCGCCTGGGCGCGGAATTCGACGGCTGCCGAGCGTCGCCGTTCGAGCCGAGCCTGCATCTTCACGATGTCACGGTCGGCCTGGTACTGCGCAAACGAGAGGTTCAGGAGGTCGTGTGCACGTTCGCGTTCATAGGTGCGAATCAGGTTGGCGGCCATGTTGTATGTCGGTCGGAAAGCAGACCGAAGATGGAATTGTGAGCTGCCAGCGAGTTGCGCGACGTCGTCGAAGCGGATCCACGGTGACCAGAGCACGACGGCGCTCCCGCGATCATCGATACCACGTCGACCAGCCCGGCCGGTGAGCTGGGTGTATTCCCCTGGCGTGAGCTGTTCGTGATGCTCTCCGGTGAACTTGGTGAGCTTCTCGATAACGACGCTGCGGGCGGGCATGTTGATGCCAACGGCCAGCGTCTCTGTGGCGAAGACGACTTTGATCAGCCCAGCGATGAAGCAGGCTTCGACGACCTCTTTCATCGGCGGCACCATGCCGGCGTGATGAGCTGCGACACCTGCATCGAGCTGCAAGAGAAACTGGTCGAAGCCGAGGACGGCGAGGTCGGCCAAATCGAGACCGCCAAGGCGAGCATCGACAATTTCGCGGATCGCCATCCGGTCTTCATCCGTTGTCAGGCCGACACCAAACTCGACGCAGGAGCGGGCCGCTTCGTCGCACTGATTCCGGCTGAAGATGAAGAAAATTGCCGGCAGCATGTCCTGCTGATGGAGCAGCTTCAGCGTCTCGACCCGACCGGGCGGCACAAGCTTGCGGCGGTGCGCTCCCTTCGCATTGGCGGACCCGTTTCGGTGATCACGATCTTGGCCACGTCGGCCTCCGGGCCCACGGCGAATCGCCGACTCATCGAGTAGCACTGCGTCACGATTCACCGCACCATTGACAAATGTTGGCAACAGATGCAGACGGTCTTCGTTGCGATCCTTCGCAAGATACTGGTTAGCCAGCTCGACAGGCCGTTTCAACTCGGTGACCGCGTGCGTGGGGCCACGCACCGTCGAGATCCAATCAGCGAGCTGCTGGACGTTGCTGACGGTGGCTGAAAGACACACCAGCCGAACATGATCAGGCAGATGAATCATCACCTCTTCCCAAACGGGCCCACGGAACGTGTCTTGCAGGAAGTGCACCTCGTCGAGTACCACCAGAGCGAGGTCAGAAAGCTGGCCTGCCCGGCCGTAGATCATGTTGCGTAAGACCTCGGTGGTCATCACCAGGATCGGAGCGCCGCCGTTGATCGAGTTGTCGCCAGTCAGGAGGCCGACAGCATCTTCGCCGTGCATGGCGACCAGATCGCGGTACTTCTGGTTGGACAACGCTTTGATCGGTGCGGTGTAGAACGCTCGCTTGCCATCGCGGTAGGCCGACTCGATGCCGTACTCGGCAACGACGGTCTTACCGCTACCTGTTGGTGCGGCGACGACAACATGTTGACCGTCGTCGAGCGCATCAAATGCTTCGAGCTGGAATCGGTCAAGCGGAAAGTTGTAGCGAGCGATCAGATCAGCTCGGTCGGCGCGCACGATCAGACAGTCGGCCGCTTGCGGAGCACCAACCAGCCGACCAGAATGGCCACGAAGTACAAGAACAGCATCGGCAGGGCAAGCATCATCAGCGTGACTGGGTCGCCCGACGGCGTGATCACCGCTGCGAGGACAAACACGCCGATCGTGGCATATCGCCAACTCCGTAAAAGCGTCTTCGGCGAGACCACTTTTACTAACTGGAGGAAGACGAACAGAACGGGCAGTAAAAAGCCAACTCCAAAGGCAAAGATCATCAGACCGATCAGGCTGATGTAGCTGCCCACCGTGAAAATCTCGCTGACATCCTCACCAGCCCAACTAATGAGGAATTCAAGGGCACGCCCGACGGTGATGTAGGCAAGGCTGCCACCCGCTGTAAACAGCAGGACCGACGACAGGACAAACGGGACTGCATATTTACGCTCTTTGGCGTGTAACGCCGGAACCACGAAGCGCCAAATCTGCCAGAGAATGACCGGCAGCGCAGCGATGATGCCGCCGTACATACCGACCCGGATTCGGGTCGACAGACCCTCGGTCGGTCCGGTGATGAAGAGACCGTCCGCATCGCAGAAGTCAGCGCCACGCGCGTCGCAGAGATCTCGATACGGCTGCAAGAGGAAACCGAGCACCTGGTCGTAAAACGCAATGATGACGACCATGCCGATCACAACGGCGAGCGCTGCTCGGATGATCCGGGTCCGCAATTCGGCGAGGTGCTCAGTGAGCGTGAGCGTGTCGTCGACCCCGGCTTCAGCGTCGTCAGTCACGGTACTCATCCTGCGGTCACGTCGGCATCTGCTATCACGTCGGCATCTGCTATCACGTCGCCGGCAGCCACTATGGGCTGATCGGTATGGTCAGTCACGTTGTCGACGTCATCGGCGAGCACCTCGGGAACAATCGGTCCGCGCGCGTTGGCTGCGGCGATCTGGTTGATGATCACCGGTGGCCCATCGTCGGACTCTTCATCGGTGGGCAGGCTGTCATCGGCAGTCGACTCGCTGGCGGTATGCATGCCCGCGGTCACTTCATCAACCCGCACCGTGCCGCTGTCGGCCGGGTCGGTGGATTCGAGTGACGCTTCGGTGATCGGGACGTCGGTGATGGCCGTCGACTTGGATGCCTCGCGCAACGCACGGTCTTCATCAGCCTGCTCGGCGACCTTCTTCGGATCCGCAGCTTCTTGAACCAAGCGAGCGGTTTCCTTCATTTCCCGTATCGGCTCGTCCAGAACGGCCTGTAGTTCGGACTGGAATCCGTTGCCCATCTTCTTCAGCTCGCCATATGTCTGGGCGAACTTTCGGACGGCATCCGGCAACCTCTCTGGGCCGAGGATCACGAGCGCCAACAGCAGTATGACAATGATCTCGCTGCCCTGGAGGTTGAACACGTCTTTCAGTCTACGGGGCTGACATCATCTCGTTCAGTGCAACAACGTCTCCCATCTCGCCTTGACCCACCGATCACGTTCGCCCATCGGGGAGCGCGCGCCCATGCGCCCGAGAACACGCTTGGCGCATTCGAGCTAGCGCTGAGGCTCGGCGCCTCTGGACTCGAGAGCGACGTCTGGCTCACGGCCGACGGTGTGGCGGTGCTCGATCATGACGGTGTGGTCAAGCGGGGACTCCGCCGCAAGCCGATCCGTGCCGTCCTGCACGCCGACCTGCCCGAGCACATTCCCACCCTGGTTGAGCTCCTCGGACATTGTGGAACCGACTACGACCTGTCACTCGACGTGAAAGATCCCGACGCCGCCGCCGTCATTGTCAACGACGTGCGCTCAATCGATCCCGCAATGCTCCCTCGCACGTGGCTGTGCGATCCCGACTTCGACCGATGTGTCGCCCACCGTTCTGAGTTGCCTGACGTCAAGATCTTGAATTCGACACGCCTCGGACGCCTCAAAGAAGGCCCCGAACGTCGAGCGGCATCGTTGGCCCACTATGGCATCGATGGCGTCAACATGCACCGCACCGACTGGAACGGTGGTTTGGCAGCCCTGTTCCACCGGTTCAACTTGTACGCGTTTGGTTGGGACCTGCAATTCGACGACCAGTTGGAGACAGCGTTCCGGATGGGTCTCGACGCCGTCTTCAGCGACCACGTCGACATCATGATGGACGTTTTCCACAAGGAAATCGGCGGCCCGCCGCCACCTGAGCTGTAACCCTGAGGTCAGACCTCGATGTGACACAACCAGCCGAGGGTCGACGTGTGACCCGCCGAGCGAGAGGCCGTCACGCAGCTCGGCCCAAGAAAATTGTGATTGTGGGGTCAGCAACGGAGCGACGTCAGTCGATCGCACGGCCACGCCGCGCTCACAACCACTGCCAATCCGACCGTGGCCAAAACACCACGAAGGCACGGCCGACGAGATCGTCTTCGTTGATCGCACCGAGATTGCGGCTGTCTTGCGACCCGCCACGGTTATCGCCGAGTACGAACACAGAGTTATCCGGAACGACCTGTGACGGTATGTCTGCCCCACATTGCCCGGGGATCCGATCCCTCTCATTGAGGTACGGCTCATCGAGTACCTGCGAGGTGGCGACGTTGGCTTGAGTGATCCGCACAACGCATCCGGTCATTTCGATCGTTTCGCCGGGGAGAGCGACTACTCGCTTGATCAGATCGCGTTCGGTCGTATTCGTCATCTGATGCAAGACGACCACGTCACCACGATTCGGATCATGGAGTCGGTACGACAGTTTGTTCACGAAGACGCGGTCACCGGTATCAAGTGTGGTTGCCATTGACTGGCCGTCGACAACGAAGTGGGCCAGCACGAAACCACGGACGACGAACGCCACGAGAAGTGCGACCGTGACGACAACAACCCAGTCCACGAATGCTCGCGCGCCTGACGCCTGTCTCGATATCGGGGGGAGCGAGGAACCGGTGTCATCGTCATCGGACAAGGCAACAGTAGGCCCGTTCGGCCAGGCCTCGTCGACCGGTAAGCGACTCGGTGTGCCCAATGGTTGAGGCAGCAATGGACCGTCGTTCTGGCTCGTCACGAAGACGCAACGGTATCTGGCCGTGGCAGTCAATAGGTGGCAGGCGGACACAGCCTCCTGGCTCCGATGCACACCCCGAGGGTCAGAGCGTTTCGATCAGTCGGTCGACACGTTCGTCGTGACTCTTGAACGGATCCTTGCACAGCACGGTCCGCTGGGCCTGGTCGTTCAGTTTCAAGTGCACCCAGTCGACCGTGTAATCACGCTTCTTCTCTTTCGCGCGCTTGACAAACTCGCCGCGCAGTCGGGCACGGGTCGTCTGCGGCGGGACGTCGATGGCTGTGTTGATGTCCTCATCGGTACAGATCCGCTCGACGAGGCCGCGATCCTGCATCTTGTAGAACGGGCTACGGCTCCGTGTGACATCGTGGTATTGCAAATCGAGCAGCTGAACCCGGGCATCGCCCAACTGCAGGTCGTGACGCTCCCGAAACTTTTCGATCAGCTTGTACTTGATCACCCAGTCGACTTCTCGGTCGAGTTTGAGCGGATCGTCTTCGATCGTGGTGATGCAGTGTTCCCACATGTCGAGGGCCTTCTGTTCCAACGGCGGGAAACCTGGTCCGTCGGCATAGCGCAACGCCCGATCGAGGTACTCCCGTTGGATGTCGAGCGCGCTGACTTCCCGGCCGTTTGCGAGGCGCACTGTCTGACGGCACGTGATGTCATGACTGATCTCACGAATCGCCCTAATCGGGTTCTCGAGTGTCATATCGCGCAAGACGACGTTGGGGTCTTCGAGCATCCGCAGCATGCAGGCGGCTGCACCGATCTTCAGGAAGTTTGTGTACTCACTCATGTTTGAGTCGCCAACGATCACATGGAGTCGTCGGTACTTCTCGGCATCGGCATGCGGTTCATCACGCGTGTTGATGATTGGACGGCTACGAGTCGTGGCCGACGAGACGCCTTCCCAGATGTGCTCTGCACGCTGCGCGATCGAAAACTTCGCCCCTCGGGCAGTTTGCAGCACTTTGCCAGAGCCGGCGTAAATCTGTCGGCTCACAAAGAACGGAATCAACACCTCGGCGTACTTGGTGAGGTCGGATTCACGGCTCGTGCAGTAATTCTCGTGACAGCCGTAGCTGTTGCCCGCAGAGTCGGTGTTGTTTTTGAACAGGTAGATCGTGCCGCGGATCGACTCTTCGGCCAACCGTTGCTCGGCCGATTCAACGAGCTGTTCGAGGATCCGTTCGCCAGCCTTGTCGTGGACGACACACTCGTAGATCGAATCACACTCAGGTGTCGCATACTCTGGGTGCGATCCAACATCGAGATACAGCCGAGCGCCATTCTGCAGAAACACGTTCGAGCTGCGGCCCCAGGAGACCACCCGCCGAAAGAGGTATCGGGCGACTTCATCAGGGCTGAGCCGGCGTTGGCCGCGCAGCGTGCAGGTGATGCCGTACTCGTTCTCTAGCCCGTAGATCCGGCGTTCCATCAGGTGCCTCCCATGCTAACAAACCTCATCCAGGTCACCAGTCTGACATCTGTCGGTCAACTGGCTGAGTGGACGCGTGAGTCAGGGAACAGCTTGAGAAAGTTTTCGGTGTAGAAGTTCGCCCTGACCTGCTCACTGCGATCACCGAGCGACTTCTCGAAACGGCCAATCGGGTCTTTGCCGCCTTCGACGTGCGGGTAGTCGCTCGAGAAGAGGTAGATGTCGTCGTAGCTGGTGTCGGTGAGCATGCCGATGTCTTCGAAGGGGAACGGTGTGAACGCCATCTGTTCCCGAATTGTCTCACTCGGGATGCGTTGCAGTTCGGCGAGGTACTGGTCAACGCGACTCCACGACCTGACCACCCAGTCGAGCCGAGTCAGCATCGCCGGGACCCAGCCGGCGCCCAATTCAACTGCGGCACCACGCAATTTCGGGAATTTTTCGAAAATGCCGTCCATCATCAGTACCGACAAGAACGTTTCAGGCCCCTGGTGCATCACGGCCATGTCTTTGCTGCGGACGTTCTCGCCGCCGCCCATCCAGTCGCGCACAGCAGCACGCCCAGTGTTCGTCCAGACCGGGTCGAGCTGCAGCGGCGCTCCTCCAACGTGCAGGACGAATGGCCGACCCGAGTCGGCCAATCGGTTCCAGAAGGGGTGCAGGTCGACGTGGCTTGGCGACCGCTCCCCTGCCGCCATGTGTGGCACCCACACGGCTTCGAGCCCAGCTTGGAGCGCGAACTCGAGTTCGACGAGGGCGAGTTCTGGGTTGTTCAACGGCACGACCGCGACGCCCATCAGTCGGCTGTCGTTGGCCACGAACTCGCTCATCGCACGGTTGTGTGCTCGGGTGGCGCCGTAGCGAATGTCGTCGGGCAGATTCTTGCTCGCGGAGAATGGGGTGACGACGCTGTGGGTTGCGAAGACCAGTTGTTTCTTAAAACCGAGTAGGTCCATGGCGACCGATCGGTCGTCGCGGTCGAATGCCCCGAGCGCTTGGATCTCTTTCGATTCAGCAATGAGCCGATCACCAAGCGCCACCTGCGCTGCGACGTGTGCAGTCGAGTGCCTGGAGCCGTTCGCCACGATGACGTCGACTTCTTCGTCGGTCACCAACGAAGCGGAGTAGTTGACCGGTCGGATCTGATCGCGAATCGCCGGATCGGCGTAGTCGATCAGGAAGTTCGGCAGCTCCATGATGTGGCTGTCAGCGTCGTAAAACGGCCGGCTGGACGGTGCGTACGTCATGCAGTGACCGTAGACGATTCCTGCGAAGTTACCACCACACATGCCGGTGACGATTTCGGCGACCATTCACACCAAAATTGTCACCCAAACAGACGAAAGCCAGGCCTCATGCGAGAAGTTCGGTGAGGGCTGCGGCGTCGATGCGGGAGAAGCAGCGTCGTTCATTTCCACGCGCGAGCTCCGCCACCTCGAGGTCACCCACTTCAATCTCGCGATCTGGCCCGCTCAATGCCGCGAGACCGGCCCGGATCGCTGCCCCGCGGTCGAGACCATCAGCGAAGCTCTCGCCGAGCCGACCACGAATTGCTTCGGCATCGCCACCGATAGCTGCGTAGTTGCGTTCATCGACCACGGTGCCGTCGTAGAGCAGGTGGAACATCTGGTCGCCGGACGCGTCGATGCCGACCTCAGCAACGAGGATTTCGACCTCCATCGGCTTCATTTCGTGCGTGAAGATGTTGCCGATCATTTGGGCGTAGCTGTTCGCCAGGCTGCGCGCGTCGACGTCGTCTCGAGAGTACTGGAAACCCTTGAGATCAGCGGCGCGAACACCGGCGACGCGAAGCTGGTCGAACTCGTTGTATTTACCGACGCCCGCGAAGGCGATGCGGTCGTAGATCTCTGAGACCTTATGGAGGGTCTCGGATGCGTTCTCGGCGACCACGACAATGCCATCGTTGTATCGGATCGCGACCAGGGCGCGTCCTCGCGAAATGCCCTTCCGCGCGTAGTCGGCACGGTCTTTCATCACCTGTTCGGGTGCGACGTAAAACGGCTGGTTCATCGGCTACTCACTTCATCCACGATTGCTTCGAATCGAGCGGCTAGGTCGGTGTCGTCGACACGCTCCCATCCGGCGGCGTCGATCACAGCAACAACCGGATAAATCCCGCGGAGGACGTCGGGCCCGCCGGTGGCACTATCAGCGTCGGCGGCCTCCCAGAGCGAACGGCACGCCAGTTGGATTGCGTCATCACGGGACAGACCGTCACGGAATCCGACCTTCATCACCGTGCTCGCATGCACCCTGCCTGAGCCCGTCGACACGTGATCGCGTTCTTCATAACGGCCACCAGTGGCATCGAAGTCCCAGAGACGACCCACTTCGCGCCGCACGTCGTAGCCCGCGAAGATCGGCACGACGACCATGCCCTGCATCGCAGCGGGCAGGTTGCTGCGAACCATTGCCGAAAGCTGGTTTGCCTTGCCTTCGAGGCTCAGCGACGAGCCTTCGACCTTCTCGTAGTGTTCCAACTGCAGCTGGAACATCTTGACCATTTCCATTGCTGGACCAGCTGCACCGGCGATCGCTACCGCACTGTGCCGATCGGCCTGCACGACCTTCTCCATTGAGCGGTGCGAGATGACGTTGCCGGACGTCGCCCGACGGTCCCCCGCCATCACAACGCCACCTTCGTACTTGAGCGCAACGCAAGTGGTCGCGTGCGGAACCGAAAAATTGGCGCCAACGACGGACCCATTGGTCGCGATGTCTGGTGACATCCCGATGCGCCGGAGGAGTTCAGGAAAGCTCGACCCCGGGTCGTCGCCCGGAGAGAAGAACGGCATCGACACGGGTTTACTGCCCGCCCTTCTGGACGTACGACTTCACGAAGTCTTCAGCGTTGGTTTCCAGCACTTCATCGATCTCGTCGAGCAGATCGTCGATGTCAGCTTTGATCTTGTCACCGGTCTCGGTGACAGCCTCAGCCGCTGTGTCGACGCTTTCTTCGGTGTCGTGAGTGGGCTTGGACTTTTGAATCCGTTCGGCCATTCGTTGTCTCCCCTGCTAGCTACTGCTCGGTGACCGAGCACGAAGTGGAACTGTATTGGACTTTGAGCTACTGACCCAGTCGATCGAGAAGTGCGCGTGCAGTGTCGCACCCGGCGATCAGCGCCGCGACGTGGTCGGCGGTCCCTCTGAGCGGTTCCATCATTGGCACTCGACGGAGAGGGTCGCGCCCAACGTCGAACACCAGCGAGTCCCAATTGGCTGCCACGATCTCGTCCGGGAACTTCGCGAGGCACGCACCACGGAAGTACGCCCGGGTCGTCGACGGCGGCGCAGTCATCGCTGCGATTGCTTCGTCCAGGGTCACCAGCGTGTCCAATCCGGCACGATCAGCCAAGCACTTGTCTCGTCGCAGGTCGTGGTACTGCAGGTCGATCGCCTTGAGGCGATCCGCACCTGGGGCGAGGCCGTGCCGATCGGCATATCCATCGACCAGACGTTTCTTCGCAATCCAGTCGACCCAATGTGCCATCGAATCAGGATCAGTCTCGAGCCCTTGAAGGACCGTCTCCCACTTCGCCATCACATCGGCTCCGACAGCCTCGCCCACCGACTCAAGGCCGTGCGTCTGAGCGTACTTCTGGGCCCGCTCAAACAGGCCCCACTGGATCTCCAATGCGGTCGCCCGGCTGCCGTCGCGCAGCATGACCGTCTGGCGCAACGACGGGTCGTGGCTGACCTGGCGAATTGCGGCGACCGGGTTGCCGAGCAACCAATCGTCACCGAGTTCGTCGTCTTCAATCATCGACAGGATAATCGAAGAAGTGCCAACCTTGAGGTAGGTGGCGACCTCGCTCATGTTCGCGTCGCCCACAATCACGTGAAGTCGACGGTATTTTTGCGCGTCTGCGTGGGGTTCGTCCCGGGTATTGATGATCGGCCGTTTCAGCGTCGTTTCGAGGCCGATCTCTTCTTCGAAGAAATCGGCACGCTGGCTGATCTGGTAGCCAACGTCGTCGTTTGGACGACCGGGAACTTCGCAGCCGACCTTGCCAGCACCGCAAAAAATCTGACGTGTGACGAAGTGCGGGGTGATTTGGCTCGCCATCCGGCCGAAGGGCACACCCCGACTCAGGAGAAAGTTCTCGTGGCAGCCGTAGCTGTTGCCCTTGCCGTCCGAATTGTTCTTGTAAATGATCATTTCGGCGTCGTCGGCGTTCTTCGGATCGCTCGCGAGCACGGCGTTCGCGTGCGTCATCGATGCACGAATGATCTCGTCGGCGGCGCGATCCCAAACGACGGCTTCGCGCGCATTGGTGACCTCGGGCGTCGAGATTTCGGGGTGCGCGTGGTCGACGTAGTAGCGCGCTCCGTTTGTCAGGACGGCGTTGACGAGCATGGTCTCGACCTCAGGGGCCATCGACTCGTCTCTTGAGGCGCCGCGGGCGTCATTGGAGGGTTGTTCGTCTTCGAAGTCCCAGCCGATCCGGCCGCGTTTGCGGGGGATCGAAGAAATGTACGCGTTGATCAGCAATGACGACGCAGACACAGGATTGCTGTCGGCGCCACGGACAATGATTCCGTATTCGGTCTCAATGCCGAGCACCTTCGGGAGGGCCATGCTGTCAAGCTACCCGAGCGCCGTGAACTGCTCCGGTTCGTTCGATCAGAAGGTCGTCACAGAACTTCGAAGGTGATGCCCGCATATTCGACAAGCGCATCGATGTACGGCGCGCCGAGCGCCGTCGCCGGTGTCCAAAAGCCGCCTTGTGTATCGGAGTCGAGGAGTGTTACTGCGGCCTCACCGAGCATCTTGGAAGTGGAGCCATATCCGGGGTCGCGATCACCGGTCACCTTGGTGATGATCGTGTCGCCGGATGCTGTGGTGCCGTGGAACCTGATGTCAAAGAAACCGGCTTTCTGAGCATCGAGCGACGGTCCTTCACCGGGCTCCGGCAGGAACCTGCCCAGCACTGTACGCATGGGCCTGACCGACGCTGCACCGATGAAGCCGCCCAAGCCACCACTGAGGCCGAGTGCCTTGGCCCGGCCAGTTATGCCGTCGCCCATCATCATTGCTTCGCCGTACGTGAAGTCATCGCCCCAGACATGGTCAAGGAGCGAGTGCGTGCGGAAGACCACTCGGGTGTTCGTACCAGCCATGACGAATGGAGCCAACCAGGAGCCGAGGCCGTCGTCGTGGACGGGCATCGTGACGTTCGGCTGCTCCTTACCCCCGCGATCGCCTTTCGCTCCGAGCGCGTACGGATTGCCGAGAACCTTACGCAGGCCCGGGTCGGCCGACATCTCTTCCATCATGTTCATCATCGAGGCAACGGTTCCGCCGCTTGCGCCGCCCTTCATCGCCTTGACGCCCATGCTGATGGTCGTACACGGCGCGCCGAACCGCTCGATCGCCGCCTGCTGGGTGTACCAGACGCCGAGGTCGCTCGGGACCGAGTCGAACCCGCAGGCGTGGACAATCCGGGCGCCAGTCTCGACGGCGCGCTCGTGATAGCGGTCGATCATGCGCTGCATCCATTGCGGCTCACCAGTGAGGTCGCAGTAGTCGTTGCCCGCTTCGGCGATGGCGGCAACCAGCTTTGATCCGTAGAGGGCGTATGGGCCTACGGTCGAAATGACGAGTTTCGTCGACGCGCAGAGTGCTGCAATCGCATGGGCGTCGTGAGCGTCAGCAACGATCTGGGGCACATCGGCGCCGGTCGAGTCGGCGACTGCATCGAGCTTCTGCGCATTCCGGCCGGCGATGGCCCACGTGACAGTCTCACCGTCGGTGCCATGCCGGTCGACGAGGTACTTGCAGAGGATCTGGCCGACGAAGCTCGTTGCTCCGAAAACCACAATGTCGTGTTTGCGTTTCAGTGCCATGCGAATGACCGTACCCATATCTCGGCACGCTGGCCCGGAACTCAGGTAGTAATGATCGGCGCATTGACGATCGGCTCCGCCCTCCCCCACCTCATCAACGCACCCGGTGGTCGTGAATTGCGCGCCACACCCTGGAGCGACTCTGGCCTGACATTCGTTGGCAGTGTGATCGCATGACGCGGGTGCACAGCGCTGCCTTCCAGGGGCCGACCCGCAACATCGTCAGCCCATTCTTCTGATCCGCCCTACAGGTACTGACCCGTTTGGGCTCGCTCGATGGCCCGGCCACCAGTCGGATCGTCGGCGGTGTCCTGAGTGACGAGGGTGCGGATGAAGACGATCCGCTCACCCTTCTTGCCGGAGATCTTCGCCCAGTCGTCGGGGTTCGTTGTGTTCGGCAGGTCTTGGTGTTCCTTGTACTCCTGCTTGATCGAGTCGAGCAGATCCTGCGTACGAACGCCCTTCTCGCCGCCGTTAATGACCCGCTTGATCGCGAGTTTTTTTGCTCGGCGGACGATGTTCTCAATCATGGCTCCCGAGCTGAAGTCCTTGTAGTACATGATTTCTTTATCACCGTTTTGGTAGGTGACCTCAAGAAACTGGTTGACCTCGTCGTTCTTGTACATCTCGCTGACTGTTGCATCGAGCATTGCGTCGATCGACTCCGACTGGTCGAGTGGGATCTCGTTTGTGAGGTACTGCGCGAAGATTGCGCGAGCGCCGATTTCATTTGGGCGCTCGATCTTGATCTTCACGTCGAGGCGGCCTGGGCGTAGGATGGCCGGATCGATCAGGTCTTCACGGTTGGTCGCACCGATGACGATCACGTTCTTGAGGCCTTCAACTCCGTCGATTTCAGCCAGAAGTTGCGGCACGATTGTCGACTCCATGTCGGAGCTGATGCCGGTACCGCGGGTGCGGAACATTGAGTCCATCTCGTCGAAGAACACGATGACCGGCCAACCCTCGTCGCTCTTCTCGCGGGCACGCTGAAAGACGAGCCGGATTTGGCGTTCGGTCTCACCGACGTATTTGTTGAGCAGCTCAGGGCCCTTGATGTTGATGAAATACGAGCGGCCCTTGCCTTCGCCCACCTTGTCGGCGACCTTCTTGGCGAGGCTGTTGGCAACCGCCTTCGCAATCAACGTCTTGCCGCAACCAGGAGGGCCATAGAGCAGAATCCCCTTCGGTGCCGGGAGCTGATACTCGGCGAAGAGGTCATGGTGCAGGAACGGCAGCTCGACAGCGTCGGCGATCTGCTCGATCTGCTCGTCGAGGCCACCGATATCGGTGTAGGAGATGTCGGGCACTTCTTCGAGGAGCAGGTCTTCGACTTCAGGCCGGGGCAGCTTCTCGAGCAGCAGGTTCGAGCGGACGTCGAGACGCATGTGGTCGCCGCTGCGGATGAGCGTGCCGCGCAGGTTGTCGGCCAGCTCGCAGACGCGCTCTTCATCGGCACGCCCGACAACGAGTGCCCTGATGCCATCTTCCATAATGTCTTTGACGGTCACGACCTCGCCGGTGATCTCCGACGCACGCGACATGACGACGTTGAAGCTCTCGTTCAACACGACCTCGGCGCCTCGGTTGAGTAGCTCGTGGTCGATGTCGGGGTGAAGCGACACACGCATCTTGCGACCGCTTGTGAGCACGTCAACGGTCAGATCGTCATTCTTACCGACGACGACGCCGTACGCCGATGGCGGCTGGCTCAACTTGTCGACTTCCTCGCGCAGCGTGGTGATGTGCTCACGTGCCTCGCGGAGTGTGTAGGAGAGTTTCTCGTTCTGACCCACGGCTTGCGCGAGCTGCCCCTTCGTTTCCAGAAGCCGCTCTTCTAACGAACGCATCCGCCGAGGGAAATCTGACAGCCCGTCGCGAAGATGCGCGATTTCCTCGCGCAAGCCGGCTGCCTGCGCGTCGCGTCCAGCTGCCGATTCGTCGTCAGTGGTCGATTCGTCCTTGCTCGCCATGAACCGAATGTACACCGAGTGGCTCTCCCCGCACCCGACGTGCTTACCACCTTCAGATGCACGTTGACGTGTCCCAGTCCATGTACCATCCTCGCCAAACACCGGCACATCGACAAATGTCTCGCCATCGCCCTCTGAGCGCCCAGCTCACAACCCAACCCGAAAAGGAAGCCAACTGACATGAAGGTCTGGATCGATCAAGATCTCTGCACCGGCGACGGCCTCTGCGAGGAAATCGCACCCGACGTCTTCACGCTGTTGGATGACGGCCTTGCGTATGTCGTCGAAGGCGACAAGATCTTCGCCAAGGCGAAGGGCAACCTTGAAGGCGCTGAAGGACTCGCTGAATTCCCCGACAAACTGCTTGACGCTGTTGTTGAATCCGCCGAGGAATGCCCCGGAGAGTGCATCTACATCGAGCCGTAGCCGCGTGTCACACACCCTCTGAAACCAAACTGACCTCGGTGTGGCAATCAGATGATCGACTTCGGACCGCGTTCGCTCTTTCCGAGGAAACGAGCAATGGTGAGGAATGCCGTGTGGGCGACCATGCGATGGTCTGGCCGGACAGCCTGACCTTCGATGTGCCAGCCACGATGCAAGACCTCAAGCGTGCGCGCATCGATCCACTTGCCCTTGAGGGCGTCACGGACCTTGACAGCCTGCGTGATCGACGGCGTATATGCGACGAGGATGCCACCGGCGCGTAGCGCCGACTCAGCGTGCGGCACCACATTCCACGGCTCGGGGATGTCGAGGACCACACGGTCGAACGGGCCGTGCTCAGGGTCGATCGGCTCGTAGCCATCTCGAATGTGGATGTCGTAGCGGGACATCGCGTCGGTTCCGAGGAAGCTCTCGACGTTCTTCTTGGCACGATTCGCGAAGTCTTCGCGGAGTTCGTACCCGACGATTTCCGCGCCATAGCGGAGCATTGTCATCGACAACGCTCCTGAGCCAATGCCGGTCTCGAAGACCTTCACGCCCGGGCCGATATCGGCCAACATACAGATGGGACCGAGGTCCTTCGGGTAAATGACCTGTGCACCCCGAGGCATCTCGACGACGAAGTCCTCGAGGGTCGGGCGGATGACGATGTACTCCGACCCCTTCGTCGAGTTGACGAAGACGCCTTCGGGATTGCCGACGATCTGGCGGTGCGACACAAAGCCGTTATGGCTGTGGAACTCGCCATCGTCGGCGAGGTCGATCATGTAGCGGCGCTTCTTGCTGTCGAGCAGCAACGCTTTTTCGCCGACGGCGAAGAGTCCAGTCATCAATCAGATCCAGTGCTTGTCAGTGTCGTCGACGACGTTGCATGAGCACCATCTCGACCAGAACGGCCTCATGTGTACACGACTTCTCAACCAATCGGCAGGAACGCACCGAGATCTCCGGTGATCAGCAACCCGAACGGCTTCCGGAGTACTCGATCCCGTGCCTCGAATTTCGAAGCACGACGCGCTGCTTAGAACGCTCGCTTCGCAGCCTTCTTTTGGGCACGCGACATCTGCGCACGATCGGCCTGACGGCGATCTTCGGCAGCCAGTACCGCTGCCTTTTGGGCGCGTTGAGCAAGCTTGCGGTTCGGCTTGACAGCAGCTTTGTAAGCCAAAGAATCAGCGACGTCGGCACTCGCCTGTGCCTTCAGCCCCGCCTCGGTCTGCCCGAGTGCCTTGCGCTGCTTCAGCCGCATCGGTTTCAAATTGAGCACGTTGACGGACGAGTTATACCCGATCTTCTGCTTGAAAATCAGCTCAGGGTTCTTACCGAAGAACTTCTTGATCGAGCGCCGGCTCAAGACGAACACCCCGATGATTTTCCAGAACGTGCTCAGTCCGAGGAACCCTGACGAGATCGCTTTGCGTCGAATGACAACCGACGGACGGAGTGCGCGAGGCAACAGGGCCATCAGGACACCGCCATCAGACGCGGCGGATCTCGATGATTGCGCTCTTCTTCTTACCCGAGCGTTTGCCCAAGAGGAAGAAGACGATCATGAGAACCATGCCGCCGCCCGCAACAACGCTGACGATGGAGATCTTCTTGTCGTCGATTTTTCCCCGCACGTCGCCCTGGAGGCCGCGCAGCTTGCCGCGTAAGTCGTCAGGAGTGATTGTCTTGGGTGCTTCGGGGGTTTTCTTCTTGGCCATGATGACGGTTCCGACTTCTCTCAGGACGTTTTCTTCGGGAGGGGCTCTTTGTTCAAGTAGGTCTTTTTGATGCGCAACAACGTGAAGGCAAGGAGCAGTATGGTGACCCCCAGGGTCACTGCGTAGGCAACCCAAGAGAGCGAGCCTGTTGCTGAGCGATCCCATTCGGTCTGCACGAGTCGGAGTACTCCGAGCAAGACAAGCAGTAAACCGAGGCCCATGGCGAAGGCCGCAACAGCGCCGTACGCCAGCCACGAGCCAGCGCCCTTCAACGGTCCGAGCGTCTCCTGCTTCGCATATGTCTTGACGAACTCGATCACCTCGCCAAGCGAGGCATCGTCGTCTTTGCGGGGCGGTTTCGTCGCGTCGATGCTGTCTGGCACGGCCCCATATCTATCAGATCAGCGGGCGATTCAAGCCATGCACACGGTCAGCTCAGACGGAATTTGAGCATCGCCTCGACATCATCGAGGACTTCATCGAGCACGTCGAGCCGCGCTGCTGGCCCAGAGGCACACAACAGACGGTGACGGTCGGCCGGTCCGATCGGTGCCAACGACGCCAACTGATACGTGGCGATGAGCGGATCATTGGAGATTTCGGACTCGGCAAGATCAAGGGGCACATCACCCAATACGGCAGCGAGCGCCAGTGCTGCCCGAACTCGAGCGTGGGACGCTGCGACGTTCAATGCCAACATCGGAGGGTCGGAGACTTCGTCTGGCCAGTCGTCGACATCAGCAAGCGGGTACGGGTCATCGAGGAGCCAGGCGTTTACTCGGATCCGCCTGGTGCCCACCGTGATCATCGAATAGCGCTCACCATCGAGTGCCTCAACCTTGATCATCTGGGCAATCGTGCCCACCATCGACCGCTCATCTCCGCCACCAGCTTCGGATCCGTGTGTGATCAGAGTCTGACCGAACTCGGGTTCGCCGTCCTGCTGCAAGCAGTCGACCACCATCTGGCGATATCGCGGTTCGAAAACATGCAGCGGAAGAACGCCACCCGGGAGCAAGACCATGCCAAGGGGGAACATCGGAATCACCGCCATGGCCTCACCCTGCCATGCCAGTTATCGAGGCGCCAGTTCAGCGGTGTCCGGACCGGCCGGATAGCTGTGGAGCCGATCGCCGAACACCTGCCAGAGCGAGGCGTATGTCTCATCGGCAATCTTGTTGTCATTGAGGATCAGCACGAACTCAAGGATGTCCCCATTACCCGCATCCACGAATCCGGCCAGCGACTTCGATGCCAAGGGAGGCTCATCAACGGGTGGATTGCCGAGCGAGCCGGTCTTGGCAAAGAGCTTTCCAACCAAGGGTGAGCCGAGAAATTCGCTGCGCAGCGTCCCGGTCTTGCCTGCAATCGGGAGACCAGTAGCCACGGCCGTACCGCGGACGCGTTGGAGCACTTGGAGCATTGCTCGGCAAGTGAACGTGTTCTGCGGACTAAGCCCCGAGCCGTCGACTACCCGGACACCATCGAGGGGAATACTCCATTCAGCAAGCGTCCGATCGATGACGTCGAGCCCCGCGACCCGGGTGCCCTGCCCTGAGTCAGCGAACCCGAGTTCTTTGAGCAACATCTCAGCAGTGTTGTTGTCGCTGTTGATCAACATCTCGTTCACGATGTCGCTGAGGGGCGCTGACGTCACCGTGCCGATGACTTCGGTCAGCGTTGAGGCCTGGCCGCTGCCCCACCCGTTATTGACCCGTACACCTCGGCTGCTCAGCAATCTCGCCAGCTCGCGTGCAGCGGAACTGTTCGGGTCGTCTTGCACACCGCTTGTACCGCGGACACGCGCGTCGTTGACCAACAACGCGTCGTAGGGACCGGCATCGTTGAACGCGACATCGTCGCCCCAACCCTCAACCACGAACTCGTCGTCATAGCGGGATCCATCGCCGAGAACTGTGCCGGTGATCCGCTTAACGCCGTTGGCGACGAACGCGTCAGCGAGCCCGTCAAGCGACGTCGTGTTAAACGCTGGAAACGAATCCTTGGCGATCGGGTAGTCGTCGACGGTCAGAAGCGGATCGCCGCCACCGACAAGAAACACATCGCCATCGATCACGCCATCGACGACCGGCGGGATTCGGACGGTCGTTTGGAACCTGTAACCGGGGCCAAGCACGTCGATCGCTACTGCAGCGACAACGAGCTTGAGGATACTTGCCGGGACCAACGGCAGGTCAGCTTGGTGCAGGGTGACATCGACCCCGTTGGCCGAGACTGCGACGCACGATGTCCGGTTCAGAAAGCCGAAGAGCGGCTCGATGCTCTCGGCGAGACGGTTCGCGTCCGCATTGTCAGCAACCGGTTCTGGCATCCGGCGATAGTCGAACAGTGACGTGTTCAACACAGCGCGCTCTGCTTCCGCAGCAATCGATTGCTCCGACGAGTCGATGCGATTGCTGTCGTCGTCCGCTTCGAGTTCGGCGACCGCTAGCCGACTGTTGTCGTAGCGGTCGGCCTCAGCGTCGAGCCATTGCTGTCCGAGCAGCAGCCCAACTGCTGGCACAACGGCGAGCCCACACAGCAACAGCAACGGAGCGCGCCTATAACGCAGTGGTAACGCAACCACGTCGACCCGCATATTCACGACGGCTGTCTCCCTGCGCGAACCGGTTGGCCAGACGCGTCCCGACTCATCAGCGAGGTCCAAGCTGCGCCGGGGTGGCCCCCGCCGGGTATGTGTCGAGTATTTCGGCCAAACCGTTCCAGATTGGCCGGTACTCGCTCTGATCGGAAATGGTCGGTCCGTTGAGTACCAACGAGTATTCGACTGCTGTGCCGCCCTCGACCGGCAGATAACCGGACAGCGCCTTGACCGCCGGCGGATCGGCGTTGAAGGGCGGGTTGTTGAGTGTTCCGGTTTTGCCCATCAAACGACCTGCTACTGATTGATCGGCAAAAATGTCGCGCAGTGTGCCCGTCTCACCGGCGACCGGCAGGGCCGAGCCAAGCGCTGACGACGGGTTATGTCGCTGTAGTACGGCAAGAATGACGGCGCATGTCAACCGATTGTCAAGGCTCAACCCAGACCCGTCAGCAACCACGACGTTGGTCGTATCGATGCCCCACTCCACGAGCTTGGCCGTCATCACTCGGGCACCGGCTTCACGCGAACCGATCCCTTCACCGACGAGCCCGATCTCTTTCATCAGCATCTCGGCGGTGTTGTTGTCGCTGTTGGCCAGCATCTCGGCGACGATCTCGGCGACCGGCACCGATTCAACGGCTGCAATGACGGTCGACTCAGGCATCGCCACACCAGACGACGGTCTCCCCGCGATGGTGATGCCGCGATCCTGGAGCATCCGGGTGAACTCGCGTGCCGCACCCTCGTTCGGATCATTGACGCGCAGATTGTCGTTGAGTACTCGACCATCGTTGACCATCAAGGCGTCGTAGGGGCCAGCCTCGAGGCCAGCCACGCCAACGCCCCAGCCAGGTGCAAAGAACTCGTCGTCGTAGCGGCTGCCGTCGCCGACCACACCACCGGTAATTTGTGTAACTCCGGCGTCTCGCACAGCGTCGGCCAAGGTGTCGAGCGATGTCGGTGACAGCACGGCATACCGCTCAAGATTTGACGTCGGGTACCAGTCTGAAGACAGTAACGGGTCGCCCCCGCCGACGAGGAAGAGGTCGCCATTGACCACGCCATCAACCGGCGCGACCGCGGCTGATACTGTGGTTGTCAAGCGGTTTTCGGCTCCAATCACATCGAGTGCTGCGGCCGCCACGATCAACTTCTGGTTACTGGCCGGGATCACGGCGATGCCCGCGTTGCGTGCACCAATCGGGATGCCATCGACCGAGACCGATACGCAGGATCGATCGTTCAACGTCGCGAGAAACGGGGCCACGGCCGCCTCAAAGTCAGAGATGTTCAGCTCATATGACAGCACCGTCGGAAACCGGCGGAACGAAAGCATCGACGTGGAAAGCGCCGCAGGCGGCGCAACCAGCGTGCTTGGCGGGGGCGGTGCCGGCTCGTTCTCATCGACGGCGCCTTTGGCCCAGTTGAACAGTGTGAAGAGCACCGCTGCCGGAATCAGCGCAAACACACCGAGCATCACCAGCGGGCGGGCCCCGCGCTCCGGCGGGGTGCTCCTCGACGCTGGCCCCCGAGAACCCAACGAGCTCGGTCCGTTCACCGACCGCGCGCCTGTCGAAATAACTGATACCGCACCATGTGGCCGAGTGCAGTGACGGCCTGGCCGCCACTCGAGTAACAAAGCCGGCCTGTTGCCCGAACCGTTGCAGGCCCAGCGTTATCCGGGTCAGCCAACGCCAGTTCGGTACAGGTGAGGATCGGCTTGTCTGTCGCCAAACTCAGCTCGTGCGCGGCCACGGCGAAACGGGCATCTTGACGCTCGTGGTAGCTGACGATCCGTTCGAGCCCGTGATCAGGGAAAAACTTGCCTTCGCGCATCATCCGTGCCTGGTTCGACTGGATTCCGAGGCCGAGGTAGATGATCGAGTGGACCTCCGGATGGTTCGCACACAACGCCATCACATCGGGAACCGTGTCACGCGTTTCACCGCCGGCACAATCGATCGGATTGTTTTTACTCCAGCGCGGCGGAAGGAGTTCGTCGATCGCGGCTTCGAGGTCAGCCGGAATGTCCATCAGGTTCAGATCGCGTTCACGAGTGATCGCATCCGCTGTCACCACGCCCCAGCCACCGACAGTGGTGAGCACCAACACGTTCGGCCCAGCGGGAAGCGGCTGGGTCGCGAACGTTGCCGCCGTGTCGAACGCTTCAGTGACGTTCGCTGCCCTGGTGATTCCCGCGCTGCGGCATGCGCCATCGAAAATTTTGTCGTCAGCGGCGAGTGCTCCGGTGTGGCTCGCGGCAGCCTGCGCTCCGCCTTCCGTTGCTCCGCCCTTCACCAACACGAGCGGCTTGCGTGCTGCCGCTCCGGCCAGGCGATCCATCAGACCCTTCCCGTCAGTGATGCCCTCGACATAGGCGAGCCCGACGGTGGTCGCATCGTCCTCCGCATACCAGTCGAGGTAGTCGGCAACGCTGACAGCAGCGGCATTGCCCGCCGAGATCGCACGACTAATACCAACACCCGATGCACGAGACATGTTCAGGAACGTCGACACGAAGTTGCCGCTCTGGCTGGCGACGCCAATGCCGCCGGCTGGCGGGTTGGGAGCAACGATCTGAGCGCAAAGGTTGACCGGTGTGCTCACTACACCCTGGCCGTTCGGCCCGGCGAGCAAGATGCCAAGTTCGTCAGCCAGCGCCACGAGCGCATTTTCAGCCTCTTGGCCTGCTGCATCCGACTCGCCGTACCCGGCTGAAGTTAAGAATGCGGCACCGATCCCCTTGGCCGCGCACGCCCGGAGAAGATCGGGGTTGGTGGACGCTGGTGTGCAGACGAAGACGAGGTCGGCTGCCCCGTCAGGGATTTCGGCGATGTCGGCAACCGTTTGGATACCGAGCACTTCCTCACCCTTCAAGTTTGTTCCGAAGACCGCTCCTGAATACCCCGAGGCCAAGATGTTGTGCAGTGACACGAACCCGAACTTGCCAGGGTGCGTGGATGCACCGGATACCACGACGCCTTTCGGTTCAAACAGTGCTTGGAACTGCTCGTTGCTCGGGCGCGGCCGCAACGCCGCCCGAGTGGTCGACGGCGGCGCCAACTCGACGAGGCCGTCGACGGCAACAAGCGCACCGCTCGGCTCGACAATTAGTGGGTTGATGTCGACACTCGCGACATCGTCACGGTCGGCGGCCAGACGGCCAAGCCCAACGAGTACTGCCTTCAGTTGCTCCAGGTCGACTGCTGCCTCGCCACGGAACTCACCGAGTAACTTCTGCGTTGCGAGGTCGCCGATCATTTTGGCGGCGGTCTGTTCGTCGAGCGGTGCCGGACGGAAGACCACGTCCGCGACAGCCTCCGCGAGGATTCCACCCACGCCGAGCATCACGGTCGGACCGAACTGTTCGTCGCGGACCACGCCGGCAATCAGCTCGCGAATGCCCGAAATCATCGGAGCCACGAGCACGGTCACATCACCGTCTTCAGGTCGCGCCGCTCCGAGCAGATCTGAGGCCGCAGCCTCGACCGCAGAGCGATCTGCGAGACGCAGGCGAACGAGCCCGCGTTCGGTCTTGTGGGCAATGGTGTCGCCGTTCAGTTTGGCCACAACGGGATAGCCGAGCGCATCGGCGGCGTCGCCTGCCTCGGCGGCCGATGCAACGAAACGCTCAGCAGCGATCGGAATGCCGTACTCGGCGAGCAACGACTTACTCGCCTGTTCGGACAGTGTTGTGGAATCATGCGCGTCGGAGGCCATCAGTGGGCCACCGTAGTTTCGCCAACCTCTTCGTTCGGGGCTCCCCGCCGGAAATCACACGGGCGCCGGTTTGGCTCCACCAACCTAGTTAGGCGGGGACGAGCGCTGCGTGGAAGAACTCAATGATGTGTGCGCTTCGTCGGTCGAGCGCGCCGGCCGACAGCGGGTTCTCATCGAGTAAGCCCTCGAGGAAGGGAGCATCCGAGAAGTAGCTCAGCAATGCGCCGTAGCCGGTCAACAATAACTGCTCGGCGTTCTGCTGACGGAACGTGCCAGCATCCATCTCGCGGCGGAAGTAGTCGGCGGCCTTGTCAAACATGGGTCGAAGCACCGCAGCGAGGTCGATACCGAGGTGGACCCCGCCATCGATCGCTTCGCGGCGCATGAGGATCACGTAGTTCGGGTTGTCGGCAAAAAATCCGAATCCGGCACGCAACACGCCTTCGACCTTCTTCCAACCTAAGGCCGGAGCCTCAATTGCACCGACGAGCCGCGCGAACCAGTCGCTGAGCAGTCGTTCGAAGACTTCCCCGTACAGCGTTTCCTTCGATGCGAAATGGTGCAGCAGGCTGGGCCTGCGGATGCCGACCTCTGCGGCAATGTCGTTCAGCGATGTGCCGCTGTAGCCGGCATATGCGAAGCAGACGAGCGACGCGTCGAGAATCTGGTCGCGTGTCGACCGCTCGGCACCGGCACCAACAGGAACCGCCTCGGTGGTCGTGTGGCTCAACATCGCAGATGCAACCTAGCGGCTCACTCAGCGAGGACGCCGACCGAACACCGTGGCTCGCTTGGCCAAAGACATGCCACCGACTCGGCCCGACAGTCCAACAACCAGCTTGAGCAGGGAGCTCACGCCCCGCTCAAACTGAGACCGTCTCGCGTTACCGGCGTGCTCCAACGATCCCTGTCTCCATCGATCCTGCCAAATACCTCAAACTGAGACCGTCTCGCCCCGAGCGCGCGCAGGATCGGTCTCCATTTCGGTAGCGGGACAGATTGGCTGTCCGAAATTTTCAGGCTGGGGGGTAGACGCCCATGCCAGCAGCCTTTTCGGTGCTCCAGAAGATTGCGGCGATCTCGTCGATGTAGTCGACGAGCTGCTGGCTGGCCGCCGGATCCATCGACTTCTTGGCCTCGCCGCCCTGATGGACAGCCTTCCAGAAGAGCTCATGCAGACCCGGGTTGGCGTCGAAATGTGCCGGAGCGAAAAAGTCAGCCCACAACACCATCAGGTGATGCTTGACATTCTCGGCCTGCTGTTCCTTGACCGAGATGCAACGTGCGCGGAAGACCTCGTCGTCGGATTCGGCGTACTTCTTGGCCGTCTTGACGCACGAAAGCGCAGCGATCTTGGCCTCGGCGGGGTCATAGACGCCGCAGTACAGGTCGCAGTGTGCGTGAGCAACTGTAGAAGTAGCGAAAAGCTTGGCGAACATAGTGTCTCCTGGGTGGTTTGGGAGGTGGGAACACATCGTGCATTCCCAGAATCAATGGTTCAAAACATACACTGCATCATTGACACTGGACAGAGCCCAGAGCC
Source organism: uncultured Ilumatobacter sp. (assembly GCA_937905835.1). Classification (GTDB taxonomy): domain Bacteria; phylum Actinomycetota; class Acidimicrobiia; order Acidimicrobiales; family Ilumatobacteraceae; genus Ilumatobacter_A. The sequence continues at coordinate 16,268 of CALCXK010000047.1, read as the reverse complement.
AGAAATCACATGCCGCCAAGCATTCGCCAACTTCTTCCTCGTCGATTTTTAGCCGCCGACCGGTCGATGGAGCCGACACTCGTCGACGGTCAGGGTCTGATCGGTGTCCGATGGGGGCGGCCCGCTGTCGGCCAGATCCGGACATTCCAACATCCCGACCGTGCAGGATTCTGGCTCGTCAAGCGGGTCACAGCAGTCAGCGGTGACTCAATGATCGTCGAGTCAGACAACCCACACTTTGGCACAGTGGACTCGAATCACTTTGGGCCGGTCAACGTCGCAGGTTCTTATCGGATCGTTGTTCGCGTCCCGCGGCGCTGGATGTAGGCCCCGTACCAAGCTCGGCGATCCCGCTCCATTCACCGTTCGAGATGCCTGACTCGGGAGTGCCAGCGGCTCACTCTGGCTCCTACGATGACCGTCATGCAGATCGTTTCATCGCTCTTCGTCGAGAACTTCGAAATGCGGCAAGCCCCCGGCCCGTCAACGCGCATCGATATGACCGGAGTCATGTTTTCGATGGTCGCACCATCGCCAGCACCGCTCACCATTTCTCCACATCTCGTTGCCCTCATCTTTTGCCAGGAAGGCGAATCCGGCAACGGCGTGTTCGAAGTGGTGTTCCGTAACGGGGTCGAAGAAGACAGCGAGGAACTCGCTCGTAACGTCAGTCCCTTCACCGTCGAGCCGAGCAAGTTCACGTACCGACTCGTCAAGGGCGAGCTCGACTTCGACAGCTACAAACAGATCTTCGCGCACTGTCGAGTCAACAAAGAAGCCTGGCATCTCGTCCCCTTCACCCTCCTCCCTCCCGTCGGGTCAGATTGATCGATCACTGCGTTGCGAGGCTTCGTCGTCGAGCGTGATTGACGTTCCCTGCTTGCGCCCCGTCTTCGAAACGTTTGATCCCGACTCGACTTCTTTGATTTGGTGACTATCGGTTGGCGTTCCCTGACGAGTTCTGGCCTACAACCCCGCGGAATGAGATCGATTCTGAACGATTTTAGTGACGGTCGACTATTGTCGCCCGCGTGTCGCTGACTGCTGAACAAGACGCCAACGCCATCTCCCTCATACGGGGCATGTCGATGGACGGACCGCTTGCTGCGAACAGCGGCCACCAGGGAACGGGCATGGCGCTCGCTCCCCTCGGCCACACCCTGTATAGCCGGGTGATGAAGCACGACCCCGCCGATCCGCTGTGGCCCGACCGCGACCGGTTCGTGCTGTCCGGCGGACACGTGTCGATTCTTCAGTATTCGATGCTTTTCCTGTCTGGCTACGGACTTGAACTCGACGACCTCAAGCAGTTTCGTCAGTGGGATTCGCTCACCCCCGGCCACCCCGAAGTCGGCCACACCGCTGGCATTGAAGTCACTACCGGCCCACTCGGTCAGGGCTTCGCCAACGCTGTCGGCATGGCGATTGCCGAAGCCAACCTGCGGGCCCGCTTCGGCCCCGAGGCAATGAACCACCACACCTTCGTCGTCGTCGGCGACGGCTGCCTGATGGAAGGTGTGAGCCACGAGGCCGCCTCATGGGCAGGCCATCTCGGCCTCGGTCACCTCGTCTGCATCTTCGACGACAACAGGATCACCATCGATGGTGAAACCAACCTGACGGTCAACGAAGACACCGCCGCCCGCTTCCGGGCCTACGGCTGGGACGTGCAGGAAGTCGGCGACATCAGCAACGACGTCGATGCACTCGAAGCCACTCTCAACGCTGCCAAAGCCACACCCCAGCCCACGCTGATCATGCTGCGGACTCACATCGGTTACCCCTCCCCCGACCACGTCGACACGAACCACGCCCACGGCAACCCGTTTAAGCCTGACGACGTCACCCGCACCAAAGAGGTGATGGGGATTCCCGACGAGCCGTTCTGGGCCCCCGACGACCTCGTCGCCGCCTATCGCTTAGAAGCCGCCGAACGCGGTGCCGCTGTGAACGCTGCATGGAAGACAGCTGCAGCGCGCGCCACATCGAATCCCGAGTGGCAAGCGGCATGGAGCCAGACCGGTCTTGACGGTTGGAACACCGACCTCCCGACCTACGAGCAGGGCGATTCGGTCGCCACTCGCATGGCCATCCAGAGAGCGCTCGACTCGACCTTCGCTAATTTGCCGGGCCTGATGAGCGGCTCCGCTGACCTCATGGGCAGCAACGGCGTCGCCCTCGGTGGATCAACGCCGTTCGGCTTAGGTAACGAAACTGGCCGCTACCTCCACTTCGGTGTGCGCGAGCACGCAATGGGCGCCACTGCTGTCGGCATGTCGGCGCACGGCGGAGTCCTGCCGGTCACTGCAACGTTCTTCGTCTTCGCTGACTACATGCGTCCGCCGATCCGTCTCGCGGCGCTCACCGGCGCCAAGGTCTGCTTCGTCTTCACGCACGACTCGGTCGGCGTCGGCGAAGACGGTCCGACGCACCAGCCGATCGAACAGCTTGCGTCGCTGCGCTCAATGCCCGGCTTACACGTCGTCCGCCCGGCCGACGGGAACGAAACCATCCAGGCCTGGGCCGACGCCGTCGACCATCACGGGCCGACCGTGCTGGTGCTGAGCAGACAGAACATCACGGTCACCACCGACGGCAGTGCAGTCGCCACAGGTGCCGGCATCGTGCGTTCCGTTGACGACCCACAGATCGTGCTGGTCGGCACCGGCAGCGAAGTTGCGCTGTGCGTCGAGGCCGCCGCCAAGCTTACCGAGCAGGGCGTGCGGGCGCAGGTTGTCTCCATGCCCAGCTGGGATCGCTTCGACGAACAGAGCGCCGAGCACAAGGCCGCTATCTTCCCCGCAGGCGTCCCCGTCGTCTCGGTCGAAGCCGGAGTCACTTTCGGTTGGTCGAAATACGCCGACGCATCAGTCGGAATCGACCGTTTTGGTGCGAGCGCACCGGGCGGTCTCGTCCTTGACAAGCTCGGCATCAACGTCGATCACGTCGTTCTCCACGCGGCCGATCTGGTCAACGGAACCACGAGCCCACATCCGAGGAGCAACGCATGAGCAATCGCATCGAGCAGCTGTACACCGAGCAAGGCCAGAGCGCCTGGCTCGACAACCTCAAGCGTGATTACATCACGTCGGGCAAGCTCGTCACGGTCCGCGAAAGCGGCGTTCGGGGACTCACCTCGAACCCGTCGATCTTTCAGAAAGCCATCCAGGGCTCAGCAGACTACGACGAGCAATTCAACGAGATCGCAGCCGACGCTGGCGACATCGTTGACGACTACTGGTCGCTCGTCATCCGCGACATTCATGGCGCGTGCGATGTGTTCTCGAAGATGTACGACCACTCGAACGGCGTCGACGGCTACGTCAGCGTCGAAGTCGCACCGAACCTCGCTCACGACGGGCCCGGCACCGAGGCCGCTGCACGCGACCTCCACGAGCGGATCAACCGCCGCAACCTGATGGTCAAGATCCCAGGCACTGCCGAAGGTCTCGGGCCGATCCAGCAGATGATCTCCGAGGGCCGTTCCATCAACGTCACGTTGATCTTCAGCATCTCTCGCTACGCCGATGTGATGGAGGCGTACATCACCGGGCTCGAGCAGTTCGCTGGCGACCCCGACGCTGACCTGTCACGGGTTGCGAGCGTGGCCAGCTTCTTCATCAGCCGTGTCGACGTCGAAGTCGACAAGCGCCTCGATGCAAACGGTTCGGACGAAGCCCTTGCATTGCGCGGCAAGGCTGCAGTCGCCCAGGGCAAGCTCGCCTACAAGCTCTTCACTGAGACCTTCTCCAGTCCTCGGTGGCAAGCGCTCGCGGCACGCGGTGCTCGTGTCCAGCGTCCCCTCTGGGCATCGACCTCGACGAAGAACCCGGCGTACCCCGACACGTTATATGTCGACGAACTCATTGGGCCCGACACGGTCAACACGCTGCCTGACGCAACCCTCGAAGCCTTCGCCGATCATGGCACCGTCGCTCGTCGCATCGATGCGGACGTCGACCAGTCCGAAGCAGTCTGGGCTGCACTTCCGGGCGTCGGCGTCGACATGGATGACGTTGCCGAACAACTCGAGCGTGAGGGCGTCGCCAGCTTCATCACGGCATTCGACGAGTTGATCGAAGCCCTCGAAGCAAAGGCTGCCGAACTCCGTAGTTGAGGGTCCTTCACCTCCGTACAGACCAACAATCGACAGATGTTCTGAGTGTTTGGGGGCGTCTGAGAAGCGCCGGTCGGAGTTGCATCAGGCCTCGACGGTGAGCGCAATGCGGTGGTAGCCCTGCGCACCATTCGGCGCGACCGCGGCAGGTTCTTCGAGCTGTGGGACACCGTCGTCGTCGAGTGCTCGCGCCTCGACGCTGTAACGGCCAGGCGCCAAGTCGCCGGTGCGATACACCCACTGGACCCAGGTGTCATTCGAGGGCACCCCGCCCAGTTCGGCATCGAGCCATTCGCCCTCATCAAAGCGCACCTGCACTCGCGAGATGCCACGGTGTACCGCCCAGGCCACGCCGCCAATGGCGACGGCGCCATCTGACTTCTTCACCTTGCGGCTGGTATCGATACGAGCCATCGTCTTGACCGGCCCTTCTTTCGACCAACCACGGGGAATCCAGTAGGCATCGAACTCGTCCCAGCGGGTGAGCCGAATATCTGTGACCCACTTGGTGGCCGACACGTAGCCAAACAGCCCAGGCACGACGATGCGGACCGGGAAGCCGTGCTGCGCTGGGAGTGCCTCACCGTTCATCGCAATGGCGAGCATTCCGTCACGGCCGTCCATGACGGTCTCAAGCGGGCTGCCGCACGTCCAGCCATCGATCGAGCGACTCACCACCTGCTCGGCGCCGTCTTGTACCCCGGCCTCTTCGAGAATGTCTTTGAGCCGGACACCCCGCCAGAGGGCGTTGCCGACGAGGTCGCCGCCGACCGGGTTCGATACACACGAAAGCGTGATGTATCGCTCGATCTGCTCACGAGCCAACAAGTCTTTGAAGGTCAGCTCGATTGGATTGTCGACCATGCCATCGATCCGGAGCTTCCAGCTGTCGACCGGCACCTGGGGCACGACGAGCGCCGTGTCGATGCGGTAGAAGTTGTTGTTCGGCACGACGAATGATTCGATGCCATCGACACCGAGTTCGAACTCGCTCGATAACAGGTCGGCCACGGTCGACAGGTCGCCGTTGGTCTGCAGGGTCTCGGTCACTGCGAGTTGGTCTTGGCCGACTTCGAAGCGGCGCTGTAAAGCTCGGCCGACACCGCCAGCGACTGCGGCTACCGAACCAACCGTCACCGCGCCACTGATGAACTGGCGACGATCGACGCCCATGATCACCTTGCGGCTATCTTCTTTGGACACTTCGGGCTTCGGGCCCAGCAGTCGGAGCACAGCAAGAGACACGGCAGAACCGACGATCGTGGGCAACATTTTGCCGAGCGTCGGGTCAGGACGAATCATGACCGCCCAAACTCCGACAATGCCGATGCCGCTGGCCAGCGCGAAGGCGCTGGCGCGTTCGCCGCGGAACATCAAGATGCCGACCACCGCACCAAGGCCGAGCACAACGATCAGCGCGCCAGCGACCAGCACCACCTTGTCGTTCGTCCCGAACTGTTCGATCGCCCAGTCCTTCAACCACTTCGGCGTCCAGTCAATGAACTCCTGGCCGATCGGCACGACGGGCGACAACGAGCCGCGCACCAACCCGACGACCAGTTCGGCTACAGCAAGGCCCGCCGCGGTAGCCAGCAAGCCAAGCACAGCACCCAGCTTTTTTGAGCCGTAGAGTCCGCTTTGCATGACATCAGGTGTACCTGAATCCGAGGCTGCTCGCGCTGCCGAAATCGTTGCAGAACTGGGAGTTTCCGGATCTGTTCGACTCGCGACAGAGTTGGTTTCTGAGGCGCTGGGGCTCATCAGCGATCAGCCTGACACGCTCGACCTCAAAATCGCTACTGCAGCCCTCGCAGAAATGCGCAATGTTCAGGCCATATCGGGAAAGTTTTGAGGTCACGATCTTCGGTTCGGCCCAGACGGAGAGCGGCCCTCCGTTCTACGCGCAGGCTCGGGATCTGGCAGCTGCGCTCGCCGATGAGGAGTGGACGACCATCACTGGTGCCGGCCCGGGCATCATGCAAGCGGGTATGGAGAGTGCCGGGATCGACAACTCGATCGGGGTGGTGAACAGCTACACCCTCTCCGTGTCACACCGAGGTCGGACCTCGATACGACAACCTCGGCGCGACGGCAGGTCAATCGTTGTAGATCGTGCTGCCGCCGAGTTGGCGCAAGATGCCGACGGCCTTCTCGATGGATCGGCGGGCCTGCATCAGTTTCTTGTCGTGGGCAGGTCGCTTCACCTCGCCGTCAGCGACAGCCTCGCGGAGCTGGTCGAACGCGATCTCGTCGAGGTCTGCGGCGACCGTCTCCAGGCGGTTCGCAAGGGCGTCGTAGTCGGCCATCAGTTCTCAGCCATCATTTCGGAGCGCTGCCGCCACGATGTCGACGGGATGCATCACCGTGAGACCCGTTTCGCTGAGGACAGCAGTGAGATGCATCGAGCAGCCCGGGTTGGCGCTCGCAACGAGCCTCGCATCGGATTGTGCCGACGCCCGACTGATCGAGGCGACCTTGCGCTCACGGATTTGGCCAGCAAGTTCTGGTTGCATCGCCGAGTACGCGCCACCGGCGCCGCAGCAAAGGCCATCGTCGTCGAGTTCGACCACATCAGCGACGTGGCCCAGCAAGGTTCGTACCGGATCGACAACTCGCTGTACATGGCGAAGGTGGCACGGGTCCTGCACGATCACCTGTTGCCGCTCACCTGTTGCAACGGGAAGTCGGTCGAGACGCTCGCCCAGGTACTCGTTCACGTCGACAACTCTGGCGCTGAACGCCTGAGCGTCTGCCGTACCGAGCAGATGGCCGTAGTCTTTCATCGCTGCACCACACCCTGCGGAGTTGACGACAACCGGTGCATTACCGGGCATCGACGACATCGTGGCGGTTGCGAGTCGCTTGGTTTCGTCGGTCAACCCGGCATGGACGTGCAACGCGCCGCAGCATCCGCCGCCGGCGCCAGGGACGGCATACGTCGCCCCCGTCGCCTCGATCAATTTGGCTGTGTTGACGTGCGTCGAGCGTTGCCAGGCGTCCATCACGCAACCGGTGAACAACCAGACGTCATCGCCTGTCGACGTGATCGATGCTGGCCGTCGGATTGGCAAACCACTCAGGCCTAAACGCTTCGGCACCAGGCGCATCCGCTGGGCAATCGCAAGCGCCGACGATCCGGCTAAGAGCAGGCGATGCTTGTCGAGAAACCAGAAACAGAGGCGCTGCCAGCGAGGTGTGATCCACCGCTCGGCGGCCAACGCTGACCTCGTGCTCTCCATCAACGCACCGAATTGGACACCGCTCGGACACGCCGGTTCGCACCCGCGACACTGCACACAGGTCTCCATGAAATTGACGAACGTCTGGTCAATCGGAAGCTCGCCGGATTCGACTGCCCGCATTGCGTCAATGCGTCCACGAGGCGAATACGCCTCTTCTCCCGTCACCCTGAATGTCGGGCAGTGCGGCAGGCAGAGACCACACGAGACACAGGTCGACAGCTTGTCTGGGTCGATGCCGAGCACACCAGAACCGTAGCAACAACCGCTCGGCATGCCCCGCCTCACCGCGCACCCTGTTTGCGTGACGATTTTGGTTGGAATGCGCACCAATTTCGTCACGCAAACATGGGTGGGTGGGGCGTCACGGCTCTACGGTGCGTTGCGATGCCTGAAGGACATACCATCCACAAGATCGCCAAGGATCACGGCAAGCTGCTCAACGGGCGGCTGATCGAGGTGACGAGCCCCCAGGGCCGATTCTCAGCCGACGCTGAGCGAGTCGACGGTGCCGTACTCGAGAAGATCGAGCCGCACGGAAAGCACCTTTTTTACCATTGGGACACCGGCGATATCGGCCACGTGCACCTCGGCCTGTTCGGCAAGTACAAAATCCACACGGGCGATAATCGGCCCGAACCTCGCGGGGCCGTCCGCATGCGGCTCGTTGCTGAGACCGCGACGATCGACCTCGCCGGGCCAACAGCCTGCTCCATCGACGACCCATCGGTACGCAAAGAGATCATGGGCCGACTCGGCCCCGACCCGATCAAGCCACACCAGAACAAGCAGAAGATGTTCGACAAAATCCAGAAGTCGAAGCGCTCTATCGGCGACCTCCTGATGGATCAAGCAGTTGTCGCTGGCGTTGGGAACGTCTACCGTGCCGAAGCCTTGTTTGTCTGTGGTATTCACCCGCTTCGCAGCGGCACGACCATGGACGTCGCTGAACTCGAAGCGCTGTGGTCAACGATCACCGCCATGCTCCGCAAAGGAGTCAAAGATGGCCGGATCGTCACCGTCGAGCGATCAGAACTTGACATCCCTCAGGGCAAGCGCATCAAGCGAGGCGAAGCCACCTACGCCTACAAGCGCCGCCACTGCCTCCGGTGTGGTACCGAAATTCAGCATCTCAACATCCAGAACCGCACCAGCTATCACTGCCCCATCTGCCAGCCCGGCTGACTGACAGTCCGATCCCTCGTCTGAAGTGGAGTAACGAACCATCGCCACCAGACGTTGGGCGAGAGTGGCCTGGCGATCCCGCATCATTCATCAGCAAGAACAAGTCGGCAACAGCCTTGGATACTGGCAAGACAGCAAACATCCTCTCGCCGCCGTGCACCCGACCGGGAGTTCGAACGCGGCTCGACCACTTCGCGGTCTGACCGAACAGGCGACGACTCGGCATCTACAACATGTCGAACCAGACGCCCTCTTGGGCCGTCCCCATGTAGTTGATGAAGATCTCGGAGCCCTCGGCGATGTCGGTGAGCGCGGTAATCTCCAGTTCGTCCGGTGTCTCTAGCGTCTCAGCATTCGGCGAGTAGCGGTGGTTGTAGAGCGAGCCGTAGCCGAGCGCCAACGCCGTCGATGACTCCCCCCAGCCGAACACGTAGCCGTCGGCACCCCACGACAGAGCCTCCCCCTGGTCACCTCCGACGATCAACATCGGACAGCGCTCAATCAGCTCACCCGTCAAGATTTCCCGTCCGGTAAAAACGCCGCGGCCAGCACCAGTCGGTGATTCAGCGACATACAAATGGGAATGAATTGGACCGGCGATCTCGAGAGGCACCGGCGAAAGTCAACCGTGCGCTACTGCGCTTGCCACGCCGGTGCATCTGATTCGCCACGCCAGTAGGCCAATCGACGCTGGGCTTCGGGTATCGCATCCTCGTTCCGCATACCTGCACGGACCCGCATCAGCGTGGCCGCAACCAATCGAAGTTCGGCGAAGGCTTCGGCGGATGGTTGAGTACGGAGCGACGCTCCATACCCATCGGCGTACGCCTTGTACACACCAGGCTCACCGCCCCACCGCTCGGTCAAGGTCATCAGCGGCGCATGATCCCACCCAGGAGGGGCCAGGCACATCAGGTCCCAGTCGATCAGGACCGGGCCATCGGCAGCCATCATCACATTGCCGGGATGCACGTCGCCGTGGCACACCACTGCGCCGGCCTGATCGGTCCAGTCGGGCCAACGCTCGACCGCTTGCTCGATGCCGCGTTTGGCTTCGTCATCCAACTCGTCCCCAATTTGAGCGAAGAGCGTGTCGAAGTCCCACCAAGGAAAATCAACAGGCCGCGGCAGCGGGTACTCGCTCGGAAGATTGTTCGGATCGAGGGTATGTACCGTCCGAACCATCGCACCGACGGTTTGCCAGTCGATGGGTTCACCCGTCGCCCGGATGTACTCCCACGCCGTTGCGTGGAGGCCGGTACGGCCAAACGTGTCGCTTCTGACCGGTCGCGTGACTCGAAGCCCGGCTTCGAGCAACCGCTCGGCAAGTTGCAATGACGCGCCGGCTGGCGCACTCGGCTCGCTGATCCGGAGCACCACGTCACCCGACCGGTAGATCGCGTTCATACCCGTTCGGAGCAGTACCGGTTCGGGAAGTTCCCAGTGCGCAGCAGCCTCGACAGCGAGGTTGTTCGCAGCTGCGACGTCGGTGATCGGCCGGTCAACGAACGGACGCATGTCCGGTCAGTTCACGGTCAACACGTCAATACCAGGGTTGAGTCGACCCGTTGGGTCGAACTCAGCCTTGATGCGAGCGTGTAATTGCGCCTGGACCGAATCGACTTGACGCGCCGGTCGCGGCCGGGTGTGATGCACGACTCCTACACCGATCTCGGCCACGAACGACCCAGGCGGAGCGACCCGCAGCGACTCCAATTCGGACGGCGCCATCGACCAGCGACCACCTGAGGGCAGGGTCGGTGCCCGATCAACCGGCTGTAAACCGAATGTCTCGGCCATTTGGGTGACATCGCCCTCGTGGCCCTCGAGGAGTACCCAGGTGGTGGCGCCATTCCACAGCACAGAGGTCGGTCTGAACAGACCTGAGAGAAGTTTCCAAGGATCACGGTCAGAGGTAAACCATTGCTCGTGGGCCGCGATCGGCCGAGTCCTCAAGATGACGTCGCCCAGAAAGCCGAGCGTTCCACGCGCGCCGACCATCAGCCGGCACAGATCGAAGCCGCTGACATTCTTGACGGTCGGCCCACCGGCTTTCACCACCTTGCCAGTCGATCCCACGTAGTGCGTTTGGAGTATGGCGTCGCGCAGAGCTCCGTATGCCAGTCGGCGGATGCTGCTCTGGCCCACAGCCAGCGCGCCGCCGATGGTGCCGCCGGGAGGGAAGGAAATCTGCTGGCGGTACTCGGCGAGCGCCGCCGCAACGTCGTCGACCGGCGTGCCAGCACCGCACTGGATCGTCATCTCGGCTGGCTGGATCCAGTCAATTCCAACCGGAGCGTTGACGTGGGTAACGCCGACAGGCGGCGTAGCTCGCGTTCCAAGACCAACAACCGCGACTGGCTCAGTGCTGCCGATCTGCGCAGCGAAGTCGTCGACGGTCAGATCCATGCGCCCTCCGGGGCTCGATGGACCTCGCCGCACGTCGCCGGGCTCGGCAAGACCTTGTCGGGGTTGGACAGCATCTGCGGGTCGAACGCCCGGCGCAGGTCGGCTTGCGCAGCCAGATCGATCTCGGAGAACATGAGGGGCATCAGATCGCGCTTTTCGAGGCCGATGCCATGCTCCCCGCTCAGCACCCCACCGGCATCGACAGATGCTTTGACGATCGCCCTACCGGCTGCATGCACACGTTCGTAAATGCCGGGCTCTTTGCCATCGAACACCAGCAGTGGGTGCAGGTTGCCATCACCGGCGTGGAACACGTTGAGCACTTGCAGATCGTGCTCTTCGACTATCGCGTAGATCTGGTCGAGCACGCCCGACAACTTATTCCGCGGCACCACGGTGTCATGCAGGTAATAGTCGGGCTTGATGTTCGCGATTGCACCGAACGCTGATTTGCGACCCTTCCAGAGCAGCGCTCGTTCGGCTTCGTCGGCAGCAATCCGCACACCACCCACGTTCCGGGCCGTTGCGAGTTCGGAAATCAGCGCCACGTCAGCAGCCACGCCAGCGGGTGGTCCGACGACCTCAATCAGGAGCGCTGCGGCCTGCTCGACGGGTAACCCGGCGTGGATGAACGCTTCGACAGCAATCAGGCAAAGCTGATCCATCATCTCGACAGCAGCCGGCACGATGCCCGCCGCGATGATGTCACTGACTAAGTCGGCGCCGTCAGACACCGAGGCGAAGTCCATGAGGATGGTCGCCACATCGGGTGGGTTTTGCATCAGACGGACACAGACCTTGGTGGCCACTCCAAACATCCCTTCGCTGCCAACGAAGACACCCCGCAGGTCGAAGCCGTCAGGCTCAGGCTCTTCACCGCCAAGGATCGTGATCGACCCGTCGGGCAGCACCACTTCCATCCCGTGGATGTGAGCATTCGTGACGCCGTCGGCGAGACAGTGCGGCCCACCTGAGTTGTTGGCGACGTTACCGCCGATCGAACACGTCTGCTGGCTACTCGGATCGGGTGCGAAGTGCACGCCGAGGCGAGCGATCTGTTTCGACAGATCAAGGTTAAGTACGCCCGGCTCAACCCACGCCATCCGACTGATCGGATCGACCGAGAGGATCTTGTTCATCTTCGTCGTCGAAATGACGATCGCTCCGGGAGGCGGAACTGCGCCACCGGCAAGACCGGTTCCCGAGCCACGCGCCACGAACGGAACCCCGAACTCGGCAGCAATCTTGACGATTGCCTGAACGTCAGCGGACGATTCAGCGAAGCAGACAACTCCTGCTTTGCCCGCCATGGTCGACGCATCGCGCCGATACAAATGTGTTTCGGTCGCACCGTCACGAACCTGATCCGGCCGGAGAGCGGCACGGAGTCGGGCAGCGACAGGGATGAGGTCGACGTCGTGGCCTGTGTAGATTTCGTCGAGTGGCACGGTCAGTTCCGCGGTTGACGCATCACGATCACGCGCCCGCTGTCGACCACCTCGCCGTCGACGAACACCCTGTCGCCGGGTTCGACGTGATCTTCGAGCGACTCAAGGCGGCCCTCGCGCCTTGCTCGTAACTCGTCTTCGTGCTGTGACGCCACCACCCGACCCTCACGGAGTGCATCGGCGACGTCTCGGCCCTTGGCTCGGACCTTGGAGACTGCGGACTTCACGACGTGAACTGGAGCGACGTTCGACGCGGCTTCCTTGACCTTCTTCTTGGCGTATCCGGCGCCAGCCATGCCAGCGGCCAACCCTCCGGCGAACCACGTAACTCGCTTCATCATGCCCGTTTCCTCCTGCGCTGCGCCGGCTCAATCCCCGGTCGATTTCGGCCATTGATCACGTGCGCCTCGACCGCGGCAATCGACCGTGGAGCCGGGCCCCCACGGAGCCTCAGCCACACGCGAGATATCCCCTTGGCGAAACCTGCAGCTTTGATCACCGGCGACGAGAACGCCGTCTTGGTGACCCGACCGCCAATTGCATCACCAATCGCCTCGGCAGAACCGAGGACCCTGTCGAACCGTTCGAGGTCGTGGCGCGCTTCGTCAACGGTCGACCGCGCTTCGTTGGTGGTGTGCCGGAGGTCAGCGAGTAGCGGTCGGGTTTCGTCACGCAGTTCGGTCACTTCGCTGCGCAGCGAGCGGAGGGTGTCAAGCACACGGAGCAGTACGACGATCAGGGCGGTAAAGCCGAGAATCATCAACACCGCCAGGACGATGAGTACCAGTTCGCCAGCAGTCATAGCTGTTCCTTCGACCGTTGATTCTTGCGCATTGCGATCTTCCCCTCGTCGCCGTGTTCGCTCGGCTCGTACCAGTGGCGGCCGTCCAGCGACTCGGGCAAATACTGCTGGTCGACCCATCCATTCGGATCGTCATGAGGATACCGGTAGCCGACACCATGGCCGAGTTCAGCGGCGCCCTGATAATGCCCATCTCGAAGATGAGCCGGCACCTCACCAACTGCGCCGTCTCTGACCGCGGCCCGTGCATTCCAGATTGCCAACGCAGCACGATTGCTTTTGGGAGCCGTCGCCAGATAGATCGCTGCCTGCGCCAAGTTGAGTTGGGCTTCGGGGAGCCCGACATGTTCGAGCGCATGCGCAGCTGCAACTGCGACTCCGAGACCACGACTGTCGGCAAGGCCGATGTCCTCGCTCGCGAAGATCACCATGCGACGGGCGATGAAACGGGCGTCTTCACCTGCTTCGAGCATCCGCGCCAGCCAATACACCGCTGCGTCGGCGTCGCTCCCCCGCATCGACTTAATGAACGCACTGACCACGTCGTAGTGATCGTCCTGTCCATAACGCAGCGCACTCGTGCCGAGCGCAGCTTCGACATGTTCGAGTTCGACATGTGTGTAGTTCGACAACGCGCACGCCACGTCGAGTGACGTGAGCACCTGGCGGCCATCGCCGCCGGATCGGTCGACCAGTAGTTGCGTGGCTTCTGGGTCGGCGGTCACGGCCTCGGCTTGCAATCCGCGTGCGACGAGTTGTTCGATGGCGCTTCGATCGAGCGGCTCAAGACGGAACAGGGTCGAACGGCTGCGCAGCGGTGCGTTCACTTCGAAGAACGGGTTTTCTGTCGTCGCGCCGATCAGTGTCAATGTGCCGTCTTCGACTGCCGGGAGCAGAGCGTCCTGCTGCGATTTCGAGAAGCGATGGATCTCGTCGAGGAAAAGGATCGTGCCCTGCCCCCGCTCGCCCAGACGTTGCTTCGCCCGTTCGATTGTTTCACGGACGTCCTTGACCCCAGCGGTGACCGCCGACATTTGTTCAAATGCCCGGTCAGTGGACCCGGCAACTGCCAGAGCAAGCGATGTTTTTCCCGTTCCTGGCGGACCCCACAGAATCGCCGAACTTAACCGATCGCTTTCGACCAGCACTCGCAGCGGTCGCCCGGGCCCCACCAGATGTTCCTGCCCGACAACATCGTCAAGAGTTCGCGGCCGGAGCCGCGCCGCCAGCGGAGCACGAGCCCGCCGAGTCTCATCGGCTGCTGCAGCGAACAGGTTGTCGGTCACGATGTGCCGAGTACTCGGAGATATGACGCCTTGCGGAAGTCAACGATCTGTTCGATCAACCAGTCGATCTGCACCCATTTCCAATCAACAAACTCAACGCCGTCAAGCTTCGGTTCGGTGGCGTCATCATTGATCTGGAAGAAGAACCAACGTTGCGCCTGGCCCAGACGATGGCCACCTTTCTTGACACCCTCGGGCCACTCGTAGATGGTCCACTCGGGATACTCGTCGACGAGGCGTACCTGGTTCGACGACAGCCCGGTCTCTTCTTCGAGTTCACGCCAAACGCCTTCGACAGGATCTTCACCCTCATCGATCCCACCTTGAGGAAGTTGCCATTCTCCTTTGTGGTCAGAACGTTCAAAGGCAAGAACTCTTCCTTTGGAGTCCCGCACCACGGCGACGGTTCCAGCGCGAAAATGCAAACTCGCCATCAACGCCGATCGTACCGTTCACCGGAGACCGGCGTGACCCATCATCGGGGTTGCCCACCAGACTCAGCGGCCGATGTGACGAAGCCGCGTCTGAATGTCGTAGTAGTCGCGGTCATGTTCGGCAATCATGCCGAACCAGCGGCGCGCCTTAAGCGGATCGCCGAGGCGGTCATAGAAGTCGGCAAGCACGTACCACTGACGAAGATGATGATCCTTCACTGACTTAGTGTTTTTTGTCGCGGGCAGCATCAACTCAATGGCCCCAGCGAGATCGCCTCGGTCAGCCAACGCTCCTGCAGCCACAATCCGGCCTTCGGCGAGGATGTGGTGAGCGGGTGACGACTCGCGGATTTGCAACCAAATGCGTTCGACCGCTGACCAGCGCTCGAGGGCGCGGTAGCAATCGGCGAGCGCCGGCAGTATTTCCGGATTCTCGTGCAGGTCGTTCGAGATCTCGAGTGACGCTGCAGCAGGCTTGTACCGACCCAGTCGGTAGTTGGCTAAGCCTGCGACTTCGTGCGCACTAGCAATCGTTGGCGCTTCTTTGGCAATAGCAGCAGCAATCCGTTTCGCCTCGTCGAAGCGTTCGCGGTCAAGGGCCTCGCTCGCCTGTGCCAGACGTTCTGCCAAACGGGCGCCACGTTGCGCCCCGAGTGCGTCGTGTAACTGAGCAGCGACCTCGGGATCGAGTTCACCGACCTCTCGGCGTTCAATGGGTTGGGCAGAGGCGCGTGCCGCGGCTGCACGAGCAGAATCACGGACAGAGCCTTCGTCGATCCACTGTTCGGTGGTCCGAGCTTCGATCTTTTCGCGTTCGCGCTCCTTTTCCGCCTCACGATCGGGTTCGGGCTTTGGACCGCGCCGACGCTTGACGTCCATCGAACGCCGATCGGCTTCAGTCAGTGGTGGACGGTCTTTCTTCGAACGATCGTCACGACCACCTGTGCCTCCTCGACGCTCGTTGCGATTGCCGTCTCGGCTGTCTCCGGAACGGCCGGCGCTGTCACGGCCAGAAGATCTTCCGGCCCGGCCGCCGCCATCACGGCCACCGCCGGACCGCCCGCCGCCAGACCGATCGTCGCGGCGAGGAGATGAAGATGATCGGTCGCCAGGCATAGCCCGCAATGCTACGCCACCACTTGGCGAAGCGTCTCGGCGTGTGCGGTGAATCGACGCCGGCCCGCTGGGCCTGAGCGCCGGTGATCTCGACACAGCGTGGTTGGCGTGAGGTGGGTGCGCGCTACACGGTGGTGGGAAAGCACATCATTGCGACAGGGTCTGTGTGATTGTTGGGGTGAAAACGTAAAAAACGCACCACCGGCAACATCCGGGTGGTGCGTTTTTTGAG
>CALCXK010000046.1 GCA_937905835.1 uncultured Ilumatobacter sp. | reverse complement strand
GGCGCGGGGGTTACTGCCGGCGCGGGGGTTACTGCCGGCGCGGGAGCAGGAGCTGGCTCGTGGGCTGCTGCTGGTTCTCGAGCAGGCTCGGCAGCTACTGCGGGTTCGCCACCATCGCCGACGACCGCGATCACGGTGCCAACGTCGACGGTCTCACCCTCTTCGACGCGAATTTCGATGAGCGTGCCGGAGACCGGCGACGGCACCTCGGTGTCGACCTTATCCGTCGACACTTCAAACAACGGCTCGTCTTCAGCGACCGTGTCGCCGACCTTCTTGAACCACTGAGTAATGGTGCCCTCGGTGACCGTTTCGCCGAGTTGCGGAAGAATGACATCTGACATGGTAAGTCCTTGTTGAAATGCGAAGCGAGTGGGCGAGTAATCGACGGGTGGGGTCAGCCGCTGAAACTGCGGCCAGTGAGCGACAGGACCGTTTCGCCGAACAGTTCAGAAAGGCTGGGGTGCGGCTGGATGAACTCGGCAATTTCGTCGACCGTTGCTTCCCAGTTCACTGCGAGGTAGCCACCCGATAGTTGTTCGGTGGCCCATGGCCCGACCATGTGCACGCCGAGCACTTGGCCCGCTGTGCCATCGGCGTTCTTCTTGGCAATGACCTTGACGAGGCCTTCGGTCTCGCCGAGGATCTGTGCCCGGCTGTTGAACTTGAAGGGGTGCTTGCCAACGACAATGTCGTAGCCGATGTCTTTGGCCTGCTGCTCGTCGGGGCCAGCCCATGCAACCTCGGGGTGACAGTAGATCGCCCACGGAACCCGGTCGTACCGGATGGGCATTGGGCCCTCACCAAGGAGGTGCTTGATCGTGAGAATCGCTTCGGCGTAGCCGACGTGCGCGAGTTGCGGCGTGTTGATCAGGTCGCCAATGGCGTACACGCCCGGCTCACCCGTTTCGCAGTATTCGTTGACCTGCACGAAGCCCCGCTCGTCGACCACGACTGCGGTGCCATCAAGGCCGAGATGGTCAGCAAGCGGCCGACGACCGACCGACACCACGACAACATCAACCTCGACCGAGTCGCTCTCACCATCTTTCGGGCCAAAGGTGACGGTGGTTCCACCAGAATCGTTCGGCTGATGGCCGGTCACCTTGATGCCGGTCTTCAATGCGATCTTCTTTTTCTTGAACGAGCGCTCGACGACCTTGGCAACGTCTTTGTCGAGGCCCGGAAGGATCTTTGGTGCACCTTCGAGAATGGTGACCTCGGAGCCGAGGTCGGCAAACGTCGATGCGAACTCGCAGCCGATGGCGCCGCCGCCAATCACTGCGACCCGGCTGGGCACATAGTCGAGATCGAGTACCTCATCGCTGGTCATGATCGGGCCACCCCGATCGAAGCCCGGAATAGTGCGCGGCACCGAGCCGGTGGCGAGGATCACGGCATCGCCGGTGATGATCACCTTCGAGCCGTCGTTCATCGCTATGCCAACCGTGCGGCCAGGGCCGAGCGAGCCCATGCCGTTGAAGACTTCGACGTTGCGCCCCTTGCACATCGCAGCGATGCCGCCGACGAGGCCGTCGACGATGCCCTGCTTGCGCGCTTGGGTGTGGGCGAAGTCGACGGTGGCCCTCTTGCCTTCTTCATAACCGGGTGGGTTGATTCCGAACTCGACTGCATGGTCGACATGGCGCTTGACTGCAGCGGTCTCGAGGAACGCCTTGGCAGGAATGCAGCCTCGGTTCAGACAGGTGCCTCCAAGGGCATCCATCTCGACGAGGGCCACATTCAGCCCCGCCGACGCTCCGTAGAGGGCCGCCGAGTACCCACCCGGGCCGCCACCGATTACTACAACATCAAATTGATCACTCACGACGTTTACGGTAGCGCCCTTGCAGCGTTCTGTCTGGTAGAGCCGGTGGTCAGAGCACTAGGTTCACTGACTCGTCAGGAATATACAGTTGACCCGACCGCTCAGCCCAGACGCCAGGTGGCCTGTTCTTCGCCGCGCCGCAGCACCAGGACGCGGCTCGTCCCCTCGCTGGCGCTGATGTCGAACTCGATGGTGCACGCCTGGGTGGCGAGGCTGATCGAGCCGCACCGACCGTCGGCCTGTGCTGCGATGGGGTCGAGCCGTTGATCACCCGTCACCAATCGAAAACTGTCGATGCCGTCGGTGTCGTCGACGCCACCAATTTCGACCGACACCACGAGCCGGTCGCCATCAACTTCGGCTGAGACAACGGTGGCCTCGACATCGCCGATCGTCGTGGCCGATCCCAGGGGTGTCGCTGCGGTCGTCGACTCCTGGTTGGAGAGCTGGAAAAGCAACGCACCGCCGGCGAGCAAGATCATCAGTGCGGTGCCCACCGAGAGCAGGAGCAGTGTGCGCGTCTTCATCGCCAGCCAGGCTACGAGCGATCCCGGCTGTCCGGAACTGGCACCAGACTACAAAACCTCCGAGAAACCCAGTCCCGTGATGAAGTCGGTCTCAAGCAGATCGCTACTACGGTCAGCCGCATGAGAGGTTCTCGATTTCTTCCAGCGCTCGCAGCAGGCAGCCTGCTGATCGCTGCATGTAGCGGCGGGTCAACCGATGACGGCACCGCATCGACGCCTGAGCCCGCAACCGACACTCCGGCAACCGAGCCTGCCGCAGATGATGTTGTGACCGCACCGGCCTCACTGCAGTTCACCGCACCGCTGGTCGGCGGCGGCGAGATTGATGCTGCGACGTTGGCTGGCAAGCCGACGCTGTTCTGGTTCTGGGCGCCCACTTGAAGCAGCTGTCATCGTGAAGCTCCCTCGGTCGAGGCAGCAGCAAAGAAATTCGCTGGCGAAGTCAACTTCGTCGGTGTCGCATGGACCGGCGATGACGACGACTTCCAGGGATTCATCGACAAGCACAGCCTGACGTTCCCGCAGATCAGCGACAACGCAGGCATCGTGTTCGACCGATTCGACGTCGCATTCCAGCCGGCGATGTCAATCGTCAAAGCCGACGGCTCAATCGAGTCGATCGCCGGCGCCCTGAGCGACGACCTGCTCGATCAGATCATCTCCGAAGCCTGACCGTTTTCTCTTCCTGCAAGCCTGGCCCTCGAAGGTGCCGGCCCTCAATAGTGCTGCTGACCCCGGCTCACTTGTAGACGCAGTCCCAGAAAGTGTCGAAGAACTCGTTGCTGTCGGCTCGACTGAAGTCCCAGGGGTTCCGACCCTCGGCGCACTCCGGGTGCAAGTACTCGCTCAATACATCGAACTCGGTCAACGCGCCACCAACAATGAGTTCGCCAAAGCAGACCGACGCCGTCTGCATGATCGACGTGAACTCCGCGTCGGAGAGGTCCCAAAGCATCGCTGTGCCGATTGAGAATTCGAACAGACCACACTCCGGGTACTCGAGTTCTGGAGTAAGGTAGTACTCCGGTAGCGCGCCGCTTGCAATGTTCTCACTGAGGCACGCAACGACCGTTGCTGCATCGCCAAAGGAGTAGCACTCGGTGACGATCTGCTGGTGGGAATCGAACCCGCCGTCATCGACCGGCAGCCCACCCGCAAGATCTTCGAACACCTCGTCGAACCCGCCGTCATCGACCGGCAGCCCACCCGCAAGATCTTCGAACACCTCGT
>CALCXK010000045.1 GCA_937905835.1 uncultured Ilumatobacter sp. | reverse complement strand
CGCCAGATTCTGACTCGGTTGACACCGGTGGCGATGTCAGCGCTGTGGTCACCGCAGGCGGAATGGCAAAGGGTGCGTCATCGACCCGCTGATTTCCGGCGGCCGATGCCACCGTCGCACCGACGACAAGTGCACCGACGCCGATCGCGTAGCCGACGCCACGATGGGGCGCAGCCAACTTCGGCATCGGGGCATTCCGTTCGACGGCGAACCATGATGCAGCGGTCAGCAGCGCGGTAACTACGACCCAGAGCGCACCGAGGGCGACGCCGCTGAGCCCGGTTCGTTCGGCGTCGAGCACCACGATCACCGGCCAGTGCCAGAGGTACACGCCGTACGACACCCGACCGACGCCGACGAGCATGCGGTTAGACAGCACCTGTTGGAGCACACCCTCCGAGGTCGCTGCCCACATGACAGTGATCGACAGCAGTGCGATCATCAGGAACCCAGGCCCATAGAGCCACCGCTCATCGCCGCGCAGCGTCACTCCGAACGCGATCAAGCCCAGCACGCTCACCAGCCCTGCAATGTCGGCGGTACGCGATCGCTGGGCACGGCGCAGGCCCATCGCCCCCGCCGTTGCGCCGACCGCCAGGCCGACTGCGCGCGTGTCGGTCCCGAAGTACAGGCGGCTCAGGCCCTGGCCCTCATCAGACGCCAACACGGTGGCGAGCACAACGGAGCCTGCGGCCACTGCGACTGCGACACCAGCAACAGCGCGCCGGACCCGCTGTGTGCCGGCGAGCCGCAAGACCACGACCAACACGATCGGCCAGACCAGATAAAACTGCTCTTCGACCGCCAGCGACCAGGCATGCTCGAGCAGCGACGGCGATTCGTACAGCGCAAAGTAGTCACGGCCCTGGCCAACCTGGCCCCAGTTGGCCACGTAGAGCAGCGCATAACCCACGTCGCGCCCCACGCGTTGCAGCGCTCCACCGCCTTCGATCACCGAATAGCCGAGTACAGCGGCACACACCAACAACATCGCCGGAAGCAGGCGCCGCGCTCGACGCGCCCAAAACGATCCGAGCGCAAGCCGATCGGTTCGGTCGATCTCGGCGAGCGCGAGTGCGGTAATTAAGTACCCGGAGATGACGAAGAAGACGTCAACGCCGATGAATCCTCCGCTGACCACACCGGCATGGAACAGGAAGACCGCTCCGACGGAAAGGGCACGGAGCCCATCGACGCCTGGCTCGTACTTCAACCGACGCGGCGGATATCTGCGCCAACGGCACTCAATCGGCCGACGAGATCGTCATAGCCGCGATCGATGTGATGGACGCCCGAAATGGTCGTCTCGCCTTCGGCCGCGAGGCCGGCAACGACCATCGCTGCACCGGCGCGAATGTCGTGCGCCTGGACCACGGCACCAGCCAGGCGTGGGATGCCGCGAATCACTGCGTGGTGGCCACTTGTACTTACATCAGCACCTAACCGCTGCAACTCCTCGATGTAGCGGAAACGGCCGGGATAGAGGTTCTCGGTGACAATTCCGACACCGTCGGCAACCGAGAGCATCGTGATGATCAGCGGCTTGTAGTCGGTGGCAATACCGGGGTACGGCAACGTGGCGACGTCGATCGACCGCAGCCGTTCCGGCGCAGCGACGTGCAGCCCCGACGCGCCGTCGATCTCGACCGGCGACATCTGCAGACCCATGTCACCGAAGCGATCCAGCAGCATTGTCATGTCGTCGGGCCGGATGCCAAGCACGTTGAGTTCGCCGTTCGACACTGCGGTGGCTGCGAGGTAGGTGGCTGCCTGAATGCGGTCGGGCACCGTGTAGTAGCTGACCGGGCGGAGCGCATCACGCTCGACACCCTCGATGGTCAGCGTCGAGGTGCCAATTCCCGAAACGTCGGCGCCCATTGCGACGAGAAAGTTGCAGAGGTCGGTGATCTCGGGCTCGCGCGCACAGTTGTCGATCGTTGTACGACCCTTGGCGAACACCGCGGCAGTCAGCAGGTTTTCGGTGGCTCCGACGCTCGGAAAGTCGAAGGTGATGTCAGCACCGTGCAGGCGTTCGCAGCGGGCTTCGAGGTACTCGGGGGTGAACTTGAACTCGGCGCCCATGGCTTTGAGGCCACTGATGTGCATGTCGATCGGTCGAGCGCCGAAGTCGTCGCCGCCGGGCATCGACAGGCGAACCTCCCCACACCGAGTCAGGAGCGGCCCGAGCACGTTGATCGACGCGCGAATCTTCTCGACCAGTTCGAAGGGAGCAACCGGCGTGATCTGACCCGTGTTGGTCAGTAAGAGCTGGCCGGGCGCTGGCCGCTGCATGTTGACACCGAGTGCAGCGAGCAACTCACCCATGATCGTGACGTCGACGATGTCTGGCACGTTGGTCAATTCGAACGTGCCATCGGTGAGCAACGTGGTCGCCATCAACTTCAGTACCGAATTTTTTGCGCCCGGCACGTGGACGGTGCCCTTGATCGGACCCGAGCCACGCACGACGAACGTTTCGGTGTCGGCTCCAGTACTCATGACCCCCAGTATGCTCGCCTCGTGGAGCCTGGCGGTCGCATCGTGACCCGAACCTGGCCGCATGACAACGAACACATCGCATCGATCACGGTCGCCCGTGACGACCTCGTCCTCGAAGAGGCGTCGTCGACCGATCCACAGGTCTTCAGTCAGGTCCACGGGCCTTTCTCCACGTACCAGCGACACGTCGAGGTCAGCTCAGATGCAATCACCGAGACCACCACGTACCGACTGACGATTCCGTGGTTTGGCTGGCTCTTCCGCATCCCTGTCAAGCAGGTACTCCACCGCCGAGTGTCGCACCGTGGCTGGTGGTCACCGCCCGATCGGCTCGACGCTACGCAAGTACTCGTGATGGGTCTGCTGGCCGCAGCATCGATGAGCGCGGCCTTCATCAACACCCTGTTCACGCAGACCGCAAAGTTCGCTGCCGACGACTTTGGGGTCGGCGACTCCGGTGTCGGATACGCAGGAGCGATCGTGCGCGCCGGCATCATCGTGGCGTTGCCCGCAGCAGTGCTTGCCGATCGGATTGGTCGCCGCCGCGTGATGGTCGCGGTCGCGTGGATTGCGCCACTGCTGTCCATCCTTGGTGCAGCGGCACCCAATTTCGCCGTGCTCGTCGGCACACAGACGCTCGCCCGCCCGATGGGCATCGCCCTCTCGTTCCTGGTCGGCGTGATGGCCGCCGAAGAGATGCCGAAGAACACCCGCGCCTACGCAATCAGCGTCCTCGCGATGGCGAGCGGCTTCGGCGCCGGAATCGCTGTCTCGTCATTGGCGCTCGCCGATCTCGGCCCAGGCGCGTGGCGCCTCGTTTACGTGGTGTCCGCGATCTGGTGCATCGTGGCCCTCGACCTCACCCGCCGGCTCCCAGAGACCCGCCGCTTCACCGCCGCAGCCGTCGAACGCAAGGCGCCACGCGTCCCGCTCGACCGCAAACGCATGGCGCTACTCGGCTCTGTGGCGTTCATCGGCAACATTTTCATCTCGCCCGCGAGCTTCTTCCAGAACAGCTATCTCAGCGACGTGCGCGGCTACTCGGCAGGGCTCATCGGCCTCTTCTCACTCGTTGTCGGCACACCCGCTGCACTCGGCTTGATCATCGGTGGCCGATTCGCCGATACGCATGGCCGTAAACCGCTGATCGCGGTGGCGCTGCCCCTCTCGACGCTGGCCGTCGTTCTGGCGTTTGCGTTCGGCGGACCAATCCTGTGGGGGTTCTCGTTCCTTGCCGGCATCAGCGGCAGCATGGTGTTTCCGGCAATGGCGGTCTACCGCACCGAACTCTTCCCGACCGGCAACCGCACGCGTGCCGCAGGCATCATCACGGCACTCGCGCTGCTCGGTGGAATCGGTGGCCTGATCGGCACCGGGCAACTCATCGACGCTGGCTGGTCGTACGGAACGGTGATCGGGATGTTCGCCCTCGCGCAAGTCGTCGTGACAATTATCGTCATCACGTCCTACCCCGAGACTGCTCACCAAGAACTCGAAGACCTCAACCCCGAAGACGCCGCCCTCATCATCACCGGCGGCTAACGCTGTCACACCGAGGTCAGCTTGGGTGTGACAGCGGGCTATGTCGGTGTGTCGGTAAGCGGTGTTGTGGAGAGCACGACGGGCCCGTCGTTGGTGACGAGGATCTGTTGTTCGAGTTTGACTGATTCTCGCCCGCCGGTTTCGCTGGCGAGGCTTTCGACACAGAGCACCATCCCTGCTTCGATGACACCGTCATAGCCGCCGCTGTCGAAGTGATCTTGGTTCAGAATCAGCGGGTATTCGTTGCAGAGGCCAATGCCGTGGGCAACGCATGCATTGGTCAGCGAGTGGTATGGCTCGGGTGGGAGCAGCGCACGTTCGGCGATCTCTCGGAAGGTGGTGCCAGGTTGCATCAGGCCGATGTTGTGTTCGACCTGTTGGTAAGCAGCGTCGTAGATCCGGCGTTGTTCGTCGGTGGGTGCGTTGTCGCCAGCGAGCCAGGTGCGTGAGATATCGATCGAGTAGCCGCCGACGCCGATCATGTCGGTGTCGAAGGCAACGAGTTCTCCGCTGTCGATGACCTTATTCGAGCATTCTTGGTACCAGGGGTTGGTGCGCTGGCCGGATGTGAGGAGTCGGGTTTCGAACCATTCGCCTCCGGTTTCGATATTTGCAGCGTGCAGGTGGGCCCACAGTTGCTGTTCGGTGATGCCCGGGCGGAGCGCTCTGCGCATTCGTGCAACTCCGTCGTCACAGGCCGTCATTGCGAGGTGGATCGCCGCGACCTCTTCGGGTGTCTTAATGACCTTGGCCCTGTCGGCCACGGCTTGTCCGTCAATGACGTCGATGCCGTGACGTTCCAACGCCTGGAGTCCGGCTGGGTCGAGGCGGTCGACAGCGAGTCGTCGACGTCCCGTCGTGCTCGGGCCGAGCAGGGCAACAATCTCTTGGGCCCAATCAGTGGCGAACTCGTCGACTCGGGGGCCGGCAACGAAGTGGTACCAGCTGATGGCGTTGCGGACTTCGGCGACGTTGTGGTGCCCGTCGGAGAGGTGCTCGCAGCCCTTGAAATCGAACAGTACGACCGGTCCCTCCACGGGGACGTACGCGTATCGACACGGGTTGTGCAGGGAGTAGACCTGCATATTCGACGTGCCGGTCGCGTAGCGGACGTTGATCGGATCATAGAACACACCGGCATCACAGTCGGCGGCGGCGAGCGCCGCGCGGAGCCGGTCCAGTCGACCCGACTCCAGGGCAGTGGTG
>CALCXK010000044.1 GCA_937905835.1 uncultured Ilumatobacter sp. | reverse complement strand
GGTCGGCAGTGAGGTCGGCAGTGAGGTCGGCAGTGAGGACGGAGTGATGGCAACCATGGCCCCCAAGTGAGCAGTTGTCCAGTGTTTCCACCATGATCTCTGAGGGAAGACCATGCCTGAGGAGGCGCATCACATGACCAACACATTTCGCCCTGCAGCCGCAGCTTCCACCGGTCAACCCGAGTTCGATGCAGGTCGAATCGTCGGGTCGATTCGGGATGGTTTCGATCGCGGGCTGACTCGGCCACTTGGGTGGCGCCGCAACCAGCTGAATGCAATGGAGGCCATGCTGCGTGAGAATGCGGATCTACTCCTCACGGCACTCGCCGCCGACCTCCACAAGCCTGCAACCGAAGCCTGGACGACGGAGATCGGTTTCACGCTTTCCGACATCGGCCACCAGAAATCGCACCTTGCGAAATGGTCCGAACCGCGCAAGGTCAAGGTCCCATTGGCCTATCAGCCTGCGACCGCGCGCATCGTGCCAGAGCCAAAGGGCGTGGTGCTGGTCATCGCGCCGTGGAACTACCCACTGCAGCTTTTGCTGTCGCCGATGGCCGCAGCGATCGCCGCCGGAAATGCGATCGTCGCGAAGCCATCCGAGGTGGCTCCGGCGACATCCGATGCCCTGGTCGAACTGTGCGCGAAGTATCTCGACACGACAACAATTGCAGTCGTCGGTGGCGGGGTTGATGAGTCGAGCGCACTGCTCGATCAACGATTCGATCACATCTTCTTCACTGGCGGCACACGTGTCGGAAAGATCGTGATGCATGCTGCTGCCGAGCACCTGACGCCCGTGACGCTTGAGCTGGGTGGCAAGAGTCCGGCGATCGTTGCCGCTGATGCCGATGTCGAAGTCACCGCTCGACGCATTGCCTGGGGCAAGTTCGTGAACTCCGGCCAAACATGCATCGCTCCTGACTATGTCCTCGTCGCCCGACCCCTGCGCGACCGTCTCGTCAAAGCTATTGAGCAGTCGGTGACCGAGTTCTATGGCGCCGACCCCCACGCCAGCGCCGACTACGGCCGCATCATCAGCGACGACCATTTCGAACGGGTTTCGGCACTGATCGGGGGCGAAGGCAGCGGAACCATCGCATTCGGTGGCACCACCGACCCTTCGGACCGCTACATCGCACCCACGGTGTTGATTGATCCTGACCTCGACTCCGATGTGATGACTGACGAGATCTTCGGTCCGGTGCTCCCGGTGATCTGCGTTGATGACATCGATGAAGCCATCGGCTTCGTCAATGGCCGCGAGAAGCCGTTAGCGCTCTACGTCTTCACCAGCGACGACACGACGGCACAACGCGCCATTGCACGCACCTCATCCGGTGGCGTCAGTGTCAATGGAACGCTCCTCCACATCGGGCCTCCCGATCTTCCGTTCGGAGGCGTCGGGCCGAGCGGCATGGGTGCGTACCACGGCGAGGCAGGCTTCGAGACGTTCAGCCATCTCAAGTCGGTGCTCGACAAGCGCACGAAGCCGGATCTGAAGGTCTTGTACCCGCCGTACACGAGGATGAAGGAACGTCTCATCAAGCTTGTGCAGTGAGAACAGCGGCGAGAAGGCGTCTGCGTGACGTTTTTGGCTGCAATGGGCACCAAAAACATCACGCAGACGTGCTGGCAACTCTGTCGCCTCGCCGGAACGGTTCGATCAGACGATCGAGAACAACTCGTCCCTCAGTCGGTGAACAGGGCAGCGTGCTCGGTTCGGAGTGCCGCCTTCTGGACTTTTGACATGGCGTTGCGCGGGAGCTCGCTCGCGTCGATGTACTGCTTGGGGTGCTTGAAGCGGGCGAGGACGCCATCGAGTGCGGCAGCGAGCTGCTCCTCGGTCACCTCAGCCGAACCATCGCGAACAACAATCGCGACCACGGCCTCACCAAAATCCGGGTGAGGCACGCCGATCACGCCGGTTTCGAGAACACCCGGGACCTCGTCGAGGACCATTTCGATCTCTTTGGGGTACACGTTGTACCCGCCGCTGATGATCATGTCGCTCGATCGACCCTCAAGCGTGAGGCGGCCTGCAGCGTCGACCGAACCGACATCACCGGTGATGAACCAGCCGCCGTCGCGATGCTCCGCTGATGTTTTCTCGGGCATCTGCCAGTAGCCGGCGAACAGGCCGGGTGAGCGGATCTCGACGACGCCGGTCACGCCGGTCAGCACCGGAGCGCCGTCGTCGTCACTGACCCGGAGCTCGACGCCTGGAAGTGGGAACCCGACGGTGCCCGGGACGCGTTCGCCGTCGTAGGGGTTCGATGTGATCATGCCGGCCTCGGTCATGCCGTAGCGCTCGAGAATCTGCAGGCCGGTGCGGGCAGTGAAGTCGGCGTGGACCGCCTCGGTCATCGGTGCCGACCCAGATGTGAACAGCCGGACAGAGGTACACACGTTGGCGGTGAACCGGTCGTCGGCAATGAGTCGTGTGTACTGCGTAGGGACACCCATCATCACCGTGGCATCCGGTAGTTGCTCAACGACTTCGGCGGGGCCGAACTTGGGTAGGAAGATGATCTCGTTACCGCTGAGCATCGCGCAGTGCAGTGCCACGAAGAGTCCGTGAACATGGAAGATGGGCAGCGTGTGCAGCAGCACGTCGTCCGGTCCAAAACCCCAGATTTCGTGCAGCGCCAAGGCGTTCGACGTCAGGTTCGCATGGGTCAGCATGGCCCCCTTCGATCGACCTGTGGTCCCTGACGTGTAGAGCATCGCTGCCACGTCGTCAGGCTCCCGTTCGATCACGTGATCGCACGGGTTGGCAGCGTCGGCAGCCTCGGCGAACGAGCCGGTTCCGTCGGTGTCGAGATGAACAACGCTGGTCGGCAGGTCGTCGAGTGTTCCCGGCCGGGCGACGACGACGGTCGGAGTGGCGTCGTCGACGAAGTACCCGACTTCGCCCGGTGTGTATGCAGTGTTCAGCGGAAGGAAGACCGCACCGATCCGGAGGCAGGCAAGATAGAGCGCAACGTTGTCGGTCGACTTGTCGATCTGGACGACAACGCGGTCGCCGACTGAGACACCGAGGTCGTGGAGAACTGTTGCCATGCGGGCTGAACGCTGATCGACGTCGCGGTACGTGAGCGATCCGCCGCCGGGAACCCGCAGAAAGGTGGCGTCAAGGCGGGGGTGGAAACGTTCCGCCAGCGCCGAGTACAGGTTGGTCACGGGTTGACCTTACGAGAGCGGGGTGCCTCGACGCTCGTCATGCCAAGATGGCTCAGCATCGCTGGCCATTCGCGCCAGCTCTGGTCCACATCGAGGAGCATCACCATGTCGAACGACACCGCCGCGCAACCCGCGTACTTCATTGCCCACATCACCGTGGACGACGTCGAGGGCTACCGAAACTACGAAAAGGGTTTCTTCCCGGTTCTCAAGCCATCCGGCGCCCGCTTCGTGACCTATGACGACAACGTCACCGTGCTCGAAGGCGAGCGCGAGTCCGGCCGAACAATCATGATCGAGTTCCCGTCCGAAGAGGCATTGATGACCTGGTGGGATTCACCCGAGTACCGCGAACTCGCCAAGGTCCGCCAGGCCGCAGTGACCACCCACTCGGTGACCATCGTCCACTCGCTGCCGCCCCGCTGACGGAACCCTCGCCCCTCGCTGCGGCGTCAGGCGAATCGCTGCGGGTCGGCTTCGAGCAGCTTCGCCAGCTTTTTGACAGCCCGCTTGTTCTGGAGCCCGAAGACTGCGCCGAACAGCTTGGCAAAGACACCGCCGAGCGGCCCGCTGCCTTCGAAGGCGTAGCTCCACTCGAGTTCGCACGTGCCATCGCCGCCTGGCGTGCACTCGTAGTGCTCAGCAAAGGACTGCATCGGCAGCGTCGTCCGGTCGAAACGGAAGGCCATGCGTTCGCCGTCGTCCCAAGCGAGAAAATACTCCTCGATGGTCACGCCGGTCGTTGTCACCGTGCGTGTCGTGCCGATGCCGTGCGGCTCAGGAGATGTCCACTCGACGTCGATGCCGAGCCATTCCTTCCACGCCGGGCCGTCGGTGAGGCAGTTGAAGAGTGTGGTTGCCGGAACAGCGATCGGCTGACGAAGCGTTTTCTGGTTCGGTCCGATCGTGGCGTAGTCGGCGTCGACAGAAGTGAGCTCGCGCATCTTGGGCATTGGGTGATCCTGCCAGCTGAACGTGCGGTTG
The DNA here is from genome assembly GCA_937905835.1 of uncultured Ilumatobacter sp. GTDB lineage: Bacteria > Actinomycetota > Acidimicrobiia > Acidimicrobiales > Ilumatobacteraceae > Ilumatobacter_A. The sequence continues at coordinate 75,161 of CALCXK010000044.1, read as the reverse complement.
CGTCACCGTCCTGCGGACTCGGCCGGGGGTGTCGGCGGCACGCGAGGATGGAACACCGAGACGGGCTGAGGAGCAACGATGACTGACCGCTGACTTCCAGTTTGCCGCGCCGGAATCTCGATGTCCGTTCGAGGCGTTACGTCAGTTCTCCGGCGAACTGAGCGCCGTGGAGCCGTGCATATGCGCCACCTGATTTCAGGAGTTCGCTGTGGCTGCCCTGCTCGACAATGTTTCCGTCTTCCAGCACAAGGATCACGTCCGCGCCACGAATTGTCGATAGGCGGTGGGCGATGACAAAACTCGTCCGCTGTGCTCGCAGCGCATTCATCGCTTCCTGGATGAGTACTTCAGTACGTGTGTCGACGGAGCTGGTGGCTTCGTCGAGGATGAGGATCGACGGGTTCGCCAGGAACGCTCGGGCAATCGTGATCAGCTGTTTTTCGCCGACGCTGATGTTGTCACCTTCGTCGTTGATCACCGTGTCGTAGCCGCTGGGCAGCGCTCGGACGAACCTGTCGACGTAGGTGATGCGTGCCGCTTCAAGGATCTGTTCCTCGGTTGCGTCGGGATTGCCGTAGGCGAGGTTCTCGCGGATCGTGCCGCCGAACAACCACGTGTCTTGCAGCACCATGCCGATCTTCGACCGCAGCTCTCGACGGGGGTATGACGCAATGTTGCGACCGTCGAGGCTGATCGTGCCGGCATCGAGTTCGTAGAACCGCATGATCAGGTTGACCAGCGTGGTCTTTCCCGCGCCGGTGGGCCCGACGATCGCGATCGTCTGGCCGGGTTCGACGATGAGGTTGAGATCACGGATGAGCGACGCACCCGGAACATAGGAGAAGTCGACCGAGTCGAACACCATGCGCCCGACGACTGCGGGCTCGTCGACGGTTGCTTCCTGTTCGGCGGTCTGTTCGTCGGCGTCGAGAAGCTCGAGGACCCGTTCGAGCGAGGCGATGCCCGACTGGAACGTGGTGGCCATCGATGCCATGCGAGTAAGTGGTTCAGAAAACTGGCGGGCGTACTGGATCATCGCCTGCATGTCGCCGATACTGATGGCGCCCGCAGAGATACGCAGGCCGCCGACCACCGCAATGATCACGTACTGGATGTTGCCCATGAGCGTCATTGCCGGCTGAATGAGGCTTGACATGAACTGCGCTGCGTAGCTGGCCTCGTACAGCCGGTCGTTGTCGTCGCGGAAGCGAGCGTCTGCTTCGCGATGGCGTCCGAAGCTCTTCACGATGGCATGCCCGGTGAAGACCTCTTCGGCCTGTGCGTTGACTGCGCCGGTGTGTTTCCACTGCTCGATGAAGCGGGGTCCGGCCCGGCCGCCGATCTGCTTGATCAACACGAGCGAAAGTGGCACGGTGACGAGCGCAATCGCAGCGAGGAGCGGCGAAATAATGAACATCATCACGGTGACGCCAATGAGCGTGAGCAGTGACGTGATGATGGAGCTGACCGTCTGCTGGAGGCTCTGCGCCAAGTTGTCGATGTCGTTGGTGACGCGGCTCAGCAGGTCGCCGCGGGCCTGACGATCGATGTAGCTGATGGGGAGCTTGTTGATTTTTGTCTCGACCGATTCGCGTAGCCGGTACATCGATCGCTGGACGACGCCGGCGAGCATGAACGACTGCCCGTAGGACAATGCCCAGGAGATGGTGTAGAGCCCGGCGATGAACCAGAGCTTGGAGTGGAGTGCCCCGAAGTCGATGCCGTCGCCGGTTTTGGCGATTCGTTCGCGGACGCCTTCGACAATGATGTCAGTCGCCTGGCCGAGGAGGCGTGGGCCGACGACGATCAGCCCAACACTGCCGATCGTAAGGAACAGGATCAGCCAGAGCCGAGGCCGTTCGGTGCCCAGGATCTCACCGAGCCGCTTCAGGGTTGGGCCGAAATTCGAGCTCTTCTCGGCCGGCATCCCCGGCGCGCCTCCAGGCCCGAAGCTGTTGCGGCGTGCCTCGGTGCCGGTTGTCGTGATCGCCTCGCGGTCTTCGTCGGAAAGGGCGCTGTTTGGCGCGGTGTCGGGCGTGCCGTTCGGGGGAGTGGTGTCGCCACTCATGAGGTCTCCTCCCGGTCGAATTGCGAATCGACGATCTCCGCGTACGTCGGACATGTCTCGAGCAACTGCACGTGTCTGCCGCGCCCGACAACCCGGCCGGCTTCGAGGACGATGATTTGATCAGCATCGGCGATCGTGGACACTCGCTGGGCAACGATCAGCAGTCCCGCCTCGGCAACGAGCGGTTGCAACGCGAGTCGGAGCCGGGCATCGGTGGCGAGGTCGAGCGCGGAGAACGAGTCGTCGAACACGTAGACGTCAGGCCTGGCAACGAGCGCTCGTGCGATGGAGAGGCGCTGTCGCTGGCCGCCCGACACGTTGGTACCGCCCTGGGTGATCGCACTGTCGAGCCCGTCGGGCATCGATTGCACGAAGCCCGAGGCCTGAGCGATTTCGAGAGCTGCCCACAGTTCGTCATCGGTGGCCTCGGGGCGACCGAATCGCAGGTTCGATGCGACTGTGCCGCTGAACAGGAAGGCTTTCTGCGGGATATAGCCGATCGAGCCGGCGAGCAGGTCGGGGTCGAGTAGACGGACGTCGACGCCGTTGATCGCCACCATGCCGGATGTGACATCGGACAGCCGCGGAACCAGTTCGACAAGCGTGGACTTACCGGAACCGGTGCTTCCAATGATGGCGGTGGTGCGTCCAGGAGTGATCTTGAACGAGAGGTCGCACAAAACGGGTGACTCGGCACCCGGATAGGTGAATGAGACGTCGGTGAACTCGACTGTGCCGCGCTCGGGCATCTCGGTAACCGGTATTGCTGGCGGCACCACCGACGAATTGGTGTCGAGGACCTCGACGATGCGTTCGGCTGCGACAGCGGCACGAGGAAGCATCGACACCATGAACGTCAGCATCACCACCGCGATGAGGACCTGCACGAGGTAGCTGAGATACGCGACAACCGAGCCGAGTTCCATGTCGCCGGCATTGATGCGATCAGCGCCCAACCAGAGCACGGCGACGCTCGACGCACTGATGAAGAATGTGACGGTCGGGAACATCAGCGACATCAGGCGGCCGGCGCGCAACGACGTCGCGGTCAGCTCATCGTTGGCCTGAGCGAAGCGCTGTACTTCTTCGGGCTCACGAACGAAGGCCCGCACGACGCGGATGCCGGTGATCTGCTCGCGGAGCACAGCGTTGATCCCATCGATCCGGAGTTGCATCTGCTGGAACGTTGGCACCATCTGCGAGATGATCACCGCCAGGACGCCGATGAGGATCGGGATCGCTACGAGCAGAATTACCGAGAGGCCAACGTCTTCGCGGAGAGCGAACACGATGCCGAAGACCATCGTGATCGGCGCGGCAATCATCATGGTGCACGTCAGGACGACGAGCATCTGGACCTGCTGTACGTCGTTCGTGACGCGAGTGATCAGTGATGGCGCACCGAACTTGCCGACCTCGCGTGCTGAGTAACTCGTGACCTGATGGAAGATGTCGCGGCGGAGGTCGCGACCGAAGCTCATGGCGGCCTGCGCACCGAAGCGCACCGCGCCGATCGCGAAGACGATCTGGATGAAGCTGAACACCAGCATGATGCCGCCGGTGCGCCAGATGTAGCCGTCGTCTCCGCGTAGGACGCCCTTGTCGATGATGTCGGCATTGAGCGACGGCAGCGTCAACGCCGCCGTGGTCTGGATCGCCTGGAGCACGACGACAATTGCGAGCAGTCGTCGGTACGGCCCCAAATGGGTGCGCAGGAGTCGCCGCAGACTCATGGCAACGAGCGCTGATTGACGTCGGGGACCGCAAGGGTCGGAGCCATAGGCATGGATCTAGGTAAGCACCTCGGATCGAAAGTTCCCGAGGCGTTCGGTCACAAATGTCGATTTTCTCTCGCGAATTCGTCAGCTCGCTATGGTGTAGTCAGTCGACCTAATTGGGCGGCGCTACCAAAACACCTTGGAGGTATAGCTATGCCGGAAGATCAACAGCTCTGGTTGCCGCCGTCCGTTGGACGTCGACGTTTACTGCTCGGTGCTGGTGCAGCGGCGGTACTCGCCGCGTGCGGCTCGAGTGGCGGTGAGACCGGTGCCCCTGCCACCAACGGCACGACACCTCCGACCGATCCGCCGAGCGACACGACCGGCTCGACCGACCCAGCCGGAACTGCCGCGCCCGACACTGCGGCGCCGGCAACTGATCCGCCCGCTGGTGGACCCCAGAAGGGCGGCACGCTGCGCGTCGGCGTCGTCGGCAGCACGAACGACCTGATGGATGGCCAGTACATCGTGTCGCGTGCCGACCAGGTGCGTCTCATCAGCTCGTGGGAAGGCATTGCCAACTACGACGACGACTTCAACCTCGACTTCGAACACAGCCTTGGCGAAGAGATCGAGGTCGTCGCACCTGACAAGTACGTCGTGCGTCTGAAGGAAGGTATCGAGTTCCACAACGGCAAGACCGTTGGCGCCGATGACCTCATCTACTCTTTCCAGCGTCTCATCGACCCGGAACTCGGTCTGGCGCCGAGTCTGCTCGAATTCATCAACAACGACAGCATGGTCAAGCTTGACGAACGTACAGTCGAGTTCAACTTGCTCGTACCGAGCGTGGCGTTCCAGATCGGTCTCGCCGGTTATGCCGCAACGATTGTGCCCGAGGGGTACGAGCGCTTCAGCGGGGACCCGTCGACGCAGATCGGAACCGGTGCCTTCAAACTGAAGAGCTTCACGCCTGGCTCCGAGAGCGTCCATGTGCGCAACGAGAACTACTGGGGCGAGTCATACCTCGACGAAGTGCAGGTCATCGACTTTGCCGACCAGTCGGCTCTCGTGAATGCACTCTCATCCGGTGACATCGACGTCGCACTCGACGTCCCGTTCGCCCAGGCCGCCATCATCGAGGCGAGCTCCGATCTGCAGCTCCTCGAGTCGACTGCGGGTAACTGGCAGACCATCACGATGCGCATCGACGTGCCACCGTTCGATGACGTTCGAGTCCGTCAGGCCATGCGTCTGATTGTGAATCGGGAAGAAATGGTACAACGCGTGCTGTCTGGCCACGGCAGTATCGGCAACGACATGTACGGCTTGCTCGACGGTTCGTACCCGAAGGACTTCCCCCAGCGCGTCCAGGACATCGCGAAGGCGAAGGAACTGCTTGCCGAGGCTGGCCAGAGCGACCTGAGTATTGAGTTGTTCGCACCCGACGACACCGCAGGCCTGCCCGAGTACGCCACAGCGTTCGCATCGCAGGCCAAGGAAGCCGGGATCGACGTCACCGCCACCGTCCTTGACGGCGGCACCTACTGGGGCGCCGAATACACGCAGCGTGTATTCGCCACCAGCTACTGGAGTACGCGGCCGTACCTTAACCAGGTCGGAGCTGGCTCGCTCCCGACAGCCACGTACCAGGAGACCAAGTGGCCGCCCGCCGGCTCCAACTTCCAAGAGTTGTATAACAAGGCCCTTGCTGAGACCGATGAGGAGAAGCGCTACGCGATCATCCGGGAGATGCAAACGCTCGAGTACGAAGAAGGCGGCAACATCATCGCCTACTTCCAGAACCTGCTTGACGGGTACGCCAACAATGTGAAGGGTGCGGTCGCACGACCGAACCTGCTGAACTTTGACCACTTCGGTCGCGGTTGGAAGAACATCTGGCTCGAGCAGTGATCTGACGGGGCGGACGACGCGTCGTCCGCCCCGCTCGCTCTGTTCCTCATATTTCTCATGGGCATCTTCAAGCTCATTGTTCGCCGGCTGCTGCTCGGCGTCGTCACGTTGCTGGTCGTCTCGCTTGCCGTTTTCTTGTTGACCAACGTGCTCGGCGACCCGATTAAGCGTCAACTCGGTCGCGGAGCGCTGCCCGACGTGGTGCGCGCCCGCCGTGCCGAGCTGGGGCTCGATCGGCCCCTGGCCACTCGATATCTCGAATGGGTGAAGGGCCTGGTCACTGGCGACCCGGGCGTGTCGTTTTCGAACGGGATGCCAGTCTGGGACTTGGTGAAGGATCGCATCAATAATTCGCTGTTCCTGATGGCGATCTCGGCGGCGATCTCGATCCCGCTGTCGCTTTTCCTGGGTGCGTTTGCTGCGCTTTGGCGTGATAGCTGGTTCGACCGCGTCATGTCGAACCAACTGCTCGTGCTCGCAGCGATGCCGGAGTTCGTGGTGGGCTCGCTGTTGACCGTGCTGCTGGCGACCAACGTCTGGCACGTCTTGCCTGCGGTCAGCCGTATCCGTCCGGGCGAGCCACCGTGGGCCGATGTCGACGGCCTTGTGCTGCCGGTACTCACCCTTGCGCTCGCCGTGACGCCGCACGTCGGCCGGACCATGCGCGCCGCAATGATCGAAGTGCTCGAAAGCGACTATGTCGAGATGGCTCGCCTCAAGGGGCTGGCGGAGCGAACCGTGCTGTGGCGTCACGCCTTCCCGAACGCATTGGGCCCGACCATGCAAGTCATTGCGTTGAACATTGCGTATCTCGCCGGCGGTGTCGTCATCGTCGAGATCCTCTTCAACTTCCGTGGGCTCGGCATCGTGCTCCTTGACGCGATTCCTGACGCGAACGCGCCGGTGGTGCAGTTCGTTGCCATGTTCATCGCGACGATCTATGTCGTCACCAACTTGTTTGCCGACGTGGTCACGATCATCGTCACGCCCCGCCTGAGGACTCGGCTGTGAGTACGACCAACGCCCCTGTCGTCGCGGCACAGATCGATGAACCCGCTGAGGTTGCTCAGCACGGTGTCATCCGAGCGGCTCTGGGTTTGTGGCGGACGCGCATCGGTATCGCGTTGGTCGTGTTGCTCGTCGCCGTCGCGATCGTCGGTCCGTGGGTGGCGCCGTACGGCCCAGACGAGTTCGTCGGGACCGCCAACCTCCGACACGTTGAAGGTGCATGGCTTGGAACCGACTATTTCGGTCAAGGCGTCTGGTCGCGATTCCTGCACGGGGGCCGATCGATCCTCTTTCTTGCATCGGTTGCCACGCTCATCGGCTTTCTGCTCGGCTCGACAATTGGCCTGGTGGCCGCGTACGACCGAGGCCGGCTCGACGATGTGTTGATGCGGGCGATGGATGTGATGCTCGCGTTCCCTCAGTTGCTGTTGGCGCTGGTTGCGATCACCACGGTCGGCCCGCAGGCGTGGCTGATCATCGCCATTGTCGGGTTCACGACCGCTCCTCGGATCGCACGAATCACCCGTGGCGCCGCCGTCCCAGTGGTCGAGCGCGACTTCATTGGTGCCGCTGAGGCACTGGGCGAATCCAAGTTCCGGGTCATCACGCGCGAGTTGCTGCCGAACATCATCGGGCCGCTGCTCGTCGAGGCAAACCTTCGCCTCACCTATTCGATCGGCATCATCGCCGGGCTGGGCTTCCTCGGCTTCGCCACTGAACGCAACGCTGCCGACTGGGGGCTGATGGTGCAGGAGAACCGAGTCGCTCTGTCGGTGAACCCGTGGGGAACCGCACTTCCCGCGATCGCTATCGCTCTCCTCACCGTCGGCACCGGCTTGATGAGCGATGGCCTGTCGCGCACCGTGGCTGGCATTGACCGAGGACGGCCTGACGCATGAACACCGAATCACGTGAGCAAGCCGTCGCACTTTCCATCCGCGGTCTTCGCGTTGATGTCGCAGAATCAGGCAACGACATCGTCGACGAGATCACGCTGACCATCAGGAAGGGCGAAGTGCTCGGCCTGGTTGGTGAGTCAGGGTCCGGCAAGACCACCGTCGGCCTTGCCGTGCTGGGCCACGCCCGTCGGGGCGTCGCGATCTCGGCCGGAAAGATCACCATGAAGGGTGCGAGCATTCTCGATCTTTCCGACCGTGAGCTCCGCAATGTGCGAGGCAGCCTCGTCAGCTACGTGCCGCAGGACCCGGGCGCCGCACTGAACCCCGCACTCCGCATCGGCCTACAGGTGTTCGAAGTGCTCGAGACTCACGGCTACGGCGCGAACCGTGCCGAGCGCGACGCTCGAGTCGCCGAAGCATTTGGCGAGGTCAAGCTGCCCTCCGACAGCGAGTTCCTGCGCCGCTATCCGCATCAGCTCTCCGGCGGCCAGCAGCAGCGTGTCGGTTTGGCAATGGCGTTCGCCGCTCGACCCGCCGTGATTGTGCTCGACGAACCGACCACCGGGCTCGACGTCACCACACAGGCTCACGTGCTTGAAACAATCCGGTCGCTCGCGTCACTCCACGGCGTCGCTGCGCTGTATGTCACCCACGACCTAGCGGTCGTGGCGACGTTGGCCGACCGCGTTGCGGTCATGTATGCAGGGAGGATCGTTGAGCAGGCGTTCACCGCCGAGATTTTTGCCGACCCGGCCCACCCCTACACGCGCTATCTGGTCGCCGCAGCTCCCGAGATGGGAAGCGATCGGCAACTGGTCGGCCTCGGTGGACGCGCACCCTCACCTGGACAGCGACCTGTTGGCTGCGCGTTTGCGTTGCGCTGCGAGGTGGCGACCGACCACTGCAGCGAGGCCTTCCCGGCAGTTGAGCTTGTCGGCGACGGCGCCAGTGCGCATGAAGTGCGCTGCTTCCACGCGTACGACGTACCCGAGCGCACGGCGCGACGCCAGGCTGGAACGGCGGTGGGAGTAATCGGTGACGAAGCGGCGTTGAGCATCCGAGGGTTTTCGGCTGGATACGCCGGGACCCAGGTGGTCCATGACGTCACGTTCGACATCGCCCGAGGCGAGAGCGTCGCCCTCGTCGGCGAATCGGGGTCCGGTAAGAGCACTCTGTCGCGTTCGATTGGTGGGCTTCACCACGAGTGGACTGGTGAGATCGAACTCGGGGGAGTGCCGCTTGCGCGCTCGTCCCGCGATCGGCCAGTCGGCCAACGGCTGTCGATCCAGTACGTCTTCCAGAACCCGTACAGCTCGCTCCACCCTCGCCGCTCGATCGCCGACAGCGTGGCCCGGCCGTTGGTCATCGCTGGCGTCGGCAAGGCTGAAGCCCGCCGAGAAGTCGATCGCATGTTGGAGCGAGTGTCGTTGAGCGCGGCCTACGGAGCGCGATATCCCGACCAGCTCTCCGGTGGAGAGCGTCAGCGTGTCGCCATCGCCCGGGCGCTCATCAGTAAACCTGACGTGTTGATCTGCGACGAGGTCACCAGCGCACTCGACGTTCTGGTGCAGGCCGCCACGATCGAACTGCTCGTCGACCTCCAAGAGGAACTTGGCCTGGCGATGCTTTTCGTCACCCACAACTTGCCGCTGGTCCGGTCGATCTCACAGCGCGTCGCGGTGATGTCGGAAGGTCGCATAGTCGAACTCGGCACCGCGACCGACACGCTGACCAATCCGCAGCAGGAGTACACGCAGCGCCTGCTTGCCGACACTCCGAGCATCCCCGACTTCGGTGAGACTCCGGACCGTTCGTTCGCCGGCCCGCAGTGAGTACGTCGATTCGCCTCGTCAGCTACAACATCCAGTATTCGCGCGGCAAGGATGGCGAGTACGACCTGGGGCGCATTGCCGACACCGTGCGGGGGGCCGACATCATCGGGCTGCAGGAAGTCACGCGGTACCTTCGACCGAACAACGAGCAAGACCAGCCAGCCGAACTCGCAGCATTACTCGACGACTACTACTGGGTGTACGGGCCGCCCGCTGACGTCGATGCGTCGATCCGTACGGACGACGGAACCATCATCAATCGGCGGGCTCAGTTCGGCAACATGCTGCTCAGCCGGTGGCCGATCACGTCAATGCGTCTCGAACTGTTCCCGCGGCTGCGCACGTTCGACACCGTTGCACTGCAGCGTGGCGCGCTTGAGGCTGTTATCGAACACCCGGACGGGCCGATCCGTGTGTACGTCGTCCATCTCGATCACCTGCTCGAACGCCACCGCGTCGCCGAGATCGAACACCTGCTGGCGTTCGCTGCGGACGCGGCTCGGCACGGTACTGCGGCAACCGGGCCGTCACGGTTGCTTGGAATGCCGAGCGAGGTACCTGAGGACTACGTGGTGATGGGCGACTGCAACATGCTGCCCGAGTCGCCGGCCTATGTTGCGATGACCGGCGAGCCTGATTACTACTACGGGCCCATCATGACGTCCGATCGGTTGGTCGACACCTGGCGACTGACCGGACGCGACATCACCGACGGGGTCACATGGTGGGACGAGCAAACGAAGTTCACCGAGGGGACGCGGCTCGACTATGTGTTCGTCACCCCTGGCCTGGCGGAGCGGGTCGTCGCTGCCGGCATCGACGAGAAGGCCACCGGCTCAGATCATCAACCGGTGTGGATCGATCTTGCTGTTGCTGGTAGTAACGACGTTGACAGGCCAGCCCAGCGCCAACCTTTAGACGATCCGAACCGGCCGGGCTGATCTCATGGATGCCTCAGCCGGAGGCGACCCGATCGCGTTGGTGATGGCAGGCGCGGTTGGCATCGTGTTTGACAAAGACGGCACCCTGTTCGATCTTGACGCGCGCTGGTACCCGTACTTCAGTGGGATCATCGATGACGTTGCAGAACGCCTGGGCGACGCATCGCTGTCAGCGGTGCTGACCGGGTTGCTGGGGGTCGCTGAGGGCGGCTTGGTCATCGACGGACTCGCGGCGGTCGGGTCAGTCAGCGAGATCGGTACGCGAGTCATTGAGGAGTTGGTGTCCCTGGGGCACGATCCCGACCTGGCTCGTGCCGCCGTTGGCGATGCGGTGGCTTTGGAACGGTTCGGACCGGTCGCTCCGATCGGAGACATAGCGGGGACACTCCGTGCACTCGCTGACACAGGCCTCCGGCTCGCCATTGCTACCTCCGACGGCGTCGCCAACACACGCGACGAACTCGTTACTCACGACCTCGCTGTTGTGTTTGATCCGGTGCGATGTGCCGACGACGGCGGCCCGGTCAAACCGGACCCGGCAGTGTTGCTCGAAATCGCAGCGGCATGGAACGTCGCGCCGTCCGACATTGTCTTTGTCGGCGACAGTCGTCAGGACCTGGCAACAGCGCAGGCTGCAGGCACACGATTCGTTGCGCGATGTGACCCGACTGCCACACCGACGTGGGTGTCTGCCGAGGCCGATGCAGTCGTGGCCGATATCAGTGAACTCGTGCGGAACTCACCGGGTCAGGTGTCAGGTTCGTGGGCGATCAACGGTGGCACGCGGCTGTGGTGGCAACGGACTCCTGGCCCGATTGGTGGCACCAGGCTGCTCTTGATCAACGGACTTGGCTCGCCTTCGGCGGCGTACCAGCAAGGTTTCGTAGGCCTGTTCGTCGAAGCCGGGTTCGACGTCGTGCGCTTCGATAACCGTGACGTCGGCCGTTCGTCGCGGTCAGTCGGCGAGTACGAAGCGAGCGACATGGCCGCCGATGCCGTCGCAGTTCTCGACTCGGTCGGGTGGGACGACGCCGTCGTGTTCGGGCAGTCGATGGGCGGGATGATTGCGCAGCAGGTGGCGATTGAGCACCCCGAACGCGTGAGCCATCTCGTCTCGCTGATGTCGTCAACTGGCAACCGCACAGTCGGCAGCAGCGACCCTGCTGTTCACAACGCCCTGCTCGCTGTCGCTCCAGATGATCGGGCAGGATGGCTTGATCATCGTGTCGAGACGGAGCGGTTCTGGGCATCGCCTGAGTTGTGGGACCCAGTTTGGGTCCGCGCCAAAGGTGCCGAGATGTTCGACCACGGCGTCGACCCGGCAGGGACACAACGGCAATACGCGGCAGTGCTCCGCAGCCCAGTCCGCGACGACATGTTGCAGATGGTGCAGATGCCGGCGCTCGTCATGCACGGTGCTGCTGACACGTTGATCGACCCGAGCGCGGGCCGGCACACTGCTGACTGCCTGTCGAACGCCCGTTACATCGAGATCGACGGGCTCGGCCATGATCTCCCTCCAGGCATGTGGGCGCGCCTCGTCGACGAGGTCACAGCGTTCGTAAAGGCATCTTCGCCGTAGCGCCCGCAGCGTGCCACTCACCGACGCCATGCTCGGGGTACAACCGTGACCGAATCCAACCGGATCGGTGTGTTGTTGCACTACACCCTGGGTCGCTGCGGCGGATCGTGGCTGACCCGGTGGCACGTGTGTTCTGTCACACGTCGACCTCGGGCTTGCGACGGTGTACGTGTGAGTTGGGTGGATAGTTTTGCTGACGCAGTTGCTGTCGCAGTTGCTCTCGGAGGGTTCACCTCCTCAACTCAGAATTGGTTTCGTCATGATCAACACGCTGGCCTCAGTGGCCGAACTTGTCCTCCTGTTGCCAGCAGCGATGGCTCTCTCGTGGATCGCGCGTCGCTCGATCCGAACGCTGACTCGACGTTCGATGCGGCGGGCCCAGTCCGATGCCGGGATCTGGCGAGTGCGCCTCCCCCGCAACGTCGACGCCGACGGGCAGGAGCAGACTCGTCGCCGGACGCGCTCCGACGCCGCAGCGCGCAAGCTCGGACATCTCGTGACGGGTTGCATCTTCCTCGGTGCGATGCTGATCGGCCTGAACATCGTGGGCGTCGATGCTGTTTTGGTCATCTCGAGCGCTGGCTTCCTCGGGTTAGCGCTCGCCCTTTCGGGCCAGGAAGTCATCCGAAACCTGATCACCGGGACCGTCGCCCTCTTCGAAGATCGCTACGCGGTCGGCGACGAGGTCATTCTGCGTGTGTCGGGGCAAGACGTCGAGGGGACCATCGACCTCGTCGGCGCAGCTGCTGTGAGGCTGCGGACTGCCGAGGGTGCAACCTGGCACGCTGGCCACAGCAGCATCGAGTGCGTCACCAACTTGTCGCAGCTGCCAGCGACCAACGACATCATTGTTTCCACGACTGACTGGGCGAATGCCGAGGTCGACGCGCTCGACCGGCTCGCGGCGGCGTCGAACGACGCCGGGCTCACCGGAGTGATCTTCTTGCGTGACCTCGATGCGCATGAGCATCCGTCGGGGACGACCACCGTCAAGGTGAAGTCCAATCGCTCGCTGTCGGAACCGCAGATCGATCGTGTCAAGGCAACGCTGCTCGGCGACATGCGGCCCTGATGGGCGGCGAGTTTTTGTGTGACATTGCTTGCGATCCCATCGAGATGTGACCAGAACAAGCATGCTCACAGCCTGCGAATCGATCGCTGACAGACGACGTATCACTACGGCATGAGTAACAACATGAACTCGAACACCCCGTCGCCGGAGCCTCGACCTGAACAGGCCAGGTACTCGCCGGCTACCAATCGGTGGGCGCGTAGTCCTTGAGGAACTGACCCCACACGTGCGTACCGGTGTTCAGGCCGTCGATGATCGGGTCGACGATCCGAGCCGCACCATCGACGATGTCGAGCGGAGGGTGGAACCGGTGTTCGGCGGTTTTGGCCTCGGCGATCGCCACGGGGTCTTCGTCGCTGACCCAGCCGGTATCGACGCTGTTCATGTTGATGCCCGACGCGTGAAAGTCGGTCGCCGACGTGCGGGTCATCATGTTGAGCGCGGCCTTCGCCATGTTCGTGTGCGGGTGTTTCGTCGTTTTACGCGACCGGTAAAACTGGCCCTCGACTGCTGACACGTTGACGACGTGCTTGTGGTTGCCCGGCGTGGCTTCCATAAGGGGCTTGAGCCGGGCGTTCAACACGAACGGCGCAACGGCATTGACGAGTTGCGTTTCCAACAGTTCGATCGAGGACACCTCGTGCAGTTGTAGCCTCCACGAATTTCGACCGCGGAGGTCGACCTGCTGGAGGTCCTGGTCGAGTTGGCCCGCCGGAAAGAGTGTGTCGGCCGAAGGTTGGTCTTCCGGGAGCAGCACCGTCTGGGAGAGCTCGGCAGACCGTTTCAGGCCTGGGGCCTGGGCTGATGCGGGCATCGTGAGTGCAGTGGTGTCGTTCGAATCCGTCGCCGTGGCGATCGACGCCGGGCTACGGAGCTGCTCGTATGAACCGACGAGCTGCAGTACTTCGGCTGGCAACGTGTCGAGCGCAGCGGTCTCGACATCCATCATGTGTTCGTAGAACCCCGTTGGGCGGCGCACGGTCTGGCAAGCGTTATTGATGATGCCGTCGAGCCGAGTGCGGGTCGTTGACACGTGGGCACAGAATGCCTCGACACTCGGGGTGTGGCGCAGGTCGAGGCCGAAGACTTCGAGTCGGACACCCCACTCGGCGAAGTCGGGTTCGGCTGAGTACCGCGCTGCCGCGTCACGCGGGAAACGTGTGGCGACGATCAGCTCAGCACCGCATCGGAGCAGCTTGATGCCGGCCTGGTAGCCGATCTTGACGCGTCCGCCAGTCAGGAGGACGACCATCCCGGTCATGTCGGCGAGCTCACCGCGCTTGTCGAAGTTGAAGGTGGCACAGGCCGGGCAGAGCTGGTCGTAGAATTGGTGGATCTCGCGGTAGCGGACCTTGCAGATGTAGCAGTGCTGCTCGTCGAGGGTCTCCCGGAACGGGGGCTCGTCGGGCTGGTCTTCGACGTCACGCTGCTCGAAGCCGTGGGGTGGGAAGACGTCAGGGGTGGTGAACACCGCCCGACCGCGCAGCGTCCGGATGCCGGTCTCGTCGAGCGTCTGCTCGTCAGACCGGACCCGTTGCTGCCGACGCTGCTGCTGCAGCAGTTTCGTGCGTCGCCGGCGAATCTCTGGGTCGGGGTAGAACACGTCGCCGGCTGCATTGAAGAAGGCCGCCTTCTCCTGCGCATCGAGCTGTTCGAGGATCTCAGGTGCGGCGATGACCGAGCGGAGCACGTCCATTGCTCCGAGCAACTGTTCGCGCACGCGCTCGTCTGGTTGCGCTTCGTCCACCGCCGCAACCTACCCGCGCGTGTTGCGAGCCAGCGCCGCCAACCTGATGGCGGCGGCATGGCCGACGTTCAGCGAGCTCACACTCGGATCGATTGGAATCGTGATCCGACGTGCCGCCCGGTCGCATCTACAACCGCCGGACCTCCAGATCGAGGTGATCGGATGGCTGGGCCGAGGAGATGAATCGAGGGAGACTCTGGAATGATGCGTCGATGAGCACGCCGCTGCCCCTCGATGACATCCGGGTGATCGAGATCGACAGTTGGATGGCTGCGCCGAGTGCGGCCGCGATCCTGTCCGACCTCGGTGCCGACGTCATCAAGATCGAGCCGCTGTCGGGCGACCCGATGCGCAACACCACACGGCCCGCCAAGGTCAACGGCGCCTTCAAGGGGTACGACTTCCAGTTCGACGTCGACAACCGCGGCAAACGCTCGATCGCCGTCGACCTGGCTTCGGACGAGGGCCGTAACATCGTGCACCGGCTCTGCGAGGGCGCCGACGTATTCCTCTGCAACCTGCTCCAGCATCGCCAGGAGAAATTCGGCCTCTCGCCCGAGCAGCTGTGGAAGACGAACTCGAAACTCGTCCACGCAACACTCACCGGCTACGGCACCGACGGGCCCGAGGCGTGGCGCCCCGGATACGACGTCACGGCATTCTTCGGACGGTCGGGTCTGTACGACTCGATGCGCGACGGCGACGACGGTCAGGTCGCCATGGCTCGGCCGGCTCAGGGTGACCACACGACTGGCCTTGCCCTACTCAGCGGCATCCTCGCCGCACTGCGGCTCGCCGAACGGACAGGCACCGGCCAGGCCATCGAGACCTCCCTCTTTGAAACGGCGGTGTGGACGCTGGCCACCGACTACGGCATCACCGCCGTCGATCAGGCGCCGGTCCGACGCCGCTCACGCCGACAGCAGATTGTTGCAACGGCGAACCGCTACCCGTGCGGCGACGACAACTGGGTCGTGTTCAACATGCCGGAAGAGGCTGCGTGGCCACGCTTCTGCACAGCGCTCGGCCTCGAAGGTCTCCTCGATGACGATCGCCTGCAAGACATGAAGGGTCGATTCGACAACATGGCCGAGATTGTCGACCTGGTCGACGCTGCGTTAGGCGCCCGCCCGCGTGATGAGTGGGGGCCGATCTTCGACGAGCATCGCCTGATCTGGGGCCCCGTGCTTGGCCTACACGAAGTGGTTGCTGACCCGCAGGCTGAGGCCATCGCCCTGTTTCCGACCATCGAGCACGCCGAACACGGTGAGTACCGCACGGTCCGGGCGCCGATCCGGATTCAAGGAGTCGACACATCACCGCGTCGGTCGTCGCCCACGCCAGGCCAACACACTCGATCAGTGCTCGCCGACGCAGGCTTCGACGACGCGGCCATCGATCAACTCATCGCCGATGGCAAGGTCGCACAGCCGGAGATATAACGGCGGTCAGAACCAAGTTGGATCGTCGCCAAGATTCCCTGTCTCGTTTTTGGTCTCCGAGAACGATGCAGCCGGTTGCGGGCGCGAGACTCTGCCGATGATCGAACACTTTGCCGACATTGAGACGACAGACGGCACGATGAACACGTTCATCGTGCACCCCGAGGAACACGGCCCACACCCGCTCGTCCTCTTCATGATGGACGCACCCGGGATGCGCGAAGAGATTCGTGACATGTCCCGTCGGCTCGCCACCGTCGGCTACTACGTCATGGCGCCGCACCTGTACTACCGCGACGTCGAGCACTACAACGTGTTCGAAACCGGTGACCGTGAGCGCATGTTCGAGTTAATGAGCGCGCTGTCGAATGACCGCGTGACTGCTGACGCACGAGCACTGATCGCCCATGCTGATGGCGACGATGCTGCCTCGACCGCCAAGGTCGGTGCAGTCGGCTATTGCATGAGTGGGCCATTCGCGGTCTACCTCCTCGGTCAATTTCCGGGCCAGGTCGTCGCGGGAGCTTCTCTGCACGGAGTCGCGCTCGTGACCGCCGCCGCCGATTCGCCGCATCTGCAGTTGGCTGCAGCCACCGGCGAGGTCTATGTCGGCGCAGCCGAAACCGACAGCTATGCCCCGCCCGAGATGATCGACGGGTTCGAGGCGGCTCGTATCGAATCGGGATGCGCAGGCCGAACGGAGTGGTACCCCGGTACCGAGCACGGGTTTACGTTCCGCGAACGCGGACCGCTCTACAACAAGGAAGCATCCGAGCGCCACTGGGAACGGCTCCACGACCTGTTCTCTCGTGCGCTCCGCTGATGCCCGCACAGCGCTCCACGGTGAGCTGTCGATGTCGGGTCTGACGCTCAACGCCAAAGCGGAGAGCCGATGAACTCGAAAATTACTCTCGCGACCGTCACGTTGGTCGCGGTGCTGATCGGTGCGAACTTCACTGCACTCAAATTCGCACTCGACCACACAACTCCGTTGATGCTGGCCGGTCTCCGCACCGTCGTCGGAGGCACGTTCCTGCTCTCATTCGCCGTGCTCCGCGGCGAGAAGATTCCGATGCGTCGCGACGACCTGCAACGGATCTTTGTGGTCAGTTTCAGCATCACCACGGTGTCGAGTGGACTACTCGTCGTTGGTGTCAGCCGTGTACCTGCCGGCCTGGCCTCACTGATTTCAAGCACGATGCCGCTGTTCACCGCGGTTCTTGTCCTCCTGCTCCTCGGCAGTCGGCCCACGCGGCTCGGGATCATCGGCCTCCTGATTGGTTTCGCTGGAGCGGCTGTACTGGCCTCGCCGTCGCTCGGCGGCGAGTCGGCGGCCTTCGGCGTTCTGGCGCTCGTCTTGTCGGCGCTTGCCTGGTCCTTCGGCACGGTGTTCATGAAGTGGAAAGACTTCTCCCACATCTCGCCGGTGATGATCGTTGCGGTGCAGTTGCCGATGTCGGCAGCCGTACTGATCCCGTTCGCGCTCGTCGTCGAAGGCACTGGCGGCACCGACTGGTCGCTCGGATTGTTCGTACCGCTGTTCTATGCAGCGGTCCCGGCTAATGCGGTGACATTCGCGCTGATGGCAACGGTGGTCCGCTGGGCCACACCAACGCAGGCCGCCTCGACGGCCTACATGATCCCACTATCGGGTGTGTTCTTTGGCTGGCTGATCAGAGACGAACGCCTCGGCCTCATCGAAGTGCTCGGTGGAGCGCTCGTGGTACTCGGCGTCTATTTCGTGGTCACTGCTTCAGCGCGTGCGGCAGCGCTTTCGAGCGGCTTCAGCTCCGGGTCCAGCGCTTGATGACGCCGCGGAAGGGATCGTCGGGGGCCTCGGTTGGTTCTTGCGAGGCGTCGTAGTACGGCACGTCACCGATGATTGTGACGCGCTCGACTCGGCGCACGTTCGGCCAGTAGTCAGACACGGCATAGTGCTGACACGACCGATTGTCCCAGAACGCGATCGAGTTCGTCTCCCACTGGAACCGCACCTGATACTCGGGGTAGCTGGCTTGGCGGTACAGGACTTCGAGGAGGTCGCTGCTCTCGTCGGTGTCCATACCAATGATCTCTTGCGTGAAGCCAGCGTTCACATAGATCGCCTTGCGACCGGTTTCGGGGTGGGTGCGGATCACCGGGTGCTCGGGGTTGGGATAGGTCGCATCGAACTCGGCGATCTCGTCATCTGAGGCTCCTCGCCGGCGCAAACCTCGACGGAAGCCTGCGAAGTCGTGTCGCGCCACTCGACCATCGACCCGGTCTTTGATGCGTTGCGGGAGGCCGTCGTACGCTGCGTACATGTCAGAGAACAGCGTGTCGCCACCGACAGCTGGCCCTTCAAGTAACCGCAGGATCGAGCCGAGCGACGGGTCGGCCCGCCACGTGACGTCGGAGTGCCAGAGGTTCTCGTAACCAGCGGAATCCTCGTTGTGCGTGATTGCGAGCACCTCAGGGAAGCCAGGCTTTTGCGGTGCAAACGGATGCACTTCCAGTTCCCCGAAGCGGCGGCCGAACTCGAGGTGCTGCTCGGTGGTGATGTCCTGGTTGCGGAAGAACAGCACTTTCCAGTCGAGGAGCGCTTGGCGGATGACGCCGATCGCGGCATCGCTGAGCGTCGAGCTCAGATCGACACCGCTCACCACAGCGCCGATCGTCGCGGACTTCTGCCGCACGACAATCCGGTCGGCATCGCTGATGTCGATTCCCGGGACTGGTTGAGCGTCGAGCGCAGTCATGTCCAAAGAGTAGTCAGGTGTGACGTCTGACTTGGGAGTTCGCCACGCGGTGGTGCAGTGTGTGGCTATGAGAGCTGCAGTTCTGAACTCGGTCCCTGGCCTCCTCGAGATCGAAGACGTCGAAATCGGCGAACCCGGCCCACGCGAAGTGCTGATCCGCACGGCTGCTGCCGGCATCTGCCATAGCGACCTCCACTTCATGGAGGGCAAGTACCCGTCGACGTGCCCGTCGATCCTTGGGCACGAATCGGCGGGTGTCGTCGAAGCGGTGGGCTCAATGGTTCACTACGTCCAACCAGGCGACCACGTCATCACCTGCCTGTCGGCGTTCTGCGGTCATTGCTCGCAGTGCACCGATGGCCATCTCGCCCTCTGCGAGAACAAAGACACCGAACTGGTCCGTGGCCCTGGCGAGCCGCCTCGGCTGTCGCGCAACGGCGAGACGGTCAACCAGTTTCTGCATCTGTCGTCGTTCGCCGAGAAGATGTTGGTCCATGAGCAAGCGCTCGTGAAGATCGACAAGGACATGCCATTCGACAAGGCGGCGCTGATCGGTTGCGGTGTCACCACCGGGCTCGGTGCCGTGTTCCGCACCGCCAAGGTCGCTCCCGGTGAATCGGTGGCGGTTATTGGTTGCGGCGGCATCGGCCTGTCAGCGATTCAGGGTGCACGGATTGCTGGAGCGAACAAGATCATCGCTGTCGACATGGCGCCAGCCAAGCTCGAACTCGCCCAAGAGATGGGCGCCACCCACGTCGTCAACGCCGCCGATGTCGACGCGGTTGCCACCGTGCAGAAACTGACCGGTGGGGGAGTGCATCACGCATTCGAAGCCGTCGGCCTGAAGCAGACCGCCGAGCAGTCGTTCCAGATGCTGCGCAAGGGCGGCCAGGCAACGGTGATCGGCATGATCCCGGTTGGCACCAAGATCGAAATTCATGGCGTCGAGCTGCTGTACGAAAAGACGCTGACCGGCTCGAACATGGGGTCGAACCAGTTCCGCACCGACATGCCTCGCTACATCGAGATGTACCTGGCAGGTCGCCTCAAGTTGGATGAGATGGTCTCGAAGACAATCACTCTCGACGAGATCAACGAGGGCTTCGAAGACATGAAACAGGGCAAGGTGGCACGCAGCGTCATTGTCTTCCCAGCCGACTGAGCCGGCTGTTGCCGCTGACCCTGGATGGCCCGCGCGGCATTAGTCGCGCTTGACCCACTTGGAGGTCGAGGCGATGTCAGCGACCTCGTTGCCAGCTGCTGACCAACCGGCGAAGCCCGACTCGAGGTGGGCAACGTTGTCGAAGCCGAGCTCACCGATGACCTTCGTGGCGAGCGCTGAGCGCCAACCGCTCGCGCAGTAGAAGATGTAGCGGCCTTCGGGCTGGTAGCGGTCTTGGTGGTACGGGCTTTCGGGGTCAAACCAGAACTCGAGCATGCCGCGCGGCGCGGAGATGGCGCCGGGAATCGCACCCTTCTCGACACGTTCACGGATGTCGCGGATATCGACGACCACCGCCGTGCCAGCCTCGATCTCGGCGGCGACCTGCTCGACCGTCAACTCTTCGATCTCGGCTTTGGCTTCGTTGACCATGTCGTGGACCGTTCGGCGTGTCATGGTCTCGAACACTACGAAGTGACGGCTGCGCGGCGGTTACCGAGAGAGGGAAGCCGTTTCCTACGATGTACGGGCCCTGAGGGGGTCTCAGGCTTTGAAACCGCCGTCGACGACAAACTCTTGGCCAGTGCAGTAGGACGCCTCGTCGGAAGCAAGGAACAGAACGAGCATGCCGACCTCCTGAGCGCTGGCGACGCGACCCATCGGGATGGCCGCGATGACGCGTTCGGAGTTGCCACCGAACTCCTTGAACATGTCGGTGTCGATGATGCCCGGGTGGACCGAGTTGACGCGTACGCCATCAGCTGCGAACTCAAGGGCTGCCGATTTGGTCATGCCGCGTACGGCCCATTTGCTGGCTGCGTAGGCGTGCGCCATGCTCACTCCACCTAGGCCGGCGATTGACGAGATGTTGATGATGCTGCCCGAGCCATGATCACGCATCTTGAGGCCTGCCTCACGCAGCCCGAGGAACACCCCGGTCTGGTTGATCAGGATCGTGCGGTTCCAGTCGTCGAGCGAGGTGTCGGCAATCGGCTTCGGTTCGAAGATGCCGGCGTTGTTCACGAGGACATCGATGCGGCCGTGCTCTTCGATGATGCCGCCGACGACGCCGGCCCAGTCGCGTTCGCTGGTCACGTCGTGGTGCAGGTAGGAGACGGCATTGCCGAGTTGCTCGGCGGTTGCGGCGCCGACGTCGTCGAGCACGTCGGTGATGTAGACCGTTGCGCCCGCTGCGGCGAACAGTTCAGCCTCGGCGGCACCCTGGCCGCGTGCGCCGCCGGTGATCAGTGCCACCTTGTTGTCGAGCCGTCCCAATAGTCAGCCCTTTCCTGCATCGGCAGCCGGTGCCGCTCGACGCTTCTCGCCAGCGGCGCGCAGGGCGGCGATGTTTGAATCGTCCACACGCATGTATGCGTCACGCCAGTCGTCGGTTCCCCATCGCACCGGTGCTTGGACCGTGGTACGTGGCGCGATTGCCGTGGCAGCGACCTCGAGTGCCAATGACACGATCGACTGCTGCATGTCGCGATCGTTGGGCTTGCCGCACGGATTGCCGAGCGGAAAGTCGACGAAGAGCATCCGGGCGACGCCGCACTCTTCGACGATGTCACGGGCGCTGCCGACCACGATGGTGGTGATGCCCTGTGCTTCGAGATGACGGGAAACCAGACTCACGGTCTGGTGGCAGACCGGTCAAAGTGGAACGAGCAGTGCAATGTCGACGCCGTCCTCGGCGCACCACTCGCCAATCTGGTCGGCATCGAGGCCGGTTTTGCGTTGGCTGTACTCAGTTGGCACACCGAAGAAACGATGGTTCAGCGAACCGATGGTGCCGTTGTCAGCGAGTTTCTGCAGCGATTCGAGGGGGAGGAAGCTTTCGGTGTCATCGGTGTGTGTTGCCTGTTTGTCCCACGACAGGTCGTCGGTGAACATTCGGCCGGGTACGTCGGTGACCGGGTGGGCATAGACCTGCTTGTTTGTGGCCGGTGCGCCATGTGCAGAGTCGTGATGGTGCAAGAAGGTGGTGGTCACCACCGCAACGTTGCACTCGCCAAGCGGCTTCGTGTGCGGGCTGAATGGCACCTCGTCGAACGCCGCCCACCGGTAGGGCTGCTCGAAGCCAGAAGCGGAGTAGTACTCGCGCGACTTGTCGATGTAGCTGACGAAACTGCGATGGGAGACCTGGCGATCGGCGCGTGCTGCCATGGACCAACGCTAGTTGCGACACCGAAGCTGCAGCGACCCGGTCCCGAAACGCCCGACAGGGAGTCGCCAGGTTGGGGGTCACTCGCACCTCCTTCGTGCGATACTGCGGGTCGGCTCGAACAAGCGCGCCGGTGACGAGATTGGTCAAACGTGAAGCAGCGATTCGCACGACTGGTCCTGAAGCTGATGCGGTGGACACCGGTCGGCCCCGCCCCAGAAGCGAAGAAGTATGTGATGCTCTCGGCGCCGCACACCACCAACTGGGATCTTCCTGCGTTACTGATAATGATGTGGAGCCAGGGCAAGTCGGTCAACTTTCTGGGCAAGCATCAACTGTTCCGCGGGCCGATGAACTGGTTGATGCGCTCTCTCGGGGGCATCCCAGTGCGCCGTGAGGGTCGGCACGGGATGGTCGAGTCGCTCACCGCCGAGTTCGCAGCCGCCGACGAGATCGCACTGGCCATTCCGGCAGCCGGCACCCGGTCGTACTCCGACCACTGGAAGTCGGGCTTCTATCGGATCGCCCTGGCTGCCGATGTGCCGATCGTCTGCGCCTTTGTTGACTACAAGACGAAGACCCTCGGGTTCGGGCCAACGATGACGCCGACCGGTAACCCTGATGTCGACATCGTGATCTTCCAGGAGTTCTACGCCGACAAGGTCGGCAAGTTCCCCGAAAAGAAGAGCGAAATTCGGTTCCGGCCGGACAACACCAACGCCGAGAGTTGAACGCCGCGCACTGACGCTCGGTCCTTTCCCTCCCGACAGGGGCTTGACAGGGGACTCCATAACGACTTCGCTATATCGTTATGGATGCTGAGGTACAAGAATCGCTCGATCTCGAAAAGGCGCTGAAGGCGATCGCCAGCCCCAGGCGCTTGCAGATCATGCAGTGGCTGCAAGATGTCGCTGCCAACTTCCCGGCCCAAGTACACGGTGACCCTGTCGAGCACGGTGCGTGCAATCTGTTCATCACCGACAAGCTCGAAGTCTCCCAACCCGCCGCGTCGCGCCATATGAAGGTGCTCGTCGACGCCGGCCTGGTTGTCCCGACCGCCCGTTCCGGGTGGGTCTATTACCGACGCAATGAGCCCGTCGTCGACGCGCTCAAGCACCAACTTCTCGCACTCTGAACGACTCCCTGACCCGAATGGAAACTCACATGTACGAATCACTGAACAACAAGGTTGTTCTCGTCACCGGTGCGGCTGGCGGGATCGGTCGTTCAATCGCCGAGCGCTTCGCGGGCCAAGGGTGCAAGCTCGTAGTGAACGACGTCAACGCCGCAGCGGCCGCAGAAGTGGTCGATGCGATCACCGCCGCTGGCGGACTGGCCGTCGCGGCGATTGCCGATGTGTCGGACAGCGCGCAGGTTGCAACGATGTTCGAGACCCTGGTGGCCGAGTACGGCGACATCGACGTGTTGGTCAACAACGCGGGCCTCGTTTCGCCGATGCTGCATTTCTTCGACGCTGACGAGGCGTGGTGGCGCCGCATCATCGACGTCAATCTCACCGGGCACTTCCTGTGTTCGCATGTGGCAGCGCGGATGATGGCCAAGGCCGGCGGCGGGTCGATCATCAACATGAGTTCAGGTGGTGCTACTCGTGCACATCGTGCGTTCACCGCCTACGACGCAAGTAAGGGCGGCATCGAGGCGCTGACCCGGGCCATGGCGCTTGACCTCGGCCCGTACGGCATCCGCGTGAACGCCCTGATGCCCGGTTCGATCGACACCAGCGGCCTCGACTTGGCCGACCGGAAGATGCGTGGCGAGAATGTGCCGCTCGGCCGAATCGGTGAACCGATCGATATGACGGGCGCAGCGCTTTTCTTGGCGTCCGACGATGCGTCGTACATCACCGGCGACGTGATCAAGGTCGACGGCGGAATGCTCGCCCAGCAGCGCTCAGCGACCGTCGACATCATGCTGCCATCCGACTTCCCGAAGATCGAAGACCTCTGATGAGGACTGGCATTCGGTTCGCAGCTGATGTCGGCGGCACGTTCACCGACGTCGTGCTCGAACGTGCCCGTGGTGATTACGCGTCGACGAAGGTGTTGACGACCCACGATGCGCCCGAGCGAGCCATTCTCGAGGGTGTCGAGCAACTCGCCGACTCCGAGGGGATCGACCTGTCGACCGCCGTCACACAGTTCGTTCACGGCACGACTCTCGCCACCAATGCGCTGATCGAGCGGCGTGGCGCCAAGACAGCGCTGGTCACCACGGAGGGTTTCCGTGATGTGATCGAGACGCGAACCGAGAGCCGGTTTGAGCAGTACGACCTCGACATCGTGCTGCCCACGCCGTTGATCGAGCGGAAGGATCGCTACACCGTCGCCGAACGACGCTCCGCAAGCGGCAACGTGCTGCTCGACTTCGACGAGGCCGGCGCAGCCGCGCTGGTCGAACATCTCGCCAGCGTTGACTACGAGTCCGTTGCCGTCGGGTTCCTCCACAGCTACGTCGATGGCGCGAACGAGCGCCGTTTCCGTGACCTCCTCCTCGATCGACTGCCCGACATTTCGGTGTCGATCAGCTGCGAGGTGTCACCGCAGATGCGTGAGTTCGAGCGGTTCAATACCGTCTGTGCGAACGCCTACGTCCAGCCGTTGATGGCGTCGTATCTGGTGCGGCTCCGTGACGAGCTGCTGCAGCGCGGCGTCAGCTGCCCGCTGTACCTCGTGCACTCGGGCGGCGGCTTGATGAGCGTCGAGAGCGCAGCGGCGTTTCCAGTGCGGCTCGTCGAGTCGGGCCCAGCAGGTGGAGCGATCTTTGCTGCCGACCTCGCAGCTCGATATGGACGCGACCGTGTGCTCTCGTTCGACATGGGTGGCACGACGGCGAAGATCAGCCTGATCGACGATTGCCGCCCGGCAACCGCCAAGACCTTCGAAGTCGACCGGACAGCGCGCTTCAAGAAGGGGAGCGGGATGCCGATATCGATTCCCGCCATCGACATGATCGAGATCGGTGCCGGCGGCGGATCGATCGCCAGTGTCGATGTGCTCGATCAGATCAGGATCGGCCCGAAGAGCGCCGGGTCCGATCCCGGCCCGGCGGCGTACTCGCTCGGCGGGCAAGACGCCACGGTGACCGACGCCAACCTGCAACTCGGTCGGCTCCATCCCGATACTTTCGGAGCGACCGACATCGATCTGTCGCCGCAGTTCGCGAGCGAAGCACTTGTTCGGAGCGTGGGCGCACGGCTCGGTCTCGACGCCAACACCTCGGCGGTCGGAGTGGCCGAGGTCGTCGACGAGAACATGGCCAACGCCGCTCGGGCACATGCCGTCGAGAACGGCAAGGACATGGGCGGCTACACGATGATTGCCTTCGGTGGCGGAGCTCCGCTGCACGCCGCACACCTCATGGACAAGCTGGGTCTCAAAGAACTCATCGTTCCACCTGGAGCGGGTGTCGGTTCGGCGATCGGGTTCCTCGTCGCTCCGTTCTCCTACGAGGCGGTTCGCAGCTTCTACACGTCAACGCTCAACTTCGATGTCAACGGCTCGAACCAAGTCCTCGCATCGCTGACCAACGAGGCGATGTCGTTCGTTCGGCCTGCATTAGCCGGGGACCCTGAGGCCATTCTGAACGTCGAACGGCAGGTGTCGATGCGCTACGCCGGGCAGGGCTGGGAGATTCCCGTGGCGCTCGACGACGACTCCACCTTCGACGAGTTCGCCGCCGAACTGCTGTCAGCGAAGTTCACTCAGGCCTACGAAGAGTTCTTCGGCCGGGCCATCGACGACCTCGCAATCGAGACCGTCAGCTGGTCGGTGCGTGTCTCGTCGATCGTGCCAGCTGGTGAGCGGGTCGAACTGTCGACCGCATCTCCATCGGTTGTTTCGCCGACTGCTTATCGTGATGCCTACGACGCCGCTTCCGGACAGCGGGTGGAAACTGCCGTCGTCGACCGGCACGAGTTGTCGCCCGGAACACGTCTGCACGGGCCTGCGATCATCGCCGAAGCGCAGACCACCACCGTCCTTGCTTCGCACCACACGTGCACGGTGCAGGCCGACGGCACATTGTTGATCACCCGCGATCGGAGCGAGTAATGAGCATCACAATGAACGCCGCCGACACGTTGCACCACCAGGTGATGTGGAATCGGCTGATCTCGGTCGTCGAAGAGCAGGCGTTGGCGCTCGTCCGTACCGCATTCAGTACTTCGGTGCGTGAGGCCGGTGACCTGTCGGCCGGTGTATTCGACCCACTCGGCCGGATGATTGCCCAGGCCGTCACCGGCACGCCGGGCCACGTGAACACGATGGCTGATGCCGTGCCGCACTTCATCGCCGACATCGGCCCGGATCGGATCTATCCGGGTGACATCTACATCACGAACGACCCGTGGAAGGGCACCGGCCACCTCCACGACATCACGGTGTGTACGCCCGTGTTCAGAGACATTGCACAGCCAGACGGCGCCACCGCAGAGACGCTGATCGGGTTCTTCGCGGCGACGGCGCACGTCGTCGACATCGGCGGTCGCGGCTACGGCCCTGACGCCAAGGAGGTCTATGAGGAGGGGATCAACATCCCCATCATGAAGTGGGCTGAGCGTTGGCAACTCAATCGCGATCTCGTCAATATTGTTAAGGTCAACGTTCGCGAATCTGATCAGGTTGTCGGCGACATTCACGGGCTTGCTGCGTCGAACGAGACCGGCCGGCGGCGCCTGCTCGGCATGCTCGACGAGTTCGGTCTGGACGATCTTGCTGAGCTCGCCGAGTTCGTGTTTGACCGCACAGGAACAGCCACCAGACGTGCGCTCGGCGGCGTCGAGCCTGGTGTGTACACCAACGAAATGGTCGTCGATGGCTACGGCGAGCCGGTCACGCTGGCCGTTGCGATCACCGTGACCGACGACGGCATGCACGCCGATTTCAGTGGCACGTCGCCGGTCTGCGGGCTCGGCATCAACGTGCCGCTCGGCTACGCCCACGCGTACTTCACGTACGGCATGCTCGTTGCGCTGGCCCCCGAGCTGCCGAACAACTTCGCGTCGCTTGACGTGTTCAAGGTGAGCGCGCCCGACGGCGTGATCCTCAACGCACAGCACCCAGACCCAGTGGCAGTCCGCCATGTGCTCGGCCACTTCGTCACCGACTTGTGTCTCGGTGCGATTGCCAACGCGCTTCCCGAGCGAGTGCCCGCTGAAGGAGCAGGAGCATTGTGGAACTTCCAGGCGAGCGCCCGATCGGCTGACCTCGCCAATCCGCGACCGCCCGTCGAGATGCTGATGTTCAACAGCGGCGGAACGGGTGCCCGGCCGCGCCTCGACGGCCTGACCGCAACTGCATTCCCGTCAGGTGTCCGGACCATGTCGGTTGAAGCCACCGAGCAGATCGGCCCGATCGTCATCTGGCGCAAGGAGATCCGACCCAACAGTGGCGGCGCTGGCAAGCAGCGAGGCGGCCTCGGGCAGGTCATCGTACTTGGCCCGACCGAGGGCTACCAGTTCGATTTTTCCGCAATGTTCGACCGCATCGACCACCCGGCCCGTGGACGTTGCGGCGGCGGCGACGGTGCGCCAGGAAAGGTGTACCTCGAAGATGGCACGCCGTTCGCAGGCAAGGGCCGCCAGGTGGTGCCGGAAGGGCAGCGGCTCATCCTCGAACTGCCAGGCGGTGGCGGTCACGGAGACCCGGCCGAACGTAGCCCCGAGGCAGTCGAGAACGACCGGCGACAGGGATACGTGACATGACCGTGCTGGCGTCGAGCTACGACGTCGTCTGCATCGGCGGTGCAATGACGGGCACTGCAGCCGCCTACTTCCTCTCGGAGAACCCTGACTTCGACGGGTCGGTGCTCGTTGTCGAGCCCGACTGGACCTACGACTATGCGAACACGACGCGGGCGCAGAACAGCATCCGGGAGCAGTACACCAATCCGCTCAACATTCAACTGAGCCGGTTCGGTGCCGAGTTCATTGCCCACTTCCACGAACGTGTGCAGGTCAACGGGCAGTCGCCCGAGATCAACTTCCGTGGTACCGGCTATATGTTCATCGCCGAGGACGAGGCGGCATACCGGCGACTCGAAGAAGAGTCGGTCGAGCAGTTGGCGATGGGTGCCGAAGTCGAGATGCTGCGGCCCGGGCAAATCGCCGAGCGATATCCGTACATGGACGTCGACCAGTTCGTCGGTGCTCGCGTCGGTGGGCTGCGCGAGGGCAGCTTTGACGGCTGGGCATTCTTCCAAGGAATGCGCCAGCGGGCACTTCACAACCACGTCACCTATGTCAAGGATCGGGTCATCGAGATTGATCTCGACGGTGGCCGGGTGACCGGAGTCCGCCTCGAATCTGGGGCACGAGTGGGCTGTGGGTTCGCCATCAATGCCGCTGGCTGTCGGGCCCGCGAGGTGGCGGCGATGATCGACCTTGACCTGCCGATTGAGCCACGTGCTCGTACCAGCTTCATGTTCGACTGCCGGACGCCGATCGACTACGTCGTCCCACTCACCGTGACGCCGGCTGGTGTGCACTTTCGACGTGAGCAGAACCACTTCATGTGTGGTGCGGTGCCGACGTCAGATGTCGCCATCGATGCAAGCGATTTTGAGATTCGCCACGACGAGTTCGAGGAACTGATCTGGCCGACGGTTGCGAAGTACGTGCCGCAGTTCGACCAAATCGGCATCGTCACGTCGTGGGGCGGCCAGTACGACTACAACACTCTCGATCACAATTTGATCCTCGGGCCGGGTAGCGAGGTCGAGAACTTTTTCTTCGCCAACGGCTTCTCTGGGCACGGCCTGCAGCAGGGCCCCGGCGTCGGACGCGGGCTGAGTGAGCTGATTACGTACGGCGCATTCCGATCCATCGACCTGACCCCGCTGAGCTACACCCGCATCGAACGCAACGAACCCTTCCTCGAGAGCGCCGTCATCTAGCCCAAAGTCACGTATGGGGTCAGGCCCCTTTCGCAACTCTGGCGAAGTCACGCGACGATCTCTGCGTCATTTCGCAAGAGTGCTGTGTGCGGCGGCGTACCGTCTGAGTCGTGTACAATCGACTGGACGCGATGGCGCTTACGGGAGTGGCTGGGCCGCTCGCATTTATTTCGGCGTGGACACTCGGAGCAGTCGGGACCGGCATGGACTATTCGTCTATCGACGATGCGATCAGTCGACTGGCTGCGATGGGGGCTGACACCCGTTGGTTGATGACGGCCGGCTTCGTCGTCTTTGGAATCAGCCTGCCGGTCTTTGGTGGAGCACTTCGCCGCACGCTCACCGGCGGGGCATGGTTGGCAGCGGTGCTGACCGGCCTGGCAACGCTGGGTGTCGCAGCAACTCCACTCGACCGGTCGGCGGCCGTCGACACGCTGCACGGAATATTCGCCACAGCGGGTTACGTCTCCCTCGTTGCAGTGCCGACCGGGCTGTTCCAACGCGCCGGGCTCAGCTCTACAGACGTCTGGCTCGTGATCGCTGCTTCGATGATGGCCACTGGAAGGCTGTCCGACACCAGGGTGACCGATGGACGTTGATCTCGCAGCTCAGCGGCTTTCCCGCCTCCGCAAGGTGATGTGCGACAGCGCCGCCGAGTTCATCCTGACCGCAGACCCGATCAACATCACGTACGCAACAGGCCTCCGGAACATGAACGTGTTTTCGATGATGGGCGCAACCCGGTTCCTCCTGATTGCCGCTGAGGGCCCGGTCATCATGTGGGAATACGTCGGTGCCGAGCATCTTGCTGCGGGGCTGAGCACCATCGACGAAGTCCGCCCCGCACCCGGCGTTACCGCTTTGAGCGGCGCGCCATATCTTGATGCATGCCGTGCATTTGCCGTCGAGCTTGCTGCGGCGTGCGACGCATCAGTGACGAGTCGTGTACAGCTCGCCGCCGAGCGGATGGATCACGAGATCACCGATGCGTTGCGTGCAGCTGGTTTCGACCTGATCAGCGCGACGCCGGTCTTCGTCGAAAGCCGACGCCTGAAGCTTGCTGGTGAAGTCGCAGCGATGTACGAAGCGATGCACCGTGTCGAGGGAGCTGTCGAAGAGATGCTGCTCAGCCTGCGCCCGGGTGCGACCGAGATCGAGGTGTGGTCCGGATTCCATCGACACTTGATTGCCCACGATGGCGAGTACGTTTCCACCCGTCTTGTCCAGGCTGGGGAACGAACCTTCCCGTATTTCCAGGAAGCAGGTCCGCACCGGTTGGAACTTGGCGACCTTTTCTGTATCGACACCGACGCCATCGGGCTGGGCGGCTACGCCGTCGACTTCTCGCGCACCTATCTGGTTGGCGGGGGACCAGCAGCACCGCCGCTGCGCGAGCTGCACACTCTCTCCAAGCACCAGCTTGAGCACAATGCTCAGTTGCTGACGCCGGGGCGATCGTTCGAAGATTTTGCTGCCCGGGCCTGGACGGTGCCCGACCGTCATGCGCCCTACGCGTACTCGTGCCTCGCCCACGGGTTGGGCATGTCAGGGGAATATCCGTACGTCCCGGTCCTGCAGCCCGATCAGTACCCGCTCGACGGTGCGTTCGAAGCCGGAATGGTGGTGTGCGTAGAGAGCTACATCGGAGATGCCGCTGTGGCCCGCGGCGTGAAGCTCGAAAACCAATACCTGATCACCGACAGCGGCGCCGAGGTCATGAGCAGCCTTGGCTTCGATCCGGCCTTCGACTCACCCGAATAGTTGCGAAAGGGGCCTGACCCCATGCGTAACTATCCGCGAGTTGCGAAAGGGGCCTGACCCCATACGCAGCTATCTGTTGAGGTCGTAGGTGGCAACGGTGCAACTGACGGCGAAGATCGGGATCGGCTCACAGAAGTGGACCGTGCCCTTCGCTCCGCCAGCGGCGGCTGCAGCGGCGATGAAGGTGCGGATTTCAAAGCCGCCCTGGCCAGCATCGGCGTAGACGGTGAGGTCGTCGTAATCGAGGAGCGCGTCACGGTCATTGCGACACCAGCGGTCCATGAAGTCGAGGTCCCACTCGACGTTGATCTTCCCCGAATCAGGGGTGGCTGGCCAGTGCGAAATGCCGCCGGTACTGATCACTGCGATCCGCTCGGGTAGGGCGTCGCAGGCTGCACGGATTGACTCGCCGAACTGCCACGCACGGTGCAGCGGAGTGAGCGGCGGACCCTGGCAGTTAATGTTGACGGGGATGATTGGGACGTCGTAGCCAGGCGTGAGGAAGTGCAGCGGGACCATGATCCCGTGGTCGAATTTCCACTCCTCGGCGTAGCTCACGTCGGAGCCGTGCATCACCTCAGAGATGAAGCGCCTCGAGATGTCGGCGCTACCCGGAACCTGTTGACGCGCGATGCCGAGCCAGCCCGGATCTTCGATGGGGCCCTCATATGTGTCGGCCATACCGATGGCGAAGGTCGGCATGTTGTTCATGAAAAAGTTGGCGAAATGCTCGGCGGCGATGATTACCACGGCATCGGGCCTGCTCGCTTCGAGGTCGACGCGCATCTGGTCGAAGGCCGCGTAGAAGCGGTCGCGTACATCAGGATCGGCCTGCTCGGAACGGCCGGTGATGCCGGGGGCGTGCGAGCACACGCCGGCGAAGACGAGGGACATCAGCTACTCCGGTTTTCTTTCGTTGTTTCTTTGGCGGTTGTTTCTGGGACGACGGTGTCGGTGACGCCGGTGGTCATGGCATACACGCCCTCCCGGACGGGGCCGTGCTCGGCGATGCCGTCGCGCATCCGCTGCAGGTAGTCCTGCCACTCGATCTGGTGGAATGCAGCGAAGTGCATCAGGATCTGCCCGTTGACGCCGAGGTGAAACAGCTTGCCGATGTCGGGGCTGATGAGCGCTGCGATCTCCTCATCGGTGAGTTCGAATGATGCCAGCTCGGTGGCCTGGTCGGCGGTGTATCGAGCCTGCATCTGCTCGGAACGGTTGAGTTCGTAGAGGAATTTCTGTATGGCGTAGAGGCTCATTCGTTCCACTCCAGATGCAGAGCGTCGGGGCCACGAAAGGTGATGTTCGGGAAGAAGCTGAAGTCTTGTTCGGAACCATCGGGGTTCTGGGCGAGTCGCAGCGATGGAAGGCGCTGGGCCAGGAGTTCAAGAGCGATGCGGGCCTCCATCCGTGAAAGCCCGGCGCCCAGGCAGAAGTGGATGCCCTTGCCGAACGAAATGTGGCGGCTCGCACCACCACCCTTGAGGCCGCGATTGATGTCAAACGTGCCTGGGTCCTCGAAGAGGTCGGGCTGGTGGTTGGCCGATGCGAAGTTGAGCATCAGCTTCGTGCCAGCCGGGAGGTCGACGCCGCCGAGCGTGGTTGCTTGGGTGGTGACACGCCGCCACGAGATCTGGCTCGACTCGAAACGCAGTGTCTCTTCAACGGCAGCTGCTGCGAGCGACGTATCAGCACACAGCGCTTCCCACTGCTCTCGGCGGGGGAGGAGGCACCGCAGCGTGTTGCACAGTAGCGCCGTGACCGGATCGTGCCCGGCGAACGAAATGCCGTACACGACTGACTCGACCTCTCGGTATGAGATGCCGGTGCCGTTTGCCGGGTCAGGGTCGGCGTCGTGCGCGTTGAGGAGTTCGGATGTGAAGTCGTCGTGGCGCTCGTCGCGGCGCTGGGCGACGAAGTCGCGGCAGTAACGCCAGTACTCGAGCATTCCTTCGGCGATCTGGGTCTGCTCGGCAGCGGTTGGCTTGCCCCACGAGAAGGCCTTGCGGTTTCCGCACCACGACTTGATCATCCGGTCGTCTGCTTCGGGGAAGCCGATGAGGCGGAAGACAATTTCGGCGGGCAGTGGAAAAGCGAGGGCGGCCACATAGTCGGCGGAGTTGCCGCTCGCGACCATGTCGTCGAGCAAGGCCGTTGCCCGGTCACGCATGTAGTCCTCGAGCGCTTTGAGGCGGCGGTTCGAAAAACCCTGACGGGTGAAGACGCGGATGCGAGCATGATCTGGCTCGGGCCGGTTCGACATCACGGCGACTGGATCGAAGTCGTCAGCACTCAGTACAGCGCCGGCTTCCGGAGCGAGCGGGAAGATCGGGTCTTGCACGTTCGTCGAGGCGAATATGTCGGGGTTCATGAAGACGTGCTCGATGTCTTCCATTTTTGTGACCACGACATGGCCGAGTTGCTCGGCGTAGAACACCGGGTGTTCGTCGCGAAGCGCTGCGGCGATTGGGTACGGGTCAGCCAAGTAGTCGTCGGCCAATGGCGACCACGTCGCATGCATCGGGCAGCCAGGCGGCGGAGCAGCAATCGTGTCTGGAGCGGCGTGGTAGCTGTTCGAACTCACAGGTTCTCCTGATCTCGAGGTGATTGATCGTCGGTTGGTTGGTCGTCGGTCGACAGTTTGGCGAGGAGGCCATACAGGACGTCGAGTTCGCCTGGGTCGAGCAGCGCGTCGATCCGGCCGTAGGCATGCTCGCTCGATGGCGCGATCTCACTGACGAGCTCGAGGCCGCCTGTGCTGATGCTGATCTCAGCGCGCCGAGCGTCGGAGGCCGTGGCTCGCTCGAGCAGGCCACGCTCGTCCATCGACGCCAGCATCCGCGACAGGCTCGGCCCGAGGAGGAACGTGCGCTCGGCGAGCTCACCAACAGACAACGGGGCCTCGGCATCGCGCAGCGCCCGGAGCACGCGCCATTGCTGCTCGGTCAGGTCGTGCTCGCTGAGGGCCGGGCGGAAATAGCGCATCACCGCTTCGCGAGCTCGCATGAGCGCCATGGGAAGCGAGTCTTCGAATGCCCGCAGCGGGATGGTCGCAACGAGTGCTTCACTCATCCCGGACGCCGTTTCGCAGCGTTCCGAGCCCCGGTACGTGGACCTCGATGGTGTCGCCGGGTACCAGGAACTTCGGCGGATCGAACCGTGCGCCGGCCCCGGTGGGCGTGCCGGTGAAAATAATGTCGCCGGGCTCGAGCGTGCAGAACGTGGAGAGATATTCGATCTGGTACTCGATCGAATACGCCATGGTGGCGGGTGTGTCGTCTTGACGTAGTTCGCCGTTGACGTGTGTGGTGAGATGCAGGTGCTCGAAGTCGCCGATCTCATCAAGCGTGACCATCCACGGCCCGATGGCCCCGGAGTTGTCCCAGTTTTTACCCTGCG
This sequence comes from uncultured Ilumatobacter sp., assembly GCA_937905835.1. Taxonomy (GTDB): domain Bacteria; phylum Actinomycetota; class Acidimicrobiia; order Acidimicrobiales; family Ilumatobacteraceae; genus Ilumatobacter_A. Next base: position 40,802 of record CALCXK010000044.1, on the reverse strand, counting down.
TGACGTTGAACTTGGCGTGACGCACCCAGTCACGAATCGTGCCTTCGTTACCGAGCGTGAGGCCGGCGATGTGATTGCGGGCGTCTTCGCGTTTGATGCGGCGACCGCCGGTGCCGATGACGGCGACGATTTCGCCTTCGTAGTCGAGCTGCGGGCTTTCGGGTGGGCGGACCAGAGGCTGCTCGTGGCCGGTGAACGAACTCGGGAAGCGGACGAACACGCTCGGCTTGTCAGGGCTGTCTTGGCCGTCTTTGTACTCGGCGTTCCGCCCGCCGTAGTTCACGCCGATGCAAAAGATTTTTCCGGGGCGGGGGAGGGTGCGCTCGAAGGTGACGTCGCCCAGCGACAGCGTTGGCGTGGCCGATTCAGCAATGGTGCGAGCCTCGCCGACGCGCTCCTGGGCGAGGAGGTCAGACAGGTCGCAGACTCCGTCCAGTCGATCGCCGAGGTCGATGATGCCGTCAGCTCCGTCGATCCCCGTGGCGACACCGAAGCTGGTCCGGTTCGCTCCGATTTCGGTTTGTTGGGAGAAGCTGAGCAATTTCATGTTGCACTTATATCTAACATGTTATATAACTGTGGTCAATGCCTCATCTGATCGTCGAGCACTCGGCCAACGTCGAGCACGTCCCGCTCATCCTCGAAGCTGTCCACGCTGCAACGCTCGCTACAGGTCTCGCGCCGATCGACGCACTGCGTACCCGGGCGGCCTGCCGAGAGGACTACGTGATCGGTGATCGCCATCCGGACAACGCGTTTATCGCGTTGATCGCTCGCCTTGGCCCAGGCCGGAGTGGCGATGAGAAGCAGTTGCTGATCAACGCGCTGATGGATGCCATCGAGGCGACCGTCGGCGAGGCAGCAGGCCACATGATGCTCAGCGTCGAGATTCAAGAAATCGATCCGGAGATGCGCCTCAATCACAATCACCTACGCGCCCACATCGGGGCGCGCATCCCCACGATCTGAACCACCCGCTGTCACACCGAGGTCAGATCGGGGTGACAAGACCTGGAGAACCACATGGCTGCAGACAAGACCTTCGACGAATACCAGGTAATCGCATCGGCAGCAGTCGCGCGCTTCAAAGACTCCCCGCTGCAGCACCTCATTGGTGGCGTGTCGACGGCCAGCGTGAGCGGTGAGACGTTTGAGAACCACTCGCCGGTCGACTCGTCGCTACTTGGGTCTGTCGCGTCAGGCGGCGCGGCCGACATCGATGCGGCAGCGCGTGCGGCGAACGACGCGTTCGCCGACTGGTCTGGCCGCACCGGCAAAGAACGCAAGAAAATTCTGCACCGTGTTGCCGATCTGATCGAGAAGCGAGCCGACGACGTCGCCGCGGTGGAATGTGTCGACACCGGCCAGACCATTCGCTTCATGTCGGCAGCAGCGATCCGCGGTGCCGAGAACTTCCGGTTCTTCGCAGATCACGCTCCCGATGCGAACAATGGTCGGTCGATGCCCGACGAACACCACGTCAACTTCTCCAGCCGGAAGGCGCTCGGCCCCGTCGGTGTGATCACACCGTGGAACACACCCTTCATGCTGTCGACCTGGAAGATTGCTCCGGCGCTGGCAGCCGGTTGCACGGTCGTGCACAAGCCAGCCGAGTGGAGCCCGTACTCGGCCGCGATGCTGTCAGAGATCGCACTCGAAGCAGGCCTGCCAGCGGGCGTGCTCAACACGGTGCACGGCCTCGGCGAGTCGGCCGGCAAAGCGCTGACCGAGCACCCACTGATCAAGGCGATTGCGTTCGTCGGCGAGTCGTCGACCGGCTCGATGATCCAGGCGCAGGGAGCGCCAACGCTCAAGCGTGTGCACTTTGAACTTGGTGGTAAGAACCCGGTGATCGTGTTCGACGATGCCGATCTCGATCGAGCGCTCGACGCCGTCATGTTCATGATCTACAGCCTCAACGGTGAGCGCTGCACGTCGTCGAGTCGGGTGCTCATCCAGTCGACGATTCACGATGAGTTCGTGACTAAGTTGGGGGACCGGGTGCAGGCCCTGAAGGTCGGCCACCCGCTTGACCCGTCGACTGAGATCGGGCCGCTGATCCACCCGCGGCACTGCGCCAAGGTGCGGAGCTACGAGGCCAAGGCGAACGACGCTGGCGCCACGGTTCTCATCGGCGGCGGTGAGCGGCAAGACCCGGATAGTTATTACGTCAATCCGATGCTGTTCACGAACGCAACGAACGACATGGCGATCGCACAGGAAGAGATCTTCGGCCCCGTGCTCACGGCCATCCCGTTTGACACCGAATCCGATGCGGTTCAGATTGCGAATGACATCGAGTACGGCCTCGCCGGGTATCTCTGGACCGGCGACACCGGTCGTGCGCAACGTGTTGCTCGCGATCTTGACGCCGGGATGATCTGGGTCAACAGCCAGAACGTGCGGCACCTGCCTACGCCGTTCGGTGGCACCAAAGCCAGTGGCATCGGCCGCGATGGCGGGCCTGAGTACAGCTTCGAGTTCTATATGGAAACCAAGAACATCGCGATCGCCTACGACACCCACGCAATCCCGAAGCTGGGCAAGATCTGATGGGCCTCACGCTGTCCACAGAACAGATCGCATTGCTCGCTGCCGAGCACGAAGAGGCACGAAGGACTGCGGTGCCGTGCGACCCAGTCACCCGGCGATTCCCCGACATCACCTTGGACGATGCATACGCGATCCAGGCGGAGTGGGTTCGCCTGCAGGTCGCCAACGGCGCAGTGATCAAGGGCCACAAAATTGGGTTGACAAGTCGGGCCATGCAGATAGCGATGAATATCGACGAGCCCGACTTTGGTGCGCTGCTCGACCACATGTTCATCCCGAATGGCGGCTCGATTGCCGCTGCTGATCACCTTGACCCGAAGATCGAAGTCGAGTTCGCCTTTGTGCTCCAGGACGATCTCGTTCCCCACGCATTCGGTCGCGAGCTGACGACTGATGACGTGTACGCAGCGACGAGCCATGTGGTGCCAGCGCTCGAGTTGATCGATGCTCGGTCGTACCGGGTGCATCCCGACGACGGCCGGACGCGCACGGTGCGCGACACCATCTCTGACAACGCAGCGAACTCGGGGATCATCGTCGGCGACGAACACATTTCGGTTGACGAGGCGCGCAACGGTGATCTTCGATGGGCCGGTGCAATTGCCTATCGCAACGGCGTGGTCGAAGAGACCGGGCTCGGTGCCGGAGTCCTCGACGACCCCGCAATGGGCATCGTCTGGCTCGCCAACCGGCTCCAAGGCATCGGCATTCCACTCACGGCGGGCGAAACGATTCTTGCCGGCTCCTTCACCCGGCCGATCGACTGCCGTGCCGGCGACCACTTCCGTGTGGATTTCGGCTACCTGGGCGCACTCACCCTCGACGTCACCTGACCGGTCACACTGGGTCAGGCACAGTGTGACCGCTGCTGGTGCACACCATGAGGCCGTAGTTGCGCATCTTCTCGTCCCGCATGGCACAGAGGTCTAGGCGCAACTATCGTCCGCTGGAGATGAGCGTGATCGGGCCAGATACTTCCGTCGATGAGAGCACTGCGCGGAGTCGTGGATCGTGGGCGTTTGGCGCCGGAACATGCCTGCTTCTGGCGGTGGTCGTTGCGGCATGCGGACTCGGGTCGGGGAGCGACGAGGCAACGCCGGTCGGCGAGACGGGCACCACCGACACAACGGCGCCGGTTGACCCGACGACGACGACGGCCGTGAGCACGACGTCTGTGGTACCTGACACGACAGCTGCGCATGCGACAGCCCGGTCGGGCGGTGTGTCGTTCGCATCCGACATCCAACCGATCATCACCGAGACTTGCGCGAGCTGCCACACGGGCGATGGGCCGGGCACGCAGCACGTCCGCTTCGACACGGCCGACGACGTGTCGCGCGCTGCGTTCGCGATCGCCATCGTCACCGAGACTCGCTTCATGCCGCCATGGCCAGCGAGCGATGAGAGCGTCCCGTTTGACCATGACTGGAGCCTGACCGACGAAGAAATAGCGACGATCCTTCGTTGGGACGATGACGGTGCCCCACTTGATGTCGATCCAAGCACCGAGATGATCCCGGTCAACGGTGTTGTCGGGCTCAATGACCCCGACCTCGTCATGCAGGCCGATGGCGGCTACGACGGCGAGTTCGGTCAACCCGACGAGTACCGCTGCTTTGTCTATGACCCCGAGTTGGCCGAGTCGACGTTTGTGTCGGACATGGAGTTCATCCCGCAGCAGACGCAGGTTGTCCACCATGCCGTCGGCTTCGTCGTCCCAGCGTCAGAGCGAGCTGCCGTCGAGGAACGCAATGGCGCCGACGGCCAGGGTGGCTGGACCTGCTTCGGGTTCAGCCCAGGCAATGGCGCAGATCTGATCTTCACCTGGGCGCCCGGCACCGATCCAACCGCCTTCCCCGATGGCACCGGCCTCGAGATGGAAGTGGGCGACTTCTTCGTTCTGCAGACGCACTACCACTTCGGCGTTGAGGCCGACGCCGACCAGTCGACTTTCGCGATCAACTTCGCTGCAGGCGACGATGTTGTTGCAATTGCCCTGTCCACGTACTTGGCGCCGGCGGAGATCCCGTGCGGCGAAGGCGAAGAAGGCCCGCTCTGTGACCGTGATGCGGCCCGCCAGAAGGCCATCGATGCCTACGGCCGGGAAGGTGTGCTCGCCGATGCACTGATCCGCGGCTGCGGCAACCCACTCGACGCGCCCGACGGTTTCGTCGACGGTGTAGCGAAGTCGACGTGCACGTGGCCAGTTGCCAACCCGGGAGAGATTGTTTCAGTGTTCGGGCACGAGCACGAGATCGGTGCGAGCTTCAAGATGACGCTCAACCCGGACACGCCCGAAGAGCGGGTGCTGCTCGACATCCCGGTGTGGGACTTCGATTGGCAGTTGATCTATGAGCCGACTGAGAGCATCGTCATCGACAGGGGCGACACCATTCGGATCGAATGCACCTGGGATCGGGCGCTCCGTGACCCGCTTCTCGAACCTGCCTATGTCCTGTGGGCTGATGGCACGGATGACGAGATGTGCTTCTCGACGGTCGTCACTCGCCCGGTTTGATTCAGATCGTGGCTGGCGACGGCGTGAGCGCTTCGTACGTGTCGATCTTACGTAGCGACGGGAAGATTAATGCGAAGGATGCTGCGATCGCCACGGTGATGAGCCCGCCGCCGGCGATCGCCCACGGCAGGCCGAGTGCTCGTGCTGCCACGCCACTCTCGAAGGCTCCGAGTTCGTTCGAGGCACCGATGAACACGCCCTCGACTGCGTTGACGCGGCCGAGTTGGTGGTCGGGAGTGACCAGCGGGACAATTGCGCCGCGGATGTTCATCGACACCATGTCGGCGGCGGTGATGACGATGAGTGCAACGAAGGCCACTGCGTAGTTGCGGGTCAGACCGAAGACGACGGTGCCGGCACCGAAGATGCCGACGACCCAGAGCAACGTGGGCCCGACGCGGCGCACCACCGGGCGGAACGTGAGTACGACGGCCATGCCGGCTGCACCGATACCTGGGGCAGCGCGCAACCAGCCGTAGGCGATGTCGCCGACGCCGAGCCGTTCGCTCGCCACTGCCGGGATCAGCGCAACAGCGCCGCCGAACAGAACAGCGAAGAGATCGAGTGAGATGACGCTGAGCACGATCGGAGTGCGGCGAACGAAAGTGAGCCCTTCGACGGCGCTCGACCAAGTCGGCCGATCAAGGTTGCGCTCTGGCTCGCGGTTGTAGTGCAGCTTGATCAGCGGCAGGATCGCGGCGAACTGCATCGAGGCGGCAATTCCATACGCCCAGGAGGCGCTGAGGCTGTAGAGAAAGCCGCCCATAATCGGGCCGACGATCGTTGCGGCGGTGAATGTGCCCATCCAGAGGGGCATCACCTTGGGGAATGCTGCGATGGGCGTGACGAACGGGGCGATCGAGCGGCGTGCTGGCACAAGAATTGCGTCGGCGGTACCGAGTACCGTGGCGATCGCGAACAGTTTCCACACTGCGGCTGATCCGCTGGTGCTGAAGGCGACGAGAGCGAGCGTCGCAGCGCCACGACCGAACAGGCCAATCGACGAGATCCGACGACGATCGAACCGGTCGGCGATGTACCCGCTGACGAGGACCAGTAGGAGCGCTGGCAGGAACTGGGCGAGGCCGATGAATCCGATGTCGAGCGGGTTGCCGGAGATATCGAAGACCTGTTTGAACAGGACTGTCAGGAGCAGGTTCTGGCCGATCGCTGCGCTGGCGATCGAGAGCAGGTAGAGCCTGACGTTTCGGTCCCGCAGCAGTTCGCCCGTCGTGCTGTCGGCCCCCAGTTCCATGCGTCGCCGAGCGTACTGCGGGCGAGGTGTTGGTGGCGGGGTGCTGGTTGTGGGGTGACGTTGGCGGTTTCGATCAGTCGGTGATCGTGTCGGGTTCGGATGAGATGTCGACGGCTGGTTCCTCGGGGAACCGCTCGGTCAGGAGCTTGCCGATTTCGTAGTGGCGGAGGAGAAAGGAGCGTTCGTCGAGTTGCTTACGACGCATCCAGCCGGTCACTTCGTCATTCGACTTACTCGCGTTACACGACTGGCATGCAGGCGCGATGTTGGGCAGCGTGTAGCGGCCGCCGCGAGAGAGTGCCTGGACGCAGTCCTTCTGCAACGGCCGGTCGGTAGCGCCGCAGTAGGCGCACCCGCCCCATTCGTCTTTGAGTGCTGTCCACTGCTCAGCGGTCAGGTCGTGCTCGACGCGATCCATCCGACGTTTCCGTTTGCGTTGTGCACGAGCACGTCGTGTCCGACTCACCGCCATGTGGCCACGGTAGACGGCTGGCTGCCCGGCTACTCGGCCAAGAGCTCCGGCGAGCATGAGGCTGGCGCAGTGATTGGGTTGCAGCGCGCCACGGCCCGACCCGGGAGCACGACGGCGTACGGGCTGTCGAAGTGTGTCGAAGGTTCGTAGTAATCGGTGCTGAGGAAGTGTGCCCCGCTGGCAAGCGCTGTGTCTCGGCGCGTGGTGTCATTCGTGCGAGCATCGACGGTCGGTGAGTCGGTCCTGGTGCGAATCAGATAGCCAGCTGCCGCTGCGGCATTGAGGCGCGGGTCAGTGGGGTCGTCGAATCGGATAAAGGCGGCATCGGGCGCACCGGGCGTTGAGCTGGTGAACATCGGTCGGCCTTCGAGTACGGGTGTGCTTGTGATGTAGAGGTTGCGTTGGGAACCTGCATCGTTGAGCACGACGACCACTTGGCCGCGAGCGCTGGCGAGTAAAGGCCACCCGATGCCCTCTACTGCCTCGGCCAGCGTTGCGGCGTCTCCACGGACCTCGTCGGGCTCGAGGAGACGATCGGCGGCTAACACCGAACGGACCTCGGCGTCGAGTGCGAGCAGCACGTCGGCTGTCGTTTCGACCGGGACGGCCCATGGGAGGTCGAGGTCGAGGATGAGTCCTTCTTCGGCTGCTGCCTCGGGCACCGACAGTGACTTCAATTCGATCAACACGACGATCGGTACGTGGTTTGGGTTGTCGGACGACCATGCATCGATTTCGCCGAGACAGGCCACCAGGGTCAGGCACGTGGTCTCGTAGTCGAAGTCCTGCGTGTGCATCACCTTGAAGCCCGGCTCGTCGAGTGCTGGTTCCCCGGATTCGACGGGGAGACCGACGACGGGGTTCGCGGCGCGGTTCGAGTACAGGCCACCGTCGGGGTCGGCGTACACGTCGAGTTCGAACTGGCGGATCCCGAACTGGTTGAGTTGTTCGGTCAGTGTCCGATGCGAGTATTCGATGTCGCGCCCGAGTTCGGCCGATACCGCAACGATGCCGTCGAAGAGGACCGGCTGGGGGACCAGGTGGAAGCTGTTGTGCGAGCCGATCACCTGGATGTGGTTCATCCGGACCGGCTCGACCGGCGGCAAGCTCAACGTTGTAGCGGACGGAGACGTCGGCGGGGTCGTGGTCTCCGCTGTCGCCGGAGCGGATGTCGATGCCGTTTCGCTGGTCGTTTCAGATTCAGCGATGTCGGTTGCGGCTGGTTCGGGGATCGCCTCACCAGTGTCATTGCCCCCTGCACACGATGAGACGAATATCGCCACGGCCGCAAAGCTCACCGCCCGTCGAATCGTTGCTCCGGGCATCGGTTTCCGTCCGCTCTGAGATCGCATCAATTCACCGCATCCAGTTCTTCATCGTCCTCACAACATCATGCCATGAGGCACTCGGACAGTCTTGACCGAGCTACCGAGGTCGGAATGCGATCGGCTGCAACGTGGTGCGCGTTGGCCGCGGAGCCCAACGTTCTCGTGGTGTCGATGTAGTTGGCCATGAACACGAACGGTGTGAACAGTGCGGCTGTGGGGAAGAGCGATGACGCGTCAAGGAACCAGAAGTCGCGACGTCCAACTCGAACCGGGAACTTCGGTGGCAGCCGTCGTCCCGTTTGTACTCGGCTGGCTGGGGGGAGGGGCGTCTCGCATCGCCCGGAGCGTCATCCTCAGAGCGCACCTCAACTGGGGCTTGGCCTGACAGAGATGGTGGTTGAGTGCAATCTGATCAGGCCCCAGTCGGGAGAGTCGCCAGCAGCGCTGCGGCGAGGCGCGACAGCTCGGATCGGCGGGGCCACACGGCGCGCAGGGTGCGGTTGATCTGCAGGCCGGGAACGTTGAGCTCGACGAGCCGACCGTTGGCGATGTCGTCGGCAACGGCCAAGCGACTGATCACCGTTGGCGACGATCCGTTGATGACCGCAATCCGGACGGCGGAGATCGATCCGAGGTCGAGTGCTGACTGGGGCGCGTCGAGGCCAACGGATGTGAGCAATGCTTCGAGCGCCTCGCGGGTGCCCGAGCCGCGTTCGCGCAGCACCATTGGAGTCGTCGCTAGTTCAGTGAGATCAACAGAAGCTCGGCTTGCCCAGGGGTGGCGGGGGGCAACGACGGGAACCAGTTCGTCTGTGGCGACCGCCTGCTGGTCGAGGGAGACTGGCACGGTCGGCAACTCGACGAAACCCAAATCGATCGCTCCGGCCTCGAGCCTGTCGAGCACGGCGCGGCTGTTGGTGACTTCGAGCGTCACCGAGTCGTCGGGTCGATCGGCCAGGAATCGTTCGAGCCAGGGTGGGAGCAGGTATTCGGCAATCGTGTAGCTCGCGGCGAGCCGCAGCAGGCCGCTCTGCTCGGCTTTGAGCGAGGCAACACCGGCTGCCAACGTGTCGGCGTACCGCAACAACTCGGTCGCCCAATCGGATATCAACTGACCATCAGGTGTGGGACGTGAGCCGGTTGGGGAGCGGTCGAGAAGCCGTAGGCCGAGTCGGCCTTCGAGCGTGCGAATGCGACTCGACGCAGACGGCTGTGCGATGCCGTGGGCTTCGGCCGCGCGCGACACGCTGCCGAGTTCGACCACCGAGCGGAACAGGTCGAGCGATGCCAAGTCAGGGAAGTTGAAGGGCAGTGGCACATGCCCAGCCTATGACAAGACATAGAGCAGACCTCTGACCCCACAGGCCGAACTGGGCTATCGACGGTGTGACGGTGGGTACAGAATGAGTGCACGCCGTCGATCGACGGCCGGACTCGACGAACACAGATGAATGGGGGAGCGATGACCCGATTGGGGTTCTTGCTCGATAGCGATTCCTGCATCGGCTGTCACGCGTGCACCATTGCGTGCAAAAGCGAACACGACGTGCCGTTGGGCGTCAACCGCACCTGGGTGAAGTACATCGAGACCGGGAAGTTCCCCGACGCCAGTCGGCACTTCTCGGTGATGCGCTGCAACCAGTGCGAAGACGCACCGTGTATGACCATCTGCCCGACCAACGCACTGTTCCGTGCCGACAACGGCGTCGTCGACTTCCAAGACGACAACTGCATCGGCTGTAAGTCGTGCATGAACGCCTGCCCGTACGACGCATTGTTCATCAACCCGGAGACGAACACAGCGCAGAAGTGCAACTTCTGCAACCACCGCATCGAGGTCGGCCTCGAGCCATCATGCGTTGTGGTGTGCCCGACCGAAGCAATCAAGGTCGTCGACTTCGACAATCCCAGTGATCCGGTGGCGAAGATCATCGGCCGCGAAGACGTGGCCGTTCGGTCCCCCGAGCAGAACACGAAGCCGAAGGTGTTCTACAAGGGCGCCAATCAAGCCTCGCTCGATCCAACTCGCACCAAGATCAACGCCGACGGCATGATCTGGGCCGACACGACGCCCGACCATCGCCAGACGCCGGTGCTCGATCACAAGGGTCACGGCGATGCCGGCATCGTGGCGCGTACGGCGTACACAACCTCGCACAAGACCACCTGGGACATGATGGTGTCTGGTTACTTGGTCACCAAGGCCATCGCCGGCGGCATCATGATGATGGCCGCCCTGATGATGGTGCTCGGTCATGCCGACAAGCAAGCTGCTGTCGGCATCGTGCCGCCCATCGTTGCGGGCATCATGCTCGCCCTGACCGGCGGCCTGCTGGTCGGTGACCTCAAGCAGCCGAAGCGCTTCTATTACCTGCTCACCAAGTCAAACTTCGACTCGTGGCTGGTCAAGGGTGCGTACGTGCTGAGTGCCTTCGCTGCACTGTCGGCCGTCTGGTTTCTGCTCGGTGCCGCCGACGCAACCAGTGCACTGCAGGTCATTGCCATCCCGACCGCACTCTTCGGTGCTGCGACTGCCGGCTACACGGCGTTCCTGTTCGGCCAGTGCGAAGGCCGCGACCTCTGGCAGACGCCACTGCTGCTCCCGATGCTGCTTGCTCGGGCGGTCATCGCCGGCGCATCGGCGTACGCGATCCTCGACGTTGCGATGGACATCCCGTCCCCGCGGGCCGTGTGGTGGGCGTTGCTCGGCGGCGTCATCGCCATTGCGTTCCTCAGCTGGGTCGAACTCCAGAGCAAGGGCAGTCGCCACGTCGAAATGGCGATTGCCGATATGACCAAGGGTGCCCAGAAACAGTTCTTCCAAGGCGGTCTCGTCTTCGGCATGCTGTTGCCCGCAGTCCTCACGATCATCGCGCTGGCCATCGACATCGATACTCCGATCATCGTTGCCGTGGCCGGCCTGTCGGCGCTGTTCGGCATGTTCCTGTCTGAAACTTCCTTCGTCCGCGCCGGCCAATCTGTCCCACTGTCTTGAGTTCCAGTTGGGGTCTGACCCCAACTGAAACGCTGTTGTTGAAAGAGCTCTGAAATGACTGATCTGCAGAAGTACCCGCCGCTCGACAAGTGGCACGACTGGACCGAACTCGACGCGAAGGCGTGGCCCGACAAGGTCGAGCGCAACTACACGCTGGTGCCGACCACGTGCTTCAACTGTGAAGCCGCGTGCGGCCTGCTCGCCTACTTCGATAACGAGACCGGCGAGATCACCAAGATCGAGGGCAACCCCGAACACCCGGCCAGCCGTGGTCGCAACTGCGCCAAGGGCCCGGCGACGATCAACCAGATCTATGACCAAGAGCGGATCATGTACCCGCTCAAGCAGACTGGCGAACGCGGCAGTGGCGAGTGGGAACGCATCAGCTGGGATCAGGCCCTCACCGAAATCGGTGGACGCATTCGTACGGCCTTCGAAGAAGACCGCCACAACGAAGTGATGTATCACGTCGGTCGCCCCGGTGAAGACGGTTATGCCGACCGTGTGTTGAAGGCGTGGGGTACCGACGGCCACAACAGCCACACCAACATCTGCAGCTCGAACGCACGCATTGGTTACCAGAGCTGGATGGGCCACGACCGCCCATCGTCTGACTTCGCCAACGCCGAAGTGATCTTCCTGATCTCCTCGCACCTCGAAGCTGGCCACTACTTCAACCCGCACGCACAGCGCATCATGGAAGCCCAGGGCAAGGGCGCCACGGTCATTTGTGTCGACCCGCGTCTGTCGAACACCGGCTCGAAGGCCGATCACTGGTTGCCGACGTGGCCCGGCACCGAAGCATTCCTCTGCCTGTCGATCGCGCACCTGCTCCTCGAAGGCGGCAAGTGGGAACGTGACTTCGTGCGCCGCTGGGTGAACTGGGAGACGTTCCTTGCCGAGTTGTATCCCGACATGCCGCAGACCTTCGAGTCGGTTGAAGCCGCGCTCAAGGACCACTACAGCGAGTACACCCCCGAGCGCGCCGAGCACATCACCGGCGTGTCGGCGGCTCAGATCCGTGAGATCGCCGAGATCATTGGCAAGCATCCAACCAAGTTCGCCAGCCACAACTGGCGCGCTGCCGGCGCTGGCAACCAGGGCGGCTGGCAGGTCGCGCGCTGTTTGTTTTTCCTGAATGTGCTCACCGGCTCGGTGGGCACCGAGGGCGGCACATCCGGTAATGGCTGGAACAAGTTTGCTGCACACCAGCCCAAGGGGGCCCCGCCGCTCGAGCGCTGGAACGAGCTGAGCTGGCCACAAGAGTTTCCTCTCTCGTACCACGAGATGTCGATCCTGCTCCCACACTTCCTCCACGAAGGCCGCGGCAAGCTCGACACCTATTTCTCGCGTGTCTACAACCCGATCTGGACCAACCCCGACGGCTTCACCTGGCTCGAAGCGTTGAAGGATCCCGAGAAGGTCAACTGCCATGTCGCGCTCACGCCGACGTGGTCGGAGACCTCGTGGTTCGCCGACTACGTGCTCCCGATGGGTGTCGGCGCAGAACGCCACGACCTGGCGTCGTACGAGACGCACGCCGGCAAGTGGATCGGATTTCGCCAATCGGTGTTCCGTCGATACGCCGAGATCAAGGACGGCAAGCCGGTCAGCCCGGATGCTCGAAGCCACGAGTACAACCCGGGCGAAGTCTGGGAAGAAAACGAGTTCTGGATCGACCTCTCGTGGAAAATTGACCCCGATGGTTCGATGGGCATCCGCAAGTGGTTCGAATCGGACGAACGGCCGGGCAACCCGATCAGCATCGACGAGTACTACGGCCACATCTTCGCTGAAGAAGTCCCCGGGCTCGCCGAGGCGGCAGCCGAAGCAGGCCAGGTTCCCCTCGAATACATGCGCGACCGCGGCTCCTTCGCAGTGCCGACCGATCCGTACACGCCGTACGAAAAGATCGTCTCGGCAAACGACGTCGCCGACTGCACCAAGGATGCGTCAGGCGTGTTCCGCAAGCCAGGCACCATTGGCACGTTCGACGGGTCCGAGGAGAGCTTTGCCAACACCGAACTTGCCAAGCTCGGCGATGGTTCGCCCGCAGTCGAGGTTGACGGCGAGATCAAGGAAGGGTTCCCGACTCCGTCAAAGAAGCTTGAGCTGTTCTCGACGACCCTCAAAGAGTGGGGGTGGCCCGAGTACTCGACGCCGAAGTGGATCCCGAGCCATGTGCACTGGGAAGACATGGACATGGCCGGCAACGAGCGTATTTTGCTGCCGACGTTCCGTATCCCGACGCTGATCCACACCCGCTCGGCCAACTCGAAGTGGCTGAACGAGATCAGCCACCGTCACCCGCTCTGGATTCACCCTGAAGACGCCGAAAAGCTGAATATCGAAGAGAGTGGACTCGTCCGCATCTCGACCCGCATCGGCCACTTCGTGATCCAGGCGTGGCGTACCGAAGGCATCCGCCCCGGTGTCGTCGCGGCATCGCACCATATGGGTCGCTGGCGCCTCGACGAAAAAGAGGGTCGCAACTGGGCCGCTGGCAAAGCCACGATCGATCAACAGGGCACGACGTGGACGCTGAAGCGTGAGGGTGCTGACAAGAAGAACATGACGGCATATGAGTCCGCTGATCCCGACACGGGCCGTATCTGGTGGCACGACACTGGCGTCCATCAGAACGCCACCTTTTGCGTCCAGCCCGACCCGATCTCGGGCATGCAGTGCTGGCATCAGCGAGTGCGCGTCACCCCGGCCGCGGCTGGCGACGAGTACGGCGACGTGGTTGTCGACACCGCCAAGTCACGCGAGGCCTACCTCGAGTGGATGGAAAAGACCCGGCCCGCAGGCACCACCAACGACAGTGGTCTCCGCCGCCCCCTCTGGTATGCCCGCCCCCTCAAGCCGACCATCTCCGCCTACCGCCTCCCCACGAACTGAGACGGGCCAGATCGCCCGATTACTGCGTTGCCGGGTTTGCAACTCGATCAGCAAGTTCGCGAACGGCTCTTGCTCGTCGGTGTCTCGGCCCTTGCGTTGGAACCAGGTCGACGACGTCGAAGTATCAGCCGCCGCGCGTCGACGCATGAACGCAATGTTGCTCGGGTAACACTGACGGTATGACAAATCTGTTCGAGCAGGCGATTGCCCGCAAGGAAGTGCTGAAGTTCGCACTCGGTGAGGATGAGTACCTGGTGCCTGGTCGCGAGGGAAATGTCAAGCACTGGGTGCTCGGGAGTTGGAATCAGTCGGTGATGGAACTCCACGACGACAATGCTGCTGCGTGTGCTGCAGGCGTCACGTCGATGTTCTCATCGCTCGTCGGCAACTCTCCGGCGGCGACCGCCACGCGCATCTGGCCCCTGATCGACCACCTGAGCCAGTACTGGATGCAACGACACGGCGGTTGGCTCCAGTTCGAACTCGGTCGGGTCGTCGGCCCGCTTGCCACCGCCGTGGATGCTGAGCGTGGTCGCTGTCGGCGAGGCGAGAGCGACGTCGATTTCAACACCATCGAGATGACAATTCGAAAGATCCAGCACAACGGCGGACTCTCGGAACTGGCCTGACAGGACGCTGGAGGCTTGATCGATGCGTTGTATCTCAGGCGCGTCGATGCATGCCGAACCAGGCATGCAGGGTCGGATCCCACTCGTCGTGGGAAATCAGAGTTTCGGTGGTGATGTCGCCTCGGACGACAATGAGGCGATCGGTGCTCAGCGTCACTCGGTCGGGGCCTCGGTCGAGTAAACGTGTGGCGAATGGCTTGACTCGCCAATGTTTGTCGGGGTCAGCCTGGAGCGACTCCGAGGCATGCTCGAACTGGCACATCGTGTGCGCAACGCGCTTGAATCGGTACTGCGCCTCGGGAATCCCAGTTGCATCATGCCTGGTCAGGGTTGTTCCTTGCGGGCTGCCAATCAACTCATAGGTCGCGTTGCCGCCGTCTTGTGGCCCGGCGGCATTGAGATCGATTGGGTTGATGAAGCTGTCGCCGAAGCCGACGTCAACGAGATACGGCCGGTCGATCTGCACTTCGAGCGCGAGGTGGTCAATCACGCGGGTCGGGCCGTCGAGCAGCACGGCAGCACCGAGCCTGACCACACGAAAGCCGAGCGCTTCGAGGAGAAGCGCAAAGGCGCCATTCAGTTCGAAACACCAACCGCCTCGGCCCTGCTCCACAATCTTGTTGACGTTGCTCAGTGCATCAACCGTGACGCCGTGGCCAGCGACGATGTCGAGATTCTCGAACGGGACGGCGGTCATGTGGAGTTGTTGGAGCTCGCCCAAGGTGGCCCGATCGTGCTGCACCGTGCCGACGAAGCCGATCCATTCGAGGTAGCTGTCCACGTCAATGGTGGGGCTGTTAGGCGGATCGTCTTGCACACGTGCAGCGTAGAGTGCAGTGGTGCTAACCGACTTGGTGATCAACCCGTTCGGAGCGCACCTGGCAGACATGCTCGCCGTGGCCAAGGCTGCCGATCTGGCCGACGTCGGGGCGGTTTGGGTGTCCGATCACTTCAGCGGCAACGTGGTCGATGCCCCGTGGTCGCGCGATCCGTTCGTTTGTCTCGGTGCGATCGCTGCAGTGACAGAGCATGTCGATCTCGGCGTTCTGGTCGCGAATGTGACGAACCGGCACGCCGTGCAGCTTGCTTCAGGAATCAACTCGCTCCAGTCGTTGGCGCCGGGGCGGGTCCGGCTCGGGATCGGCTCAGGAGCGGCACCCGACTCGCGCTTCTCCGCAGAACACGACATGGTCGGTAAACAGCTCGGTGATCTGGCAACCCGCCAGGCGATGCTGATCGACACGATTGGTCAGCTCCGACGAATTTGGAGTGCTGACGGATTCGACGCAGTGACCGATGGGGCACCGATGCCGCCGGTGATCGTCGGCGCATCGTCGTGGGCCACCATCGAAGTCGCCATCGAATTGGCCGATGGCGTCAACATACGTCGGACCGGACGCTTGGCCGACCAGCTTGAGCGTCTCGCGGCCGCTGACCTGCCGGACGGTTTTGAAGTTAGCGTGCTTGATTTCTTCGCACCAGGTGACGACCTGGGTGTCAGGCGTTCGGATCTGATCGAGGCGGGTGTCGACAGACACATCGTCACGATGTGGCCAGGGCGCGATCTTGGTGCGGTCCAGAGGCTCGCTGCTCGAATCGTTTGATCTACCCTGCGGATCATGTTTGACAAGCTGTTCAACTTGCCCGCCCATCCGCTGCTGATTCACGCACCGATCGTGCTGTTGCCGATCGCTGCGATTGCCACGGTTGTGCTGGTTGCCAAGCCGGCCTGGCGTGCTCGTGCGAGCTGGTGGATGGTCGGAGGATTGTTCGTCATCGTCGTCCTGCTGTTCGGGGCGAAAGAGTCGGGCGAGGCGCTGATCGAGGCCTACGACCGTGCGAACGGTGAAGGAGCAGTCGACATCTCGCAGCATCAGGATCTGGCGGAGACGACCTTGTTGTTGACCCTGGCGTGGTTCGCAGTGTTCGGGTTACTCACGGTGCTGGAACGGGGTACGCACCGGCGACGAGTCGGGGTTCTGAAAGCTGTGGCATCGAACGTGATCGCTCGGCAAATCGTTGCAGTGGCGGCTGCAGTTCTGGGCGTTCTGGCCACCGTCTGGTTGATTCGCACCGGGCACGAAGGTGCGAAGTCGGTGTGGGGCCCGCGGGTTGACATCCTCTTTCCCAAAGGGTGAGCAGCGGCTTTTCCCTGAAGGTTGGGGGGCAGCGCTCATTCGGGGCTGGTGATCAGGTGACGACGACTTTGGTGCCGAGTGTGGCGAAGGCCCACATGAAGTCGGCATCGAGGTTGTTCTGACGCTGGCAGCCGCCGGAGAGGCGGGTGCCCAACTCGGCGTCACCCTGGTACGGCGAATTGTCTTCGACGTGCAGGGGAATGGCGTGGAAGCCAATGGCACCTCGCTCCGTTTTGAGCCAGCGAATCATCTGCGGGAGCCAGGCTTTGCCGTTCCATGCAGTCGACATCTCGGACCGGCTGTAGACCTCGTGAGTACCCGGCACTTCGTTCGGAAAGGCCGATCCTGAGACGAGCCATGACCGGATGATGATGCCGTCGTTGCTCACTGCCCAGACTCGCTGACCTGCACGGTCATAGACGACGCGCCGGCCACTGCCAGCGTTGTCGGGAAGCGGTGGAGCGTCGTCGCCGGCAGTCGCGACCGGCGAGAGCGTGACACCCCAGAGGTCGGTGGCGCCCGGTGATGGCGGGGGAGTGCGGGTGACGAACGATTCCTCATCCGGCCAGATGTTGAGTGCGACAGCACTCTCTCGGCCGACTACTCCGTCGACGAAAAGGTTTTCGGAGGTCTGGTAGTCCACGACGGCGCGCAGCGTGGAATCGCCGAATTGGCCGTCGGCAGTGCCGGTGAAGTGGCCGGCCTCGGCCAGCGCGTTCTGCAGGCATTCGACGTCGCCGCCTGATGCACCGAGGCGCACGGACAGCGCGCCGATGGTGCAGCCTCCGTCGGCGCGTGGAGGCTGCCCGTCGACGTCGATACCTAGGTTGTCGAGGCCCGTGAGTTCGAATTCGATATCGAACGCAGCGACGGTCGTGGAGGGTGGAGGCGGAGCTGCGGCGACTTCTGTTCTAGCGACTTCTGTTCCAGCGACTTCGGTTCCGGCGGCTTCTGTTGCGGCGACTTCTTCGTTCGAATCGGCGCTCCCCGTGACCAGGACCCCCAGAGTCGCGGCGCCGAGTACGCCAACCGTGGCGGCGGCGAGGCAGAACTCGCGTCGGCGTTGTTCGACAGACTTCGACATCCGGGCAGGCTCCTCCACAAAGAACCATGTTACTCAAGGAGATTCGCTGAGAGCATCGGTGTACAAAACGTTACGAACTCAACGTGGCCGAGGCCGAGAAATTGTCGGAACAGTATGCGGCTCGCCTCGTGAGTAGGGCCTAACCTGACCTCAATGAAGCTTCGCAGAGGACAGCAGCAGATGACCGCCGATCTCGGGTTGCCCCGTCTCACGACTCCGTATGTCCGGGAGAACGGCGAGCTGCGCGAGGCCTCCTGGGACGAGGCGCTCGATCGTGCAGCCGCTGGCCTCGGCGCCGCCCGCGATGCGATCAAGGGTGGCAACGCCAATGCGTTTGGCATGTTCTCGTGCTCGAAGGCCACGAACGAGGTCAACTACTTCGGACAGAAGTTTGCCCGGGTGGTGATGGGGTCGAACAATATCGACTCGTGTAACCGAACTTGACACGCTCCCTCGGTCGTCGGTCTGGCGACAGTGTTTGGTGCAGGTGGCGGAACGGCCTCGTACAAAGAGATCGAAGAAGTCGATGTGGTGTTGCTGTGGGGCTCGAATGCCCGTGAGGCGCACCCGATCTACTTCCACCACTTGATGAAGGGTTTGAAGAACGGCGCCAAAATGTTCGCTGTCGACCCTCGACGTACTTCGTCGTCGAAGTTCGCTGATGCGTGGCTTGGTCTCGACGTCGGCACCGATATCGCCATGGCCAACGCTGTGGCCCGCGAGATCATTCATGCCGGATTGGTCAACGAAGCCTTCATCGCGCATTCGACCGAGGGCTACGCGGCGTACAAGGTGTCGGTCGAGTCGTACACCCTCGAGTACGCCGAAGAGATCACCGGTGTCCCTGCAAGTGCGATCAAAGAGATGGCGCACGCGTACGCCACTGCCGAGAAGGCGCAGATCCTCTGGACGCTCGGCATCACCGAGCACCACAACGCAGTCGACAATGTGCTCTCCTTGTGCAACCTGGCGTTGCTCACCGGCCACGTTGGAAAATGGGGGAGTGGTCTTGTTCCGCTGCGCGGACAGAACAACGTGCAGGGTGGCGGCGACATGGGTGCGCTGCCCAACAAGTTCCCTGGCTTCCAAGACATCACCAACGCCGAGCATCGGGCCAAGTTTGAAGCGGCCTATGGAACCAAACTCAATCCCGAAGACGGCATCCATCTCACGCTGATGTTCGAAGCGATGGGTCGTGGAGAACTGACCGCAGTGTTCGTGCTCGGTGAGAACCCGGCCGACTCTGAAGCCGACATCGATCACGCCCGCAAGTTGCTCTCCGGGCTCGACTGTCTCATTGTGCAAGACATCTTCATGACCCGCACCGCCGAGTTGGCTGACGTGGTCTTCCCGGCGTCGGTTGCTTGGGCCGAGTCCGACGGCACCGTCACCTCGAGCGAACGTCGTGTGCAACGCACCCGGCCTGCAGTCACCCCGCCCGGCCAGGCTCGCCACGACATCGACATCATGCACGAGCTCGGCAAGCGGCTGGGCGTCGATCTTGGCACCGCCGAGCCCGAAGCGCTCTGGGACGAACTGCGTTCGCTGTCACCGATGCACGGTGGCATGTCGTACGAGCGGCTCGAAGCCGAAGGCGGCCTCCAGTGGCCGTGCCCCGATCTCGACCATCCGGGCAGCCCGTTCCTGCACGGCTGGCTCTGGGAAGATGATTTGGGCGGTCGTGC
Source organism: uncultured Ilumatobacter sp. (assembly GCA_937905835.1). Classification (GTDB taxonomy): domain Bacteria; phylum Actinomycetota; class Acidimicrobiia; order Acidimicrobiales; family Ilumatobacteraceae; genus Ilumatobacter_A. The sequence goes on along the minus strand of CALCXK010000044.1, from coordinate 21,244 downwards.
CCCGTCGCCGTTCTCGGTTGTCGAGCACGAAGGCCCGAACGAAAAGCTCACCGACGAGTTCCCGCTGCGCCTCACCACAGGTCGTTCACTCGACTCGTTTAACACCGGCGTCCAGTCGAACGGCTTCGAGTCGCCGATCCGCTATGGCGAGGAACTCGACATCAACCCGGCCGACGGTGTCGCACTCGACATCGTCGATGGCGAACGGGTCAACGTCTCGTCGCCACGCGGCACCGTCGAGATGAACGTGCGGTTCCAGCCCGACATCCCCATTGGGCTCACGTTTACCACCTATCACTTCCCTGCCCTGGTCGATATCAACAAGTTGACCAACGACGCATGGGATAAGCGTTCCGGTACTTCTGAGTTCAAAGCCGCGTCCATTCGGGTTGACAAGATCAGCGCCTGATGGCATTGACAACCGAGACAACAACGACAAGACAAGTAGTTCCGCATGGCTGATCTTCACCTGACTATTGACAACTCGACCGACGCCGAACGCGCTGCGGTCGACGATGTCCTTTCGCCCGACGCGCGGGTTGTCATCCACGAGTCCGAGCGGCTCGTCCGCGGTGGCATGGCGCGCAAGAACGATCGTCGCCACCTGCTGCTTCCAGCGCTCCACGCGCTGCAGGCCGACATCGGCTGGATCAGTGCTGGTGGGCTCAACTACATCAGTGATGTCTTGCAGGTTCCGCCCGCCGAGGCGTACGGCGTCGCCACGTTCTACGAGCTGTTTCGCACCGAGGACCCTGGCCACAACGATTCGACCGTGCATGTCTGCATGGACACGTCGTGCCACATCGCCGGTGCTGAAACATTCGCCCAGGCACTCGAAGCCGACGGTAAGCAGGTCCATCGCGGGCCATGCCTCGGCCAGTGCGAGCGAGCTCCCGCTCAGTTCGTCCAGGGTCGTGGCACCGCCGACTCGGTGCCGGCCGACGCTGACAACATCGCGTCACCCGGTGCGTTCCAGTCGATTCAGCGTGCGGCCGGCGACACCGGTGGCCTGCGGCTGCTTGCCAACATTGGCGTCGTCGACCCGACCTCGCTGGCCTCGTACCGTGAGCACGGTGGATACGCAGCGCTCGAGAAGGCACTCTCGATGGGCGGCCAAGCCGTTATCGACGAAGTCCGCTCGGCGGGGTTAACCGGGCGCGGTGGCGCGGGCTTCCCGACGGCCATCAAGTGGCAAGGTGTCGCTGACGAACAGGGCCGCCCGAAGCACGTCATTGCCAACGCCGACGAGTCCGAGCCCGGCACGTTCAAAGACCGCACGCTCATGGAGAACGATCCGTTTGCGCTCATCGAAGGTCTCACCATCGCTGGCGTGTCGGTCGGTGCCGAGAACGGTTGGATTTACATTCGCGGCGAGTACCCGCTGTCGACCGCTCGCCTCACGAACGCGATCGAGCAGGCCCGCACCGCCGGCTTGCTCGGCGACGATGTCATGGGATCGGGTCAGCGTTTCGACATTGAGCTGCGCCGTGGCGCCGGTGCCTACATCTGTGGCGAAGAGACTGCGCTGATGGAGTCGATCGAAGGCTTCCGTGGCGAGCCGCGCAACAAGCCACCGTTCCCTTCGACACACGGGTTGTTCGGCGAACCAACATCGGTCAACAACCCCGAGACCCTGCTGAACGCGATCTATATCGTGCTCAACAGTTCTGCGGCATATCGATTCGTCGGTACAGAGAAGTCGCCCGGCACGAGGCTGTTCTGCCTGTCCGGCCACGTGGCGAACCCTGGTGTATATGAAGTGCCGCAGGGAACGACGCTTGGCGAGATGATTGAGATCGCGGGCGGAGCAACGGGAACGACACGGGCAATTCTGATGGGCGGCGCAGCGGGCAGCTTTGTCGGGGCCGATCAGCTCGACATGCCGCTGACCGGCGAAGACACCCGGGAGCGGGGCACGACGCTGGGCTCCGGGGTGATCACGCTCTTCGACGACACCGTCGACTTCACGTCGCTGCTCATCCGGATCACCGAGTTCTTCAAGGGTGAATCGTGCGGCCAGTGCGTCCCATGCCGCATTGGGACTACTCGACAGCACGAAGTGATTGTCGAGATGGGCCAACGTGGCGCACTCACCGACGAACGGAACACGCTGATCGACGATATGGCAGTCGCCATGGCCGACGCATCGATTTGTGGCCTCGGCCACACGGCAGCGGGCGCCGTTCAGTCCGCCATTCGACTCGGACTGATCGGAAGCGCATCATGAGCCCCCAACAGACGATGGTTGACCAGGAGACCAGCACACAGGTCACCGTAAGGATCAACGGTGGCGATGTCACCGTCGACGAGGGCGACACGATCCTCACCGCGTGTACTCAGGCAGGCATCGACACGCCGACCATCTGTTATGCCGAGAACCTGACGCCGGTCAACGCGTGCCGCGTCTGTGTCGTCGAGGTCGAAGGCAACCGCACGCTGGTCCCGTCGTGCTCACGACCCGCCGAAGAGGGGATGGTCATCTCGACCGACTCCGACCGGGTCAAACACAGCCGCAAGATGGTGCTCGAATTCCTCGGCACGGCCAACGACCTGAGCGAAGCACCCCAGATCAACGAATGGTCGACCGAGTACGGCGTCGACGTCACCCGCTACGCCGATGGTGCTGAGCGGTTCGATCAGCCCGTCAAGATCCAAGACAACCTGTACATCCGGGACTACGACAAATGTGTCCTCTGTTACAAGTGCGTCGACGCGTGCGGTGAAGAAGCCCAGTTCACGTTCGCTATCGCCATGTCGGGTCGCGGCTTCGACAACCGGATCTCCACCGAGTTCGACGTCGCCTTACCCGAATCGGCCTGTGTGTACTGCGGTAACTGCATTGCGGTGTGTCCGACCAATGCCCTGCAGTTCAAGACCGAGTTCGACCTCCGCCAAGAGAACAACTGGCGTGAAGAAGATCAGACCATCACCCAGACCGTCTGTTCGTACTGCGGCGTTGGCTGCAACCTCGAACTCCACGTCCAAGACAACCAGATCGTCAAGGTCACCAGCCCCGCTGACCACGAAGTCACACACGGCATGCTCTGCATCAAGGGTCGCTTCGGTTGGAAGTACGTCTGACGCCCGAACTCGCTCACGCTCGGGGGGCGGGGTGGGCTCCGCGATGGCTGGGTCGGTTCCCTACTCATCGCGCCTGGTGAGAACTGCGAGGTCGGATAGGCGGGTTCCTGGGCGGGCTTCTACTGTTGGCTTGGTGGATTCGGAATCAAAGATTTGTGTTTCCTGTGGGCGGACCATCGAGTGGCGCAAGAAGTGGGAGCGGAACTGGGATGACGTTCGCTATTGCTCTGACCCTTGTCGAAACGGCTAGACCGACAATATGAAGTTGCTTCCCACGCCTGACGTTGGCCGTGCGGCCGCTGGGGCATTCGTGGCGGCACACCTCGGGCATCTTGTTTGTGACGACGTCGCCGGATCGGTCGAGTTTCTCGGCGGTCAACGCGCCGCCGACGCAGCGCTCGCGGCATTCGATGTGAGTGGCTACGCCCGGAACCGCAGCGAGGTGTTGCCTGTCGCTCGACGCGGCGCTTCGGGCCTGTCGCCGTACATCAGGCACGGGCTGCTCACGCTCCCGCAGGTATGGCAGCACGTTGCCGGTGGACCCGAACGTGACGTGAAGAAGTTCCGTGACGAACTGCTCTGGCAGGAGTTCGCGCGGCACTGGTATTCACGCCTCGGCGCCAAGACGCGGCGCGGTGTACGTAACGCGTTGCCCCCGACGACGGCGTCCGATGTTGCTATCGGGTGGGATCGGCGAATGGCGTGCATGAACAACACCATCGGCGAGTTGACCACCGACGGTTGGCTCGTCAATCAGACGCGGATGTGGTTGTCGAGTCACTGGTCGGTGCGCAATGGGATGGCGTGGCAAGACGGCGAGGACTACTTCTTCCGGCATCTGTTGGATGGCTCCCGCGCAGCAAATCGTCTCGGGTGGCAGTGGGCGACCGGCGCCGGGTCGTCGCAGCATTACGGGTTCAGCCGCTACCAAGTCGAGAAGCGGGCGAAGGTGCTCTGCAACATGTGTGAGGTCGAGCCGTGGTGTCCGATCAACGATTGGCCGGCGAACCCGCCGCTCAACCCGATCACGCAGCCTGTTGAGTTGGGTCGTGACCCGCACGGCATCCGGACCAGTGGGCCGAAACATACCGTCGAGACACGCCCTGCCGACACGGTGTGGATGACCGCTGAATCACTCGGTCTCGCAGACCCTGCGTTGCGGGCCCACCCCGAATTGCCTGTCGTCTTTGTCTTTGACGAAGCCTTGCTCAGCGGATTGCAGCTCAGCTCGAAGCGGCTGGTTTATCTCACCGAGACGCTCGCCGAACTGGGCGAGACACATCAGCTTGAACTGCACCTCGGTGACCCGGTCGAAGTATTAGCCGATCGAGCAGTCGCCGTGACTTTTGCGCCGGTTCCGGGCTTCCGGCGGCGGGCCGAGGCCGTTGTGCCTGCGGAGACGCATCCCTGGCCCTGGCTGGCCAGGCCGAGCAATGGCTCGATCAGCAGCTTCAGTGCCTGGCGCAAATCGGTCAAGGTCATGCGCTCATAGCTGCGTCGAAGACCGGCGGTGCATCGTCCGCGGCGACTGCATCAGTGAGCGAAGAGCGTGCGGGCCTTGGCCAGAGCTGCCTGGCCGACTTCGCTGCCGATCAGTCGGCCGGCGTAGTCGTCGGCCGTGATGTGGATACCGCCGTAGATGCGTGAGCGGCCGGCTTCATCGGAGGCGTCGAAGTATGTCGCCCACTGCAGGTCGACGTCGGCTGACGGGCCATCCTCGTGTTGCAGATCGCCTGCAGCCACAATGTGCGTTGCCAGGCCGCCGGGGAAATACTCCGAACCGGTGACGCCTGCCAGGACTTCAGCGGCAGCTCGGCTGAAGGTGCTGTGGCCTGAGACGTACGCGGCGAAGGCCGGGGTGACGAAGGTCGGGCGTTGATAGGGCACCCAGTCGACAGCGCGAATCCAATCGACGCCCGAGGTGTAGATCTCGGGGATCGACGGTGGGCCGATCCACGCATTGATCGCGATCTCGCCGAGGTGGTCAGCGAGCGCTTCATGACGTTCGCCGGGTGCGCTCGATTCGTTGGTGATGATCTCCGAGAGGCCGGGAACAATCGGCAGCTCACCGTTCTGCCCGAGGAATCGGATCATCGAGATCGGGCGGACGGAGTCGTAGTGGGCTTTAGCACCCCAGGCGGCGATCGCTGCATCGTGGAGCGCACCGTTGACCGAGACGGCGAGCTTCACGTCCCACTCGAGTCGCCCGACAGCCTTGCCATCGAATTCGACCCGGTCGTTGTCGGCGAATAGAGCGTCAGACACGCCATTCGAGATGGTGTTCCAATGCCCGGGCGGTGTCTCCGAGGTGGGGCCGTCGGCCCAATACTCGGCGATGACTCGGGCCCAATCGGCGACGTCGGCGAGATTGGCTTCGTACGGCTCACCGGTGACCGGGTTGACGTCGTAGCCATCGCCGTCGTCGGTCCCGAGTGTGTTGTTGCCATGCCCAGCCGGCCCGATGTCGGCGATCGCGAGACCAGTTTGCAGCACGCCGCTGGCCTGGACGACGGCCAGCGCCGAGTCTCGATACTCGTCAGTGGTCGACGGGTCGCCGATCAATGGCGGCGGGCCCGGATCGATCGGCGGGCCCTCGGCTGCAGGAGAGATTGCGAACGGCGTCACATCACCCCAGTTCGAACCAATGAATGTCTGCGCCCCGGCGGGTATCGACAGCCCGTTCTGAGAGAGCGCCTCTTTCAAAATGAGCGGTTGCCAACGGTCCGGATCGGCGAGGGTCGTGCCGGATTCGGCAACCGCCAGGGGTTCGTTGACCGGCTTGTAGTCGACGTCTTCGTACCGGCTGCGTTCGAGCGAACCATCGTCCAACGTGTCGGCGATGATCTGGTCAGCGACGCTGAGGCCGAAGCCGGCGGCGCTCTCGGGACCGGGGGTGAAGCTGGCGTCAACCCCGCAGAGTTCGTCCAACTGCGCATCGAGCGCCTGCGCGGTTGCCGTGCGGCTGAGACTGCCGTCGTAGCGGTGCGTGAGGAGGCGGTGTGCAGCGAACGTGATGGCATCGGTACGTGCCGCATCGACATTGTCGGCGCTGCGCGGTGCATCGACGAAGAGGGTTGTCGCCGGACCGTCGTCGTAGTTCGCCCAGACGTCCCACATTGCGGCTGACAAATGAAAAAGGTTGCGGGCGTGCACAGTGGGTGCGGGAAAGTCGAGTCGAATCGCATCGAGCGCCTCGTCAATCCACACCCGGGCAACCGATGGGGCATCGTCTGGGATGGCACACAGTCCGCCCTCGGCCTGGCGGGGTTCGCCCTCACTGGTCCCGGCGCTGCCGCCGCACGCTGCCACCAGCAACGCGCCTGCAATCGCGGCACCCGAAATTCGTCGATTCACGTGATGCATTCTGCCCGCTGCAAGTGGTCCTCCGGCGTCGCCTTCGCCTCGGCAAGCCGCATCGACCAGACTGCAGCAATGGATTTCGATCTTCCCGCTGACGACCACCCTGCGCGCGTCGCCGTTCGAGCGTGGATCGCGGACAATCCGAACCCGACCGGCAAAGAGATCGCCGAGGCCGGGTACGTCGTGCCCCACTGGCCCAAGCCGTATGGCCTCGAGGCGAGCCCGATCGACCAGATCGTTATCGATCAAGAACTCGACGCGGCCGGTATCCGGCGACCAGGCAACGCAATCGGTATCGGCTGGGCGGCGCCAACTATTCTGCTCGCCGGTAGCCAGGAACAGCAAGACCGCTACTTGCCGAAAATCTTCAGCGGTGAAGAGTTCTGGAGCCAGCTGTTTTCCGAGACTGAGGCCGGGAGCGACCTGGCGAACCTGGCCACAACGGCCGTACGCGATGGCGACGAGTACATCGTCAACGGGTCCAAGATCTGGTCGTCCGGCGCACATCACAGCAAGTTCGGCATCCTCATTGCCCGCACTGACCCCGATCAGCCGAAACACAAGGGCATCTCGTACTTCATCTGTCCAATGGACACGCCGGGCCTCACTATGAGTCCCATTGTCGACATGACCACGGCGCACTCGTTCAACCAGGTGTTCTTCGACGACATGCGGCTGCCGGTTTCGCTACGTGTCGGCGAAGAAGGTGACGGATGGCGGTTGGCCAAGGTGACGTTGTCCAACGAGCGCGTGTCGCTGTCGTCGTCCGGATCGCTCTGGGGGGTCGGTCCATCTGCTGAACAACTGCTCGACCAGGTGCGCGATTCGGGTGGCCTGAGCGACCCGGCGCTGCGCGACGAGGCGGCAAAGCTGCACATCGACGCCGAACTCCTCCGCCTCAACCGGCTGCGCAGCCTCTCGGCAACATTGAATGGCAAGACCCCTGGCCCTGAGGCGTCGATCTTGAAGATCATGGCTGACGAACACGGCCAGAAGGTGATGGCGTTGGCCAAAGCGCTCAGCGGAGCCAACGGCATGCTTGCCGGCTCAGGTCCGGCGGGTGAGATCCCGTCATCGATGCAATCGGGGCCGACCGAGAACAACCTGGGTGGGCTCAACGGCTTCGACGATGTTGACCCGATCTGGCACTTCGGCTACCTCTTCCATCCGGCACTCACCCTGGGCGGTGGCACGTTCGCAGTTCAGCGGAACATTGTCGCCGAGCACGTCCTCGGCCTGCCGCGTGAGATCAACGCTGAGCAGGGTATGACCTGGTCGCAAGCCCGTCGCCCAGCCGCTGTGTAATCAGCGATACCGTGTAGCGGCGTGACGGAGCAGCAACTCGGGTTCGGTATTGACATCGGTGGAAGTGGAATGAAGGCGGCGACCGTCGACATCTCGACCGGAGAGTTGGTGTCGGATCGGATCCGTATCGACACCCCGCAACCGGCAACCCCTGAGGCGATGGCAGAGGTGCTCAACGAACTTGTTGCACACCATCAGTGGGCCGGACCGATCGGTGTCGCCTTTCCCGCCGTTGTACGCCACGGTGTCGTGGGCTCTGCGGCGAACATCGATGAGCGCTGGATCGACGTCGACGCCGATGCATTGTTCACCGCATCGAGCGGGCTCGACGTGCACATGCTCAACGACGGTGACGCAGCTGGAATCGCCGAGATGCGCTTTGGCGCCGGCGCTGGTCGCAAAGGCGTCGTGATGATGCTGACGTTCGGTACCGGAATCGGATCCGGCCTGTTCATCGACGGAGTCTTGGTCCCGAACACCGAGCTCGGTCATCTCGAACTCGACGGCGTCGACGCCGAGAGCCGTGCCGCCGCAAAGGCCCGTGATCGCGAAAATCTCAGCTGGTCCGAATGGGCCGAGCGCGTCGAACGGTATCTGCGCCATGTCGAGGCGTTGTTCTCGCCTGACCTCTTCATCGTGGGCGGCGGTGCCAGCAAGAAGCCGCACAAGTGGCTTCCGGAGATCGACATCGCTACAGAGATCGTCCCGGCACAGATGGCGAACAACAGCGGCATTGTCGGCGCCGCCCTTGCGATCAGCGAGCGCTGAGCTCCTTGCACCGTGAGCGTGCGCCGATCACTGTCACGGTGAGTGCTGCGATCGGGACGACGAAGTAGAGCATCACGTTGCCGTAGTCGGTGCGCACGCCGTGGTCGGCCGCATCAAGGATCAGCCAAGCGATGTAGCCGATGTAGAACAGGAAGAAGAGTGCGCCTTCCCAGCGAGCGAGCACGTGGCCGTTGGTGAAGATCGGCAGGCAGGCAACGGCCACGACGATCATGACGGGGATGTCAACCTGGATCGCACTCTGCGCAACCGGGATGACGTTCGGCGAAATCGCAGCTGTGACACCGAGCACCGCCAACAGGTTGAACAGGTTTGAGCCGATCGCATTGCCCACAGCCAGATCGCGTTCGCCACGAAGTGCAGCGAGGACGGATGTGGCAACTTCGGGAAGCGATGTACCGATGGCGACGACGGTCAGGCCGATCACCAGGTCGCTGACGCCGAGTTCGGTGGCGATGTCGGTTGCTGCCGACACCAGTGCCTGCGACCCGCCGATGAGCAATGCGAGGCCGGCAGCGATGAAGCCCAGGTCGTTCCACACTGGGACTTTGGCAAGAGCTTCGACAGACAGGTCCTCGTTGAGGTCGACGGGAATATCGTTGTTGCCGCGTGTGGCTGAGACCACGGTCCAGGTGACGTAGACCACCAGCAACGCGACGAGAACGAACCCTTCGAGTCGGTTGATCTCTCCGTTGAGCGACATGAGCAAGACCAGCACAGACGCACCGATCATGATCGGGACATCGATTCGGATGATCCGTCGGGCGACAACAAGTGAGCCGCCGACGGCAGCTGAAATACCGAGGGCGAGGAGGATGTTGGCGATGTTGGAACCAACAACGTTGCCGAGGGCGATGCCGCCTGCTTCGTCGCTGCCACCGACCACGTCGCCGACGCTCACGGCGAGTTCGGGGGCGGAGGTGCCGAACGCAACAACAGTCAGGCCGATAACAACTGTCGACAGGCCGGTGCGAGCGGCGATTCGTGTCGCGCCGCGGACGAGGGCCTCGGCACCGAGCACCAGGGCTATCACGCCGCCGATGAGCAGAACGATGGACAACGGAGTCATAGCGGCCACAGGATATGGCTCATCGGGGCGACGCTTGCACTGGTAGCTAATTCAGCGACGACGGCGGGCTGTGATTCGACCGCGAACGTCGACGCCCAGCTCGCGCGGCGCTGAGACAACGCCGGCGCGGGCCGCCAGGATCTCGTTCAACTCGGCGCCGATCAGGAAGATGAGGCACACAATCCAGAGCCAGGTGAGCGCAAGTAGCGCTGTACCGGCGGCGCCGACGATCTCGTTGCCCGAGACGGCGATGCGGACGTAGAACCCAAACCCGACCGAGACCATCAGCCAGCCGACTGCGGCGAACGCTGCACCCGGCAGGTCGAATCGCCAGGGCGTCCGGTGGTGCGGGCCGACGTGGAAAAGCGTGGCTGCCCAGATGATGAGGATGGTCAGGGCGAGCAGGACGCGGAGCGGGCCGGGGACCCCGACAGATCGGAGCCACACCCACAGGGCGGTCGAGATCGCGATGGTCATCATCGTGCCGAGCGCCATCGCAATGGCCGTGACGCGGAGCCGGAAAAAGCGTCGACCCTCATCGACGTCGTAGGCGACGTCGAGTGCTCTGATTAGGCCGGCAAAACCGCGCGACAGGGTGAAGACCGCCACGACGACCGACACGCTCAAGACGCCCGGCCGACTTTGATCGAAAAGGCTGTTGACAGCGTCACGGATGGTCGACGACTCGGTGGTAAACGTGCGGTCGATGAACTCGTTGACCGATGCTTGGAGATCGCGGGTCAGGTTCTCGCCGAGCAGCGACACCGATGACAAGGTGGCGAGCAGCGCGGCGGGGATGCTGAGCAGCAACCAGAAGGCAACCCCGGCTGCAGTATCGAAGAGGCCATCGTCGTGGAGTTCTCGCCACAGACGCGCAACGATCTCGCTCAGACGTCGCCGTCGCGTCGGTGCTGCCATATTCCCAGCGTAGAGGGGATGCTGAGATTCGGAGTCTGCAGTGTAAGCGTCATGCTCAGATTCAGACTTTCACGGGGGAGAAGCTGTCAGCGAGTTGCGCTCCAGGCGCGCATCCGGTCAGCCAATTCGCCCCGGTAGGCCGTCGCTCGCGTGACCTTGAGGCTTTCGTAGCCACGTACTTGGTCAGGCAGGGAGGCAATCGAGATGGCTTCGTCAATGGTCTCAGCCGACAAGCGCTGGCAGAGTCGTTCAACGGCCTCGATGTACTCGGGGATCATGGCCCGTTCGAGCTTGCGCACGGTCGCCCATCGGAAAGGGTCGGCGAACGTCCCACGAACGCGCTTGCTGGCACGCAGCGCGGCAAGTGCTGGCGGAGCGCTTCGCCGCAGCTCGAGCTTTCGGTCGAGGCCGAGCGACCTCAGCATCGGCGGGTGCAGGTGATAGGTGACCTTGGTGTTGGCACCTCCGACCGCCTGGTACCCACTGGTTGCTTCGTCGTCGAGAAGTAGGCGTGCAACCTCGTACTCGTCTTTGTACGCCATCAGCTTGTGGAGGTGGATCACCACGGCACGGGTGAACTGGTCGTCCTGATCGAGTTGTTGCTCGGCGAGCTGCGCTGTGGCGATGACCGAGCGGAATCGAGCGGCGTATTTCTCGGACTGATAGTCAACCAGGTCGCCCGCCAGTCGTTCGAACAGCTGTGGAGTGGTTTCAGGTGCAACGTGCACCGGAAGATCGGCCGCCCGTTCGACCTGCTGTCGGTTGTCGATCCACGCACGGCCCCAACGGAACGCATCGAGGTTCGTGGCAACTGCGACGCCGTTGAGTTCGATGGCGCGCTCGACTGCTTCGACTGGGAGCGGCAGCGCACCGCACTGAACAGCGGCGCCAAGCACAAGGAGGTTGGCAGTCGTCGTCGATCCAAGCAGACCTTCAGCGAGCGCCGCTGCGTCGAGAAACCGGTTGTCATCGGCTCGAGTGACCGACCCGACCCGTTCGACCAGGTCATTGCCGCTTGGCAGGCGGAGGCCAGGTTGGGTGACCATGGAACCGGTCGGGACGGCATCGGTCGAAGCGACCATGACGGTGCGGTCGACCCGAGCGCCAGTGAGGTTCGCTGGCTGCGCTGCAACCAGGAAGTCGAACCCGAGGATCGTGTCGATGCCTGACGCGTTGCCATGATTCGAAGCCGGTGCGGCACCGGTCGTGATGATGACGTCGCTCACGACCGGGCCGGCCTTTTGCGAGAGGCCGGTTTGGTCGAGGCCGCGCACGGTGCGGTCGGCGAGCATCGCTGCCGTTCCAACAATCTGGCTGACGGTGATCACGCCGGTGCCACCGATACCGGTCAGGCGGACCGTGAACGCATCGGCGTTGACGATCGGAGCAGCTGGGTCGGCAATGTCGGTCGGCGGCGACGGAAGCGGCCGTGGTTCGTCGGTGGACTCGACCAGTTCAACCGTAGCGAATGACGGACAGTCGCCCTTCATGCATGAGAAGTCGAAGTTGCAGCTGCCCTGATGGATGCGTGTCTTGCGTCCAAACGGAGTGTCGACGGGTTGCACTGACAGGCAGTTGCTGACGTCGCCACAGTCGCCGCAGCCTTCACAGACGCGCTCGTTGATAACAACTCGGAAATTCGGTGTCGCGACGGTGCCACGCGAACGGCCGCGGCGCTGTTCAGCAGCACATGCCTGATCGTGGATGATGACGGTGACGCCTTTGACCTTGGCGAGTTCCTGCTGGGCCTCGGTGAGGCGGCTGCGATCCCAGAGGTCGACACCTGCGGGGAAGTCCGCACGGGCATGACGGCCGGGATCATCGCTCGTCACGATGATCCGCTTGACGCCTTCGATCCGCAGGAGGTGGGCGACGTCGGGCACCGACATTTGCCCCTGTGGGTCTTGTCCGCCCGTCATCGCCACCGTGCCGTTGTACAGCAGCTTGTAGGTGATGTCGACGTTGGCTGCCACCGCCGCGCGCACGGCCAGGGAACCGGAGTGGAAGAAGGTGCCGTCACCGATGTTCTGAATCAGGTGATCGCGTTCGATAAAGGGTGAGATGCCGATCCACTGAGCGCCTTCGCCGCCCATTTGGGTCAGACCGACAATGTCGCCGACACGTTCTGGCTCCATGAAGGCGACCATCGAGTGGCACCCGATGCCGCCGCCGACGAGGGTTCCCGGCTCGGCGCGAGTGCTCGCGTTGTGCGGGCAGCCGGAGCAGTAGAACGGGGTGCGGTTGACCGACAGTGGGATCAGCTCGCGCTGGGGCGGCACGATCTCTTCGAGCGGCCGCATGCGATGACCGATTCGAGCACTCAGCCGTTCGTGGAGCGGAGCCAGCAGCTTGTCGACATCGAGCGTGCCGAAGCCGTTGACGAGGACGTTGCCATGCTCGTCGTGGCGGCCGACGATGCGTGGCCCGACCTTACCGGTGATGTGCGCGCCGTCATAGAGTGCGCTCTTGATCAATCCCTCGAGGGTGGGGTTCTTCTCTTCGATGACGATCACCTCGTCGAGGCCGTCGGCGAAGTCACGAACCTGGCCGGGGTCGAGCGGGACCGGCATCAGGAGCTGAAAGAGCCGGATGCCGGCAGCACGAAGATCGTCGTCGCTGCGGAACCCGAGAACAGACAGCGCTTCGCGCATTTCATGGAAGGTGTGCCCACAGGCGGCGATCCCGAGCCAATCGTCGCCGCTTCGGACGCTCACTCGATTGAGATGATTGTCGACGCCGTACTGGCGTGCCATTGGGGTGCGCAGTTGCTGGAACTCGATCTCCATGTCGAGGGTGTACGGAGTCAGTAGGCGACCGTTCGGATGCGGGACGAACGGATGGCCATCCACTTCGATCACCGGGGATTTGGGTTGCACTCGATCGAGGTCAACGTCGATGGTGCCCGTGCCGTCGGCTACTGCGGTGACCAACTTGAAGGCCGACCAGAGTCCGCACGCACGCGAGAGTGCAACGGCGTGCCGGCTGAGGTCGAGCGCTTCTTGCACGTCGCCGGGGAACAGCAGCGGCATGTGGAGGTCGACGGCGGTTGCGTCACTCGATGACGGGACCGTCGACGACTTGGCTGCCGGGTCGTCGCCGACGACGGCAATCACGCCGCCGTGTTGCGACGTGCCGGCGAACACGGCATGGCGAATCGCATCGCTGCTCCGGTCGAAGCCCGGGCCCTTGCCGTACCAAATGCCAACGACGCCGTCGTATTTGGCGTCGTTGAGCGTCATGGCGAGTTGACTGCCCATCACGGCGGTGGCGGCCAGTTCTTCATTGACGCCGGGCTGGATCACGATGGGCAGGTCGGGGACCGTGGCCGAGGCGCGCTGCAGCTCTTCGGTGTAGGTGCCGACCGGGGAGCCCTGGTATCCCGATGCGAACGCAGCGGTGGTGAGGCCGAGCTTGCGATCACTACGGAGTTGATCGACTGCGATGCGTGCAACTGCCTGCACCCCGGACAAGAACACCGTGCCCGACTCGGACCGAAACTTGTCGGCCAGCACGTAGTCGGTCATCCGATCGCCTGTGGGTTCTGTTTTGGCCATTCCGATCCTCCTCGATTGCAGCGTCTGCCACCGTTGTATCGCGTCTTGAGGGGGTGTTTGAGAACCGGGGTCACTCGACCGGGTGTTGGCAGCTCCAGGCCAACTGTTGACAGGCCGCGCCGGTCAGACGAGGTAGTGCTTGACCGCGAGCCGTTCGGCCGAGTCGTCGCCGGGGACGCCGAGCTGGGCGACCACCCGAAGGTTGGGCCACTCGGCTGGCGTGAGCTGTTGATATTCGAAGGTGAGTTCGCCAGCTGCGGGGTGAGAAAAGCGTCGGAGGCGCGTCTCGAAGCCGGACACGTCGTGTTCTGGCCACCACGCTGCGAACTCGGGGCTCTCGTCGATCAGGAGGCCAACGAGTTCGGTCATCGCCGGGTCGTGACGCACTGACGACGTCGCCGAACGGAACTCGGCGAGCGCCTGACGCGCATGAATGTCCCAGTCGACGATGAGGTCCCGTGTTGCCGTGTCGGCGAAGAGCACCCACAGCAGGTTGCGGCGCGGCCGTTCGAGTTCGATGATGCGCGGGTACAAACGCGCCTGGGCGGTGTTCCACGCAACGAACTCCCAGTGCGGGCCGAGGACGTACGCCGGCGACGGCATCAGCGAGTCGAGGAGGCGGACAAGCGCACTCGGTGCTTCGGCTGGCGCTTCGACGGATGCTGTGCCTGGGTCGGTCAGCGCAATGAGGTGTTCTTGGCCAGCATCGTCGAGGCGGAGTGCTCGGCCAATTGCGAGGAGTACGTCGTCGGAGGCGTTGATTCGTCGACCCTGCTCGAGCCACGTGTACCAGGTGACCGACACGCCGGCGAGCAGCGCGACCTCTTCGCGGCGGAGCCCGGGGGTGCGTCGACCGCGGCCGGGCGGGAGGCCGACCTGTTCAGGCCGCGTCGCCTCACGACGCGCCCGGAGGAACTCGGCGAGCTCCTTGCGATGGTCTGTCGTTTCCCCCACGCCGCAGAGTCAATCACGGATCGCCGACGCTCAACGTTTGCGTCGAAGTTCTCGCGTGAATACCAACGAGTTCTTCGACGCAAACGGGGTGTTCGGCTCGTCTTCAGCCGGGGAAGGCGCGACAGGGTTGGCCGCGGAGGCTGCCGCATTTCGGGTACGTGGCGGGCGGGTTGATGCCCGGGATGACGGGGAGGACGACCTTGCTGGCAGTGGCACCGCCGAGTCCGATAATGACCTGCTCGCCGCCGCTGATCGTGTCGAAGATCCAAACCGGCCGGTTATTGCCCGGTGCGTCGACGGAGATGCGAATCTGTGAGCCGGCACGGAAGACGTGGGCGAAGGGGAAAATCTCGACGCGGACCGGAGCGAACTTGCCATCGGGAAGCTGCTCTGCGTCGGCTGCCCGGTGGGTGTGGACGGGTTGCAGCACACTTGACTCGGCCTCGTCGAGCGCACGGTGACTGGCTCGCAGCCAGCCCGACTGGACGTACATTTCCTGGCCGTCAGGTCGCACTTCGCTGACCGTGACCTCGAGGTCGGTGTCGCCGAGGTTTGACTGCACCCACAGGTCGGCCGATCCAGAACCAGCCATCGTGACGGTCTTGCTGAGTGGCTCGGTGATGAACGTTGCAGCGGTGCCCGGTGCGTTGTGCTGCCAGTCCCACTGCACATCGAGCTTCCAGATGGCACTGCTGTTCCTCGCCGATTCCTCAGCGAGGAATGTCGCTGGCATGCCGTCGGGAAGTGCGAGGTATTCGGTTTGTGTTGCGGTGTCGGCGGCGGTGTCGTTGAGGCTGCCTTCGGTGCCGAAGAACCACTCGGTTGGCTCGACCGAGGGGATCGGCCACGACTCGAACTCTTCGACGAATCGGGGAAGTGGTGTGCGCTCAGCTGTGCCTTTGGCGGCTCCCTCTTCGAACAGGACACGGACGCTGGGCTCAGCTTCGAACGCCGCGAGTGCATCCTCGTACGCCATGCCGGTGAAGCGATCGTCCGGCAGGGTGAGTTCGCCGGTGCCGAAGAGGCCGCTGGCAAGAATCGGCGCGATCACCCTGGCGGTATCGAGGGTGGGGGTGCGTTTGGCGACGTACAGGTCGAGAAACTCGATCCAGCGCGGGAAGTTGGCAGGTCCGATCGACTCGGTATGCAAGCCGTTCATGAGCGTCACGTAGAGCTGGTCGGTGCCGGCGAAGCGGTCGAGCATTGTGGGGAATCGGCCGCCGGTCTGCTCGTCCTGCCATGCGCCAGCAATGAAGGTCGGCACGTTGATCTTGTCGACGAACAGCCGTGGCGAAAGATCACCGGTGTTGTCGCTCGAGTCAACGAACGGCGAGTCGAAGATCTCCTCGACCAGGTCGGGGTTCTGCATCCGCAACGACTGGTTCGCTGCACACATCTCATCGCCAGCGGCGATCGCGTCCTTCGCCCAGCCCTGGCCGCCGCCTTCGATAATCTCGCCAGTCGGGGTGATCGCCGGCTTGCCGTTGTCGACGCGGTCTTGCGTCCACTCGACAGCGAAGCCGGTGTTCAAGATGCCGCCGGGGTACAGGGTTGAGTTGTAGCTGTCGTCGATCACTGAGAACGGGGTGATCGCCGCGAGGTTCGGCGGTTGGGTCTGGGCAACAAAGAGTTGGCTGATGCCGGGGTAGCTGACGCCAACCATGCCGACGCGGTTCTCGAAGACCCACGGCTGTGCGGCAACGGCTTCGACGGCGTCGTAGCCGTCGGTGCTCTGGGTGTATTCGAAGTAGCGGAACGAACCGCCCGAGCAGCCGGTGCCGCGCATGTTGACACCGACGTAGGCGTAGCCGAGCGGAATAAAGAGGTCTTTGAAGCCGGATCCGTTCGGGTCGGCCGGCGTGTAGCCCGAGTACTCGACGACCGTCGGGTACGGCCCGTCCTCGATCGGTCCCGGCAGGACGACGTTGGCGCTCAGCGTTGTGCCGTCCCGCGTCTCGATGTAGTTCAGCCCTGGTACCAAGCGTTGTTCGGCGAAGAACGCCGGGTCAGGATGGGAATCACGGCCGAGCACGGTGAACGGCTCGGTGATACCGGCGCCGTCGACGACGAGACGCCAGTCGGTCGTGGCGTCGAGGTTGCGGAACAGGAACGAGCCGTAGCCGTCAATCTCGCCCCCGTCGGGCGGCTCGTTGACGGTCCCTGCAGGCAGGCGTTCATCCGCCATGGTCGTCGTGACGATGCTGACGGTCGATCCTGGCGTGGCGCCCGTGATCGCGACTTGTTCGACGCCTGGCGAGATGTCGAAGCCAGGCTCGACTATTGGCAGGGTGTCCATCAATGACGGCTGGGCGGTCTCGGCCGGGGGATCGGTGGCTGGAGGATCTTCAACGGGCGCATCGGTGGTCGGCGGCTCCGTGGTCGGGGTCTCCGCCGCAATGGGAGCGTCGGTGGTCGGCGTAGCGTCATCGCTGCCGCCGGAGCAGGCTGCGCTAACTAAAGCGAGTGCGGAGAAAACTGCCAGGCCGGCCCGTCGTTGCATCCGGACAGCATGTCACTTCGCCCTCCCAAGGTTTGTGTCGAGCTTTTCGCGTGGATACCAACGGGTTCTTCGACGCAAACGGGGATTTCAGGTGAGGCGCGTGCGAAGGAAGGTGAAGATGAGGGCTTGCATTGTGGCTTGCTGGCCGGCGTCGGCTGCACCACCGTGGCCCCCCTCGATGTTCTCCCAGTAGGTGACGTCCTTGCCGAATCCTTCGAGGAGTGCGGTCATCTTGCGGGCATGGCCGGGGTGCACCCGATCGTCACGCGTCGAGGTCGTCAGCAGGATTGGCGGGTGGTCGACGGCGGGATCGACGAGGTGATACGGCGAATAGCCCTGCAGGTAGGCCCAGTCGCTCGGGTCGTCTGGGTCGCCGTATTCGGCCATCCACGAGGCGCCTGCCAGCAGGAGGTGGTAGCGCTGCATGTCGAGGAGCGGGACCTGGCACACAACGGCGCCGAAGAGCTCGGGGGTACGAACGTACATGTTGCCGACGAGTAGGCCGCCGTTGCTGCCGCCCGAGATACCGAGTCGTCCGGGCGATGTGATACCACGCTCGATAATCGCTCGGGCGACTGCCTCGAAGTCTTCGTAGACGCGGGGACGTTTCTCGCGCAGCCCGGCACGGTGCCACGCCGGCCCGTACTCGCCACCACCGCGGATGTTGGCCAGCACGTATACGCCACCGACACCAGATTCGCTGCTCAGCCACGACCTGCCGATGACCGCCGAATAGGCAGCGGTGCGCGCGATTTCGAAGCCGCCGTAGCCGCTCAACAGCGTGGGGCATGATCCGTCGGTCGTGGCGAGGGCGTCATTCGACCCGACGACGAAGTACGGGATGCGTGTGCCATCTGTGCTCGCGGCGAAGTGCTGCTCGATCGAGAGATCGCTTGCATCGAAGCGGGCCGGTGCCTGCCGAAGAAGTTGTGGGGCTTCGCCGCCATCGAGCGACATCACGAACAGCGATTCTGGAGTGACGAAGTCGGTACCGACGAGCCAGATGTCGTCGCGTTCGGCTCCGTCGACAGCGCTCGCCGACAGGGTCCAGGCGTCCGGCGCGCCCGAGAGTGCCTCGATGCTCCAGCTGCCGTCCGTCGATGCGGGCGGGGTGGCAACCGAGAGTGCGTTGCGTACGTCGTCGAGCACGTTGAGTACGACCCGATGACGGGTGCAGGAAAAGCCACCGAGCGATGCGGTTTGCGTCGGCGTGAAGAGTGCGGTGAGTTCTGAGGTGCCGGCAAGGAAGCCGTCGATGTCGGTAACGAGCAGCGACCCGGTCGGAAAGGATTGGCCCCGATGTTCGAAATCGGAACGAGGTGAGATGAAGATCCACCGTTCGTGGAAGCTGACCTCCGCGTCGTCGGGAACGTCAACAGACACGAACTTGCCCTCGTGCAGGATCGACGTGCGCGTCGTGAAGAAGTCGGGGGAGCGCTCGACGACGTGATGCCGGAAGCCCTCCATCGACGACACGCCAACACCGACGGCGACATCAGCCTCGTCACCTTCGAAGACGACCTCGGCGTCTGCGATCGATGTGCCTCGTTGCCACCGACGAACAGTTCGCGGATATCCGGACCGAGTCAGGCTTCCCGGCCCAAAGTCGGTGGTCACGTACACCGTGTCGGCGTCGATCCACGTCAGGCTGCCTTTTGCCACGGGACGAACGAAGCCGCCTTCCGACTCAGCAATGAATCGCTTCTCAACGAGGTCGAACTCGCGTGTTACAGAAGCGTCGGAGCCTCCGGGTGATAGCTCGATGAGCGCTCGCCGCCGATCGGGGCGCAGCGTCGACGAGCCACGAAAAACCCATGATTCGTTCTCGGCGGCGCACAGTGCGTCGAGGTCGAGAATCGTCTCCCACTCTGGCTCACCGCCGACGTAGTCAGCCCACGTTGTGCGCCGCAGGAGACCGCGACGGTGTTCGGCATCGGTCCAAAAGTTGTGGACGAGGTCGCCATGGCGAGATGGGTACGCGATGCGGTCATCAGCTTCGAGTACATCGAGCGTTGACGCCCTGATCGGTTCGAATTGTGGGTCGACGAAAAGCGTCGCCTCAGCAACAGCGTTGCGTTCGGTCACCCATGCCAATGCGTTGTCGCCCTCGACATCTTCCAACCACTGATGTGCGTCCATGAGGGCGACGGTACCGAGAGACAACCCTTGGATCCGAGTGTCATCGTGGTCTGGCACAACGTTGTATCTCGCCGCGACAGTGAGGCGGGTTCTACGCTGCGCGTCATGTTCATCAATGGCGAGTGGGTCGAGGCAACATCAGGGAAGCGGTTCGAGGTGACCAACCCCGCAACAGGTGAGGTGATCGACACCGTGCCTGATGGCGGTGCCGACGATGCTCGGGCCGCCGTAGCGGCAGCCGACGCAGCATTCGACTCATGGTCCCAAACAACGGCGTACGAGCGCGCCGACCTGCTGTATCGCGCCTGGCAGCTGATGACCGAGCGGTCGAAAGAACTCGCTGAGCTGATGACGCGCGAGCAGGGCAAGCCGCTGAAGGCGTCGGCTGCCGAAGTGAAGTACGGCGCCGACTTTCTCCGCTGGTACGCCGAAGAAGCAAAGCGCGTGGCAGGGGAGTGGTTGCCGTCGGCGCGGGCCGATCAACGCTTCCTCGTCCTCAAGCAACCGGTCGGCGTCGTTGCTGCAATCACGCCGTGGAATTACCCGATCTCAATGCTGACCAGGAAGATGGGTCCAGCGCTCGCGGCAGGCTGCACGCTCGTGCTGAAAGCAGCCGAGGCAACGCCGCTCTGTGCCCGCGCGATCTTCCAGATATTCGCCGACGTCGATGCTCCTGGCGGTGTCGTCAACCTCGTCACAGCTCTGGACCCCAAGCCGATCGGCGAGGTGTTCTGCACGGACGAGCGCGTCCGCAAGGTGACGTTCACCGGCTCGACTGCTGTTGGCAAGATGCTCGCAGGGTCAGCAGCGAGCAACCTCAAGCGCGTCTCCGTCGAGCTCGGTGGGCACGCACCGTTCATCGTGTTCCCCGACGCCGATCCAGTGCACGCAGCGAAGGGTGCGGCGGCCTTGAAGTTCCTCAATTCGGGTCAGGCCTGCATCAGCCCGAACCGGCTGTACGTGCACGAATCGGCGCACGACGCATTCGTTGACACGCTCATCGAGCGCGTCGGTCGCGTGCAGGCCGGGAACGGTATGGACGAAGGTGTCGGTGTCGGCCCGCTGATCAACGAAGCAGCCGTCGCCAAAGTTGCCAACCAGGTCGACGACGCACGAGCCAAGGGCGCTCATGTGCCTGTCGGCGGTCAGCGGCTCACCGGCGAAGCCTTCGATCGCGGGCACTTTTATGCACCGACCCTCATCACCGGCGTCACCGAGGACATGCTGATTCGGCGCGAAGAGACCTTCGGGCCAGTGGCTCCGGTCATCACCTACAGCGACGTCGACGAAGTCATCGCAATGGCCAACGACACCAACTACGGGCTCGCCGCCTACGTGTACACGCAAAACCTGTCGACGGCCATGCGGACGTTCGAACGCCTCCGGTTCGGGATCATTGGCATCAATGACGTCAACCCGACGTCGGCGGCGGCCCCGTTTGGCGGCATGGGCGACTCGGGCCTGGGTCGAGAGGGCGGCCACGAAGGCATCGCCGAATACCTCGAAGTGAAACTCGGCGGCTTCTCGATCTGACAAGCCATCTGACAACCCATCTGACAACCCATCTGACAACCCATC
>CALCXK010000043.1 GCA_937905835.1 uncultured Ilumatobacter sp. | reverse complement strand
GACTCCCGCTGAGGCCGCACCTGTCGAAGCCGCCGAGGTCGAGACTCCCGCTGAGGCCGCACCTGTCGAAGCCGCCGAGGTCGAGACTCCCGCTGAGACCACGGAAGGCTGAGCGCAGATGGCATTCACCGCACAAGATGTGAAGGCGCTCCGCGTAGCGTCAGGCGCCGGCATGATGGACTGCAAGAAGGCATTGCAGGAGAACGACGGCGACATGGAGGCCTCCCAGCAGTGGCTCCGTGAAAAGGGCCTGGCCGCGAGCGCCAAGCGCGAAGACCGCGCTGCCATTCAGGGCGTGGTCAGCATGTCAATCAACGGCAACGTCGGCGCCATCGTCGAGCTCAAGTGCGAGACCGACTTCAGCGCCGGTTCTGACTCGTTCAAGGCCGAGGCCGACGCCCTCGTCGCACTCGTGTCTGAGAAGGGCGTCGACGCGATCTCTGAGCGTCAAACGGATCTCGAAGAACTGAAGGTCACGCTGAAGGAGAACATCAGCATCGGTCAGGTCGCCCGCATTGAAGCTGCCGAGGGCAACATTCTCGACAGCTACCTGCACATCCAGGGCGGACGCGGTGTCAACGGCGTCGTCGTCGAGATTGCTCAGGGCACCCAGGCGCTCGCTCACGACGTTGCAGTCCATGTGGCATTCGCTCGTCCGAAATACCTCAGCCGCGACGATGTCCCGGCCGAGGTCGTCGCAGCCGAACGTGAGACTCTGATCACCATCACACGTAACGAAGGCAAGCCTGAAGCTGCACTAGAAAAAATCGTCGAAGGCCGAATCGGCGGTTTCTTCAAAGACGTAGCGCTGCTCGAGCAGCCTTACGCAAAGGACGACAAGCAGTCGGTCAGCCAGTTCATCGGCTCGGCGTCAATCATCGCCTTCGCCCAAGTCGAAATCGGCTGATTCGGTCCAGATCGTACGATCCCTGCGTTACGCCTCACGACTCGTTGGCAAGGGCCAACTCGGGCTCGAACGATCCGATCCTCGCTCAGTGAGCCGAGTTCGGGACTGCAATACGTTCTGGAGTCAACGCCAGAATTAATGAATCTCCGAATTATTGAACAGCCTCGTCACGCGTCAAGTACGTTCGGCGGGGCTGTTCCGCGCCCGACCCAACTGCTCACGGAGACACTGAATGACGCAACGAGAACAACGTCCGAGCTTCAAACGAATCGTGTTCAAGCCTTCAGGTGAGGCGTTGGCCGGCGAGTCGGGCATCGGACTCGACGGCGCCACGCTTGAGTCGACAGCAGCGGAGATCATCGATCTGCGCCAGAACCTCGGGGTCGACGTTGCGGTCGTCGTTGGCGGCGGCAACTTCTGGCGCGGACGAACGGGTTCGCTCGCCGGGATGGACCCGACACAGAGCGACCACATCGGAATGCTCGGCACGGTGATGAACGCGCTCGCGCTGCAGGACGCGCTCGAACGTCAAGGGCAGGAAACGCGAGTGCAGTCGGCCATCGAGATGCCGCGGATCGCCGAGGCATACATCCGACGTCGTGCTGTCCGCCACCTCGAAAAGGGCCGCGTCGTGATCTTTGCTGCCGGCACCGGGAACCCGTTCTTTACCACCGACACCGCTGCCGCGCTCCGCGCCGCCGAAATCGAAGCCGAGGTGGTGATCAAAGGAACGCACTCGGGTGTCGACGGGGTCTACAGCGCTGACCCGCGTACTGACCCTGGTGCGATCAAGTATGACGCTGTGAGCTACATGGAAGTGATGACCAAAGACCTCAAGGTCATGGATTCAACAGCTATTGCTTTCTGCCGTGACAACAACATCCCCATCGTGGTGTTCGATATGTCAAAACCAGGTTCGTTGCGGAGCATCGTGCAGGGCGGTAGTGAGGGAACGCTTGTTCACGCATGATGCGCCGTCTGACCCGCCTGTCTTGGGTACGATAGATATCGTGATTGACGACACGATGCTCGAAGCCATAGACAAGATGGAGAGGGCCGTCGAACACACCCAGTCGCAGTTCGGCACGGTGCGTACTGGTCGTGCCAGTCCGGCGCTCGTCGAGCGCATCAGTATTGAGTACTACGGCGCGGCTGTGCCGATTCAGCAGCTCGCATCGATTTCGGTGCCTGAGGCTCGGCAGTTGCTGATCAAGCCGCACGACCGTTCTTCGCTCGAGGCGATCGAGAAAGCAATTCGCGAGAGTGACCTCGGCGTCAACCCGAACAACGACGGCATAGCGATTCGCCTGTCGCTACCGCAGCTCACCGAGGAGCGCCGCAAAGAGTACGTGAAAGTGGCGAAGAACATGGCTGAAGATGGCAGGATCACGCTGCGCAACATTCGTCGCGATGCACGCAAAGACATGGAAGGCGAGCAGAAGGACGGCGTTGTCTCCGAAGACGAGCTCGCACGGGCCGAGAAAGAGCTCGACAAGGTCACGAGCGAACATGTCGATGCAATCGACGCTGCGTTCGGTCGCAAAGAGCACGAACTGCTCGAAGTCTGAGAAGTTGAGGGAAACACGATGACTGACGACATATGGCGATCTGAAGAAGAACGATCGGACGACCGGCGCCCCGCGGGCCGAACCGAAGCCGAGATGGACGCGTTCGACGGAACAGAGTTCGGAGGACCGTTGTTCGGAGACACCTCTGAAACTTCCGTTGTGGCTGCTAATCCTGCGCCAGGACGGCCGACCACGTCGGCGCCGAGCGTTGAGCCGATCGAGGTGGTCGCCAGTCCCGATGAGTGGCCTGAGTCGCCGTCTGGTGGTTCGGGACGCCTGCAAATGGATGACCCGTCAGGTTCGATGCAGCATTGGACCGAGGATGCCACAGGTGAGGTGCCCGTCATCGACCTCCCCGCCCAGGTAGCTGACCCGACCGACGACCTTGATGTCTGGTCGAGCTTCACCACCGATACACCGGTGTGGAAGGAAGGTGACTCGGTCGACAAACCCACGGGCGGAGTCCCCGGAGCGTCGCCAGTTGACCCGACCGGGGAGATCTCCTGGGAAGACGCACCGATCGCAAGGTCGGGAGCCGACCAAGTCGATCAGAATGCGACTGCGCTCCACGGTGTCGTTCCGGGCGCAGCATCTGCCTCGGCTCCGCAGCGCGAGCCAGCACGGATCACCATCGGCACCGATCCGTCGGGCATGCCCCGACGCCCGCTGCCACAGCGTCGCGGTGGATCGCCGCAGCGACCGCCCGCAACCGGAGCCGGTAGGCCCGGAGGTGGCAAGCGCAACCTTCCGGTCGCAGTGGCCACGGGGCTGCTGCTCTCCGCAGTGTTCCTCGCTGCCTCAATGTGGCGTCCTGCTGCTGCGGTTGCCTTCGTCGTGGTCGTTCTTGGGCTCGCTGCGATCGAGTATTTTTCGAAAGTTACTGAGAAGGGATACCGCCCCGCAGTGGCCGCCGGCGTGGTTGCATGTGTTGCGTGTCCGCTCGTTGCCTACTGGGTCGGCGAACGTTTCATCCCGCTGGTTCTCGCTTTTGCGTTCGTTGCTGGTTCGCTCGGCTTTATCGGCGCAGATTCGATCGAAGTCGGCCCGATGCCGAACATGGCGATCACCATGCTCGGCGTGGTGTGGATCGGCCTCATGGGCTCATTCGCCGCCCTGATCATCCGTTACTCAAACTTCTTCGGTGATTTGAGTATCGGTACCGACACAATTGTTCTGTTGGCCGTGGGTGTGGTTGCCAACGATGTCGGTGCGTACTTCGTCGGGAGTGCCTTCGGGAGAACACCGCTTCGTTTATGGATCAGCCCGAACAAGTCGGTCGAGGGGTTCCTCGGCGGCACGATCCTCACTTTGGTGGTGATGCTGCTGGTCGGTATGCGCAATCTCAGCGATACGTGGTCCGACACGAGCCATCTGCTGATGTTGGGTATCGTCATTGCGGTCTTTGCGCCACTCGGTGACCTGACCGAATCGATGTTCAAGCGGAATCTTGACGTCAAAGACTTCGGTTCGCTCATCAAGGGCCACGGTGGTGTGCTCGACCGATTCGACGGGTTCCTCTTCGTACTCCCAGCGGTGTACTACTTGATGCTCGTTGTCGAACCGTGGACAAAGATCAGCGTCTGATCAGATGACGCGACGCCCGGTTCGCGTTGCCATAGCGGGCTCGACCGGCTCGATCGGCACCCAGACGCTCGAGGTCATTCGGGCCGAGAACGAACGCCGGCCCGGCTCATACGTGGTGACCGGGATCAGCGTTGGCCGGTCAGGTGGCGCTGCGCTGGCGCAAGCCGCAGAGTTCGATATCCCGTTGATTGTGGTTGACGACGACGCTGCTCGGTCCGCGGTCGCAGCAACTGGCCGAGTGCGCGTTGACGCTGACCCCACTGCGCTGATCGTCGACGCTGATGTCGTGATCAATGGCATTGTTGGCTTTGCCGGTCTTTCCGTTACCACCGAGACGTTGCGCTCAGGTAAGCGACTCGGCCTCGCGAACAAAGAAAGCCTGATTGCTGCTGGCCCGGTCGTACAGCCGCTGCGTTCAACTCCTGGGGCCGAGATCGTGCCGGTCGACTCAGAACACTGCGCGTTGCACCAGTGTCTGCGCTCGTCCTTCGATGCCGGCCGTGAGGTCACCAGGTTGCTCCTGACAGCAAGCGGTGGACCTTTCCGCGGGAGAAGCGGAGCCGACCTCGCTCAGGTGACGGTCGAGAATGCACTGCAGCATCCGACGTGGAATATGGGCCCGAAGATCACCGTCGATTCGAGCACGCTGATGAATAAGGGGCTCGAAGTGATCGAGGCCCACGAGCTATATGGCACTCCGTACGACCAGATTGACGTCGTCGTGCATCCGCAATCGGTGATCCATTCGATGGTCGAATACACCGACGGATCGACCATTGCCCAGCTGTCGATGCCGACGATGAAGCTGCCGATCGGGTACGCGCTCGGGTACCCCGATCGCCTTGCCACACCGTTCGGAGCGATTGACTGGGCCACTCTTGGCTCACTCGACTTCGAGGCGCCAGATCGGGCCACCTTCCGCTGCCTCGATCTGGCGTACGCCGCTGGCCGTCGTGGCGGCACTGCTCCGGCGTGGCTCAGTGCGGCCAACGAAGTAGCAGTTGACGCTTTCCTTGTAGGAAACTTGCGCTGGAATCAGATAGCTGAAGTGTGCGAAGCAGTGTTGGAGCGACATGATGGAGGGACCCCCCACACCGTCGAAGATGTCATTGAAGCCGATCAAGATGCTCGACGGATTACCAAAGAGGTATTGCAACGATGACTGATCAACTCGCACCACCAACCGAAGACGCCGGACCGGGCCGTTCGAAGTTCACCAGCGAGATCATGGCTGGCGGTGCGGTCACGGAGAATCTGGACGACGACGAGCTGGCCGGAGGCATGCGGGGCGCCCTGTCGATGCTTGCGATTCTGGGTCTTTTCGCTTGGCTCGGGTTCGCGAACTTTTGGATCTTCGTCTTTGTTGTCGGTGTCGTCATCTCGATCTTCTGTCACGAGCTCGGTCACTACCTCACTGCCAAGTGGACCGGTATGAAGGTCACTCAGTTCTTCCTCTTCTTCGGGCCACGCCTCTGGAGCTTCCGTCGCGGCGAAACTGAATACGGCGTTCGGGCCCTGCCGCTTGGTGCTTTCGTTCGGATCATCGGCATGAACCGGATGGATGAAGTCGATCCCGGCGACGAGGCTCGGGCGTACCGTCAGAAGAGCTTTCCGCGTCGCCTCTTGGTCATCTCGGCCGGCTCGATCATGCACATGCTGATTGCCGTCACTCTCCTGTTTGGCGTCTACGCCGTTGCCGGTGAAGACACAGTCCGCGATGGTGTCGAAGTCAAAACGCTCGTTGATGGTGGCGCGGCGCAATCTGCCGGGCTACTTGCTGGCGACATCGTTCGATCTGTCGACGGCGAGTCCTTCACAGGTGCCAATGAGTTCGGTCAGCTGATTCGTGCGAACAATCCTGGCGACGCGATCACCTTGACTGTGCTCCGGAACGGAATCGAGGAATCGATTCCTGTCACGCTCGGTTCGAACGACACCGGTGGGGCTCTCGTTGGCGTGTCGAGCTCCAGCATCTTCGGCACCATCGACCACAGCATTCCTACAGCTGCCGGCAATGCTGTGGTCGACATCGTGCCGTTCTCGTGGGAGTCGACCAAGGGGGTCATCAAGGTCCTGAACCCGGTCAACATCGTCAAGCATCTCACTGGCTCCAGCGACGATCTGGCGAGTCGCCCCACCACGCTTCTCGGTGTTGCTGCAATATCCGACGACGTTGGCGAGAGCTCCGGCTGGGCCGGCATGCTCTTGCTGCTCGCAGTTCTGAACGTGTTCGTCGGCGTGTTCAACATGTTCCCGCTGCTGCCGCTCGACGGCGGTCATGCAGCGATTGCCTTGTACGAGCGTGTGCGGGAAGGCGTGCGCGGTGGTAAGCAGCGCTACTTCGCCGACGTCGAACGACTCATGCCGTTCGCCATGGGGGTGGTCACAGTGTTGGCCATGCTGATGTTCGCCGGTCTGTATCTGGACATCACCGAGCCACTCTGACTTGAGCGCTCCAAGCAGGACTTCGTCCTGCGTCGCTGGCAACGACCTTGCCTCCAGGGTCGTGTTTGCTGGGGTCGTTCGGCTACGAGTTGAGTGCACGCCTCGCCCGGTCGCGGGCGTTTCACGGGTTGATTGCTTGCTCGTCACCTCTTGGTGAGGTACACCGGCGTAGCTTGTCCATATGCAGGTGGTGAGTTCGGTTCCTCGGAAGGTCACTCGTCAGATCTCGGTGGGAAATGTGAAGGTCGGCGGAGACGCGCCGATCACGATCCAGTCGATGACGATCACGAAGACCGCTGACGTCGACGGCACGCTCCAGCAGATCTATGCGCTCGCTGCGGCAGGTGCTGACATCGTGCGATGTACATGTAACGAGATTGAGGCAGCTGAGGGGCTTGCTCAGATCGTGCCAAGGTCGCCCGTGCCGATCATTGCTGACATCCATCATCAATACCGGATGGCAATGGCAGCGATGGAAGCCGGTGTCCATGGCCTGCGCCTCAACCCGGGCAACATCCGCAAGCCTGAACACATCAAGGCAGTCGCTGCTGAGGCCAAAGACCGACAGATCCCGATTCGTATCGGGGTCAACGCTGGCTCGCTCGATCCGAAGCTCTATGAAAAGTACGGCGGCGCAACGCCCGAAGCGATGGTCGAATCCGCCCTCACTGAGATGGCCTACTTCGAAGAGGTCGGCTTCGACCTCATCAAAATTTCGGTGAAGGCATCGAGCGTGCCGCTGATGGTCGACGCATACCGGGCGCTCAGCGAAGTGACCGACTACCCACTGCACCTTGGCGTCACCGAAGCTGGTCCCCCGCCGGCCGGGTTGCTCAAGGCAACGGCTGGTATCGCCACGCTGCTTCTGGAGGGCATCGGCGACACCATCCGCTACTCACTGACGGCCGATCCGGTCGAAGAGGCCAAAGCCGGCCGCCAACTGCTCGAAGCACTCGGTCTTCGTGAGCGCAAGAACATCGATCTCATCGCCTGTCCGTCATGCGGCCGAGCAGAGGTTGACGTCATTAAGGTGGCCAACGAGGCCATGCAGGCCTTCGGTGAGCGTCAGCTTCCGCTCCAGGTCGCGGTGATGGGCTGTGTGGTCAATGGGCCCGGCGAAGCACGCGACGCCGACATCGGCATCGCTGCAGGCAACAAGCGGGGGCACCTCTTCATCAAGGGGCAGAACGTCGCAGTCGTCCCGGAAGACGAGATGGTCGAACAGCTCGTCGAGTGGGCCGAGTTCATCAACGAGCACGGCATCGATGCAGCGCTCGCGCGTGCCGATTTGAAGAAGGCCGCACGTGAGGCTGAGAAGGATCGCGCCAAGTTGCTCGAAGAGCAAGGTGACGACGCCAACAACGCCAACGAGAAAATCGTCCAGATCCGCAAGAGGTAGAGCTCTATCTGAACGGCTCAGGAGTGTTCGACAACCGAGTCTCGTGCTCAAACAGCGGTCACTCTCGGAGTGAGTGTTGGAGCGCTCTGGTGGCGGGTCGATTTATAACGGTGTGACGACGTAGGTATCGCTGTCGGCGAAGACCGGTGTGCCGGGGGAGAAGTAGGCCGTGGTGCCGTCGAGCGATATTGCGAGCTCATGGCCGACAGCGGTATGGCTGTCTCCGGGTGCCAGGTGAATCAGCTGCATGCCTACTTCGGGCAAGGGGTACCGGCCGTCGGTGACCTTCATGATCGGCTCACGCAGCGGAGCGAGGTCGACCACTTCGAGCAGGAGATCGATGTCGACTTCTTTGACCGTCAACCCGCCGCGGACCACGTTGTCGCTGGTATTCATGAGTTCAATGCCCGAACCACGCAGGTACGCGTGCAGGGTCCCGGCGGTGAGGTGGAGAGCTTGGCCAGGCTGCAACGTGACGTAGTTGAGCAGCAGGGTCGCGGCGACGCTCGGATCGCTGTGACCGTATTTCTTGCCGAGCGTCCAGGCCCACCGCGCCTGGCGGTCGTCGATCAATTCGAGGCCGGCGATCGTTTCGGCCGCGTCGAAGGCGCCTCGATACAGATCGGCGAGTGAGTCTTCCCCATGCTCTTGGACAAAATCGGCGAACTGATCAGCACGAAGACGTCGGAGATAGTCGATTGTGGAACCGTATGGGCGGAACCCGCATAGCGCCTCGAACTCGGTCAGGGCGACGAGGAGTTCTGGCTTGGCTTGATCGTCGCCGAAAACGCCGCGAGCGTGGCCCTCGATAGCCTGCTCAGTTGTCGGGTGGGCCTGCAGCGATAACGGCTCACCGGCTGACAACACCTTGAGGAGGTAGGGCAGTTTTCCGGTGAGGTCAGAGAGCGGGCTGCCATCTTCGAGCAATGTTGGGCCGTTCGGGTGGGTCCCGAGCCACAACTCGGCCCAGGGCTGGCCGCGGCCGGCCACGCCCAGCAACTTCGGGATGAAGTTTAGGTCACCCCACCCGTAGTGCTGGATGACACCCTGTACGACGCGAACCGGCATTTTTATTTCAATCCCAACTCGGCGATCCGTTCGAGCACTCGGTCTCGTTCGTCGCCGATGGTGGTCGTATCGCCATGGCCTGTGTGGACGATGGTGTGATCAGGGAGCGAGAGCAGCACGTCACGAATCGACGCCAATATCGTCGGCTCGTCGGAGTACACCCGGCCAGTGGCGCCGGGACCACCACAAAACAGCGTGTCACCGCTCATGACGGTACCGGTGACAGCGTCGTGGAAGCAGCAGCAGCCGGGCGAGTGGCCAGGCGTGTGCAGGATGGCGAGTTCGTGACCCGCGACCTGCAGCGTCCGGCCGGGTTCGATGGGCGCATCGAAGTCGTGTTCTGGGTAGACGACATCCCAGAGGAAGCGGTCGAATTCGTGGAGCATGATCGGCGCATCGACGGCGTCACGGAGTGCGACCGCGGCGTTGATGTGGTCGTTGTGGCCGTGCGTCAACACGATTCCCCGCACCTTGCGGCCGTTCACCGCATTGATGATTGGTTGGTGGTCGTGTGCGGCGTCGAAGATCAACACTTCCTTGTCGTCGCCGACGAGCCAGATGTTGTTCTCCACTTCCCACTCGCCACCGCCGAGAGCGAAAACGCCTTCGGTCGTCACCAGTTCGATGCTCATTTGCTGTCGATCATCACGACCGAGCGCAGCACTTCGCCGCGCTCCATTTTGTGGAATGCCTCTTCGACATCGCCGAGGGCAATCTTCTCTGACACGAAGCCATCGAGGTCGAGTCGACCCTGCAGGTAAAGGTCGATGAGCATCGGGAAGTCGCGCTCGGGAAGGCAGTCGCCGTACCACGAGGACTTGAGGGAGCCGCCGCGACCGAAGATCTCGATGAATGGGAGTTCGATGGTCATCTCTGGGTTCGGCACACCAACGAGCACGACGGTGCCAGCCAGGTCGCGTGCTTCGAAGCACTGCTTGTAGACGTCAGGGTGACCGATTGCTTCGATGCAGACGTCGGCACCGTTGCCGCCGGTGACCGACTGGATGTACTCGACCGGGTCGGTCTTCTTCGAATTGCACACATGAGTGGCACCAAAGCCTTTCGCCCACTCGAGCTTGGTGTCGTCGATATCGACGGCGATGATCGTCGACGCGCCAGCGAGCTGTGCGCCAGCGATTGCCGCGTCGCCGACACCGCCGCAACCAAACACGGCCACGCTCTGGCCGCGAGTGACCTGGCCGGTGTTGATGGCTGCACCGAGGCCCGCCATGATGCCGCAGCCGAGCAGGCCGGCAGCCTCCGGGGGCGCAGCGGGGTTGACCTTGGTGCACTGCAGCGAGTGGACAAGCGTCTTCTCGCAAAATGCACCGATGCCGAGCGCCGGCGACAGTTCGGTGCCATCCGTGAGTGTCATCTTTTGCGCGGCATTGTGCGTGTCGAAGCAGTAGTGCGCTTGGCCGCGCTTGCACGCTCGGCAGTTGCCGCATACGGCGCGCCAGTTGAGGATCACGTAGTCGCCGGGGACGATGTTCGTCACGCCCTCACCGACCGATTCGACCAGCCCTGCGGCCTCGTGGCCGAGAAGAAACGGGAACTCGTCGTTGATGCCACCCTCGCGGTAGTGCAGGTCGGTGTGGCAGACGCCGCACGCCTGAATGGCAACGACGGCCTCACCCGGCCCGGGATCGGGGATGACAATGGTCTCCATCGAGACCGGCTCGCCTTTCGACTTGGCAATGATTCCGCGGACTTCCTGGCTCATGCCGCAGAACGTATCGCACACGCAGTCATCGAACACGCACGTTGGCATCGCAGACATGGAGCCGTTGATCGAGTTCGCCGCTTCAGGAGAACTTTTCCTGATGCTTCGGTGCGGTCGAGGACGCCGTTCGGTGTCGATCAGGCGTTGTTGTGGGGGATGACGCCTTGGCTGGCAGAGGCGAAGGTCTAGAAGAGGCGAAGGTCGTCGGGCTGCATGCCGCGGAGTTTGTCGTAGTCGACTTCGACCCACGTGAACCCGCGTGACTCGGCGAGTACTTTTGCTTGCGGCTTGATGACTTGCGCAACGAACACGCCGCGGATCGCTCCGAGCGACGAGTCGAGCTTCAGGCGTTCGATGTACCGCGTGAGTTGCTCGACGCCGTCGATCTCTCCACGGCGCTTTACCTCGACGGCAACGACCTGATCTAATTCGTCGCGGCAGACGAGGTCGATCGGCCCGATTGCCGTCGGATACTCGCGGCGCACCAGCTTGAGGCCGCCTTCGATCGCATCGGGCGAGGCCGCGAGCAATTCCTGGAGATGGGCCTCGACGCCGTCCTTTTGCAGGCCGGGATCGGTCCCAAGTTCGGCTGCGATGTCGCTCATCACCTCGTGGAGTGTGATCGTCAACGTTTCTTTTTTCGGATTGGTGACGATCCACCGATGGCCCCCGCCGTTGGCAACGTCATCTTTCTCTTCGACGATGGTGTTGGGAGCGTTCATCCAGTTGAGCGGCTTGTACGCGCCGCCATCGGCATGAATGGCCACGCAGCCGTCGGCCTTCACCATGATCAGCCGGTTGGCCTCAGGTAAATGGGCGGCGAGCTTTCCGGCGTAGTCGACGGAACAGCGAGCAATGAGCAGACGCACGGCAGGCGACGCTACCGGTTTCGTTCTGTGTCAACCGCGGTGAAGGTGGACGCGGCCTGATTTACCGAGCGGACTCGACGTGGTCCTGCATGCGTTTCTGGATCAGGGTTCGACGATCTTGCAGTTCTTTGTACGTGAGAGAGTTGACACTCGATTCGAGCCCCATGCTTCGCTTGACGCCATCCATGTCGAACTCGACGGCGGTCGGGTCAATTCCGAGCTCGCGACCAAGGCGTTCTCCGTGCTTCGTGGCGAACAGCATGGAGATGTTTGCGACTTCGCCAATCAAGTCAAGTTCGGGCGCAAGCCGGGCGATTGCACCGTCGAGGAACACGAGGTTCTTGACGTACAGCATCAGTTCCTTGGGGAGCTTGGCGCCGTAGCCCAGAAGAGCTTTCACAATTCGTTGGACTTCGCGAACCATTTCTTCGCCGCTCAAGGAGGTGGGGTCGACCGTCGCCTCGTCGAGCCGAAGATCCTTGATCACTGCGTCAAGGTCGGTGTCCATGGGGAGCGCGCCGAGATCGCGCAGCGCAGCCATCTGGACCTTGACGTCGTTCGTCGTGGCTCCGAGCATGAGTCGAAGGAATGCGTTGCGGCGTCCACCCGAGAGTCGGCCGACAATGCCGTAGTCGAGGAGCGCGGTCCGGCCGTCTTCGAGCACGAGCAGGTTGCCGCCGTGGAGGTCGCCGTGGAAGATGCCTTCGACGACGGCGCCCTCCATGAACGCAACCATTGCCGTCCGTACAACGTCGACCGTGTCGATCCCGGCGTCGTGCATGCCGGCCACGTCATCAAAGTTGAAGCCGTGGAATCGCTCCATCACGAGCACCCGGCGAGTCACGAGCGTTGGATGCGGGCGTGGGACGACGTAGCGCTCTTGGCCGAGATCGTGCAACATCGCAGCAACGTCAAGCATGTTTGCTGCTTCCATCCGGAAGTCGAGCTCTTCGACGATGGTCTCGGCAAAGAGTTCGACGAGTGACGGTGGATTAGCGAGCGCAGCGACCGGGATACGTCCGACCAAATGCGGGGCGAGCCAGGCCATCACGCGGAGATCCTTGCGGACGTATGCCGACACGGTCGGCCGCTGCACCTTGACGACGACTTCTTCACCTGTTTGAAGGCGGGCCACGTGAACCTGGGCAATCGATGCGGCAGCAAGTGCGGTTTCTTCGAATGATTCGAAGATGTCTTCGAGCCGGGCTCCGAGATCTTCTTCGACCGTCCGGCGGACAACGTCGAACGGCTCTGCCGGAACCTGATCGCGGCACTTCTTGAACTCTTCGACCAGCTCGGCAGGGAAGAGACCGTCGCCCGACGAGATGATCTGGCCGAGCTTGATATATGTCGGCCCGAGGGTCTCGGCAGCTTTACGTAGTCGGCGTGAAATCACCGCTCGACTGGCTTCAGGCGTGTCGAACTTCCCGCGCTTCTTCGCGATCAGCCACGGAGCGATCGCCTGACCGAGTCGGGCGGAGACACTGATGACGCGAGCGCCAGGCGGAAGCTTTGACGGCTTGGTGAGCAAGGGCACCTCGGCCTGGCCTTGGGACCGCAGGGTCGCAGCCAGGTGCACCCAGCGAACCTCCTCGCGCTTGACGTCCCAGGGGCCGACCTCGGTGAACGCTGCCCAATCGGTGTCGGAATGGGCGCCCGGAGTGGTCGGCGATGACGACATATGTCCATAGTGCCGCAATTCGGGCCGATCGCCATCGCTGAGGTTGTCAGAAATAAGGGGTCAAGGGACATGTCACAGCGACCGATGACTCTGCATGAGCGCAATCATCTTCACCGTCGCCGAAGTGTGTGTCCTTTCCGTCTTCGCGAGGCAACTGTTTCGCAAACGTGCGGTGCGACGTCCGTTGGATGTCCACACCACTTGCTGAGCGGGCGACAACAGCTGCGAATTGCTCGGTTAGACCTGTCAGGTGCCAACATCGGGCATGACAGAACGACCGTTCAACGTGCTCGGAATTCAGCAGATAGCGATCGGCGGGCTCGACAAGGGAGCGCTGACCGAGCTCTGGACTGGTTTGCTCGGGGTCGAGAGGGTCGGGGACTACGTAGCCGAATCCGAGAACGTTGATGAAGACATCTTGCGGCTCGGATCAGGGCCTCACGCGGTCGAGATCGACCTCATGCAGCCGATCGACCCCGAAAGGTCACCGAAGGTGCACAGCCCAGCGCTGAATCATTTCGGACTCTGGATCGACGACCTTGAGGCAGCGGTGGCGTGGCTGACCGAGCAGGGTATGCGTTTCACGCCTGGCGGTATCCGCAAGGGGGCGTCGGGGTATGACGTGTGTTTCTTGCACCCAAAGGGCAACGATGTGTCGCCCCGCTCAGGCGAAGGTGTCCTCATCGAATTGGTGCAGGCGCCCGATGATGTGATCGCGGCGCTGACGGCCTGAATCGGCTGTCCGTGCCCGCCGCGAGGTCGGAGGCCGAGCTAGAAGTTTGGCGGGCGCTTCTCGCTCAGGGCGGCAACACCCTCGGCGTATTCAGCGGTGCCCATTGCGGCATCCAGCAGGCGAACCGAATCACGGACAGACGCTGCAGGGTCATGCCGGAGGAGGTCGGCCGCGAGTTGCTGCTTGGTCACGGTCACGGCGTTCGGTCCGGTTGATGCTGCCAGCCGATGTGCGTAGGCCTGCGCGGCAGCCAACGTCTGTTCACCGTCGGCTTCGACCCCGTTCCAGAGGCCCCAGTCTGCGGTCTCGGCGCCGGTGACAATGCGGCCCGAGAGCAAGAGGTCGTTGGCACGGGTCGGGCCAACGAGGCGGGGGAGCGTCCAGCTCATTCCGTATTCGGCGGGAAGACCAAGCTTGGGTGCAGCGGTCGTCAGTTTCGCGGTCGCAGAAACAAACCGCAGGTCGCAGAACGTCACGAGAGCCAGCGCGACGCCTGCGCACGCGCCGTTGACCGCTGCGATAATCGGGAGGCGATACCCCAACTGCCAAGCGAAGTCGGCGTCGAGCCGTCCGCCGAAGACGTTGCCGGCGCCGGGCTGTGCTGGTTCAGCCGGCAGCCCGGTGTCGTAGCCGCCCTTGTCGACGTGGCGAGCCAGCGCGTCGGAGTCGGCGCCGACACAGAACGCCGGCGGCGTGCCGGTGACCACCACCGCACGAAGTTCATCACGGTGCTCGACGTTGGCCATGGTCGATCGGAAGTCGGCGTGCATCCGACCTGTCCAGGCGTTATGGCGGTGTGGTCGATGCAGCGACACTGTCGCCACGGGCCCGTCGATGTCGCACCTGACTGTGTCGCTCATCCCCACATAGCTTTCAACACGCCTTCGGTCAGTTCAGGTCGACAGACGAAAAAGTCAGGGAGCCAGGGGTCGCGATCGTTGTAGACCAGCGGCGACCCATCGAGTCGACTGGCATGGAATCCAGCGGCCATCGCAACAGCGGCAGGGGCAGCTGAATCCCACTGGTACATGCCTCCGTCGTGGACATAGATGTCGGCTTCGCCCATCACTACGGCCATCGCTTTCGCTCCGGCCGATCCGAGGCGCACGGCGTCGCAACCCAACCCCTCGGCAATGAGTACTGCGGCGTACGGGGCCCGGGTTCGGGAGGTGACCATGCGCGGTCGGTCTCGTTCGAGGACGGGCATCGGCGGAGCCGGGTCGGTTGAGAAGACCATGTTCACTGCAGGCAGGCTGACTGCAGCGGCGCCGAAAGCCGTGTGCTCCCAGAGCGCGATATGGACGGCCCAGTCGTGGCGGCCTTGTTCGCCGTACTCTTTGGTGCCGTCGAGGGGGTCGATGATCCAGACGCGGTCGGCGTCGTAGCGCCGTGGATCTTCGAGGCCCTCTTCTGATAGTACGGCATCGTGAGGACGATGCGTGAGGAGTTCGCTGGCAAGGAAATGCTGAGCGGCAGCATCGCCGGAGTCGCGGACGTCCCAGATCGAGGCTCCAGCTGCGAACATCTCGGAGCGGAGTTGCACGAGAACCTCACCTGCCTGGACGGCGAGCCGCGTGGCGAACTCGGCGTCAGTTTCAGGCATCGTCGCATTCTGGCAGTGATCGGGGCAGGGAAACACCATCGCAACTCGGACTTCGCACATCGCCCGGCAACAAGATGTGGTCTCTTGTTGATCGTGCGGGAGTGACAGGGATGCTCACCGGGCTGATTTTTTGACTGCTCGACCTCGACCTGACGATGACCAGCGACGTGCTTCGATCTGACCGAGACACACGTCGATGCACGGAAGCCTGCGCACCCCGGTGCGCAGACACATCGCGAAAGCTTTCAGCCGAGCTTCTTGTACTTGATGCGGTGGGGCTGATCGGCGCCGGCGCCGAGTTCTTGCTTGCGTCGTGCTTCGTACTCGCTGAAGTTTCCTTCGAACCAGCGGACATGGCTGTCGCCCTCGAACGCCAGCACGTGCGTGGCGATACGGTCGAGGAACCAGCGATCGTGGGAGATCACGACGGCGCAACCGGGAAATGACTCAAGGCCGGTCTCGAGCGCGCGTAGCGTGTCGACGTCGAGGTCGTTGGTCGGTTCGTCGAGGAGCAGTACGTTTCCGCCGGACTTCAGCAGCTTGGCGAGGTGGACGCGGTTGCGTTCACCACCGGACAGGTCACCGACGCGCTTGCCGTGATCGGTTCCCTTGAAGTTGAAGCTCGACACGTAGGTGCGGCCGTGAATCTCGCGGCCACCGACTTCGAGCACTTCGCCGCCGCCCGTGATCTCGTCATACACGGTTGCGTCCGCGTCGAGGCTGTCACGATCCTGGTCAACGTAGCTGAGGTCGACGGTTTCGCCGATCTTGATCGAGCCGGAGTCGGGCTCTTCTCGGCCGGCAAGCATCTTGAACAGGGTCGATTTGCCGGCGCCGTTTGGGCCAATGATGCCGACGATGCCGGCAGGCGGCAGCGTGAACGACAGATTGTCAATGAGGAGTCGATCGCCGAATCCCTTGCTCAGGCCCTCGACTTCGATGACTTGGTCGCCGAGTCGACGTCCGGCCGGGATGGTGATCTGCAGCTTGGAGTCTTGCGACTCGGCCGCCTTCGCCTCAGCGTGCAGCTTGTCGTAGGCGGCGAGGCGAGCCTTGCCCTTGGCCTGGCGACCCTTCTGGCCCAGGCGAACCCATTCGAGTTCACGTTGCAGCGCGCGCTGGCGGACCTCGTTACCGCGCTCTTCCCGAGCGAGGCGGTCGTGCTTCTGCTCGAGCCAGCTGGAGTAGTTACCTTCGAACGGGATGCCGCGGCCACGGTCGAGTTCGAGGATCCACTGTGCGACGTTGTCGAGGAAGTAGCGGTCGTGGGTGATCGCGACGACGGTTCCGGCGTAATCGCCGAGGAACCGTTCGAGCCAGTCGACCGACTCGGCGTCAAGGTGGTTGGTCGGTTCGTCGAGCAGCAGCAGGTCGGGACGGCTGAGGAGCAGGCGACACAGCGCGACGCGGCGGCGCTCACCACCGGAGAGCACAGTGACATCAGCGTCGTCGGGTGGGCATCGGAGCGCGTCCATGGCGATCTCAACATTGCGCTCGAGGCTCCATGCATCAGCTGCGGCGATCTTGTCTTCCAGGATTGCCTGTTGCTTGCCGATTTTGTCGTAGTCGGCGTCGGGGTCGGCCCACTTGGCCATCACCGTGTTGTAGTCGTCAATGATCGACTGCACTTCAGAGACGCCGTCCATCACGTTGCCGCGGACCGTCTTGTTCGGGTCGAGCTGGGGCTCTTGTGCCAGGTAGCCGACGGTGTGGCCGGCAGTGAGGCGCGCTTCGCCCTGGAAGCCGTCGTCGAGGCCAGCCATGATTTTGAGGAGCGACGACTTACCGGCGCCGTTACTGCCGAGCACGCCGATTTTGACGCCGGGGTAAAAGGACAGCGAGATGTTCTCGAGGACCGTCTTGTCCGGCGGGTAGACCCGCGACAGCTTGTAGGCCTGGTAAATAAATTCGTGCGCCATGGCGAGGCAGGTTACCGATTGCCTGCTTCCAGTTGTCGCACGCGAGTGACTCGATTGTTGAACGCAGTAGGTGATGCTGATGTCGTCGCAGTCTGACAAGTTCTGGGCGGGCGGCTACGTTCGGAATATGTTCGAGACAACGCTCCCCACCGCACCCTTCGGCAGCACCGGTCACCGATCAACTCGAGTGATCTTTGGTGCAGCGGCGCTGGGAGGCATGAGCCAGGAGCGCGCTGATGCGACGTTGGCGTCGGTTGCTGCATGGGGCATCAATCACATCGACACAGCCGCGTCGTACGGAGAATCGGAGGACCGGCTCAAGCCGTGGCTTGCCAATCACCGGGCCGACGTGTTCCTCGCGACCAAGACCGGTCGACGGTCAGGCGCCGGAGCACGCGAAGAGCTTGAAAAGTCGCTCGAGCGAATGGGCGTCGACCACATTGACATGGTGCAGATCCACAACCTCGTCGAAGATGACGAGTGGGAGCGAGCCCATGCGCCAGGAGGAGCGGTCGAGGCACTCGCTGCGGCTCGCGACGAAGGCCTGATCTCGCATGTCGGCGTCACCGGCCACGGTCTGCGGATTGCCGGCATGCATCTGCGCAGTCTCCAGGCGTTTGACTTCGCATCGGTGCTGTTGCCGATCAACTTCATCCTGCTTGATAACCCGGCCTATCGGGTCGACGTCGAGGCGCTACTTGCGCTCTGTTCCGAACGTGGCATCGCAGTGCAGACCATCAAGGCGATTGCCCGTGGTCGGTGGGCCGACGGTGCCGTCAGTGGTCCCGGCAAGTTCAGCTGGTACGACCCGCTCACGGATCCGGAACCCATCGATCGTGCGGTCCGCTACGTGCTTTCGAACGAGCAATTCTTCTTGAACACCACGAGCGACGCGCGCAAACTGCCCGTGATCGTCGAGGCTGCATCCGGCAATCTCACTGCTCCGACATCCGACGAGATGCGGGCCGACATCGAAGCCGAAGGCATCACGCCGTTGTTCGATGCCGAAGAACTCGATCGGATCTAACGAACCGGCTACACGCGATGTTCTGAAGATGTTCGGTTGAGTGGTCTTTTCGAATCAAAGCGGTGAGCGGGTCGCGGT
Source organism: uncultured Ilumatobacter sp. (assembly GCA_937905835.1). Classification (GTDB taxonomy): domain Bacteria; phylum Actinomycetota; class Acidimicrobiia; order Acidimicrobiales; family Ilumatobacteraceae; genus Ilumatobacter_A. The sequence continues at coordinate 5,852 of CALCXK010000043.1, read as the reverse complement.
TACGCTGCCCACTGTGTCAGCACCAGCCGATCAAGTAAGTGGTTCCGGATTTGGGGCCAACTCCTGGCTTGTCGAGGAGATGTACGAGCGTTTCGTCGCCGATCCCGGATCAGTGAGTGAGAGTTGGCAAGAATTCTTTGCTGACTACCACTCCCAAGCTCCGAGTGTTGCCGCCGCAGCGGCTGCATCACCCCATGTCAGGGCAAATGCAGAGGTGTATGGCGCGGCGTCGCCAGCCGAACAGCTTCCTGCGCCGCCGCTGGCCGCCGAAGCCGCTCCAGCGCCCCCGCCGGTCGGGAAGCAGCCAAACGACGAGCCGGGCCAGCCGATTCGTGGCGCCGCCGCTGCAATCGCTCGCAACATGGAGGCCAGCCTCACCGTGCCGACGGCCACCAGCTTCCGCAACGTGCCTGCCAAGCTGCTCGAAGTCAACCGCAAGGTGATCAACGGCTTCCGTTCTCGATCGGGGCAGACGAAGATTAGCTTCACCCACTTGATCGGCTGGGCCATCGTTCGGGCGATCGCTGACGCCGTTCCGGCAATGAAGAACTCGTACGCGGTCGGCGACGATGGTAATCCCCGTCTCATAGTGCACGACCACGTGCACATGAGCCTGGCGGTCGATGTCCAGAAGAAAGACGGCAGCCGGACGCTGCTCGTTCCCGTCCTTCGCGACTGCGACACCAACGACTTCAACGGCTTTCTCGCTGCCTACGAGGAGGTCATCCGCAAGGTCAAATCCAACAAGCTCACCGTCGACGACTTCCAGGGTGCCAACGTCAGCCTCACCAACCCCGGCGGCATCGGCACGGTGCAGTCGGTGCCCCGCTTGATGCCAGGCCAGGGCCTTATCGTCGGCGTGGGCAGCATCGACTACCCGGCCGAATTCGAAGGTGCCGATCGGCGCAACCTCAGCTCGCTCGGCGTCAGCAAGGTCGTCACGGTCACGAGCACCTACGACCACCGCATCATCCAGGGAGCCGAGTCTGGTCTCTTCCTGAAGCGTGTCCACGAACTACTCCTTGGAGAGTACGACTTCTACGCCGAAATCTTCGCGTCGCTCGGCGTGCCGTACGAGGCGGTCAAGTGGCGTCCCGATGTCAGCCCGATGAACCGGGAAGACACGATGCTGGCCAAGCAGATGGCTGTCGCCAAGCTCATCCGAGTCCACCGCGTTCGTGGCCACCGGATCGCCGACCTCGATCCGCTTCGGTGGAAAGAACCACATATGCCGCGCGAGCTCGATCCGGCCACGTACGGCCTGACCATCTGGGACCTCGACCGAGAGTTCCTCACCGACGGCGTCGGTGGCGTCGACAAGATGCGCCTCGGCGATCTCCTCGGCTTGCTGCGCGACGCATATTGCCGGACGATCGGCGTCGAATACATGCACATCCAGAGCACCGACGAGCAGCACTGGGTCCAAGAACATGTCGAGGTCGGCAACCAGGGCAAGGGGTACCCCGAGCCGACGAAGGAAGAGAAGTACCGCATTCTCGAACGGCTCAACGCAGCCGAGTCGTTCGAAAAGTTCCTCGCCACCAAGTACGTCGGTACCAAGCGCTTCGGTATCGAAGGCGCTGAATCGGCGATCCCGATCCTCGATGAGATCCTCAGTCATGCAGCCGACGACGGCCTCGACTCGGCGATTTTGGGCATGGCGCACCGCGGTCGGCTGAACGTGTTGTCCAACATCATGGGCAAGGACTACGAGGCGATTTTTTCCGAGTTCGAGGGACACCTCGACCCGTCGTCCGTACAGGGGTCGGGAGACGTGAAATACCACCTCGGGACAAAGGGTAAGTACGTCAGCCCATCCGGTGCCGACCTAAAGATCGAGCTATCCGCAAACCCGAGCCACCTCGAAACTGTCAACCCGATCGTCATGGGCATGGTCCGTGCGAAGCAGGACCAGATCGATCCACCCGGTTCGTTCCCGGTGCTTTCGCTTCTGATCCACGGCGATGCAGCGTTCGCCGGCCAGGGCATCGTGGCCGAATGCCTGGCAATGAGCGATATCGGTGGATACCGCATCGGTGGCACGATCCACCTGATCATCAACAACCAGATCGGTTTCACCACGTCGCCTGAGTTCTCGCGTTCGTCGCTGTATTGCTCCGACGTCGCCAAGACTGTTCAGGCTCCGATCTTCCACGTCAACGGGGATGACCCCGAAGCCTGCGTCAAGGTCGCACGGCTTGCCTGGGAATACCGCCAGCAGTTCCACAAAGACGTCGTCATCGACATGGTCTGCTACCGGCGCCACGGACACAACGAGGGCGACGATCCGTCATACACACAGCCGCTCATGTACAAGGCGATCGCCGAACGTCGCACAGTCCGCAAGCTCTACGTCGAGACGCTGGTCCGCCGCGGTGACATCACGATCGACGAGGCTGAGCAGGCGCTCAGCGATTTCCAAGACAAGTTGCAGGCAGCACTCGACGCGACGCGCGCGCAGAATCCGGGTGACGTGACCGCAGCTCGCCCGCCGAAGGCTCTCGGTGTCCTGGCTCACATTCCGACCGGGGTCGACCGGGCAAAGCTCGACAGCATCTTCAACAAGCTCACCGACTACCCCGAAGGGTTCACGGTCCACCCCAAGCTCGGCAGGCAGTTCGACACGCGAGCCAAGATGTACGCCGACGGCATAGTCGACTGGGCGCTTGCCGAGGCAATGGCGTACGGCTCGCTCGTTCAAGAAGGCCACCCGGTGCGGCTCGCCGGTCAGGACTCGCGTCGCGGCACGTTCAGCCATCGCCATGCTGCGTTGATCGATCACAACACCGGACAAGCATGGATTCCACTCGACAACCTCGACGACGCTGCTGCGAATTTCTGGGTGTTCGACTCGTTGCTCTCCGAATACGCTGCGATGGGGTACGAGTACGGGTACTCGCATGCCAACAGCGACGCCCTCGTGCTGTGGGAAGCCCAGTTCGGTGACTTCGTCAACGGCGCCCAAATCATCATCGATCAGTACATCGTCGCCGCCGAAGACAAATGGAAGCAACAGAACGGTGTCGTCCTGCTGCTGCCCCACGGCTACGAAGGCCAGGGCCCGGAGCACAGCTCGGCACGCATCGAGCGGTTCCTCACATTGGCTGCCGAAGACAACATGCAGGTCGTCAATACGACCACTGCCGCCAATTTCTTCCATCTGCTGCGCCGCCAGGTGCACTCGGAACGCCACACGCCACTGATCGTGTTCTCGCCGAAGTCTGGGCTGCGCATGAAGCAGACCCGCTCGTCTGTCGACGAGTTGACAACTGGATCCTTCAACGAGGTGCTCGACGATCCGGGTGTGCTCGACGCTGCCGCCGTCACGCGCATCGTGTTCTGTTCGGGCAAGGTTGCGTGGGATGCAATAGCAGAGCGCGACGAGCGCAATGCTCCTGTTGCCATTGTTCGCATCGAGCAGCTCTACCCGCTACCAACCGATCAGATGCGCGATGTGCTCAAGAAGTACCCGAATGCTCAGGAACTTCGTTGGCTCCAGGAAGAGCCCCAGAACATGGGTGCCTGGAACTTCATCGAGCACAACGTGTGGCGCATCAAGGAGGAGGGTTACGACCTCCGCCATGTGGCTCGTGCCCCGTCGGGCAGTCCAGCTACAGGGAGCAATGCCATCCATGACCAAGAGCTTGCCCAGCTCATGAATGAGTTGTTCTCGCCGAGCGACGACTGATTCCGTCAGTCCGAGAGTGAAATTCCGAGGATCAACGCGAGTTCGTCGAGCGCCGCTCGGGGCGTGCCGACCTTGATGGTCTGCATGCCCATGGCGCGTGCCGGCTTCAAGTTGATCCCGAGATCGTCGAGGAAGACGCATTCGGTCGGCGCGACACCGGCGAGTTCGCATGCGATCTCGTAGAAGCGGGGTTCGGGCTTACGGACGCCGATCTTGCTCGACTCGACCACATGGTCGAATTTCGTCATGACGTCTGCCACGTCAGGGCGGCGCTGTGTTGCAGTGTGGTCTGAGACCACATTGTTCGTGAGGCATGCCGTGACGTAGCCGGCTGCGATCACGGCGTCAAGCGCGATGACCATCTCGGGGCGGACCGACCCGGAGAGGAGCGCCAGGATGTCGGCGCCGGGAATCCGATGGCCGAGTGCTTCGGATTCGGTGGCGAAGAGCGTGTCGAACTCGTCGGGTCCGATGTCGTTGCGTTCGAGCAGGGCCCATGCATTTGAGTCGGGGTTGTGAGTGTTAACCGAACGGATGAAGTCGGCCGGCACCAAATGATTTTTCTCGTATGTATTGAAGGCATCAAAGGGACTGGAGAGCACGACCCCACCGAAGTCCCAGAAGACTGCGCGCACAATGGTTGGGGACGGCATGGTCCGAGAGCCTACGATGGGAGAGTACGAAGTCTCGATTCGACTTCGGGTCACCTGGTGCGAACCCGGCCGGTACCCGCAGCGATGATCGACACAGCGTGCAGCTCGCCGCAATCGGCGACACGGAGGCCCGACTGGTCGAGCCCCGTCAACAGGAACGAGACAACTGATAATGAACGTCAAAAACGGCCCAGCACACGTGGTGGTCGACGGGTCCAACCTCGCGACCGAAGGCCGGTCACTTCCCAGCCTCCAGCAGCTCAACGAAGCTGTCATGAGCTTCATGGAAGATAACCCCGACACCGAGATTACGGTCGTGGTCGATGCGACGTTCGGGCATCGGATCGACAAGAAGGAGACCAAGGAGTTCGAAGCAGGCATCGCAAACAACGAGCTTGTTGCACCGCCAGCCGGCGCTGTCGGTCGCGGTGACGCATTTGTTCTGGGCATCGCCAACAAGGCGAACTCCACGGTGTTGTCGAATGATTCCTTCCAGGAGTTCCACGGCCAATACGAATGGCTCTTCGACGAAGGCCGCCTGATCGGCGGTAAGCCCGTGCCGCACGTCGGCTGGGTCTGGGTGGCGCGCACGCCAGTTCGTGGTCCCGTCAGCCGCAAGGCCACTCGCGGGTCAGGCAGCAGTAGTAGTAGCGGCGGTGGTCGGTCACGTGGCGGCCGCGGCCGTACGAAGCAAGACGAGAACCATGCACGCGTGGGCAGCGTTGAGGCAAATGAGCCGATGCCGGTGCCGAAGGCGCCGCCGCCGTCACACAAGAAGGCTGCCGCACGACAGAGCGAGCCGAAGGCGGCTGTCAACGCAGCACCCCGAGGCGGCGATCCGGTGAACGAATTGTTGCCCTTCCTCGAGTTCGTCGAACATCACCCGGTCGGAACGAGCATCAACGGCACCGTCGACGCGTACTCGTCGCACGGCGCCTACATCACGATTACTGGCACCGGTGTGCGGGGCTATGTCCCGCTCCGAATGATGGCTGTGCCGACACCGCGCAGTGCAAAATCGATGATGAAGATCGACTCGTCGGTCACCCTCGTCGTCGTCAGCTTTAATGGCGCCCGCCGCAGTATCGACTGCGCCGTCCCCGCCATGGCCGAGCGGTCGATTGCAGCTGAAGCAGCAGCGGCGGACGAGAACGATGAGACGACTGGTGGCGTCATGGTCGAGCGGCACGCTTCGGCCGTCAAGAAGGCGGCCGTCAAGAAGGCGGCCGTCAAGAAGGCGGCCGTCAAGAAGGCGGTGCCTGCAAAGGCCGTGGCGAAAAAGACAACGAAGGCTCCCGCCAAGACGACAGCAGCGAAGCAGGTCGCCGCCAAGACTGCTCCGACCAAGACTGCTCCGACCAAGACTGCTCCGACCAAGAAGGCTGCAGTCAGGAAGGTCTCTGTCGAGAAGGCCCCGGTCAAAAAGGTTGCTGCCAAGAAGGTTGCTGCCAAGAAGATTGCTGCCAAGAAGGCGCCCATCAAGAAGACGCCAGTGAAGCAGCCCGCGACGA
>CALCXK010000042.1 GCA_937905835.1 uncultured Ilumatobacter sp. | reverse complement strand
GCAGCGGAATGATCATCAGCAAGATCGGTCAGGTCGAGCAGCAAGATCGCCGCCCGCGCACGGTCGGCATTTGAGCGATGTGCTGGCATTGCACGATGTTACGGCTGATCGGCGGTGACATCGATCGCCTGCACTTCACGCCCACGGCGACAAAAGGCCCCACGAGAAGTACCGAGCACCTGCACGCCGTGAATCCGACCCCCGGCGACCTCACGGCTCACTACTGGCGAGACCCGCACGATCACGGCGGTCGTCCCACATCTGAACAGTTGATACTTCTCGAACATCATGGCCAACGAAGAGTCGCAATCGATCAGCGCCGCGGCGTGTCGATCGCTTGTGGCGCCATCGAAGGGCTCAGTAACCGCGGCCTCGTTCTGGGTCGCGACGGGTCAGTAATCAGTGTCGACCTGTCCCGCCGACCTAGATCGGTAGGTTGGAAATGTGATCTCTCTTGTTGATGCTTCTCCGCGAACACTTGGATCGCTGCCTGCTGTCGGTCCGCTGTCGTTCGGACTGTGGCGGTACACGAACACCGACGTTGCAGCCGCTCAGGGCGTGCTTGAAGCGGCACTTGACGCCGGGATGAACCTGATCGACAACGCCGACGTGTACGGCTTTGACTGGGGAGGCACGGGCTTCGGCCAAGTCGAAGAGATCCTCGGCACCGTGCTTGCTGCTGCACCCACGCTGCGCGATCGCATGGTGCTCGCCAGTAAAGGCGGGATCATGCCGCCGCTCCCCTACGACTCCTCGCCGGCATACCTGCGCAGCGCCTGCGAGGCGTCACTCACCCGGATGGGTATCGATGTGATCGACCTCTACCAGATCCACCGGCCCGACATGTACGCCCATCCCGCCGACGTGGCCTCCGCACTCAGCGAACTGCGCGACGCCGGCAAGATCCGCGAAGTCGGTATTTCCAACCACACTCCCGCCCAAGTCGTCGCGCTCCAGGCGCACCTCGACTTCCCGATCGTGGCAAACCAGCCAGAATTCTCCGCCAGTCACCTCGAACCACTGCGCGACGGCACGCTCGATCAGTGCATGCAGCTCGACATCACGCCACTTGCCTGGAGCCCGCTCGCCGGTGGTTCATTGGCAACCGGCGACGGTGTCAAGCCCGAGCTGCTTGCCGTGCTCGACCAGCTCGCCGAACGCGAATCTGTCGAACGCGGCCACATCGCCATGGCATTCGTGCTTGCTCATCCGTCGAAGCCGATCGCCATTGTCGGTTCGCAGAACCTCGATCGCCTCGCCGCATCGGTCACGGCACTCGACGTGCAGCTCGATCGCTCCGACGTCTACGCCATTGTCCAAGCCTCTGAAGGAATGCCACTGCCATGAGTTCCGTCACCAATCCGAACATCCCTGAGATCTCCTGGTTCGGCGCCCTGTGTGACGACGACTACGAGTTCCTCGGCCAGCCCGACCCGGCGCTCGCCAGCTCGTGGGCACATTGCAGCAACATCGTGCAGACCGCCGACCGCAATGGCTTCGACAACGTGCTCCTTCCGTCTGGCTACACGCTCGGCATCGATTCGACTTCGTTTGCGGCCGGTATCGCCACGCAGACCGAGCAGATCAACCTGCTCCTCGCCGTGCGCATGGGCGAGATGCACCTTCCGCAGCTGGCACGGCAGCTGGCCACCATCGACCAGATGGCCGAGGGTCGGTTGACAATCAATATCATCAGCTCCGACATCCCCGGCGAGGCGCTCGACTCGGCGCCCCGCTATCAGCGCACCCGCGAGTGGATGCAAGTTCTCCGGCAGCTGTTGAACGGCGAGTCGATCGACTTTCACGGCGACTTCGTCGATCTCCAGCTTGATCCGCCCCGCTTGATCGGCCCTGCGAGCACTTGCGCACCGTTCTACTTCGGCGGTTTCTCCCCTGCCGCCAAAGACGTCGCCGCAGCCGAAGCCGATGTGTTCCTCACCTGGCCCGACACAGTCGCCGCCGTCCGCGACACGGTCCAAGAAATGACCACGCTGGCAGCTGACACCTACGAGCGTGAGCTGATCTACGGGCTGCGCGCCCACGTGATCGTCCGTGAGACCGAAGCCGAGGCGCGGGCAGCCGCTGAGCAACTGGTCTCCAAGCTCGATGCCGACTCCGGCGACGCAATCCGGAACAAGTCACTCGATGCCGCCTCGTTCGGTGTCGCCCGTCAGGCCGCACTACGTGATACTGCTGCCGACGATGGCTTCGTCGAGGAGAACCTCTGGACTGGCGTCGGTCGGGCACGCAGCGGCGCAGGTGCAGCGATCGTTGGCAATCCCAACCAGGTGGTGTCGAAACTTCGGGCCTACCAAGAAGTCGGCATCGGGGCGTTCATTCTTTCGGGCTACACCCATGCCGCCGAATGCGACCTGTTTGCCAAACATGTGCTCCAGAACATCGACCACGCTCCGCTGAAGCCACGTTTCACGCACTGACCGGTGGCCTGCGTAACCGAAATGCGCTGACGGGCGCAATCGGCCAGCCTTGTACCGTGAGTAATTTGGACCGGTCTCACCCGCCGTCGCACTTCGGAGACGGCAGCGTGGGCTTCGGCGTAACCTTGCACCCGGTCGCTCCATTCGTCTTGGTGCCATCGAGGCTTTGTAAAGGTTCGTGGGGAGGACGAACCAATGAATGCCTGACGAATACGTTGTCCGATCCAGTCAGACAAATTTTGCGGCGTGTCGACCTGCTGAAGGCAGCCGTCCCTGAGGACAGCTACACGGCAGCCACGGCGACCTTGTTGATGCCTTCAAGTACAGACATTGCCATATGCATTCCCCTGATTGCGGCTGCATCGGGCTGTGGTTGCTCAACGATGACGGCGTTTTTAGAGCGCAGGCAGTCAGGGCGCCTGCGTCTAGATAGGTGCGTCTAGATCCTCTCCAGACTCTGGCTTGGACGTACTGTCCTTACTTGTTCATCGTGGGCGAGACGAACTTGATGTCGGCGATGGCTGCGGTGCTGCTCTGCGGGTTTCAGCGGTAACGTCGCGGCCCGTGAATCACGTCAAGAACCGCATGCAGGCGCTGGGTCTCCTCGACCGCTCAATCAAGGCTGCCACCGACGAAGAATTGGCCGCCGCAATCGAGGTGCTCGACGACGATCATCGTGAAGGCCTGGAGTCATTCGTCGAAGGCGAACTCGCTGTCGACAGCGTGCGCGCTGCCGTCAAGACCGGCCGCATCGACGGCACCATGGAAGCAATCGCAGCGATCATTTCCGATGGCGCCCTCGCCGCTTGCATCGAGCAGCTCGGTGACAACGCCGACAACCCGTCGACTGATCAGCTCAAAGAAGTACTCCCTCCGATTGTCGAAAAGCACGGCATCGCCGTTGCCCGAATCATGCTCGCTGCCACCGTGGCTGGCGAAGCACCGGCGTCCGCAATCATCCGCGACCTGCTGAAGAACGACGACGTTATGGCGCTCCCGAAGGTCGAAGAGTCCGAAGCAGCGACGGTGCTCGACACCTCGAAGCGCCCGGCCGACGAGCAAGACAAGTTGCGCGCAGCGCGCAAGGCCGCTAAGGCAGCAAAGCAGGAAGCCAACCGCGCCCGCAAGGCCCAGTCGGCCTCCGCTAAGCCCCGCAAGTAGAGGGCGCAGCCGGCGGACCATCAACCGCCAGCCAACGCAGCGCAGCGCTTTTTATCTCAATTCCGTGAGTCGGGATCAGATCGTTCGACGCCAAGAAAGCATGAACCCGAGTTGAGCTTGCTCAATGAGCGGCGAGGGCTGCCGCCGGGATCGGGCGATCTGGACCGACTCAGGAGAAGCCGACGATGGGGTGAGGGAGATAGTGCTCTTCGAGCGACTGCGCTTCGTCGTCGGTAAGTTCCAACTCGACGGCTGCCACGGCATCGTCGATGTGATGCAGCTTGGTTGCGCCGATGATCGGTGACGTCACTGCCTTGTTGCGCAGTACCCACGCGAGGGCAATCTGTGCGCGTGACACGCCGCGAGCTTCGGCAACCACACCGACGGCGTCGGACACTGCTTTGTCCGACTCCTCCATGCTGTAGAGGTAGCGACCGAAGTCGTCGCTTTCTGTGCGGTTGGTCGTGGCGCCCCACTCGCGAGTCAGCTTGCCTCGAGCCATCGGACTCCAGGGGATCACCGCAACGTTCATGTCGCGACAAAGCGGAAGCATCTCGCGCTCCTCTTCGCGATTGATCAGGTTGTAATGCGGCTGCATGCTGACGAACCGCGTCCAACCGTTGGCGTCAGCGGTGTACTGCGCCTTGCCGAACTGCCATGCGTACATCGACGATGCACCGATGTGATGCACCTTGCCCGAGCGGATCAGGTCGTGCAGCGCCTCCATCGTCTCTTCGATCGGTGTGTGATGGTCCCAGCGATGGATTTGATACAGATCGATGTAGTCGGTGCCCAGTCGCTTCAGGCTCTGGTCGACCTCATACATGATCGCCTTGCGAGAGAGACCCTCGCCGAAGCGTCCTTCGCGCATCCTGCCGCGCACCTTGGTGGCGATGATCACGTCTTCGCGCTTCGTCATATCGGCAAGCGCTCGGCCAACAATCTCCTCGCTCGACCCCAATGAATACACGTTCGCAGTGTCGAAGCAGTTGATCCCTGCTTCGAGAGCCTGCTCGATGAATGGCCGGCTGCTCGCCTCGTCCATGCTCCATGCGTGGGTGCCCTTACCCGACTCGCCATAACTCATGCACCCGAGCGTGATCGCGGAGACGGACAAACCAGTGTTTCCAAACGGCACATACTTCATCGCGTCACGTTGCCACACCCTCACCCGGCTCCCGCCATCAGAAACTGAGACCAACTCGACGCGCCCAGCAAGCAGCACGATCTCCATTTCGGACCGCGCCCGACCCTCGCCCCAAATGGAGACCAAAACACATCACTACTGCGTTGAAATGGTCTCCATTTTGGAAGGCCGGGCGTGACGATGTGGGTGGCCTCAGAGGAGGGTGTGGCCAGCGGTCTTGGACTCGTGTTCGAGGAGCCACCGCTTGCTGTCGAGGCCCCCGGCGAACCCGGTGAGCGAACCATTCGAACCGACGACCCGATGGCAGGGCACGACGATCGAGATCGGGTTACGACCGTTTGCAGCACCGACCGCACGCGCCTTGCGTTTGTCGCCAATCGCCGCGGCCTGCTCGCCGTAGCTGACTGTCTCTCCGTAGGGAATGGCTCGCAGCGCCATCCACGCCGACTGCTGAAAGTCGGTGCCGACTGGGTCGAGTGGGAGATCGAAATTCTGGCGATCCCCGGCGAAGTACTCGCCGAGTTGATCGACAGCTGCAGTAAGGACGGGATGTTCGGTCGTGTCGGCCGTCTCGATCACCATTCCGAGTGGCACCCGCGCCGGATCATCGCTCGGCCACAGCACCGCTCTGAGCCCCGTCTCGCTGGCAACAAGCGTGAGCACCCCCATCGGGCTATCCATCGTCGTGCAAGACAGCGTCTCTTCGGTGTCAGTGTCAGTCATAGGTAGTCCTTGCGGGATCGTGCAGTTGCAACTGCAGCGGCGTCGAGCGCGCCGTGGCCGTCCAGAGGTGATGAAGTGCATACGAGCGCCACGGCACCCATCCTGCTGCGTCGCCGACGGTGCGGTCGAGCTCCGTCAGGAAGTCGACCACAATCAGGTCGGTACCGGGGAGCACGTCGGGGTGTCTGAGGCCACGCATGATCACGTGATCTGCCGTCGCAGGCTGATGCCCTTAATTGCGAGGAGTTGATCACCAGCAACCTGCGGGTCTCGAGTACGGCGCTGCCCTCGGCAACTGTGACTGCATGGGGGCCGCCGTGTGATGGAACTCGACGTTCGTTTGCTTTGGCGTGATCACTGGACAACTTTGGCGGCAATACATGCCCGTCCTGCGCGCAGCGGTTACAAACCACCCGTCGAAGCGCCGGTCGGCGTTCTTGACGATGCAGCAGCAGCGGTCTTGGTCGAGCGGTGGCATGACTCCATGATGACGGTCACTGCCCACAATCACCAGCGAAAATTAGCCAGCCAGTTGAATGTCTGATTTCCGCTCAGTCCAGTTGGAACCGGCGTGCGCGAGCTTGGTGCGCAGGAGCCACAAACCGATCAGGAACGCCCTGATCCACAGGCCGATGACGTTCGGCGCAGCAGCGAAGACAGCAAGTCCGCCCGCCATGGAGACCAGAGCAATCGTCACAGAACGTCGCGGGCCCAGACGTTCCGGCAGCTTTGCGCCGAAGATTCGAATGACGAGCGAGACGAGTGCATAGGTCAGAAACAAACGGCATTTACACCGGGAGCGAGTTCGCCACCTTTGAGCGGCTCTTCGATGAACAGCGGAACGAGCGGGACCAGCGTTCCGATGTACATGAAGAACGCAAAGGCGGTCAACGAGACGATCACGAATGGTTTGGTGATCAGTCGCTCCAAGGCAGCTTCAAGATGCTGACCCTCACCAGCGGAGTTTGCAAACGTCGTTACTCGACCATCATGTCGAACCGGATCGAGTCTTGATCATCTCAGATCGGGTCCGGCCGGAAGTCACAAACAACGGTCAGACCGCTTCGCGTTGGCCCGACACCGCCGACCGGATCGCTGCGTCGACGACCCGTTGCGCCGCCAAACCATCGACCGCGGTCGGACCGCGCACCTCTCCGGCACGGACCCCTGCAATCCAGTCTGCCGCCTCAGCCCGATACGCCTCACTGAATCGGCCGAACCAGTCGTCACCAATGTGTTGGTGGCCTGCGCCCTCGAAGCGGACGACCGGCTGGGATGGTTGTGGGGCAGTGATCATGCCGTGTTCGCAGGTCACCTCAACATCGATGTCGTAGCCATACGTGGCTTCGACAAACTCGATCGTGACAGTCGACCCGTCAGCCATCGCCCCGAGCACAATCACGTGCTCAACCGGCCGTGGCCCGCTGACCACCTGGGTGGTGACAGATGAAAATTCGGTGCCCATCAGCCACCGGGCGGTGTGCACGTCGTGGATCAACGATTGCGAGAAGACCAGTTCAAGCGGACGTTCCCACTGATGGTTGGTGTTGCGGTGAGCACTGCGGACATGGCGGATCGCACCGAGTTCGCTGATCGCGCCTGCAACCTGCAAATGCGCCGGGTCGTACTGTCGCATGAAACCCAACTGCACCAAAGAACGCCCGGCCGCGACCTCCGCAGCAACGACCCGCTCAGCGTCGGCGACGTTGCTGGCCAGCGGCTTCTCACACAGGACGAAAGCGCCGCGCTCAACTGCAGCGATCGCGAGATCGGCATGCGTGTCATCCGGGGACGCGATGACGATGGCGTCGAGGCTCGGGTCTGTCGCAACAGCGAAGGCGTCGGTCGATGCCGCTGCGTTGCACAGGCCCGCAGCATCAAGCGCTGCCGCCGCAACGACATCGGCAACGACGGCGACTTCCACACCGTCAACCGCCGCGAGATTCCTGATGTGCTCACGGCCCATGCCGCCCGCACCGATAACTCCGACCTTGATATTCATCGACCAGACGTTAGGTGAGTCGGATCTCGTCGACCGACCCGACGATCACTTCCACTCGCTGCGTCGCCCGAAATCCTCAGGAAGCGCTCGGAGGATTTGGTTCTTTGGGAAGACCGAGGACGCGTTCGCCAACGATGTTGCGCTGGATCTGGCTCGTGCCACCCCAGATCGTCTCTGAACGCGAGAAGAAGAACGACGACATCATCGGGCTCACCGGGTAGCCGTCACGGCGCTTGTCGCGCGAAGCGCCCGGCCAGCCACCCACCTCCGGGCCGGCGTCGATGAGGAGCGAATCGGTGCCGTAGATGTCCAACGCCAGTTCCATGGCGTTCTGATGCATTTCGGTCCAGAACATCTTGTTCGTCGCTCCGAGCGCAATCGTGCCCATATCGACCACCCCGGAACCGCGGCTTTTGTTCAGCGTCGCGGTGAGGTTCCGCAAGCCATTAAAACGCAGGATCTCGATCTTGCTGTAGTACTGCATCAGACGCTGGCGGATGTGCGGATCGTTAATCGCACCGTTGGCAATGGCCTGCTCTTTGAGCAGCCGGAACTCCTCAGCAAAACGGCGGAAACCAGTCGTGGCTGACTGGCCGCGCTCGAAACCGAGAGTCGAGTTCGCGACCTTCCAGCCGTTGTTGACTCCGCCGACTACGGCGTCTTTGGCGCAACGTGCGTCCGAGAAGAAGACCTCACAGAATTCAGCAGTGCCGTCGGGCTGCGTGATGCCGCGAACTTCGATGCCCGGTTGCTTCATCGGGACGAGCATGTAGGAGATACCTGCGTGCTTCTTCGCTTCGGGATCAGTACGCGTCAGAAGAAAGCAGTAGTCGGCATGGTGACCCTGCGTGGTCCAGACCTTCTGGCCGTTGATGACCCACTCGTCACCGTCGAGTTCGGCGGTCGTCTTGATCGATGCCAAGTCGGAACCTGAGTCAGGCTCCGAGAAGCCCTGACACCATCGGGTCCGACCCTGCAGGATGCCGGGCAGAAACTCCTTCTTCTGTTCTTCGGTTCCCCACTGGAGCAACGTCGGGCCGACCAGCGTGTCGCCGAAGAAGTCACCGCGCATCGGGGCCTTCGCGTTGGCGAACTCTTCCGACAATGCAACGCCCTGCATCGTGCTCAGGCCCTTCCCACCGTACTCGGCGGGCCAAGTGGCACAAATCCAACCACCTTCGAACAGCTTCGTGGGCCACTCGGCGTTGAACGCCTCGCGCTGGTCCGGCGTCATCTCGAAGCCATCGTCGAACCAGCCGCCGGGCAGGTTGTCGAGGAGCCACGCCTTGATTTCGGCGCGGAAGTCTTCAGCTTCGTTCGGGTATGTCAGATCCATGGTCCACATTCTTGCTGTTGCATCGGCATCGCCCCGAATCTGATGTGTGTGTCACTCGTCGCTCGGCCACCACCTCGACCTGCTTCGGCACGCCAATCGAGACCCTCTTCGACACCCGCGATGACAGTTCACGGACACGAAACAAAGCCGCGACACTCACGACATCGACCGTCCGTAACTTGATCGTCGTAATCCGGACGGCAACGGCGCCACTGGATTCTCCAAGCAAACCTTCCCTTATCCCCGATCCTTTTGGAGGACCCCGTGCACAACCGTGCGCTTCGAATCATCTCTGGCCTTGGGGGCGTTGTCGCCCTCGTGGCCCTCATGCCCGGAACCGTCATCGCTCAGGAAGCAGCAGACGTCCAAGCGATCCTTGACAACATCTGGGTGTTCATCGCTGCATGTCTCGTCTTCTTCATGCAGGCGGGTTTTGCACTCGTTGAGGCAGGCCTGACACGAGCAAAAAACGTGGTCAACATCTTTGCCAAAAACATGGCTGACGCGATCATCGGCGTTCTGGCCTTCTTCGCAACCGGCTACGCCTTCGCCTTCAGCGGCGGCAACGACTTCCTCGGCACCGATGGTGGGTGGTTCTTCATGAACGACCTCGACATCAACACCCTCGGCGGAAGTGGAGTGATCAACCTGTCGCACGGAACGTTCTTCTTCTTCCAGGCAGTGTTTGCAGCAACAGCCGTGACGATCTGCTCGGGTGCCATGGCCGAGCGCACGAAGTTCACTTCGTACCTCATCTTCAGTGTGTTCATGTGCGCCATCATCTACCCAATGGTCGTGCACATGACCTGGGGCGGCGGTTTCATCGCTGGAATCTCGATCGGTGATGCCGTGTATTCCGACTTCGCCGGCTCCGGTGTCGTGCACATGACCGGCGGTATCGCCGCACTCGTCGGCGCCAAGCTCGTCGGCGCCCGCAAGGGCAAGTTCGCCGAAGACGGCACTGCCAGAGCAATCCCTGGACACAACATCCCGTTCGCGATCCTCGGTGTGTTCATCCTCTGGCTCGGTTGGTTCGGCTTCAACCCCGGTTCCGAGCTCGCTGCTGACAATCTTGTGACGGGCATTGCGCTCAACACGATCCTCGCGGCTGCTGCCGGTGCCTTTGCCACGGCAGCGTTCGTCTGGATCAAGACGGGCAAGCCGGACATCGCCTTCATCGGCAACGGGGTGCTCGCCGGACTGGTCGCCATCACCGGGCCGTGCGGCACTGCCACACCGGTCATGTCGATCGTCATCGGTGCCATCGGCGGCATCATCGTGGTCCTTGCGGTCCAGTTCTTCGACAAGATCAAGATCGACGACCCGGTCGGTGCCATCAGCGTCCACGGTGCGGTCGGCATCTGGGGTGTGCTCTCCATCGGCATCTTCGCCCGCTACGACGACGCGTTCCTCGGTCGTGAAGATGCCGGCCTACTCTACGGCGGCGGCTTCGAGCAGCTCGCTGTGCAGTTCCTCATGGTGATCATCATCATCGCTTGGGTCGGCATCGCCAGCCTCATCGTCTTCTCCGCACTCAAGGCAACGATTGGCCTCCGGGTCAACGAAGAAGACGAGGTCGAAGGACTCGACGTCGCCGAGCACGGCATGGCTGGCTACACCAACGACCCGTCCTACGTCTAACCCTGACTGACTGAAAAGAAAAGAGACAACAACATGAAACTCGTAACTGCAGTCATCAAGCCATTCAAGCTCGACGACGTCAAAGACGCACTGAAGGAAGCCGGTTCGTCCGGCATCACCGTGAGCGAAGTTCGCGGCTTCGGCCGCCAAGGTGGCCATACGGAGACCTACCGAGGTGCTGAGTACAAGATTGACTTCGTCCCCAAGGTCCAAGTATCGATCGTGGTCGACGACGCCGCCGTCGATGGCGTGGTCGAGGCGATCACCAAGTCAGCTGCCACCGGAAAAATCGGTGACGGCAAGATCTGGGTAACCGACGTTGATCGACTCGTACGCATCCGAACGGGAGAGGAAGGTTCGGACGCCATATAGTTCCCGGCCTCGCTGCCAGGTGCCAATTCGGCGAATCGCGACGTAGCGATTCGCTCCGACGATTCCCCGTGTCACATCTTGTCCTTGAGATGTTGGCACGGGGGTCGTTTCGTTTTCGTGGGACATGTAGCTCGGGTTGCGGTCCGATCCGCTCTCAAGCTCACCGTCGATGGGCGTTCCGAGTGTCTGTGTTTCCGGACTATGAACATCACGTTTCCGCACTTTCACACTCGACGGGCACTGCCTACGGTCCGCTCCCATGCTCCTCGCATTTGACTCCGGAAATACCGCATGGGTGCTGATCTCAGCGGCCCTCGTACTCTTCATGACGCCCGGATTGGCGTTTTTCTACGGCGGCATGGTGCGTTCGAAGAACGTGCTCGGCATGTTGATGCAAAACGTGTTCGCCATTGGTTTGGTGTCGACCATCTGGGCAATCGTCGGCTTCTCGCTCGTCTTTGGTGCCAGCGGCAACGGTTGGATTGGCAACTTCGACTTCCTCTTCCTCGCCGACGTCACCAACCTCGACGGAGACATTCCCGGCATGGCCTTCGTCGCCTTTCAAATGATGTTCGCGGTCATCACCCCGGCACTCATCACCGGCGCCACAGCTGACCGGTTGAAATTTGGTTCGTACGCTGTGCTCATCGGATTCTGGTCATTGCTCGTCTATATCCCTGGTGCTAAGTGGGTGTTCAACGGCTGGCTCCTTGAGATGGGGGCACTCGACTTTGCTGGCGGCACGGCCATCCACATCAGCGCTGGTGTGGCCGGGCTCGCCGTCATCCTCGTCATCGGCAACCGCAAGGGCCACGGCGACGTGCCCATGCCACCGCACAACCTGCCACTCACGGTCCTCGGTACCGGCATCTTGTGGTTCGGCTGGTTCGGATTCAACGCGGGTTCCGGCCTCGCCGCCGACGGCCTTGCGGCGCAAGCCCTTGTCAACACCCATCTCGCTGCTTCGACCGGCATGCTCGGCTGGCTCCTCGTGGAACGCTGGAAGGGCGGCCACGCAACCGTGCTCGGCGCCTGCTCCGGCGCTGTCGCCGGCCTCGTCGCCATCACTCCATGCGCCGGCTTCGTTGGTGGTGCCTCGCCGCTGATCATTGGATTCGTCGCCGGAGCCTTGTGTTTCCTTGCTCTGACGATCAAGGAGAAGATGAACTGGGACGACAGCCTCGACGTCATCGCGGTGCACCTGATCGGCGGCATCGTCGGGACGCTGCTCCTCGGCCTGTTCGCCGATGCAGCCGTCAACCCAGTGATCGCCGAAAACAGCTCGGAAGGCCTCTTCTTCGGCGGCAGCCTCGAGCTCCTCAAGGATCAGTTCGTTGCGGCCCTCGTGGTCGGCGTCTTCTCCTTCGTCGTCACGTATGCCATCGCCAAAACGATCGATGCAACGATGGGGCTGCGCGTCGGCGAGGATGCTGAGTACCAGGGTCTCGACCAGAGCCAGCACGCCGAGTCGGCGTACACCAGCTGACTCACTTTGAACATCACGCCGCGAACACTTCGAACGAACCGGGGACATCATGAAACTCATCACTGCAGTCATCAAACCCTTCAAGCTCGACGACGTGAAGGACGCCCTCAAGGCGATCGATGTCACCGGCATCACCGTCTCTGAGGTTCGCGGTTTCGGCCGCCAAGGCGGACACACCGAGACCTATCGCGGCGCCGAGTACAAGATCGACTTCGTCCCCAAGGTCAGCCTTGCCACCGTCGTTGACGAAGCACACGTTGACGACGTGGTGGATGCCATTGCCAAGGCGGCCGCCACTGGCAAGATCGGTGACGGCAAGATCTGGGTGACCAACGTTGACCGCGTCGTACGCATCCGCACCGGCGAAGAGGGCACCGACGCCGTCTAGTTTCTCCCGCTGCTCATCCGTTTGCGTGACGATTTTGGCTGCGATGCCAGCCAAAATCGTCACGCAAACGATCAGTTGCGGTCTGCTCGGCGCTGACGCCAGTTGCGGAACTCGCCTCTGGTTGCGACCAGGCCCGCCACGATGATGAGCCCGCCGACGATCGGAACCGGCCACGCGACTCCATTTTCCTCAACAGGTATCGAGGTCGTGGGAGATGCCGAGGCCGTTCCGGGGCCTCCAACAATCACCAGCGTCGTCAACAAGATCCCGATCACCGCAGCGCGGCGCAACATTGAACCCATCTCAATCAGACGCCCCAGACCCCAACGAAGTTCCTTCATGTCGGCAGTTTCCTCGTTTGCGTCGAAATTCCTGCGGACTGGTCAACGCAAACTTCGACGCAAACGGGGTGGCGGTGCTGTTAGCCCTGTAGCGCACGGAGGTTTGCGACAGTCTTGCCGGCACCGGCGTCGACGCTTTCGAGTGCCCGCAGAATCGCAACGAGGTTCCGGTCGCGTTCTTGCGCAAGGTCTCGGATTGAGCGGCCTGCTGCTTGCTCGTCGGACTGTTCGGCGATGGTATCGATCAGTTCATCGGTCAGTTCCGGCGTGTCCATCAGTTTGGTCCACGGCCATTTCAACGCCGGCCCGAACTGCTCCATGAAGTGGCGCATGCCGCCTTCTCCCCCGGCGATTCGATACGTCTCGAAGGTGCCCATCTGCGCCCACCGAAGGCCGAATCCGTAACGGATCGCGTCGTCGATCTCTTCGGTGGTTGCGATGCCATCGTTGACCAGCCACAGCGCTTCACGCCAAACCGCTTCGAGGAGACGATCGGCAATGAAGGCATCAATCTCTTTGCGCACGTGGAGCGGATGCATACCGAGCGCTCGGTAGGTGTCCATCGCACGGTCGATCGTCCCAAGTGATGTCTGTTCACCACCGACGATCTCGACGAGCGGCAACAGGTAGACCGGGTTAAACGGGTGCGCTACGACGAGCCGTTCCGGGCGGGTCATCGATGTTGCGAGTTCCGTCGGCTTGTATCCCGACGTCGACGACGCGATGATCGCATCAGCTGGTGCAGCATCATCGATGGCTGCCAGCGTCGAGTGCTTGATGTCGAGCCGCTCTGGAACACTTTCCTGGATCAACTCAACGTCGGCAACAGCCTCTTCAATCGACGCACACAGCACCAACGAACCGATGCGGTCCGTCGACAGACCGAGTGCGTCCCATGCCGAGACAGCGTCGGCCATCACGTCGTTCAAAAGCTCCGAAGCGTTCGGCGACGGGTCGTACGCAGACACGTCGATCCCCCGAAGCCGCATTCGTGCGGCCCAAGCAGCACCGATCACACCGCACCCAACAACTGCGCCGCGCTGTGGCAGCTCAGCCATGGCTGGTGAGCTGCATCTTCTCGCGGACCTCTGCCGACGTCATGATGTCGAAGTTCATGCTGCTCAGGATGTCGACTGCCCGTTCGACGAGATCGCGGTTCGTCGCTAACTGGCCCCGGTCGAGGTACAGGTTGTCTTCGAGACCGACGCGGACGTTGCCGCCCGCAATCGCAGCAAGCGCCACGTATTCGAGCTGCTTGCGCCCGATCGAGAACGCACTGAACGTCCAATTTTCTGGAATGTTGTTGACCATCGCCATGAAGGTGTTCAAATCCGGCGGCGCACCCCACGGGATCCCCATACACAACTGCACCATGACTGGATCAGCGATGAGCCCCTGCTCGACGAGCGACTTCGCCTGCCACAGGTGACCGGTGTCGAACACTTCGATCTCCGGACGAACACCGAGCTCCTGGATCTGGCGAGCCATTTCGGCGAGGATCGACGGCGTGTTCGTCATGACGTAGTCGCCCTCGCCGAAGTTCATCGAACCACAGTCGATGGTGCAGATCTCGGGAAGGATTTTGCGGACGTGATCGAGCCGTTCGGATGCACCCACCATGTCGGTACCGGCCTCGGCAAGCGGCAGCGGGCTTTCGACAGAACCGAAGGTGACATCGCCACCCATACCGGCGGTGAGGTTGATCACCGGGTCGACATCGGAGGCACGGATGCGATCGACCACTTCGGCGTAGTACTCGACCTCTCGTGACGGCGCACCGGTCTCGGGATCGCGAACATGGATGTGCACGACGGCGGCGCCTGCTTTGGCTGCAGCGATGCAGTCGTCGGCGATTGCTTCGGGGGTGTACGGCACCCTGTCGGACTTGCCAACAGTGTCGCCGCTGCCGGTGACGGCGCAGGTGATGAAGACAGAACTCATGAGGTTTCCTTCTGATCAAGGGTCGGAGGGGTCGAGGAAGAGTGGTTCGGGGCGTGGCGGTTCAGGGCGTCACGATCAAGCACGCGTAGACGCGAGAGCAGCTCGTCACGGTCGACGTAGCAACCGGTGAGGACTCGCGATCCGGCGCCCGGATCAAATGCGTCGCGGCCGTGCAGGACTCGCCGGTTGTCAAAGCCGATAATGTCGCCGGGCTCGAAACGGGAACGCAGCATGAATCGGTCGTCGTGGGCGACGCTGGAGAAGATGCGCATCGCGTCATAGGCGCGCGGTACGTCGGCGGCTGGCATGTCGGGTGCGAGCCGGACCGGGTAGAAGGCGCGCATGGTCAGCTGCGAGCCGAGCTGACCATGGTCGATCACCGGGCCGATCCAGCGATGGTCCCCGTCCATCGCCCGGTTGGCGAACACCCAGTTCAAGGTGGTCAGCGCCTCGTACTCGGCCGGATGATTCGCTTCGAGTTCGGCGACGACCGCGAGCCCGTCGGTCATCCGCGATGCTCCACCCGCGACCGTGTTCTCGACGCAGTGTAGAAACTGGAAGCCGGGCGGCGTCTCACGCGTCGGGAGGTCGGCATGTTGGCCGAGATTCAGGCCAGTGTTCGCCGTCGAATCGGCATCGAGACGTGCCTCGACCGTGAAGATATTGCCGAAGTTCGACCCTCGAATCGGACCGATTCGCTTGATCAGCGTTTCGAGAAACGCCCGATCGGCCGGAGTATTGCGGAGCCGGGCGAAGCCGTAGACGTGCATCGCTCGCAGCCAGTCGCCGAACACCGCAATGTCGTCGAGCACAGATGCGCCATCGAAGGACGGCGGTTCGTCGAGGGTGTCGGTCGTCCAGATCGTCAACGGACCGGGAATCGCTTCAGGTCGATGCCGCTGCGCAGCGATCGATCGCAACCATCCGGGGTGAATCATCGACTGGAGACCATCGCCCCACGTCAGCTCGAGCGCCCCTTCGTCCGTCCGTCGAGCAGCCGACAGGAACGACGACTCGGGCAAGTCCGCCGGGTCGACCGTGCTCTCTCGGGTGACCGGATCGATCGCCCGCGAGTTCTCGAACAACCACAGCGAGTAACAGTCGAGATCGAGACCGTCGGCCCAGGCAACATGGACGTTCGGCAACGCACCGCCAACGATGTCGATCGGCGCCCATGCATACGTGGCGAAGTCGGGAGTGGGCATGACCTCAATCATCGCTCGGGAAGATTACACAGATCAACCGAGAGCGCGCGCCGTCTCGCTCAGCGGCACAGCTGAGCGGTCCACCGGCAGGGTCCGTGCCAGCCGGTCGCCGGTGTCGATCGTGACCCCCAGCCAATAGCTCTCGTTCCGAAAGTGATGTAAACGGTGGTTCTTGGCGAGCCGGGAGTAGTAGCGAGAACGGGGTCGATACCGCGAGTGCACGAGCAGGTGGACCCACTCGTAGTGCAGCAGTGCGACGAGCCCTATCAACACGATTGTGGCGCCGTTCGCCCGAGCCGAAGATGCGACGCTCGGCGACACGCCGATCCGCGAGAGGCCTTCGACAGCAGCAGCCACCGGAGCAATGATCGCCAGGCAGGAACCGATCGCGTTCGGTCGACGCAGCAGTAACCACTCCATGTCATCCGGGTCACGGTGGTGCCGCTCATGAGAGTCGCGTGTGCCCAGCAGTTCGGCCAGCGTTGAGCCGGGCTCGGCATGCAGTAGTCGACGGTGGATGACCCACTCCACCGGGCCCAATGCAACAACGACCGCCAGCACCGCAAGCGCGTCGCCAAACGACCAGTTTCCCAGCGCAACTCGGACGACGACGGCCAAACATGTCGCAACAGAAATCACGCGTCCAGACGATGACCGGGCGAAGGCGCGGGCCGCTCCGTCGAGCGACGTGATGTCTCGAGCGCGGTGCATGCTCACAACAGTACGCCAGGCGCTCGATGCAGGAATTTCTGCCCCTCCAACATCAAATATGGAGCGGCGTGAAATTCGGTGGCGGGTGGGTTGATGTTGCCGCGGCCACGCGGCGTACAGTCGCCTGCATGACGACAATCGAGACGCCAGCCGCCGACGCTGCCCCCAAGAAGGAGCGGTGGACTGCGCAGTGGAAAGAGCTGTACAGCGAAGTCATCACCAACAGCCTCTGCACCGGCTGCGCTGGCTGCGTCGTCACGTGTCCTCACGATGTGATCGGGTACGAACACGAAGAGGGCAAGTACATCCCATTCCATCTCGAAGAAGAGTTGGGCCTCGACAACTGCATTCACGGCGAGAAGGGCTGCACCACATGCACCCGGGCCTGCCCTCGCTTTCGCGCCTGGGAGCCCGCAGCCGACATGCACCTGTTCGGGCGTATCCGCGAACCCGACGAGATGGCTGGCATCTGGCGTCAGCTCTACCTCACCCGCGCGAGCGACGAAATGGTTCACAAGATGGGCCAGGACGGCGGCCTGGTGTCGGCGATGCTCATCTGGCTACGCGAGCACGACTACATCGACGCTGCTCTCGTGTCTGGCGTCGAAGAGGACGATGCGTGGAAGGCCAAGCCGGCCGTCGTCTCGACACCCGAAGAAATTCTCGCCACAGCGGGCTCCCGCTACACCTACTGCGCAAACCCGCTCGCACTCCGTGAAGCCCAAGAGAAGGGCTACAAGCGGCTCGCCCTGGTCGGCATGGGTTGCCAGACCTCATCGCCACCAGTCATGTGGGACCGCAAGGCTGGCAAGGTCAGTAAGCCGTTCCTGTTCAACATCGGCCTGCTCTGTTCAAAGACATTCGATGACGCCATCTTTGAAGAGCTCTTCGAGGCCAAGTACGGCCTGAAGAAGCAAGACATGGTGAAGATGAACATCAAGGGCGTCTTCCAGATCTGGATGAAAGACGGCTCGTACCATGAGATCAATCTGAAGGAATGCCACGCTTGGACTCGCGAAGGCTGCAAGACCTGCCCCGACTTCGCGGCCGAACACTCTGACGTCGCCACGGGCGGCATCGGCGAAGACAACGACTGGACGCTCACGATCGTGCGTACCGAACTCGGTGAGGAAGTCATCGAGCGGATGATCGCTGACGGCTCGATTATCGCGAGGCCCGCGCAGACCGACGAAACCGCAATGCGTCTGCTGCGACTGCTGTCGATCGTCAGCCGTCGTCGCTGGCCCCAAGACGCTGACGCTGCTCCGTCGGTCGGCGTGCCGGCGCCCAAGAAGAAGGTTGCAGCTGTGACGGCCGAACCGTCAGTTGATGCGAACCCGGACGAGCCGAAGCCTGCCGAGGCGAAAGCGGAGCCGGCTCCAGAACCGAAGAACGACTGATCAGGACGGCGTGGCGACTCGCGCCACGTCGTTGCTCAGTTGTTGCACTCGGCGAGATCAGCCTCGAAGAGGTCGAGCGCCGTACCTGGGCCAGCGTCGTTTGCTGCCTCGGTGATCGATTCGTAATCTGAGTCGGAGTAGGTCTCGAGCTTGTCGAACAGACAGTCGTGGACTTCCTGCGTGATCTCTCCTTGCTCAAGCGCTGTATCGACGATGTCTTCAGCGACACGCCGGTTCCCCGGGTCGGAGTTGCATGCGCTCAGACTGAGCACGGCAACGACCGCTCCACCGGAAATTTTCAGCCGACGGGTCGTCGCAGTGTGGCGGGGCTGACGCTTCGAGTTCACAGTGGCCAAAGGCTACTGGCACGATGTGGGGATGCCGCTCCACCACGAGGCTCGCACGCTGCTCGACATGATGGAGGCAATCGGTGCACCGCCGCTCGATTCACAGCCGCCAGCCGATGCGCGGGCCACCCGCAAGGCACTGGCGGCCGATCCGACCGAGCAGTGCCACGAGATTGTCGAGCTAGATGCCGGCGGTGTTCCCGCCCGCGTGTATCGAGCAGCCCCGACCGAAACAACACCAGGGCTACTCGTGTTTATCCACGGCGGCGGGTGGGTAATCGGCGATCTCGACAGCCACGACAACGTCTGTCGATCGTTGGCCAACCGCAGCGGATTGACCGTCCTCAGCGTCGATTACCGACTTGCACCCGAGGATCCCTTCCCGGCAGGGCTCGACGACTGCAGTGCCGTAACGCTGTGGGCATACGAGCACGCCGACGAACTCGGTATCGACCCAACGCGCATCGCCATCGGCGGCGACTCGGCGGGCGCGAACATCGCTGCTGTCGTCTGCCACGAGACCACGGTGCCGCTCCGCTTCCAGCTCTTGATCTATCCGGTGACCGATGTCCGGATGAACACGGAGTCTTACGACGAAAATGGCGAGGGCTATTTCCTGACCAAGAGTTCGATGCAATGGTTCACCGAGCACTACCTGTCGGGTGGAGAGGGAACGCCTGACGACCCGCGTGTCTCCCCGCTGCTCGCCTCAGACGAGGTACTGGCCGCTGGCCCGCCCGCGCTGGTGATCACCGCCGGCTTCGACCCGCTCCGAGACGAGGGCATCGCTTACGTCGAACGGTTGTCATCCGTCGGCGTCGTGGTGAGCCATGTTCACTTCTCGGGTCAGATCCACGCCTTCTACTCACTCCCCGATCAACTCAGTGATGCTCGGCTCGCACACGCTCTGTCAGCGCAGGCGCTCGTCGGTGCGCTCGGTTCCTGAGTCAGCCGGTCACACTGTGCCTCGCACAGTGTGACCGGCGAGTTCGTTGGCGCGGGTGAAGATTGCATCGAGCATTGGTTCGGTCAGCCGCTTCGTAAACGTGTTCTGCTGGCTGACGTGATAACTGCAGATGACCGTGAGCTTGCGGCCGTCCGATGAGGTGACAGGCACTTCGACTCCGTGACCGAAACGTGGTTTCGGACGAACGCCAAAGAAATTCATCGCTGCGTCGTACCCGAACGTGCCGAGACAGATCACAACGTTCGCAGCAGACAGGGCTTCAAGTTCGCGTACGAGGAACAGCCGGCACTCATCGCGTTCGGTCGTCGTGGGCTTGTTCAAGGGCGGCGCGCACTTGACCGCCGACGTGACCCAGGCATTGGTGAGCGTCAATCCATCGGCGCTGGACGTGGACTCGGCCTGGTTGGCCAAGCCGGCGGTGTGCATCGAACGAAACAGCCAGTCGCCGCTGCGATCGCCAGTGAACATCCGTCCGGTTCGGTTGGCCCCGTGGGCGGCCGGTGCGAGGCCGAGGATCACGATCTGTGCGGCTGGGTCGCCAAAGCCGGAGATCGCCTTGCCCCAGTAGTCATCGTCGCGATACGCCGCTCGCTTCTCGACAGCGACCTGCTCGCGCCATCCGACCAATCGCGGGCAGGCCTGACACGCATGGATCTCCCGGGTCAGAACGTTCAGTGACTTTGTGCGCTGGGCGGGCGTCAGCATTGCAACCGACAGTAGGTTGGTGGTACTCATGGCGACGACGACTGACATCAAGAAATCAGCAGCACCGAAGCGTGCGGCCAAGCAAGTAGCGACGAAAACGGCAGGCCGGGTCACGGCTGCTCGGAAGAAGCAGGCCGCCAACCAGGGCCCGAAGCCGACGACCATTCTGATGGTTCGTCATGGTCAGACACCGACGACGGGCAAGGTTCTTCCAGGTCGCGCCAAGGGCCTCCACCTCGCCGACCTGGGCCTCGAGCAGGCCAAGATCGCTGCGCTCCGTCTCGCCGAGCTGAAGATCGACGCCGTGTACAGCTCGCCGCTCGAGCGGGCGAAGGAAACGGCTGCGCCGATCTCGGCTGCCTGCGGCCTGAAGACGCAGATCGAACGTGGCCTCTTCGAATGCGACTTTGGCGACTGGACCGGCAAAGAACTCAAGGATTTGATGAAGCTCCCGGAGTGGCAGACCGTGCAACGTGCACCGTCGACGTTCCGGTTCCCGAACGGCGAGAGCTTCACCGAGATGCAGACCCGTATGGTCGGAACGCTCGACAAGCTGCGCAAGCTGCACCCCGGCGGCACGATCGTCTGCGTCAGCCACGCCGACACGATCAAGGCAGCCGTTGCGCACGCCATGGGCACCCACATCGACCTGTTCCAGCGCATTGTCATCAGCCCGGCGTCGATTAGTGCCGTCACCTGGCACGCCGGCGGCCCAATTGTGCTCGCGGTCAACTCGACCGGCCGGCCACTCACCGAGTTGAAGCCTGCATGAGCGTCTTCTACGAATTTGACGACGTTGACGCATTCACGACCGGCACCGTTGGCGTGCCTGGAAACCGCACCTTCTTCATGCAGGTGAGGTCTGAAGGCCAGCGTGTCACGGTCAAGTGCGAGAAGCAGCAGACTGCAGCGATCGTCCAGTACCTCCGCAAAGTGCTGAGCGATCTGCCGCCGCCCGAAGACCGACCGATGCCCGGTGCCCTCGAACTCGCCGAGCCCGTAGATGCGTCGTTCGTGCTCGGCCCGATCGGCCTCGGCTACGACCGAGCCACCGACAAGCTCCTCATCCAGCTCGAAGAAGTCGGCGAGGTCGACGAAGACGGTGAGATGGTTGATGACGATCGGGGCCACGTCCGCCTGTACGTGAGTCGCGGCCAGGCAACGGCCTTCTGCGATCACGCCGATCGCCTCGTCGAATCGGGCCGCCCTGACTGCCAATGGTGCACACAGCCGATCGATCCTGACGGCCACGCCTGCCCCCGTATGAACTGATCCGCATGTCACACGACGACATGGCCCTCGGCCAGTTCGAGGCTGATGACGGCTTGGACAACGAGTCCGATTCGGTCGAGCAGGAATCAGAACACCGCGGTGTCGAACTCCGCATCGACTCGGTCGACGACCCTCTCGCGCACCTGCTCCAGGGTGAGATCCAGATCGAAGGGCGGATGCCGTACAGCAGCAACGCCACGTTCCTCGTCCACGTGGTCCACGAAGGCAAGTCGCATCCGGCGATCTACAAGCCGATGCGTGGCGAGCGACCTCTCTGGGACTTCTCGCCCGGCCTGCACCGTCGTGAGGTGGCGACGTATCGCATGAGCGAGGCACTCGGCCTCGGCGTCATTCCGCCGACGGTGCTGCGTGACGGCCCGGTGGGCGAGGGATCACTGCAGTGGTTCGTCGCTGGCGACTTCTCCGAGCATTACTTCACGATTCGAGAAGTGCGACAGGACCTCGACGATCAATTCCGGGCAATGGCGCTGCTCGACATCATCTGCAACAACACCGACCGCAAGAGCGGCCACTGCATCATCGTCCCCGAAAAGACGCTCGACGACGGCACCGATGTGCCCGCCCAGGTCTGGGGCATCGACCACGGGCTGTGCTTCGCTGCTGAGTACAAGCTCCGTACCGTCATCTGGGATTTCGCTGACGAAGAAATCCCCGAGCCGATGCTCGACAAGGTCAACAAACTCGTCAATCGGGTCCCGCTTGACATCGCGGCGTTACTGAGCGACGAGGAAGTCGAAGCGATCCAGGGCCGGGCCACCTGGTGCGTCAAACATCGCCGATTCCCCACCGACCCAACCGGTCGGCGATATCCCTGGCCCCTCGTCTGACCACTGTCTCTGCCGTGTGTCCACTTTTGACCCGAGGGGAAGTGGACACTTTCGTGGAAGGATGCGGATATGTCCGACGAGCCGCACTTCGAGCCCGATGAAGATCTCCAAGATCTGATCCATTCGGCCGACCTCGACGGACTGGTGCGGATGATCGACAATCGTTGTTCGTCGCACGATTGGGACGGGCTGCTTCGTGTTCGTGATCGCTCTCGATCAGCCGTGAAAACCGGTCGCCAGCTCTGGCCAGCGGCAACACTTGCCGAATACCGGCTCGCGCTCCTCGCGCCACCACCGTTCGTTGGGATCGTCCTCGACGAGGCCGACGGACTGGCCGGACGCTTCACCGTCGGGCCGCTGACCGAAGTTGCCGCACAGCACCACACCTGGGTCGATCTCGAAGGTGAAGTCGGCCGCGGCCCACACGCCGCCTTCGTCGCCCATGAGCGGGCGATACGTGGCGAGATCATCAACGATCCCGAGCTCGCTCCCGTGCTCGACATTCCGACCGAAGTGCAAGGCTGGGAACCCCAGTACGAGGTCGCCACCTTTTCCGACAACGGCGCCGAGTTTCCAGCCCCCAACCTCTCCGAAGACTGGGAGGACATCGAGACGTCTGGCGATGCCGAACGCCTCGACGACGAAGTCGAACTGGCCATCCGTCAGCTCGTCGAACCGTGGACCAGTGGCTCGAATGGGCGGGCCGAGGTCGCGTGTGTCGAAGGTGACATCGGAGCAGCCATCGGCGCGCTTGGCGTCCGCCGTGCACGAATTGCTCCACTCGAGCCAGCCGAGGCGCTCGCCTGGCTCGCGTGGGCCGGTGCGAGCGGTGGCGCTCACGGGCGACGGCGCGGCGCCTCGAGCGGTCGCTTCGGTGCCTGGTGGGTCATTGGCGCAATCGGCGATCTCCTCGACGACTGGCCGGTCAACCCTGACGAAATCGGTCAGGTTCTCAACGAGCTGGAATGGTTCCGCTGGAACGCGTTCGAACCTGAACTCGGCTGGATACTCCAGCTGGCGATCGAGGATCCTGATGAGGGCGTCGCTTGGGCAATCAGCGCCCGCGACGCCGTGTAATCAGACCGCGATCAGACCGCAGTCAGTAAATCAGTAAATCAGACGCCTCGGGCGCTGATCACGGCGGAGTCGGCGACCTCGATCATGATGCACTCACCGGGGCACTCTTCGGCTGCGTCCGCAGCTGTCTCGATCAGCGAGTCAGGAATACGGGCGACGCCGTTTCCCATGTCCGGACCGTGGCCCGCGCCTTCGCCACCGTCGAACAAGACCGTCGTCCCGAAGTGTGACGCCTCTTCTTTCACGATCCAGAGACCGTCGTCACGAGCTTGGAAGACGTCGGGGCAGATCTCTGAGCAGATTCCGTCTCCAGTGCAGAGGTCCTGATCGATCCAAACCATGAGAGCAGACATGAGCGGAGCTTAGGAGAGAACCAGCGGGAAAAAGCAAAGAGTCGGACCCGAAGAACGGGTCCGACTCTTGCAAGTCAATTCAATTCAATTCAATTCGGAAACAGATGATCAGCCTCGGGCTTCGAGTGCAGCGATCAACTGTGGGAGCACCTTGTGCACGTCGCCCACGATGCCCAGGTCGGCAACACCGAAGATCGGTGCTTCCTTGTCCTTGTTGATCGCAATGATGTTCTTCGAGCCCTTCATGCCCACCATGTGCTGCGTGGCACCAGAGATTCCTGCGGCGATGTACACGGTCGGCTTGACGACCTTGCCGGTCTGGCCGACCTGATAGCTGTACGGGACCCAACCGGCGTCAACAATCGCACGTGATGCTCCAGGCGCACCCTTGAGCAGCTTGGCGAGAGTCTCGATCATCCCGTACTTCTCGGCTTCGCCGAGACCACGGCCTCCGCCGACGACAATCGCTGCCTCATCGAGCTTCGGGCCGCTGGTTTCTTCGACGTGTACTGCGGTGACCGTTGCGCCTCCGGTTGGACCGAGTTCGCCAACAGCCGCTGCGACGATCACGCCGGCGGCGCCAGCGCCACTTGCTGCTTCAAAGCTCTTTGGACGGAAAGCTGCGAGGAACGGGCGCTCGCCAGTGAACGTCGTGTTCACCAGCTTGGAGCCACCGAAGATCGGCGTTTGTACGGTGACCGAGTCGCCATCGACGGTGATATCGGTCGAGTTGGTGAGCACGGTACGGTCGAGCTTGACCGACAGGCGGGCCATGACGTCACGGCCTTCGTAGTTCTGCGGGAACATGATCAGGTCGGGAGCATCGCCACCGTTGATCACGGCCTGCATTGCGGACGAAACCGCAGGGCCCGGGAGTGCACCAGCGAGGTCACCGGTCTCGTAGATCTTTGCGGCACCGTGATCGGCAAACGCTGCGGCGGCACCTCCGGCTGAGCCAGCGACGAATGCCGTCACCGAACCGCCGAGCGTGTTGGCCTTGGAGAGCAGTTCGAGCGTGGCAGTGCTGGCGGTATCGCCGTCTGCCTGGGCGAACACCCAGATGTTGTTGAGAGTCATGATCAGATCACCTTCAGTCCGTCGAGGAACTCGACGATCTTGTTGAACGTTTCGCCATCGTCTTCGATGACCTCGCCAGCCTCGCGGGCGGGAGCGTCATCGACCGATGTGATTTGCTGGGCCCAGGACACGGCTTCGATGCCGAGGTCGGCAGCGGTGACGGTGTCGACCGGCTTACCCTTGGCGGCCATGATGCCCTTGAAGCTCGGGTAGCGGGGCTCGACGACGCCGGCGGTCACGGAGACCACTGCAGGAAGCGTGCAGGTGACTTCGTCGTAGCCGGCTTCGGTCTGACGGTCGACCTTGACGGTGCCACCGTCGACGGTAATCGTCTTGGCGAAACCGACCGAGGGAAGTCCGAGGACTTCGGCCATCTGCTCGGGCACGGTGCCGGTGTAGCCGTCAGACGACTCGGTACCTGCGATGATCAGATCATAGGCGCCAGCCCTGCCGACAGCGCCTGCCAGGACCTTAGCGGTCGTCAGCGCATCAGCACCGGCGAGCGTTGGATCAGACACGAGGACAGCCTTCTCGGCGCCCATGGCGAGTGCGGTACGGAGACCGGACACTTCGTCATTCGGGGCCATCGAGACCAGAGTGACAGAGCCTTCGCCAGCGGTATTGACGAGCTGGAGTGCCATTTCGACGCCATAGCTGTCTGACTCATCGAGGATGAGTTTCCCATCTCGCTTCAGCGTGTTGGTCGAGGGATCCAGCTCACCCGGCAGCGCCGGGTCAGGGATCTGTTTCACACAGACGATCACGTTCATAAGGATGCTCAAGTTACCGTTGAGTTAAGTACGAACCAATTCGAGCTCGCCACTGTGACACGCGTCAAGACGGCCGCCTTGTACCGTTCCGGGCCGTGAAGGTCTTGCTCGTGGTCAACTCGTTCGCCTCATCGGTGACCGCGCGTAACACCGTTGTCGTGCACCGACGGCTGAGTCGCGGCCACGATGTCGAGATCGTCGAAACAAATCGCCGCGGGCACGCAACACGCTTCGCCCACGACGCGGCCCGTCGAGGCGTCGACGTCGTGATCGGTTACGGCGGCGACGGCACGCTCAATGAGGTCGCCACGGGCATCGCCGGCACCGACACTGCGCTCGGCGTCCTGCCTGGCGGTTCGACCAATGTGTTCGCTCGTACCCTCGGGATGCCGAACGATCCGGTGGAAGCGGTCGAGTACCTCGCCAGAGGTCTCGACGCCGCCGACCTCCGCCCGATCGGGCTGGGCCAGGTCAACGGTCGCTACTTCTGCTTCCACGTTGGTGTGGGTTACGACGCCGCTGTTGTGCAAGAGGTCGAGAAGCGTGGGTCGCTGAAGCGTTGGCTCGGGCACCCACTGTTTATCTTCGCCGGCCTCTCGACCTGGCTGCGGGCATACGACCGCAAGCATCCGCACTTCAGCGTCACCGTTGACGGTGGGGAGCCCGTCCATGACGGCTACTTCACCATCGTGCTCAATACAAACCCGTACACATACCTCGGGAATCGACCACTCGACCTCTCCCCTGCCGCAACGCTCGACCGCGGCTTGGTCGCCATCACGTTCAAGACGATGAACGCACACGCGATCCTCAGCTCGCTCGCCGGAGCACTCAAGGGAGGTGGCGTACAGCCCGCCGACCATCTCGACGTGCGAACCGATGTGAGCAATCTCGTGATTGAACACGCAACGCCGTTCCCCTATCAGATCGACGGTGACGCACTCGGAAACACCGGACGACTTCAGTTCGTCCACGTTCCCGACGCCGTCAAGCTCGTGTTCCCCACTGCGCCGCCGGGCTGATCCGACGGCCGAGCGCCATCAGCGCCAAGTCCGGCATATCGGTACAGACCGCGTCGACGCCGACTCTGGCGAGTTCTTGCAGCCGCTCCGGGTCATTGCAGGTCCAGGTGTTGATGGCAATACCAGCGCCATGACAGCGATCGACCATTTCCTGATCGATGGTCGGCTCCCACGGATGGACCGCAGCGTGACCAGCCGCAGCGGTCTGTTCGATCACCTCCGGAGTGGCATTCATCACGAGGTAGGCCGTCATCAACTCGGGTGCCAGTTCGCGACAACGACGAATCGTCGCCCAGTCAAACGACGAGATGATCCAGCGCGATGCGTCACCGTGCTCGCGCATTTCTGCAATGGTCGGCGCGGCAACGGCGACGTCCGGGTCGTAGCAGGCCTCGCCACCGGAGTTCTTGATCTCGACATTGACGAGCATGTTGCCGCACGCCGCGAGCGCTTCGGAGAGGACCGGGTAGCCGTCGAGCGCAGCCGGTTCGGTCGGCAGCGGGTCGTGCTTCACGATCAATCGGCCGTCGGGTGCCAAGCGGACATCGAGTTCGACGCCATCGGCTCCCATCTTGTCGGCGAATTCGAACGCCCGGATCGAGTTCTCTGGAGCGGCAGCTGAAGCGCCTCGATGTCCGATCACCAACATGTTCGAAGTATTGCCGTCGCCTGAGCACACATCCGAATCGGCCCTCTGCGACGCGCGAGCACACGCGCGCCATTCCCGTCAAGGCGGCGCGCGTCACACACTCCGCCTCTTGCGGAGCCCCCGGGTCGCGCCTACATTCAGTCCGTCGACCGGGCGGCACCACACACATTGCGTTGCAGACCCGCATGCAGCGCCAGAACGAACTCCTTGGAGACACACCAGTGACGATTCTTGCGTCCAGCCTCACCTTGGGAGCAGCGGAGACAGACTGGCGAGATGACGCCCTGTGCCGTGAAACCGATCCGGAGCTCTTCTTCCCGATCGGCACCACCGGAAACGCGCTCGTTCAGATCGACAACGCCAAAGAGGTCTGCGGCGAATGCCCGTCCGCTCAAGGTTGTCTCGATTTCGCGCTTGACACCAACCAGGATTCCGGTATCTGGGGCGGCCTCACTGAAGAAGAGCGGCGCGTCATCCGTCGCAAGCGAGTGGCTGCAGCACGCTCCGCCGTCGGCTGATTTTTCTGGTCGTTACGCCGAGCCGACTCAGTCGTCGACAGTCGGCACCGACAGTTCGACCACTGTGCCGTGGTTATGTGACGAGCCGTCACCGAGGCCTGCCTCGTCGAGATCTTCCGGAACTGCCGGACGGATCGAGATGCTGCCGTTGAGTTCGGTCGTGACCAATGTGCGAACGATCGACAAACCGAGCCCAGTTGACGCATCAAGGTCGAAACCGGGTTCGACACCACGACCGTTGTCGGTGACCTTGACGTGGAGCTCCCCAAGCCGCTGAGTGAGCGACACCGTCACTGCGCCGCCCCGGCTGCCCTCGCGGAAACCGTGATCAACGGCGTTCTGCAACAGTTCGGTCAACACGACCGAGAGCGGCGTTGCCGTGTCGGCAGCAATTCGGCCGCCATCACCGGTGACCGTAAACCGCACCGGGCGGTCAGGTGATTGCAGACCTTCTTCGGCCAGCCGGAGCAACGGACGCACGATCTCGATGAATGCGATGTCTTCTCCGGGCTCCCGCGAGAGCGACTCGTGCACCAGCGCAATGGTGCGGATGCGGCGCACCGACTCGGCCACTGCAGCCTTGGCCTCCGGGCTCGTAAGGCGACGCGCCTGCAGGCGCAGTAGCGACGAGATGGTCTGGAGGTTGTTCTTGACCCGGTGATGGATTTCACGGATCGTTGCGTCCTTAGAGAGCAAGAGGCGATCGCGCTTGCGAATTTCGGTGACATCACGAACGAGCATGAGGCCGCCGTCGATGACCGGTTTACCATCGACGTGTCGGACAAGCGGCACGCACCGACTGAGGAGCGTGACCCCGGTGCCCTGCTCGAACTCTTCGACCACGGGTTCCATGCGTTCGAACGCCTGACGGGCAGGGCCGTCGTGGAACCCGAGTTCGGCCAATCGCATGCCGACCGGGTTGGCGTGAATCCCGACACGGTGGAGCGCCGAGTTCGCATTCGGCGACACATAGGTGACGGTGCCGTTCGCGTCAAGCATCAGCACGCCGTCACCGATCCGGGGCGCTGCGCTCGAGTCGGCGACGAGGCCCGCGAACGGGAACGTACCAGCATTGATCATCAGGACGAATTTGTCGAAGATGATGTTGTAGGCCCGCTCGAGCTCACCAAGACTGCGACCATCTTGGACCTTCCACTCTTTACTGAGCACAGCAACCACTCGGCCCTCCCGTCGAACGGGAATCGCCATCATCCGGGTGCTGGCATCGCCGCTACCGCTTGCGGAAATCTCACCTTCGAGGGTCTCGCCAGTCGCTGCGGCCTTTTCGAGGAGATCGGCACTATTCGTCGCCCACGTGCCGATGTAGTCGGCGACAAACATCGTCTGGTTCGTGGCTGGCCGGACCTGGTCGACGACAACCCACTTCTCGTCGTTTGACCGCACATACAACATCAGATCGGCAAAGCAAAGATCTGCAAGAAACCCCCACTCAGCGCCGAGCCGTTGCAGGTGATCGATGTCGTCACCATCGAGTGACGAATGTTGCCGTGACAGGTCGGCCAATGAAGTCATCGACCAGAGTCTGCCGCATCCGACACCTGTAGCCGGTGCAATCAGCCCGACAGTTTGGAGCGCAACGGTTCAGCCGTTGATGGAGTCGATGCGGAGATGCTCGACGAGTTCGCCTAGGCCGGCGATGTCGTGAATGTCGCCGGTAAGCCACGGGACGTCGAGCATCGTGGGCGCAAAGGTTGCGAGCTCGGCTCGACGTTC
This sequence comes from uncultured Ilumatobacter sp., assembly GCA_937905835.1. Lineage (GTDB taxonomy): Bacteria > Actinomycetota > Acidimicrobiia > Acidimicrobiales > Ilumatobacteraceae > Ilumatobacter_A. The sequence goes on along the minus strand of CALCXK010000042.1, from coordinate 47,218 downwards.
AGTTTCTCGACTCGCGACGAGCGCGACATCGTCGAATCGCTCGGCAAGTTGAGCGAGCACCGCGGCAACCGTCTTTGGTGATGCGTCATCGAGTTGCTCAGCGACCGCATCGATCAGTTCAGGCCCAGCTTCGAGAAGTGCGGTGGCACTGGCGATCGCATCGTTGCCCGCAAGCCGGGCCGGCAATACACGGTTCACCACCATTGCTCCAAGCGTCATGCCTCGGTTGAGTAACGCCTGAGCGAGGAATTTGGCTTCGTGGCTCGGCGCAGTCTCGAGCGTGGTGACGACAACGAAAGCCGTCCGGGCGTCAGCTACTAACGCTTCGACAGCCCCCGCTCGCTTCACGAATCCCTTCTCCATTGCTTGGAACAGCACGAAAAATTCGGCGATGTCCTGGAGGAATCGGGAGCCGAGTATGCGATCGGCAACTTGATAGAAGGGTTTTGACGCCAGAGTGAACACACGCGAGCGATACGGCACAGTGAGCCAGCGCAGCAATCGGCTCCCGAAAAAGTCGATCATCCGACCCGGCGCATCGAGAATCGACAGCGCATTTCGCGACGGCGGAGTGTCGACGATCACCAGGTCGAAATCACCGGTCGCATGCAGGTCATGGAGCTGTTCCATCGCCAGATAGTCGTGACTGTGAACGAAGCGGCTCGTGATGTTCTGATAGAGCGGGTTCGCCAGCACGGCGTCAAGTACTTGGGCGTCGGGCGCGTGCCGGCGGATGAGCTCGTCCCAACCGGCCTTCGTATCGAGCATCGCAACCCACAGTTCGCCGCGCACGATGACCCCGGCCTCGTTGAACAATTCGGGTTTGATCCGGACCGGCGTGTTCCCGACGTCATCGAGGCCTAAAGCTGTGGCGAGCCGCTTGGCCGGGTCAACCGTGAGTACGAGGATCTTGCCCTTCTGACGCTGGGCTGCAGCAATGCCCATCGCTGCGGCGATCGTGGTCTTGCCGACGCCACCGGAGCCTGCCACGAGGATCATCTCGCGACTGGCAAGGAGGTTGTCGAGGTCGCTCACCGATCGCTCGGAATCTCGACGTCGAGTTCGTCAGCAAGCCCGTCGGCGATCAACGACACAACACGCCGGCCACCGTTCCGTGCGAACAATTCCGGCACCGTGATGATCGGAATGTCGAGCGGCGGATCGGCAGCATCGAGTGCGGCGCGCAGTCGACCGAGATGTTGAGCTCCGGTGCGGCGACGAGCATCTGTGAAACGGGCCGCTTCGAGAACGGCGCTGACTCCTGGACCGACCGCGTTGATGAGCGTGGGGAGCGCTGCGTCAAGTTGATCGACCACTGCCTGCTCGCGCCGGTCGAACAGCACCGGAAGGACGCGATTGGCGATCACGACGGCGGGGTGCACAGCGGTCTCGCGCGTCAGACGGCGCAGCAACTCAGACGATTCGGTTACCGGCATCTCCTCCGGGGTGGTGACCACAGCGACGCCGGTTCGGTTGGCATCGATGAGGATGTCGAGCATCCACTGGGTCTGCTCGCGAACCAAGCCGACCTGCACGAGATCGGCGATCACCTTCGGTGCGCCGATCTGGCTGACGATGTGGCCAGTCGATTCGCCGTCGACGACGACCAAGTCGTAGTTCTGCTCGCGCACCTCAAAGCACAACTTGCCAACGCTGAGGATCTCCTTGACGCCGGGTGCGGCGTCAGCGACGAAGTCGAAGGTCTTCGCGAGCGGCCCGATGCGCCCGATGAACGGAATTCGCACGAAGAGCCGGAGGTACTCCCGAAGTGCATCTTCGGTGCTCATCGACATCGCATGCAGGTTCGGCGCTACTTCGACTGGCGCAAAGTCGAGTTCGTCGACTCCGAGCGCTGACGCAAGCGCACCCTTGGCGTCCATCTCGCAGACCAGCGTCGAACGGCCCGATCGGGCTGCGACTTCAGCGATCGCCGCTGCGGTCGAGGTCTTACCGACGCCGCCCTTGCCCGTGACCCAAAGCAGGTCGAGATCAAGCAGCGAGGTCATGATCGCCTGCACATGTGGTCAGCGCCATTGGCCCAGACCACAGGTCTTAGTCTCCAAAGCCAATCTTGCGGGTGCTTTCGGCGGAGCCGAGCTCGACGTAAGCGATCTTCGCTGATGGTACGCCCACGTCGTTGCCGCGCTTGTCAGTGATCCACAGCACGTCGCTGGCACCAGAGAGTGCCGCCTCGACGCGTGACTGGAGATCGTCGCGATCTATGTCGTCGCCGAGTTCGAGGTTGATCTCACGAGGGGCTTGGGTGACTCCGATGCGTACGTCCACAGATGGAGGCTACCGGGCACCGCGTCGTGCCTGCTGCGTCGTGACGACTACATCGTGGCCGAAACTGCGCGAAGCGGCACTACTGCCATCACTGGGCGGCTCTGCATCTTGACCTCGATCCGGTCTTCATTCACGAAAACGCGCGTGATCTACTCGAACGGGGTGGATTGATATACCTGGTTGATCCAGTTGCCGAACAGTAAGAAGGCGTGGGAGCGCCACCGGTTGATCGGGGCCAGGCTGGGGTCATCGTTGGGGAAATAGTCGTGCGGCACGTCGATCAGCAGTCCCGCTTCGATGTCTCGGAAATACTCGTGAGCCAGCGTCGCCGAATCGTATTCGATGTGGTTGAACATATAGAGACGTCGTCCCTCCATCTCAGAGACGAGGCAGACGCCCGTCTCATCCGATTCCATCAGGAGTTCGAGGCCTCCTACCTGCTCGATGTCGGCTCTGCGTACTTCCGTCCAGCGCGAGACCGAAACTGAAAAGTCGTCAGAGAATCCCGCCAAGTACGGCGATGCTGGCGCCAGGTTGCGGTGCCGATAAACGCCGCACGCCTTGTCTTGCAAGATGTGCTTCGGTATGTCGTGGAAGTGCCAAAGCGCAGCCATTGCTCCCCAGCAGATGCTGAACGTTGAATGCACGTTGGTCGTGGTCCAGTCGAGGATCTCGGTGAGTTCCGACCAGTAGGTGACCTCGTCGAAGGAGAGGGTCTCAATCGGAGCGCCAGTGATGATGAAGCCATCGAAATACTGATCCCTGACCTCATGCCATGTTCGGTAGAAGGAGATCAGGTGGTCCTCGGAGGTGTTCTTAGACGCATGAGTGCCGACCCGCACGAGGGTCAGCTCGACCTGCAGCGGCGTCGAGGCGATGAGGCGCGCAATCTGTGTTTCAGTCGCAATCTTGTCTGGCATCAGGTTGAGTAGCCCGATCCGGAGCGGCCGTATGTCCTGGCGTACAGCGGTGGACTCGCTCATCACCATCACACCTTCTTGTTCGAGAAGTGCTCGGGCCGGCAGCGTATCCGGGATCTTGATCGGCATATGCAGAGGCTATTGCGATCGAGATGCTGTCAGTCCGGTCTGGGTGTATACGTCAGACAGAGGTGGTGCAAAAGGTGTCGCCGGCAGCCAACGACGAGTCGGTGGTGATGGCGCGGAACGCGTCGTCGTCGTCGGTTTTGTAGAGCTCGCTGAGCATCCCGCGGACCATGCCGCGGTCGACTGCGCAGATCACCGGGTGTTCGGCGGCGATGTCGCCGAAGGGGCAGTGGTTGTTGATGATCTTCAGTTGATCGTTGCGACCTTCGGCATGCGCTGCGAATCCATGGGCCGACAGGGCATCGGCTACTGCCTGGATGGCAGATCGCAACGAGCGCCGACCGGCCTTGAGCGCATCGCCCGTCAGCCCCGCGGCTATGGCCCTGCCGTATTCGGAGCCAACTTCTTCGGCCATCTGCTCGGCTTCATCGCGGGGCAGCTTGCTCAAGGTGCGACCGAGTAACGACAACACCAGGTCGTCGCTCCGGACGGGGAACGTCGCTTCGTCGAACGCATCGCCGACGGCGACGTAGTGCTTCGATGGCCGACCGGCAGTACCGCTCGGCTTACCGGTGACGACTTCGAGGTAGCCGCCGGCTGCAAGCTTGTCGAGGTGATGGCGTGCCACGTTGGCATGCACGCCCACCTGCTTGGCAACCATCGACGCTGTGACGCCGTCCGGCGTCTCGCCATCGTGAGTTCGGGAATGTTCGCGCGCAAACAAGTAGGCGGATCGGCGCGTTGGATCGCCGAATGCATCGGTGATCGCCGACACCGCGGCGGTGAACGCAGTTCCAGTGGACACGTCGACAATATTACCTATCGCCGTAGTGCAAATCCCGCAGGCCATCGACACACTGGTCGCCATGAGTGGACCCGTTGTCACCGAAGAGCAGATCGTCGAGGCCCTCCGGCCAGTCGAAGATCCCGAACTCCATCGTTCAATCGTCGACCTCGGCATGGTCCGTGGTGTCTCGATCTTGGGGAACGGGGTCGTTGGCATTTTGATCGCCCTCACGGTTCCGGGCTGCCCGCTCAAGGCAGAAATCGAGAAGCGAGTCTCCGACGCTGCAACACAGCTCGACGGCGTCGAATCGATCGATCTCGAGTTCACCGTCATGAGCGACGAGGACCGCGAAAACCTTCGCAAGACGCTGCATGGCGACGCGGGCGCATCTGCCGGTCAGGGCCAGGCACACGGGCACGCCGAGGGCCGTGTGGTGCCGTTCGCCAAGAACGATTCGAAGACCCGCCCACTCCTCATTTCGTCGGGCAAGGGCGGTGTCGGCAAGTCGACCGTCACCACCAACCTCGCTGTTGCGCTCGCCGCTCAGGGCTACTCGGTCGGCATTATCGACGCCGACATTTACGGCTACTCGATCCCCCGCATGCTCGGCACTGACCGCGACCCGGTCGCCATCGACGAGATGTTGATCCCGCCGGAGATGTACGGCGTCCGTGCGATCTCGATCGGCTACTTCGTCCCGGCAGGTGAGGCCGTCATCTGGCGTGGCCCGATGCTGCACAAGGCACTCGAGCAATTCCTCACCGACGTGTTCTGGGACGAGCCCGACTTCCTCCTCATCGACATGCCGCCCGGCACCGGTGACATCGCCCTGTCGCTCTCGCAGTACCTCCCGCGTGGCGAAGTCTTCGTCGTCACCACCCCGCAGCCCGCAGCGCAGAAGGTTGCCGCGATGTCGGCAGCCATGGCCGAGAAGGTCAACCTGCCGGTTCGCGGCATCATCGAGAACATGTCCTGGTTCGTCGGTGACGACGGCAAGAAGTACGAGATCTTCGGGTCCGGCGGCGGCCAAGCACTCGCTGACCAGGTTGGCGTTCCGCTCATCGGTCAGCTTCCGCTCGTGCCAGCGCTACGCGAAGGCGGCGACGACGGCAAGCCGATCACGGCAGTCGACCCCGAGTCCGAGTCGGCCAAGATCTTCCACGAGATGGCCCGCCAGATCGCTGTCGACATGAAGCCAAAGAAGATCTACTCCCCACAACTCAAGATCATCTGAGTTCGCCACAGCTGCGGCGAACTCTTTGAATTGCCGAGTTGGCGGCGCAGCACATGACCGACATGATCTCTGCATGGAGGCGGTGCCGAAGTACAAGTTCGACCGGATGGTCGCCGACGCGCTTGGCGACCTGCCTGACGAGCTCCAGCACGTGCTCGACAACGTCGTCGTGCAGGTCGTCAACCGACATGCGGACGAGCCCACGTTGCTCGGCTTGTACGAGGGCGTACCCCACACCGAACGCACCGGCCAGGAAGGCCCAGACATCGTGACGATCTACCGGCTCGCGCTCTGCGACATGTGTGAGGACATGGACGACCTCGAGAACGAAGTGTTCGTCACCGTCATCCACGAAGTCGCACATGCTGCCGGCATCGACGACGATCGCCTCCACGAACTCGGTTGGGGCTGATCCGATTCGATGGCAGGCGAACTGATCGGTCTTGCGATCACCGACGAAGGTGTCGCGGCAGTTGTCGAACCAGGCGTCACCGGCCGGGTTGTCGACATTCGCGAGGTTGCCCGCATCGAGGCAGAAGAATCGCCTCGATGGGTCTGGTGGAATAAGTCGACGGCACGACAGTTGGTCGAAGCGAACATCCGGCCCGGGCGGTGCTGGGATCTCTCAGCAACACATCGACTGATCTTCGGCGGCTGGAATTCTGGCCCGGAACAGATCTGGGCCCTTCTCCATGACCTCGATGCAGCGACGATCCCGACTTGGGCGCACGTCGACCTCTTCTCACAGGCAATCGACAGCGGCGACCCTGACGAACCGGTTGGTCCCGACGGACATCTCCGCCCGGAGTGGGTCGGTGGCGAGTGGAGCAACACCACCGGCCGGGCCCTCCGCTGGGCCGAGCTGGCCGTCATGGCGCAGCAGCTCCAGGTTCCGCTCATCCATTCCGAGGCAACGGTTTTTTCCGAGTCCGCTTGCGAGCTGCTGTGCGCCGAGATGGAAGTCGATGGTCTTCCATTCGAGCTCAGTACCGGCGAATCGATCGTGGCCGGCTTTGTCGGGCCACGACCGACGACTGCCGGGGAAGCCAACGCCGAGCTCGCTCGGCGCGACGCTGAAGTGCTCCAACATCTTCCCGCTGGTTCGACCTTCGACCTGCGCAGCCCCGATCAGGTCAAGTCGCTACTCCGACGGGTCGGAATCGAGGTGCCCGACACCCGAGCCTGGCGGCTCGAGGCACTCCGCGATACCCACCCGATCGTCGGACCGCTCATGGCCTGGCGACGCGCCGAGCGCATTCTGACGACATTCGGCTTCCAGTGGATTGACGACAACATCGCCGCCAATCTGTCGGGCCAGTCACGCCTGCACGGTTCCTGGTCGGGTTCGGATGGCGCAGCCGGGCGGATGACGGCGACCGTCGGGCTGCACAACATGCCCGCCGAACTCCGCCCTGCCATCGCAGCCGAACCGGGTCACGTGTTCGTGCGCGCCGACCTCGGGCAGATCGAGCCACGAATTCTCGCTGCCGTGGCGGGCGATCCCAAGCTCGCAGCGGCGACTCAGGAGGACGATATGTACGCGCCCGTTGCGGAACAACTCCGGGTGGAGCGCGAGATCGCCAAGGTCGCCGTGCTCGGCGCGATGTATGGGCAGACCACCGGCAAGGGCGCCGAGGCGCTACGCAGCTTGGAGCGCGAATACCCGGTGGCCATGGGCTACCTCGCAGCCGCAGAACGATCAGCACAGGGCAGCAACGACCTCCGCACCTACGGCGGCCGGCTGATCCGGATGAGTTCGACGAACACGAACGAAGTCAGCGAACGCGACGCCCGCTCACGCGCTGCGGCACGGGGCCGCTACGGACGCAATGCGATGGTCCAGGGTGCGGCCGCCGAGTTCTTCAAGACCTGGGCTGTGTTGATGCGCGCCCGCGGCCGAACCCTCGGTGCGCAGATCGTCCTCTGCCTCCATGACGAAGTCCTGATCCACGTGCCCGAGCAGAATGGCCCCGACGCAGCCGCTCTTCTTGATCGTTGCCTGCAGGAGGCCGCTCATCGCTGGGCACCACGTGATCGGGCAGGCAACCAGCCGGTCCGGTTCGTGAGCGACACCAGCATCATCACGCGCTGGTCCGAGGCGAAATAGCGGATGAGCTCGCAACGTCACCACCACCCATGATCTGAGAGGGACGAGTGAATGGGTCGCGGGTAGCTTGGTCCGGGTGAGCGATATGCCCCCACCCGATCACCAACCGTCAAACCCGCCACCGCCACCGCCGGCTTTGACTCCACCGCCGCCGCCACCGAGGAACATGGCTCCGCCCCCGGGTTACCCGGACTACGGCAACGCCCCAACTCAGACACAGCAGGTCAGCCGGATCGGCGGCCTGTCGACCGCGATCACGATGATGGTCGCCATCGCCGGCGTCGGCGCCATCGTTAACGGATTCGTCCAGTCGTCCTTGCAGTCCAAAGCGACTGACTTCATCAAGGGAACAGCAACACGCTCCGAGTTTGAAGACAGCATTGTGTCGTCCTCGACGATCTCAGCCGTCGCCGGGGTTGCCATGATCGCCGGCGCCATCCTCGTGATGATCTGGATGTTCCGAATCACGTCGAACTTGCGCAAGTACGGCATGTCCACGACCTGGCATCCGCTGTTCGCCATCTTCGGGTGGATGCTCCCGCCCGGCGTTTTGATCGTCATCCCGGCGTTGATGCTGCGCGAACAGTGGAATAAATCCAATCCTCGCGCTGCAGCCAGCGATGCTGCTTCGGGTGGCTCAAAGGACAACCCGTTGCTGCTGATCTGGTGGCTGTTCTTCGGGCTGCTGCCATTAGTCATGCTCGGCGTGTCGGCCAACTCGGTCTTCACAGGTTTCGGCGACACCAGCACCGAGGCCGTCGCCGAGCGATTCGCTGACACCAGCTCCGCGGTCACGATGATCAGTGCAGTTGGCAGTCTGATCGCGGCTGCGGCGTTCATCACGTTCTCCCGGCAGTTGACTGCCCGCCACCGTTCGCTCACCGGCGAGACCTGAGCGAGGACTTCACGATGGGCAAATCGGCCGAGATCTATCTCATCCGTCACTCGAAGGCGGGCGAACGACGGGTCTGGAACGGCCAGGACGTCGACCGGCCGCTGAGCAAGACCGGCTGGAAGCAATCTCAGGCAGTGGCGAGGCGCTTGTCAAAGAAGAACATCACGGCGCTCTACGCGAGCCCGTACGTGCGATGCATGCAGACCCTCGAGCCGCTCGGCCAACTCGCCGGGCTTCCCGTTCAGCCAGAGCAGCGGCTCTTCGAAGACGAGCCGTTCGAGCCGGTCCTCGCTCTGATCAACGAGGTCGAAGACGGCTCCGTGCTCTGCAGCCACGGCGACATCATCCCTGCCGTCATCAATGCACTCGTACGCCGCGGCATGGAAGTCGAGACCCCTCCCGACTGGGGCAAGGCAAGTGTGTGGGTCCTACGTCGCAAGGGCGATCGGATCACGCGAGGCAAGGTCTGGCCGCCACCCGTCCTCTCTGCCAAATCGACAAAGAAGTAGTCGACGTAGGAGCAGCCGACGGGAGCGTTGGCCATTGCCTCACCAAAGCCACCGGGCCCGGGCAACGAAGGGATCGCGCTTACTGAGATACCACAGCACCTGTCGCGGCGTTGTATGTCAGCTCGCTGCGGCGCGGATCTCGGCAGCAAATCCACCGACGAGTTGTTCCATGTCAGAGGTCGGGTTCTTCTCCTCGCACGCAGTAACGAACGGAAGCGCCGCGTCGGCGTCGTCGAAGAAGTTGAACTCAATGATTGCGAGGAAACAGTTCGGGTCGGCGTAGTCGTCGTCGAGCTGAATCGCCTGGCGTAACGCAACACGAGCAGCATCGAGCCGCTGGTCCGATGATTCGGCGTCAGGGTCCCGCACGGACTGGAGCGCAAGGGTCCATCCAAAGTATGTGATCGCCTCGACGTTGTCGACCTCACGCTCACGCTCCGTCTGGACGACTCGCGCAAAGAGCGCATTGGCGAGCACAAAGTCACCTTCGTGTAAGGCGTCACGGGCCGAGGCGAGTACGACGCGTGCATCGTTGCCCGGGTCGAAGCCGGTGATCTCCTGGCCTGCGCCGCGCTCACCGAACGCGTTCGCGAGTGCGAATCCAATCCCGATCCCTACTGCAAGCACTGCAGTGCTGGTCATCATGAAGCGTCCCCAACGGCGAGGCTTCTTGGAAGCGAGCCGCGACTTGCCCGAATCGATCTCACGTAGCACCGCCGCAGCGCGAACGGTGTAGCCGTCTCGGAGAGTCTCGTAGTCGGCATCGTCGACATCGCCTGCGTCGTATTCCCGCTCCAGATCGTCGAGCGAGCGCAGAAGAAAGCGCCGTTCTTCTTCCAACTCAGCGATCCGTTCGAGGTAGGCGCCGCTTCGCAACGGCGTGACCGGCTGGCCGGGCGCGCTGGAGCCATCGGCCTCATTCTGCTCAGCGTCGGGGTCGGTCATCGCGTTCATTTATCGCGATCGCGCAACGCTGCCGCAACGATGTCGCGGTCAGCGCTGGTTGGGTCGGTACTCGCGTCGGCCTGCAACTTCCATCGCCGGAAGGCGAACGCCAGCCCAGCGACACCGAGCACGAAGGCAACGGCTGGCAAGACCCAGATCAGTGCGTCGAATCCGGTCGCCTTCGGAACGAGGAGCACGTCGGCGCCGTAGGTGTTCTCGAGCCCCGCAATGATCTGGTCGTCAGTGGCCGCGGTCGATCGGACGAGGTCGGTGATTTCGTTGCGAATCGCCCGGGAGGCCCGGTTGCGCGACTCGAAAACGCTCTCACCGTTACAGACCGGGCAAGCGACCCGACGAGCAACTGCGTCGATTCGTTCTTCCTGCGTTTGCGGGCCAGCGCTGCGGGTCGACCCAATTGCGAGCACCGACGCAACGACAATCAGCAACACGACCCAACTCGGCCACGACTTAATCCGCCGATTCAGGTCAGTCATTCGAGCCGCGCTCCACTGTCCACTTTGCCGGTCCACTTTCCCTCGGGTCAAAATGGGACATCATTCGGCATCGACCTCGCGCAACTGCTGCATCGTGATGTTCAGTCGTTCGGCTGACACCCGGCTGATGATCCGGGCCTGAACGATGCCACTCGGATCGATGAACCACGTCTCGGGTACGAGGGCAACGCCGAAGGCAACGTCGATCAACTGGTGATCGAGCACGACTGGCCAATCGCCGCCGTTGTCGGCAAAGAATTCTTCGACATCCTCGCGGCTGTCGTCGACGACGATCGAGTAGAACTCGGCGCCGTCAATTCCCAACTCTGCCTGCTGCTCGTTGAAGTCGACGAGGGCGGGGTGCTCTTGGATGCACGGAACACAGTCGGCTCGAAAGAAGTTGAGGAGGACCCAACTGCCCTTGCGCTGCGACAGATCAAAGTTGCCGCCATCCATCAAGGTGCCAGTTGCCTCCGGTGCTGGCCGACCGAGCAGCGGCGACTGGGCGTCCTTTCCGCCCCCGGGGTCAGCACCAATCAGAACGACGAAAAGAGCGATCATCGAAATGGCAATAGCCATCGCAATCCACGGCGCGACTCGGTTCCGACGCTGCTCTCCCACATCGATCAGATCGTCGCTGACCTCCGTCATGCGCTGGCCTCGACGGGTTCTGGTTCGCCGTCATGACGCTGCACATCGGCGTTGCCAGTGGCGATCGGTGCCGACACCGGATCGGTGGCGCGGCGTCGTTTCTTGCCGGGGAATGCAGCGAGCAGTGTGCCGATCGCCATGACCAGGCCGCCGATCCAAAGCCACAGGATCATCGGCCGGACAAAGACTTGGATGGAGACCGACGTATCGCCGGGCTGCGAACCCTGCTCGAGGGTCAGGTACACGTCGTTGGTGAGGCCGGTCCTCACCCCAGGCGTCGGCACGTCGAAACCAATGTTGAGATACGTCGTGATCGCCGGGACGATTGTCTTGCCCCCGTCGAGAACGACCCGCGCCTCGAGTGCGCTCTGGCCCGCCTGGCTGGTGTTTTCCGTCAGCGAGGTGAGTTCGAAGGTGTGGCCGGCCCACTCCTGCACGACGTTCTGCTCGAGCTGGAGCCGCGTCGCGTGCGTGAAGCTGTTCGACGATGCGAGCGCCACGGCGATCATGATGACGCCGATGTGGACAACCATGCCACCGTTCGCGCGTCCCACGAAACCGCGCCAACCCTGTCGCCGACTCGCGAGTGCGATCTGACGAACTGCTGCGCCACTGGCAAAGCCACCAAGGGCAAAGGCGACGAGCGGCGCCCATCCGGTCGCGCCGACGGCCACCGACACGACCAGCGCGCCAGCGCCAGCCCACGCGGGCCAGAACAATCGGTCACGCAGCAATTCTGTCGAAGCCTTGCGCCACGGCAGCACCGGAGCGATCGCCATCAGGAACAGCAGCATGAGTCCGATCGGCATGCTCAGCCGGTCGAAGTAGGGCGCGCCGACGATGGTTCGACGGTCGTCAAGGACCTCGACGAGCAGCGGGAACAGCGTGCCAAGCAGCACGACGAACGCGAAGACCGTGAACAACACGTTGTTGGCGAGGAAGGCGCCCTCGCGCGACAGCGGTGAATCGATCGATCCGGGCGAGCGGAGTCGGTCGCCTCGCCATGCGATGAGCCCCAGCGATACCGCCACAATCAGGCCGAAGAAGGCCAGGAACCAGGCGCCGACCGGTCCGTCGCCGAATGCGTGCACCGACTCAATCACGCCCGATCGCGTCAGGAACGTGCCGAGGATCGTCAGCGCGAACGTCGCCACCAACAAGCTGAGGTTCCAGACGCGCAACATGCCACGGCGTTCCTGCACCAGAACCGAATGGATATAGGCAGTGCCGGTCAACCAGGGCAGCAGCGAAGCATTCTCGACGGGATCCCACGCCCACACACCACCCCAGCCGAGGACTTCGTAACTCCACCAGCCACCGAGCAGAATCCCGATCGTGAGGAATGCCCACGAAAACAGCGCCCAGCGACGGGTTTCGAGTAGCCAGCCTTCGCCGAGCCGACCAGTGACCAAGGCAGCGATCGCGAAGGCGAACGGCACGGTGAAACCGACGAATCCGAGGTACAAGATCGGCGGGTGGAACAACACCAGGATGTGGTTCTGCAGCAGCGGGTTGGGACCGCGTGCCTGCGACGGATCGAACCCTGCAACACCGTTCCCAAACGGATCCGCTGGGCCGAAACTCAGCAGTGCAAAGAACGCGGTGATCACGAACATCACGATCAGCGCCCAGCCAACGAGAACATCGTCGGTGCGCTTGCGGAATCGCCAAGCGACGGCAGCGGTGAAGCCAGCAAGCACGAGTGCCCAGAGCAGAATCGAGCCTTCGAGCGCCGACCACATCGCAGCCACGTTGTAGAGCGCCGGCGTGTCGGGGGAACCGACCTGCTGGATGTAGGCCATCGAGAAGTCGCGGGTGATGAGTGCCCGCTGCATCATCACCACCGACAAGACAATGCCGGCAAGTGCGAGCCACGCATAGCGCGGACTCTGGCGGAGCAGCTTCGTGTCGCCCTTGCGGACGCCGTACAGCACAGCGAGCACACCGAAGACCGACGCACCGAGCATCAGCATCAGCCCGGCGCGGCCGAGGGCCGAGTTGAGGGACGCCGCAATCATGACGCCTGGTCGCACTGTGCCTGGCACAGTGCGACCGCTACGCGGTCGGGCATCCGAGGTCCTGGGCGTCGGCGACGCGTTCGTCGTTCACGGAGACGTACTCGTCGGAGTGCTTCACCTCGACACGGTCGCCCACAAGAGCGCCGTCTTCGATCACGCCGTGAACGACAACGGGGATGCACTCTTTGAAGATGCCGCCCGGCTCGCCCTCGTAGCGCACCGGCAGGCGCTGACCATTGAACGAGATGGTGAACGCCGTGACGCCATTGTCGAGTTCGATCGAACCCTGGTCCACAGTGCCCTGCAGACGGATTCGACGGTCGCCGTCGCACCCGTCACGCACGCCCACTTCGTCGACGTTGCAGTAGTAGTCGACGGCTGAAGTGAGGAACTGTGTGACGATCACGCCACCTGCAACAAAGACCAGCGCGAGCACGATAAGCGGTAGGACGTTGCGTTGACGTTTGATGCCAACGGCGGTGCCGTCCACATTGGTCCGGGGGGACAGGTCCATGTCGGAGCCCTCCATCGGACTCGTCGGGTGCTGTTCGGGCTTCTCGTGGTCAGCCATGTCAGGCGAGCATCTCATTTCGGGGAGTGGAAACCACAGCGAGCGGCGGTGCGTTCATGAAAGTTTGCTACAGCCAGTACTTGTCTTCGTCGGGAATCTGATCGGCAAGCTTGCGCCCCGACCGGATCGTCCGCCACGCGAACAGGCCGACCGTGGCGAAGGTCAGGAAATAGCTCCCGAGGATGAATCCGGCGTCTTCCATCAGCGGGCTCCGTTCTGTTGGGCAACTGCTTCGGCCCGACGAGCAACAAGTGCGTCGTTGAGGCCGCGGTCTTCGAGCATGTCTTCCATCGCCATTGCGCGAGTGCGGTGCAGCATCAGCCAGGCATAGAGGAAGGTGAAAGCCATGACACCGACGAACAGGCTGAACAGCATGATTCCGTCCATCTTCGTATCGCCGTCGAGATTGGCAACCGTGGCCTCTTGGTGGAGGCTCCGCCACATCTTGACGCTGAAGTGAACGAGTGGAATTTCGATGACAGCGATCATGCCGAGCACGGCACTGCGCTTGGCGCGCTGCTGGTGACTCCCGCCGAGCCGTCGCACGGCGAGATAGCCGATGTAGGTGACAAACAGCAGCGCAGTGGTGGTGAGCCGTGCATCCCACTGCCAGAAGACACCCCAGGTGAGGCGACCCCACATCGAGCCGACAGCAAGCGTGACTGCCACGAACGCCACGCCAATTTCGGCACTTGCACCTGCAACGCGGTCCCAACCCAGCGACTGCTTCTTGGTGAACAAATACGCACCCGACGAGACAGCGGTGACAACGAAGGCAAGGTAGGCCAGCCAGATCGTCGGGACGTGCACGTAGAGGATGCGAACCGATTCCTTCTGGTCACGGTCGGCCGGCGAGAAGCCCAGGCCGAACGCGATGAGCCATCCCATCGCTACGAGACAGGCAACGCCGACAACACGCGTCGCACGAGTGCCAGTCGAGCGACACGGCGACGGCGGTTCACTCGTTTGCAGCTCGCTTCTCGCTGGATCAATCGTGGTCATCTCTTGCCCGTCGTTCGTTCGCTGGGTCATGGCTGTGTGGCGATTGCTCGCCGTTCGAGTTGTCGACCGACTATTCGTCGATCAGGGGGCCGAACGCCAGCGCTCCGCCGATACCGAATGCGACAGCGAACACCGCCAGCAGGCCGACCCATTGCCAACCTTCTGATACCACTGCACCTGCGGTACCGACCGCTGATTCGACCGCTTTGGTTGCTCCGATCAGGACCGGCGCCACCGCAGGAAGCGCGAGCAGCGGAAGAAGTGTTTCGCTGCCCTTGAACCCTGCGGCAAGGCCTCCGTACAGGGTACCCACCGCAGCGAGCCCGCACGTCGCACAGATCAGAGTCGTGACGAGGAGCACACCGGCAAGTACTGGGCTCTGCGCTCCGGTCGACTCTCCACTGAGCAGCACTTCCACGCCACCGACCGTGATCGGAGTGTCGAAAAACGCCAGCACTGCGCCGCTTGATTGAATCGATTCGCCGTACAACACGACAGCAGCGAACAGCAGCAATATTTCGAGCACGAGAAGTTGGACCGCCAGCGCCATTGCCTTGCCGAGGAAAATCGCTCGCGCATCGATCCCGGCCACGCGCATGGCGTCGAGCGCACCATCATCTGTTTCGATCGAGAACGAGCGTTGCACCAAGATCAGCAGGCTGAACGTCGTTGCTAGCCAGACCAGACCAGGCGCAACGGTGTCGAGCACATTCTGCTTGTCCAGCGCGAATGCAAAGCTGACCATGGTGATCCCTGCGAACGGCAGCACCTGGTTGGTGACAATCTTGCTCCGTCGCTCGACTCGAAGATCTTTGGCCGCGATCAAGCGGGCGACCCGCCAGCTACTCATTTCTTACCTCCGAGTGCTGTGACCTGGCCGGCGATCACTTCGACCGAACGAGTGGCCAAGTTGCCTGCCCGCTCGAGCTCGTGACTCGCCATCAGGATCGTGGCGCCCGATGCGGCGGCCTGGGCGAGCGTGGCGTCAAGTTCGTCACGGCCAGTTGCGTCGAGGCCTGCGTGGGGTTCGTCGAGCAGCCAGACCTGGGCCCGTCGAGCTACGAGGCAGGCCAGGGAAGTACGGCGCTTCTGACCCGCTGACAGCTTGCGACACGGTATGTCGGCAAGCCGTTCTGCCACGCCCATTCTCGCCATCGCCGCGTGGATCTCGTCGATGGATGCCCCGACCGTCCGCCCCCAGAAGTTGACGTTCTCGCGGACACTCAAGTCGAGGTACAGGCCGTTCTGGTGGCCGAGCAGGCCAACATGCGGGCGAACCAGCTCGCGCTGCGTCGACAGGTCGAATCCGAGGATGGTGGCGGTGCCGCGTTCGACCGGAAGCAACCCAGCGCACAGTCGGAGCAGTGTTGTCTTGCCGGCGCCGTTCGGGCCACGCAGCAGCACAATCTCACCACGTTCGACCGTCAAGGACGCGCCGGCGAGTGCAGGAAACTGACCCAGGACTGCAACGACGTCGTTGAGTGCGACGACCGGCACGTCGACCAGTGCCGAAGAAGGAGAAGGTGCCGGCGACATCATGGGCTCGCTCCCACGCTAATGGGGGCTGTCGGACTGTCGCTTTTCAACCCAAGAACGCAGCGATTTGAGAATGACAGATTCACGGTGACTCCGCGACGGATCGGTACGTCAAGAGTTAGCTGGCCGTGAAGTCGGCGGAACGCTTTTCCAGGAAGGCCGCACGGCCCTCCTCGGCATCTGTGCTGGCCCACGCTGTTTGACGGGCTACTTCGAACGCAGCCACCTCGTCTGGCTCAACGCGGAGAGTTTCCAACCCGAGCTTGTGGGCGACAACCGTCAGGGGTGCAAACAGCGCGAGACGTTGCGCCCATTCCTTGGCGTCGGACAAGTCGCCGAGGCGATGGATGCCTCCGAGCGTGTGCAACCGCTCGGCTGCGTAGTTCTCGGTGCCAACGAGCATCGCTCGTGCAACCGACGGCGAGAACTCCTGCGCAAGACGTCGGATCGTCCAGTGATCAATCGAGATCCCGAGCCGCGCCGCCGGGATGCCGAGTTGGCTCGAAGGCGTGGCGATACGGAGATCGGCAGCAATCACCAACTGCGTGCCAGCACCGAGTGCCGGGCCGTCGATCGCTGCGATCACCGGCACTGGGAGCGCACCGAATCCTCGAAGCACGGCTTGCAGGTCCGTGGTGAACTGGCCCTCTTCGACGCCGTTCAGGTCGGCACCCGCGCTGAAGGCCGGCGCTGTCCCGGTCAGGATCACTGCTCGCGTTTCACTTGGAGCGCGCGCCGCGATCTCTGTCTGTATAGCGAGGAGTTCAAGCAATGTTGGATGATCGATGGCATTGCGCCGTTCGGGCCGGTCGAGCGTGATGATCGTGACTCGACCGTCACGCTCCATGTGTACGGTCATCGCTGCGCCCGATTCGGAGGCGTCGGAATGAATTGGTATCGGCCGACTCGTAGCATGGTGGGACTGTATGTCGAATACTGAACCTGAATCCCAAGCGGCCGCGTCGATTGACCCGTCAACTGATCCTGTCCGCATCAAGCGCGCCAAGATCGCAAAGTGGACCTTGATCGCCAACCGCGTCGGCTATCTGTTCGTCGCCCTGGCTATGGCACTGTTCTTTATGGCGTTCGCCTTCGGGTTTACCTCGGTGATGGCAACGCTGGTGATCATCTCGCTGGTGATCGGCTGCGTTCTGCTCGCACCATCGATCATTCTCGGCTACGCCGTGAAAGCTGCTGACCGCGACGACCGCGAACGCGGTCTCTGAACTCTTTCACTGAGCCCTTCTTGCCGATTACCATGTGGTAACTCCCATGTCCCAACGCCTTTCTGCCCCTGCCCGTCGCGAGCAGATCCTCGACGTTGCTCTCGAGGTCTTTGCCAATGCCGGGTTCCACGGTGCGTCGATGAACGACGTCGCCGATGCCGCCGGCGTGACGAAGCCGGTGCTGTATCAGCACTTCGATTCCAAGCGTGATCTGTATCAAGCGTTGATCGCTGAGGTCGGCAACCGGCTGCGGAACAACATCGCCAAAGCGACCGCCGAAGCAACCGACGGCAAAAGTACGACCGAACTCGGCTTCCGGGCCTACTTCCGCTGGGTTGCCGACGACCACGACGGCTTCCGTCTGCTCTTCGGCTCTGGCTCTCGCCGCGACGACGAATTCAATGAAGCGGTTCGTCAGATCACCGCTGACTCGGCACAGGCCATTGCACCGTTGATCGCCGTCGACATCGACGAGTCGCACCGCAAGACGTTGGCCCACGCACTCGTCGGCCTCGCCGAAGGTGCCAGCCGCCGGCTCGTCGAATTGGGAGACGAGTTCGACCCCGACGAGATCGCCGCCGAAGTCAGTGCCCTCGCCTGGGCCGGCCTCCGCGCCGTCTCGCCCAAGTAGCAGCGGCCGCCGCCCACCGCGCGATCACCCCGGAAACGAGTGCCACGTGGGTGATGGTCGAAGGTGGCGGCGAGATGGTGAACCGATCGATCGACGCCAGGAACGACGAGAGCGTCTTGCCGGAGCCAATCGGGGCGCAGATCAGGGCTTGTTCGCCCATCACGACTCGATGGTGATCGCACCGTCCAAAAGGCGAAATGTCCTCGTCAGGCGCACTCGTTCGAGGAGCGACCGGTCGTGGGTGACGAGGAGCACCGTGCCGGAAAAGGTGTCGAGAGCTTGTTCGAGCTGCTCGATCGCTTCGATATCGAGGTGGTTGGTCGGTTCGTCCAACACCAACAGATTGGCACCGGTGGCCATGAGTAAGGCGAGCGACGCACGAGTTCGTTCCCCCGGCGACAGCGATTCCACCGGGCGGTTGACGTGCTCGGCGCCGAGACCGAACTTCGCGAGCAGCGTGCGTGTGTCGGCAACCGTGTCGGCCGAGGCAGTACCGGCAGCGGCGTCCATAAAGGCTCGGACGAGTGTGGCGTCGCCAAGCAGGTGCGAGCGGGCCTGCTCGATTTCGCCAACCTGCACGCTGGGGCCGAGGTGCACAGAACCCGCCGATGGTTCGAGACGTCCGAGGAGCAGGTTGATCAGCGTTGTCTTGCCGGCTCCGTTCGCGCCAACGAGAGCGATCCGGTCGCCGTAGGCAATCGACATGTCGATCGGGCCGAGCCGAAAGTCGCCACGTTCGACAACAGCACTGCGAGCTTCGGCGACCACGTCACCGCTTCGTTCAGCGGTCGGGATCGTGAGTTGCAATTGCCACCGCTCGTGCGGTTCTTCGACGGAGTCGAGCCGAGAGATCGCCTTCTCAGTGCGCGCTGCCTTGCCGGCGAGTTGCTCGGTCTGATTCATCTTGAAGCTCGTAATGAACTTGTCGGTCTCTCCCGACTTGCGGACCTTCGACTGCCCTTGCGACGCCCACTCGCGCTCGCGCTGCGCTCGGTTCAACAGGTTCTGTCGCTTGCCATCGAACTCGTCGTATGCATCTCGCGCGTGCTGCTTGGCCAATTCGCGTTCGGCAATAAACGCCTGCCATCCACCTGCGAACCACGACGCCTGGTGGGTGTGGTGGTCGATCTCGACGACGTCAGTGACAGTCCGTTCGAGGAAGGTGCGGTCGTGGCTGACCACCATGAGCGGCGCAACCAGGCCGAGTACCCATTCTTCAAGCCGAGCGAGGCCGTCGATGTCCAGGTCATTGGTCGGTTCGTCAAGCAGCACGATGTCGAAGCGCGAGAGCAGCAACGATGCAAGCGACGACCGGGCCGCTTCACCTCCCGACAACGTGGCGGTCGGCTGCTCGAGGAGTCGTTCGTCGAGGCCGAGCGACGCCCAGGTTTCACCCACGCGGGCCTCGAAGTCGGCTGCTCCCAGCGCCAGCCAGCGGTCGAGCGCATCGGCGTATGCATCGTCCGCGCCAGCTGCTCCCTCGGCGAGGCCTTGAGTCGTGACGTCGAGTGTTGTCTGCGCCTCGGTCACCCCTGTTCGGCGGCCGAGGAACTCACGGACAGTCTCGCTGGTAGAACGCTCAGGTTCTTGCGGGAGTAATCCGACGTTGGAAGTACGGGGCATCCGCTCAACTCGGCCCTCATCGATGTCGATCCGTCCGGCAAGCGCTGCCAACAACGTCGACTTACCGACACCGTTCGGGCCGATCAGCCCAACGCGGTCACCCGGAGAGAGGGTCACGTCAATCTGATCGAGGACGATCAGCGGCCCACGGAAGAGAGTCAGGGAGCGGGTGACGAGCGAAGCAGCCATACGGCGCCTTTCAGGAGAGCGAACGGACGATGAGTTCAGCTCTGATCAGTCACCTTGACGACTCTACACAATCGCCAGATACACATGGGTTCCAATTCATGTCCCGTTCGGTCCGGGGAGTTGCGGCGCGCAGCCTGATTCGACACACTCGGACCCGCTCATGTCGACCGTCATCCTCCGCCCGTGGCAGCGCGCCGCGTTCGATCTCTTCCGTGCCGCGACGGGGCCCGACTACCTCGCGGTCGCCACACCAGGCGCCGGAAAGACGACGTTTGCACTCGCCTGTGCCCGAGCGGCGTTGGCTGATCAGAACCGCCTGCTGATCGTCGTCGCACCAACGAGCCATCTGAAGGTGCAGTGGTCACGAGCCGCGCACCGGATGGGCCTCCAGCTCGACCCGGACTGGTCACCGGGCGACGGGCTCGCTCGTGACATGCACGGCCTCGTCACCACCTACCAACAGGTCGCGATGAGCGCCGCTGCGAAGAAATTGGCAGGGCTCTCGGCCGAAGCGTTCGTGATCCTCGACGAGATCCACCACGCCGGTCACGAGAAGGCGTGGGGCGAGGGGGTCCGTAAGTCATTCGGCCACGCGCACAAGCGGCTCTCGCTGTCGGGCACGCCGTTCCGAAGCGATGCTGCACCGATCCCGTTCATCCGTTACGACAACACCGCCGAGGGCGAACTCGCTCACGCCGACTACACGTACGGCTACGCCGACGCGCTCCGCGACGGCGGCGTGGTCCGGCCCGTCTATTTCCCGCGCGTCGACGGCGAGATGGAGTGGACGTCACCATCGGGCGACACCGTGTCGGCCAACTTTCAGGACGAGTTGACCAAAGACCAGTCATCAATGCGCTTGCGTACGGCACTCAGCCTCGAAGGCGAGTGGATGCCAGCTGTGCTCAAGAAGGCGAACGACCAGCTCCGGATCATCCGCTCCGAGCAACGCGACGCTGGCGGCCTCGTCATCGCGACCGACCAAGAGCATGCCCAGCACATCGCCATTCTGCTGCGCGACCGCTTCGGCGTTCCGGCCGACGTCGTGGTCAGTGACGACCCTGGGGCGTCGAAGAAGATCGCTGAGTTCAGCGAGAACGATCGCCCCTGGCTCGTGTCGGTCCGGATGGTCTCGGAGGGCGTTGACATCCCCCGGTTACGCGTCGGAGTGTTCGCTACCACGACGTCGACCGAGCTGTTCTTCCGCCAGGCGGTCGGTCGCTTCGTCCGCTGGCAAGCCGGACGGGCCAGCCAAAAGGCATACGTGTACATTCCGGACGACCCTCGCCTTCGCGCCCACGCGTTCACCATTGCCGAGGCCCGTCGCCACGTGCTGCGCCCGCCGGGCAAAGGCGACGACGACGACTTTCAGCCCGACGGCGGCCTGGAGAACCAGGTCCACGACGGCGACATGGAGCAGATGTCGTTGTTCTCCGTGGTTGCATCCACGGTCACCGACATCACGATGCACACGGTCGGCGAAGACGGCAAACATCTCGATGGGATTGATTTCGAGCTGAACTTCTCCCCTGCCGACCTCGGCATGGTCGCGTACGACGACGAGCCGAACCCGCCCGACCCGTTCTTCGCGGATGACCCGGCTCTCGGGCTCGATCTGCCCGAAATTCCAACGACCGCTGGCCTGGTTCCGCACGGGTCGATGAGCGCCGCCGAGATCAAAGACGACCTCCGGACACGCAGTGCGCACGTGGCCAAGCGGCTCGTCGATATCACCGGGTGGAACCACGCTCGGGTCCAGGGCGAGATGAACAATCTGGCCGGAGTGGCCCGCGTCGCGAGCGCCACCAACGATCAGCTCGCCCGTCGACTTCGCTACGCCGAGAGCTGGCTCCGCCGAATCCAGCGCTGACGGGCACGCGGGGTTGCGCCTCGTCATCACCCCAGTTGTCGCCTTCTGACCACATCCTTTCGCCCCAAGGCGATAGAGCGGCAAACGTCGGCCATCAACCCGTCTCGACAGCCCCAGCTGGTCCAAGGTCGAAAGCAGCATCGACCCGAGTCGGCCTGATCAATGGGCTCGTCAAGACTGCCCGCCGAGACCTCGGTACACTCATGGTCATGCCCAGTCCTGGTGAACATCATCCAGCGTTCGAGGAGTATTGCGAGTGCATCTTCGAACTGCAGGAAGACGACCTCGACGTCATCCAAGCGCGCATTGCCGAACGGTTGCAGGTCAGCCGCCCAGCGGTCAGCGAAATGATGAAGCGGCTTGAAGCAGAAGGCTTGATCACCGCTGCCAAAGCAATCGTGCTCACGGATGCGGGTATGCGCCTTGGCGAACAGGTGGTCCGTCGCCACCGTCTTGCCGAGCGATTCCTGACCGACATCTTGAAGCTGTCATGGGCCGAAGCGCACCACGAAGCCGGCCGCTGGGAACACGTCATCAGCGACTCGGTCGAATCGGCGATCAACGAGCTCCTCGGTGATCCCACCACGTGTCCGCACGGCAACCCGATCCCGGGATCCGCCTACGAAGCCGCACCCGACTCAGGCCCGCTCTCTGACATCGCGCTCGGCAACGGGTTCACAGTGCGTCGCATCACCGAAGAGCTCGAATTCGAACCGGGCCTGCTCGAGTTCCTCGAAGCATCGGCTATCCAGCCCGGCAACACCGGCACCGTCACCGCAGTATCACCGGACGGCACGCTGACCGTCGAGATCGATGGTCGACACATTGGCGTCGGTTCGTTTGCCAGCGAACGGATTCTGGTCACTGCGTGAACCGACTGATTGTTGCCGCCCTCGGCGGCGCAGCGATGTTGACCGCGTGCGCCACCACCGTCAACACTCCAGAACCCTCCGCTGGCAGCCCCACCACGGTCGACGTGACGAACGTACCCGTTGGTGCCGAGCCAGCACTCGAGAGCGGCGAGCCGATCGAAGGTGGCGTCATCGTCGACAACGACACGCCCGAGACCACTCTCCCGCTTACCGGCTCGGCGAGCGATCTGCTTCCCCAAATGGCAATCGAGATGAGTCGCCTCAGCGAACTCGTCGCGCAGAGCGAAGGCGACGACGAGGCACTCGAGACCATCGTGCAGATCTGGGATCGCATCCGCTCCGAGATCGCTGCTGAGCGCCCCGAACTCGTCAATGGGATCGGCGCCACCGTCGAAATGGCACGCACTGCTGTCGAGCGGACGCGGCCAGCAGACGCCGACAAGGCGTTCAAATTGCTGACCGACCTCGTCGACCAGTTCACCGGCGACGGTTGAACCGAATCAGTTGTTTGACGCGCCAAGCCAATCCCTGATTGTGCTCCGGCGTTTGGTTGACGACTGGGCGATGACTCGGAGATCGACGAGTCGCTGCAACGTCGCCGATGCGAACACATCGGCGATCGCTACTGAATCAAGTGGTTCACCCGCACCGTTGCTACTCATGACGACCTTGGCGACATGGTCGAGGTGCCGCCGAGACACAGGTTCGCCGGTTGCTGCGGCGCTGTCGCGGGCGCTGCGGGTCAGTTCGTTGATCATGCGTGTGCTCGGCGTTCGAGCGCCGAGCAGCCGCCATGCATCGGCAAGTTGTTCGTAGATCCTCACCCACTGTGCGGTACCGATGACCGGGAAAGTACGGTCTGCTCGACGCAGTTCGTCCGCCTCACGCGGCGCTTCGATTTCTGGTGCGGCAGCTGTTGACTCAGCGTCTGGCACAGCCGCGGGTTCTGTCGGCGGTAGCAGGTACACCTGCCGGCCGGTGCTGAGTTCGGCAGCGGGCAGCGCCAATCGAAGGAACCGCTGAAAGCTGCGGTGGCCGAACCAGTCGTCGCTGACCTCGGCGCCGAACTCCTTCTGCAGTTCCCACGCAAGACTGGACAGTTTCGTCGGGCGGTCGAGCGTGTGCCACCGGTCGGCGAGTAGCTCAGCAGCATCGGCTTCGATCGCGGACAGGTCGCGCCCGTCGACGTGGCTCTCGTCAGGGTGATCATCGGCGCCATCAACGGCTGCCTCGTCGATCCGGTCGAGTTCGCTCCGCAGGTCTTCGGCGATGTCATCGAGCGTGGCCAAGAGGTCGGCCATCCGCTTCGACAGGATCTCGACGAGCGGCGGCAACTCGCCCGCCTTGCTGTAGGAGTCTTCGTGAGTCAGCTCGCCCCAACTGTCTTGCAGCAGCGTCCTGACCTGCAGCTCACAGGTGACCGAGGTGGATTCGAGCAGCAGCCGGAGGTTGACGTGCCAACCGCGGTACCCCGACTCCTTCGGCGACTCGACGTAGTCCCGTTCGGACGACCCGTCGATTGCCAGCGGCTGTTTGGTGCTCGGCCGTTTCGGCAATCCGTCGAGCGCAACCTGCACCATGTCGAGGTCGCGGAGGTTGGTGCACGTGACCCGCAGGCCCACGAGATCGTCGATCACGGCCGGGATGTCATCGACTGAATTGATCTGGTCTTGGTACCTCGGTTGGCGGAGTTTGCGCCAAGTGCGCCGCTTCGACTTGACCCGGCCGCCGATACTGCGGAGACGAGCCACGTCTCGATCGGTGAGCTGCTCGACCAGTTGATGTTCGAGCGCTTCCATTGCGACCTCGAGCGTCGGCTCGAGCACCTCGGAACGGTACGCGTCGTACCACGCACCAAACTCGCCGTACCCGAATCCGGTCATACCCACACCGCCGACCCTACTGGTGAGCGGCGATGGCGTCAGGGAGGTCGGCGGCGTGCACCACGGTGAGTCGCTGTGTACTACGGGTCAATGCGACATATAGAGCACGGAGGCCATGCTCAATGCTGTCGACGATCCCTGCCGGTTCGACGACGACCACGCCGTCGAGTTCCAGACCCTTGACGACGCTGACCGGCACGAGCGTAACGCCCGAGTCGAGGCCGGTTCGTGTGGCAGTGCCGTGATCGATCCCGGCAGCAATGAGCGCCTCGGACAGCTCGTCAATCATCCAGTCGGGTGCCACGACGCCGATGCTGGCGCCCGGAATCGCGTCGGCTAAGGCCTGCACTTCGGTCGCAACAGTCTTGCCCAGCAGTTCGATCGACGGGGCCCGGACGATGCTCGGCGGCACGTCACCGAGCCGCACCGAATCGGGGGCCCGAAGCGACGGAGTGGCGACCGCCATCACACGGTTCGCAAGTTCCATGATCTGGCCGGGGATGCGGTAACCGACCGACAGCCCGATCACCCGTGCAGGCCTGCGATCGGGCAGGTACCGCAGCACGTCGTCCCACTCGTCAGGTGCGAGCGGGCCAGTGGCCTGCGCAAGGTCGCCAACGATCGTCATGGCGCCGTTGAGTGACCGGCGAGTCGCCATCTTCAACTGCATCGGCGTGAGGTCTTGCACCTCGTCGATCAAAATGTGACCGTAGGTACGGATCTCGTCGAGCTCATCGACCTTGCCGCCCTTGCCTGTCTTCGGCCCAAGCACATCGCGAGCGTCGTCGAGGATCGCCACGTCGGCCGCAGTCCATCGGACGTCATCCACCGACGCCGAACGAGGGCGGTACAACGACAGAGCTTCGGCCTCGGTCATCACGCCGCGCGAAGCGAGTTTGAGGAGCCCCTGCGAACCGAACAGATCGTGCAGCAGCTGTGCCGGCGTCAGGATCGGCCACATACTGTCGAGCGCCCGACGAGCTTCAGAGGTACCCCGCAGCGCATCTTTGACGTCACGCGGGCTGATCTCGGGGTCACGGTACGAATCAGCAAGTGCCGTCCAGAACTCGCTCTCGACAGCACGGCGACCGGCATTGTGACGCTTGAACCGACGGCGTGCATTCTTGACAATGCGTGCTGTTTCGCTCGCCTTAATCCGAACGTAACCGGCACGGAACGGCAGCTCGAGATCGGCACGCAACGCTCGTTTCCGATCGGCGATCGCATTGTCGACGAGGTCACTCATGCGATCTTCGCCTTTGAGCTTGGCGGCCTCGCGGCTGTCACCCGGCTCGTCGGCCCGGCGGAACTGGACACCCGGAATCAGGTCAGCCAGCACGGCTTGCTTGACACCGGCCTCGCCGAGCGACGGCAACACGCGTTCGATGTAGCGCAGAAACACACGGTTCGGCCCGATCACCAGAACACCCTGGTCTTCGAGGGGGAATCGGTGCGTGTACAGAAGGTACGCCGCACGGTGCAGCGCAACAACAGTCTTGCCGGTGCCGGGGCCACCCTGCACGACGAGAACGCCGTGCTGCGGTGAACGGATGATCTCGTCTTGCTCGCCCTGAATAGTGGCGACGATGTCGCCGAGTGTGCCCGTGCGACCCTTCTCAAGTGCAGCGAGCAGCGTCGAGTGGCCTCGAATGCCTGTGTCGCTGGCGCGCACGACACCACTGCCCTCGGTATCAGCCAGACCATCATCATGGCCGAGGCCGAGGTGCCCCTCACCGAAGAGTTCGTCTTCGATGCCCAGCAGGTTCTTGCTCTCGACGATGAAGTGACGACGCCGAGCAAGACCCATCGAGTCACGGCCGGTCGCCCGATAGAAGGGCTCGGAGACCGGCGCACGCCAGTCGACCACAACCGGTTCGCGGTCCTCGTCAGCGATAGCGAGACGGCCGATGTGGAACGCCTCGGTCTGATCGGAGGACTCGGTGTACCGGTCGATCCTCCCGAAGACGAGCGAAGCAGCGCCGAGTTCGAGTTCTTCGAGCCGACGCACGAGTTGTGCATCGAATGCGTTGCGTTCGAAGCGAGCCTGGAAGGTGCCACCCATGCTCGCCTCGTTGAGGGTGCGAATACGGAATGCCGCCTTGCGGCTAGTTTCGAGACAGTCGTAGGCGTGCTCGATGTACGCCTGCTCGTCAGCGATGTCAGGATGCAGGTGCGTCATAATTCGTCGCACAATGCTACCGACGGATTCGGGCGAAGCCGCCTCCGGCGGCTGTGGCTACCGCCGCGATACCCTCGCCACGGCATGACTGAACAGGCACCTTTCTTGGCAGCGGCCAAAGGCGAACAGGCCCGGCACACCCCGGTGTGGTTTATGCGCCAGGCTGGGCGCTCGCTTCCCGAGTACCACGAGGTGCGCGGGGAAGGGTCGATCTTGCATGCGATCAAGCAGCCCGAGCTGTCAACGGAGATCACCCTCCAGCCGGTCAAGCGCTATGGCGTCGACGCTGCCGTGCTGTACAGCGACATCGTGGTCCCCCCACATGCCGTCGGTTTTGGCATCGACGTCCAACCAGGCCTCGGGCCGGTGGCCGAGCAACCGTTCCGTAGCCGCTCTGACCTCGACCGGCTCCGCCCGCTCGACTACGACGACATCAGCTATGTGATCGATACGGTCGACCTATTGGTCAAAGAACTCCCGAGCGACGTTCCGCTGCTGGCATTCGCAGGCGCGCCGTTCACCGTCGGTAGTTATCTCATCGAAGGTCGGCCGTCGAAGGACTACCGCTACACCAAGGCCATGATGCACACCGACCCGGTGTTGTTCGGCGACGTGATGGAACGGCTCGCAACGAGCGCCATTACCTTCATCGACGCACAACTCGAACATGGTGCCCGCGCCTTCCAGCTTTTCGACTCGTGGGCCGGCTCACTCAGCAAGTCCGACTACGAGCACTTCGTGCTCCCCCACTCACAGCGTGTCTTCACCGAACTCATCGAGCGCCACCCCGATGTCGCCGGCATCCACTTCGGAATCGGCTGCGACCATCTCCTTGAGTCGATGAACACCGTCGGCAACCAAGTGCTCGGCCTCGACTGGCGCACCACGATCACCGATGCACGGGCCCGCATGGGCGACGACCTCGTCGTGCAGGGCAACCTCGACCCCTCCCTCGTGTTGGCCGGAACCGAGGCTGCGCTGCTCGGTGTAGAAGCAGTGGTCGCAGACAACGCCGGCCACCCCGGCCACATCTTCAATCTCGGCCACGGGGTTCACGAGCACTCCGACCCCGGCGTCCTGCAAGCCGTCGTCGACCTCGTTCACGAACGCACCGCGCGCTCAAGAGTTGCGTATGGGGTCAGGCCCCTTTCGTAACTCTCTCGCCCAGCGCTTCACCAACGTCCCGGCCGAGTACAGCTAGTCGCGCAAGATGGGCCGGGTCAGGCAGGTGGGGCCACCTTCGCAGGGGATGCAGAGTTCGTCGGCGACGAAGGTCTGTACTTCACAGCCGGCGTCGCGCATCAACCGCAGCGTGCCCGGGAAGCCGTCAACCGCGATCACATGCCGCGGCGCCACCGCGAGCACGTTCAAGTTCAGCCCGAGGCTGGCCTCAAACTCGACGGCAGGTGCTTCGAGCAGGGTGTAACCCATCTCGATCATCCGCTGATACAGCGCTGTTGGCAACAACGGCGTGTGCACGAGCGCCAAGTCGCGGTCGAGCGAGCTGACGACCGACATCAGGTGGAGGCATGCCTCGGGACCCAGGTGGTACGCCAGGTCGTAGACCTCGAGCCCGACGCCGACCGGAGCCAGGATGTCGGCCATCTGGTCGATGCCCGACTGGTTCGTACGAAAGCCGCGGCCCACGGCAAGGGTCGTGTTGTCGAGCCAAAAACTGTCGCCGCCTTCGAACGTTCCGGGTGCCTCGATGCGACCGAGCACCGGTACTCCGATCGATCCGTAGAACTGCTCATGCAGGCCGGCCTCGCTGGCGCGCAGGGGCTTGCCTGGTCGCAGAATCACCGCTCCCCCGGGCACGACGAACGACGGGTCGTACGTAAAGATCGAGTCGGCCAGGTCGTCGTCGATCTCCGGCAGCCACTCGATCTGCGCACCGCTGTCGGCGACGAGTCGAGCAAACACCTCGTACTGCCCGACGAGCGCATCGGGGTCGAGTGGCTTCGTGTAGTGCCAGCGCTCGTGGTCTGCGACGAGGATCGCCTTGGGACGCCTCATACCGACACGCCGCAGCGTGCTCGACGACGACGAAACGCCGACGTTCGTTGCCTGGTCGTTCATGTCATTCATTGCCTTGTACCCGTTCGATTTCGTCGGCGTCGCCGGTCAGCAACCCCTGTGCGTTGTTGCCAGTGACTGCGGTGCAGAACTCGCCGTGCAGGTTCGCAATGGTCATGTCGTGCACGAGTTGCGCATCGTGATCGGTGCCGTCGAGGCCCACCCGATTGGTCGTCGCACACCCGTCGTGGACGAGGTACGTGTCGAAGCCGAGGTTCCCTGCCATCCGTGTGGTGGTCTCGACGCAGAAGTTCGTGAAGAAGCCGACGATGACCAGTCGGTTGATTCCCCGTCGCCGAAGATCGACTTCGAGCGAGGTGCCGATGAAGCCGCTGTTGACGTCTTTCTCGACAACGATCTCACCATCACGGATCTCAAACCCGGGCTTCTGAGCTCCGGTCGGCAGGGAAAACTTCAGCGGGGAAGCTTCCTCGCGCGAGTCGTGCCGAGTCCAGGCGACCTGCCGTCCGGCGGTGCGCCACGAATCGAGAAGCGCCAACATCACCTGCTCGGCCTCCGGGTTATTGCGGCGACCAGTTAGCCCACCCCAGTGGTCGAGCACGTCGACGCCGACCTGCACGTCGATCAACAGCAAAGCCGTGTCGGGCCCGAACGCAGGAATCATTCTGGGCAATCTAGGACCAGCTCGACGAAGTGGCATTTTCTGACCGAATGAAAATCGGAAAGGGCTTCGGACGCCCATGCCCACTTTTGACCCGAGGGGAATCGGACATTGGGACAACGACTCCATGACAGCTTCAGCAATACGCTGTTCATATGAGCTCGCGGTCGGTTGCCATCGTCGGTGCCGGCATTGCCGGGCTCGCCGCCGCCGAACAGCTCACTCGCGAGGGCGACATCGCTGTCACCCTCTTCGAAAGCTCCGACCGCGTCGGTGGCAAGCTCATCGCATCGCCGTTCGCCGGTCTGGCGCATGTTGACGAGAGCGCCGACGCATTTCTGGCTCGCGTCCCCGACGCTACAGATCTGGCAGCCGCTGTCGGCCTTGTCGATTCACTCGTCCACCCCGAGGCCGCAGGCGCTGCGGTCTGGTATGGCCAGCTGCACCCCATTCCGGACGGGCTCCTCCTCGGCGTGCCAGGACAGCTGGGCCCGCTCGCACGGACAGGATTGATCAGCTGGCGAGGCAAACTCCGTGCGGCCCTCGAGCCGATACTGCCGCGCCAGTCACTCGCACATGACTCAGTCGGTCGATACGTTCGCGGACGATTCGGTGCAGAAGTGCACGAGCGTCTGGTCGATGCTCTCGTCGGCAGCATCTACGCCACCGACACCGATCGGTTCAGCCTCGCCGAGGTTCCGCAGCTCCATGCCCTGGCTTGCGGCCATCGGTCGGCTTTGCTCGCAGCACGTCGCACACGAGGTGCCGGAACAGCCTCCGCTTCGGCCAGCCCCATCTTCGCGAGCCCGGCATCTGGGGTCGGAGCCTTAGCGACAGCGACAGCCGACCACGCCGTTGCCGCCGGACTCGACCTCCGCCTGAGCAGCCCGGTCGGCACGATCCGGGGGGTCGGCTCGGACGACGGCTGGGAGCTCGACGGTCAACGGTTCGATGCAGTCATCGTGGCTGCTCCCGCTGGTGCAGCAGCTTCAACACTCGGCGCTGCGGCCCCGGTTGCGGCTCAGGGGTTGGCTGACGCGGAGACTGCCGATGTTGTCCTTGTCACACTCCACATCGACGCCAACGAGTGGCCCGATCGGCTCGCCGGTCGGAGCGGTTATCTCATCCCGAAGCCGATGCAACGGGCGGTGACCGCCGTCTCGTTCGGCACCCAGAAGTGGGCGCACTGGGCCCCACCCGCTGGCGGCCAGATCCTCCGCGTGTCGCTCGGCCGCGACGGCAAGCCGGTGCTACATCTAAGCGATGAGGACATCATCGCCCGAGTTCTCGATGATCTCCAGTTGCATCTCGGCGTGCGGTTCACCCCACACCAGGTCAGGGTTTCTCGCTGGCCCGGCGCATTTGCTCAGTACCGACCCCACCACCGACGTTGGGTCGATGACATCGAGGCCACGCTTCCTGCGGGGATCTTCCTCGCCGGCGCCAGCTATCGAGGCATCGGCGTCCCGGCCTGCATCCGAGATGGGCGAACAATCGCGAAACAGAGTGCACAGTTCGTTCGTTCTCTGTGATGATGCATTGAGATGTCCGCTCGTGAGTAGCAATTCGCTCCCGTCATTTTGCCGTGCTCCGCGCCGGCGCCTCGGATCGTCGCCAACCTCGAGCTCTCCGAGTACTTGCGCTGCTTCGCGATCTCGAGCGATTTGGTGTTCCCGCCCGCACAGTGTTGAGTTGTCGCCGTGACGAGCCCTGACATTCCTGGTGTCGCCCCGTGTGACGACAGTGCGCCTCGCCGCCTGCACGTTCGGCTCGCCCAACCAGTACTGGCGCTCGGTGCCGGAGCGCTGACCGCTTTTTCTCTTCCGCCCTGGGGTTTCTGGCCGCTGGCGATCGTCGGCGTGACGCTCTTCGACATCAGCCTCGGAGCAACACCGACTCGTCGCGAGCGACTCCGGCTTGGCGCGTTTTTCGGTGCCAGCTGGATGTACCTCGGCATGGGGTGGATGGTCCAGCTCACTCTTCCCGGCTATCTCGCAGCAGGCCTGATCTTCGGCTCGTTTCACGCGATCGCGGCAATGGCAGCACCCACGGGCCCTTGGCGGGTCATTGCCCGACCGGCCGCCCACACACTGGTCGAGGCACTGCGTTTTTCATTTCCGTTCGGCGGCGCTCCATTGGCAACGCTCGGTATCTCCCAGGTCGCCGGGCCGCTGTCTGGCATTGCACGTGTTGGCGGAGTGATCCTCATTACATGGGTCGTGTTCCAGCTCGGTTTCGCGCTTGCCGATCGGCGGGCGGCGGTCTGGAACCTACCCGCCGCCTTTGTCGCACGAGACCGGTCCGTGCTGCCAAACCTGCTCGGCCGTGCCGGTGTAGTGATCGTGATCGCGCTGTCGCTGATTGCGCCATCCGGCCGGTCATCAGGCGTCACACTCGATGTGGCCGCGGTCCAGGGTGGCGGTGAACAGGGCACGTCGGCTCTCGAAGTCCCGTCGTCACTGGTGACCCAGCGACACCTCGATGCCACTGCCACGATCCCCACCGACCTCGACCTCGACCTCGTCCTCTGGCCGGAGAACACGATCGACGTCAACGATCGGCGGGCAACCGAGATCTTCGAAGACTTCTCAAATTCGGACATCCGTAACCAGCTCGCTGCGGAGGCCGCCCGGCTGGGTGCCCCGATTGCTGTCGGCGTCACCGAAGACGCCCCCACCACTGCCGGCCAGAGCCGTTACACAAATGCACACATTATGGTCTTGCCCAACGGTGAGCTCGGCAGCCGCTACGACAAGGTTCGCCGCGTGCCGTTCGGCGAATATGTCCCACTCCGCGGCTCGCTCGAGAAGATCACGAGTGCGGTTGATGTCGTCGGCGAAGCCGTCGCCGGGACCGAACGCGCCTATCTCGACCTGCCGGCGACGGCCGAGCGCGACAGCGTGCGTATGGCCACCGTCATCTCGTGGGAGGTCTTCTTCGGCGGACGGGCCCGCGAAGGCGTGACCGACGGGGCGACCGTCATCCTCAACCCCACGAACGGCGCCAGTTACAGCGGCACCATCGTGCAGACCCAGCAGGTCGCCTCCAGCCGTCTGCGGGCGATCGAAACCGGTCGCTGGGTCGTCCAGGCGGCGCCAACGGGCTTCACCGCGATCATCAACGCCAACGGCGACGTATTGCAGCGCACATCGGTCAGCGAACAGCGCGTCATCTACGCCACCGTCGATCTCCGCACAGGGAACACCTGGTACGTCAGCCTCGGTGACGGCCCGTTCATCTGGATGTTCGGGCTCGTCTTCGCGGCAGTGGTGGTGTTCAGCCGCCGCACCGACGACGAGTTCCACAAACAGTCCGACGTGGCGCCAGACGAAGCAACAACCTGAAGCTGCGGATCGCTGCGATCCGCTCCCGGTCGGCCAGGTTCTCCATGATGGAGGGATGATCGATCGCCCGACCACGCCGCGCATCACCCCCGTCGACCTCGGTGCTCCCGACGTCGACCCCGAACTCACGGCCATTCTCGAGGGCGCGCTCACCCACGACGGTAGCCCGCTCAACATCTTCGGCGCCCTCGGCCGGCACCCCAAACTGCTCAAACGGTTCAACCTCCTCGGCGGGTTCTTGCTGAACAAGGGGCTGCTGCCACCCCGAGAGCGCGAGATTGTCATCCTCCGGATCGGCTGGAAAGCCCAAGCCGTGTACGAGTTCGGTCAGCACACCGTCATCGGTCAGCGGGTCGGCCTGAGCGACGCCGAGATCGCCGCCATCACACAGGACCCGGACGAGCACGCTTGGTCCAGTGATGACCGAGCGCTCCTGACATTGGCCGACGAGTTGGCAGAGCACGATTGCGTTTCCGACGAGACATGGGAGTTGCTGTCGACCCGGTGGACTGAGCCCGAACTGGTGGAACTACTCGTTGTCGCAGGTTTCTACCGTCTCGTATCGGGCTTCCTGAACAGCGCAGGCGTACAACTCGACGACGGTGTCCCAGGCTTCCCGACCTGACATGGACCGGGGCACCAGCTGAGGCCCGGGGTGCCCCGGCGTTGTGACCAGCGCAGCGCCCTGATCCAATGGGGTGATGACGGAATACGTCCCGCCATTGACCGACATCCGCTTCGTACTCGAAGACGTCTGCGACCTGCCCGGGTTGCTGGAACAAGACGACTTCAAACACGTCGAGACCGACATGGTGTTCGCCGTGCTCGACGAGGTCGGTCGCTTCGCTGCCGAGGTCATCGCACCGACGAACGTCGACGGCGATCAAATCGGCGCGCAGTGGCACGCCGGCAACGACGAGTCCGACGACTGGGCGTACGTCACCACGCCAGACTCCTTCCGCGACGCGTACTCAAAGCTCGTCGACTCCGGCTTCAATGCCATCCCGTTTGAGCCTGACTACGGCGGCGGCGGCTTTCCTTGGCTCATCGCCCTCGCAGTGCAGGAAATGTTCACGTCGGGCAACATGGCCCTTTCGCTGTGCAACCTGCTGACCCAGGGTTCGATCGACGCGCTCCAGCACCACGGTTCGTCAGAGTTGAAGTCGACCTACCTGCCCAAGATGTTGACCGGCGAATGGTCGGGCACAATGAACTTGTCGGAGCCGCAGGCCGGATCAGACGTTGGTGCCGTCGCCACCAAGGCCGTCCCGACTGACCGGGGCGACGGGTCGTATGCCATCACCGGAACGAAGATCTGGATCACCCACGGCGAGCAGGATCTCACCGACAACATCATCCACCTCGTCCTCGCCCGCACCCCCGATGCCAAGCCAGGCACCCGAGGTATCTCGATGTTCCTCGTGCCGAAGTACCTGCCCAACGACGATGGCACCCTCGGCGAGCGCAACGACGTCGAAGTGGTATCAATCGAGCACAAGCTCGGTATCCACGGCTCCCCCACTTGCGTGCTGAGCTTCGGCGAGAAGCATAACGTCGATGAAAACGGTGCCATCGGCTGGCTCGTCGGCGACGAGTTCACCGGCATGGCCAACATGTTCACGATGATGAACAACGCCCGTCTCTCGGTCGGCCTCCAGGGCCTGTCGATGGCCGAGATGGCCTACCAGCACAGCCTCACCTACGCCCGCGAACGTCTCCAGGGCACCGCCCCTGGCGCAGAGCGCGGCGTGCAGAGCCCGATCATCGAGCACCCGGACGTGCGACGCATGTTGATGACCCAGCGCGCCTGGATCGATGCGATGCGTTATCTGATGTACTTCAACGGCGCCATGCTCGATCGCTCGCGATCTACCGATACCGAGGTCGCTGAATGGTCGACGCGCCTTGCCGCGTTGTTGATTCCCATGTCGAAGTCGATCGGTGCCGACGTCGGCAACGAGCTGACGTCGATGGCACTGCAGATCTTTGGCGGTATGGGCTACGTCGAAGAGACCGGGGCGTCGCAGTACATGCGTGACATCCGGATCGCAGCAATCTACGAGGGCACGAACGGCATCCAGGGGCAAGACCTCGTGATGCGCAAGCTCGGCGGCGACGCCGGTTCGACCGTCAACACATTCCTCGACAGCTTCGACGACACGATTTCACGCCTCGCAGCTGACCCATCGACATCCACGTTCGCCGCACAGCTCAGTGCAAGCTTCGGCGACGCCCGTCGTGCCAGTGACTGGCTGAACAGTGCCGACTCGGTCTTGGACAAGCTTGGCGGGGCAACGCCGTACACCCGCCTCCTCGGTACCACTTTGGCCGGCGCGCTGTGCGGCAAGGCGTTGCTTGCTGCCAAGGCACACCTCGATGCCAACGAACTCGGTCACGCCGACCGCGCCTTCTACGAGGGCAAGATCGTCAACGCCCGATTCTTCGGTGAGCAGATCCTGCCGGCGACCGCAGGCCTCGCCGTGACCGTGATGGCCGGCTCCGCCGACCTGTTTGCCGTTGGCCTCTCACCTTTCCTCTCAAACAGCACTGCCACTCAAACAGCACTGCCGCTCAAATTTCGAGCATCAGGGTGACGGGGCCGTCGTTGGTCAGGTCGACTTCCATTTCGGTTTGGAAGATCCCTGTCTCGACGGTGGCGCCTGCCTCCCGGAGTTGAGCGACCAAGCGATCGACCAACGGTTCGGCATGTTCTGGTCGTGCTGCACCGATCCAACTTGGCCGTCGACCTTTGCGGGCATCGCCGTACAACGTGAACTGGCTGACAACGAGCACCTCGGCCGATTGCCTGGCCGCCGCAGTATCAGACAGCGAACGGTTCATCACACCGTCTCTGTCGTCGAGGATCCGAAGGCCCCAGAGCTTGGCGGCAAGACGGTCAGCGTGATCAGGCGTGTCGTCATGAGTCACCCCGACGAAGACACACAAACCAGGCCCAATCGCCCCTGCCAACTCAAACGGGTCATCAGCTGACGTGCGGCTTCGCACCTCGGCCCGACCGACACGTTGTACTAGTCCTCGCATCGCCACAGCTTGGCATCGCCACCGTAGATTCATGCGGGTGAACGACGATATCGAGCTCACGCTGTCCGGCATTCGTGGCACCGCCACCGTGACCATCGATGCCACGAATGGCGGCCGGATCGTGCAGATCGACCTCGATGGCATCCAACTGTTAATCCCATCACCCGCGATCGAAAGTCGCGACTCGACATCGGTCACGTGGGGCTCCTATCCAATGGCGCCCTGGGCCGGGAGGGTCAGGGACGGCCGCTTCACGTTCTTCGGCGTCGACCACGAACTGCAGCTCAACCAAGACGACAGCGGCAACGGCGCACCAGGTCGCCAGCACGCGATGCACGGAACGGTCATGTCACGGGCGTGGACCGTCGTCGAACAGACCGCAACCTCGGTCGAGCTGAGTGCACCGCTCGATCAGCCACATTCTGGCTGGGTGCTCGGCGGCATCGCACGCCAGCGCCTCGAGGTCTTCGACGGCCAGATTCGGTGCGAACTGTCGGTCA
The DNA here is from genome assembly GCA_937905835.1 of uncultured Ilumatobacter sp. Taxonomy (GTDB): domain Bacteria; phylum Actinomycetota; class Acidimicrobiia; order Acidimicrobiales; family Ilumatobacteraceae; genus Ilumatobacter_A. The sequence continues at coordinate 11,080 of CALCXK010000042.1, read as the reverse complement.
GCGTTGGCCCTGATGGAGCCCCAGTCCCCGCCGAGGTCGGCTGGCACCCGTGGTGGAACAAGCCCGATCGGCTGACCTTCCACCCTGATGCCATGTACGAACGCGATTCGCTCGGCCTACCGACCGGGCGGCTCGTCGCACCGTCGGATAGCCCATGGGACGACTGTTTCATCAACACCGCCCCGGTCACGCTGCACTACGATCAGCCGACCCACCCTGACATCACGCTGCGTTCAGATTGCGATCACTGGGTGGTGTTTGACGGGCCTCTTCACGCAACGTGCGTCGAGGCCCAATCGGGTCCGCCTGACGCCTTCAATGTGCGACCGCGGCTCGTCACAGCTCGCCGTCCGCTGCGACGGAGCATGACAATCAACTGGTCATCCCCGGCCCACGCAGGGGCAACAAGTTGCTGACCGGGCACACGTCGGGCGGCGACCGCAGTTGTCACTTCGGGTCGCTCCGTTACCGGACGGTAACAAGGCGCCGATAACGTCCACTGAATGTCATCGGCGGGAAACCACCGGCTCCTGGACCCGAGCGAGCCCCTGAAACTCGCCTACCTCACATACCGAGGTAAGCCGCACGTCGGGGGGCAGGGCGTCTATACCCGTCACCTCACGAAGGCATTGGCCGATCTCGGCCACACGATCGAAGTGCTTGGCGGCCAGCCCTATCCGGTGCTCGACGAGCGCGTGCCGCTCACCAAGCTCCCCAGCCTCGACACGTTCAACGATCACTACCCGGGCCGCGTTCCCGGATTCTGGGAGATCAAGAACCGTGACGATCTGCTCGAGATGGCGCAATACCTCACCGGCGTCTTCCCCGAGCCGATGGCCTTCAGCTCGCGGGCCAAACGCAACCTGCTCCCCCGTGCCGCAGAGTTCGACCTGGTCCACGACAACCAGTGCCTCGGCTACGGGATCCTGAAGATCGAAGAGAAGATCCCCACGATCGTCACGCTGCACCACCCCATCACCAAGGATCGCAAGCTCGAGATGGAGCACGCGAAGAGTCGCTACAAGCGATGGTCGGTCGGCCGTTGGTATTCGTTCGTAAAGATGCAAGGCAAGGTCGCGTCGAAGCTGCCGCGCATCGTCGTGGTCAGCCAGAACTCGATCGACGACATCCACACCGACATGGGTGTGAGTACAGACCGCATGCGGTTGGTGCCGGTGGGCGTCGACCCCGATCTGTTCAAGCCGCTCGAGGGTGTCGCCCGTCGCCCGAACCACCTGATCACCACGGCATCGGCTGACGTGGCGCTCAAGGGCTTGCCGTACCTCCTCGAGGCCATGGCCAAGCTGCGCACCGAGCGCGAGATCACCCTGACCATCATCGGCAAGCCCCGTCCTGGCCACTCGATGGACCTCATCGAATCTCTCGGCCTGAAGCCACACATCGAGTTCGTGTCGGGCGTGACCGACGAACGAATCGTCGAGCTGTATTCCGAGGCCGAACTCGCCGTTGTCCCATCACTGTACGAAGGTTTCTCGCTCCCCGCGATCGAGGCGATGTGCTCCGGCACACCACTCGTCGCCACCGACGGCGGCGCACTTCCAGAAGTGACCGGCACCGACGGCGAAACAGTCTTCGCCTGCAAGGCTGGCGATGTCGACAGCCTCGTCGACGCACTCAAGCGTGGCCTCGATAACCCCGAGGCCCGAGCCCGTATCGGCGAGGCTGGCCGTCAGCGTGTACTCGAACGGTGGACCTGGCGTCTGTGCGCCGAGCAGACCGTCGAGCAGTACCGCGAGGTACTCGCGATGCCGGCCAACATCGCCAAGCTCAAGCGCAACGGCCGAATTTGATCGAACCGGATCACAGGACGACCCCTTTCACATGTTGACGATCAAATTCGACAAGCTCGGCCTTGTGCCCGGCAACAAAGTCCTCGACGTCGGCGCCGGTTTCGGCCGTCACGTCTTCGAGTGCGCACGACGCGGTGCCGATGTGGTGGCACTCGACTACGCCGAAGACGAAGTGGTGCAGACACGCGCCATCCTCGGCGCCATGGTCGATGCCGGCGAAATCGACATCGACCGCTTCAAGGGCGTGCTGCGCGGCGATGCCACGAAGCTGCCGTTCGACGACGGCGCTTTCGACGTCGTCATCACCTCCGAAGTGCTCGAGCACATTCAAGACGACGTGGCAGCGATATCCGAGATGGTTCGCGTCCTGAAGCCCGGCGGCATGTTTGCAGCGACAGTCCCTGCCTGGTTGCCCGAGAAGATCAACTGGATGCTGAGCAAGGAATACCACGCTCCAATCAGCGTCGGCGGCCACGTACGGATCTACTCCGCCACTGAGTTGAAGGCAAAACTGATCACCGCCGGTCTTGATCCGCGGGGCACGCATCGCGCCCATGCATTGCACTCGCCGTACTGGTGGCTGAAATGTGCGGTTGGCCCGACCAACAACGAGCATCCGATGGTCGCGAAGTACCGCAAATTCCTCGAGTGGGACATCATGACGCAGCCCACCTCGACGAAAATTGCCGAGAAGGTGCTCTCGCCCGTACTCGGCAAGAGCATCGTGCTGTACGGGCACAAGCCAGCGAGCATTTCATGAGCACCATTCCTTCGCTCGAGGGCGTCATCACTGCCGACGAGATTCGTGAAACTGCCGACCAACTCGCGTCGCTGCAGCTGCCAAACGGAATGATTCAGTGGTTCCCTGGCGGCCACAGCGACCCGTGGAACCACATCGAGTCCGCCATGGCCCTCGATATCGCCGGGCTCCACAAAGAAGCCGAACGCGCCTACGAGTGGCTCGCCGACATCCAGCGCCCCGACGGCAGTTGGCACAACTACTACCGCCCAGACGGGTCGATCGAAGACGCCAAGCTCGACACCAACGTGTGCGCGTACATCGCCACTGGTGTGTGGCATCACTGGCGTAGCACCTGGGACCGCGGGTTCGCCGAGAACATGTGGCCAACCGTCGAGCGGGCCCTCGACTTCGTCCTCAGCCTTCGTCGCGACGATGGCATACCGCTCTGGGCAGTCGAGCCCGACGGCAAGCCGTGGGACTACGCACTGTTGACCGGTACCGCCAGCATCCAGCATGCTTTACGATGCGGCGCTCACCTCGGCGAGGCCATCGGTTCGCCCCGGCCCGAGTGGAGCCTGGCTGCCGCCACGATGTGCGAAGTGATTCGCTCAAAGCCCGACGCTTTCGAACCGAAGACGCGTTGGGCAATGGACTGGTACTACCCGGTGCTCACCAGTGCGCTCACCGGCACTGCTGCCAAAATCCGAATAGAGAGCGGCTGGGATCGTTTCGTGATCGATCGCCTCGGCGTTCGTTGTGTCGAGGACGAACCGTGGATCACTGCATCCGAAACCGCTGAATGTGCGCTGGCGTGCGCCGTGATGGGCGACGTGTCGACCGCGACCGACCTACTGAAGTGGATCCGCCCGCACCGCAACACCTCGACATCGGGTGCGCCGTTGACCGACAGCGACGACGCTGCCTCACCAGGTGCTTACTGGACCGGCATCGTGCACGACCTACGCGAACCTGCTGGCGGATCAAGCCGCGTCCTGTTCCCGTTCGACGAACACTCGTCATACACGGCTGCCGCGATCATCCTTGCCGTCGATGCGATCACCCAAACCACGCAGGCCAGTAATCTCTTCGTCGAACGCACCGGCTTCTTTGACTCGAGCGACCACTCCGCCGTCCGAGCGTCAACGACTCGGGCGACAGCTCGAAATCAGGCGTCAGTGTGACTGGCGAATTCAACTGGCGAAGTTGGCAGCGATCCGCTGCTGGAGATAATCCGCTGCGCTAATCGGTTCGTGCCGACCGCTCGGGCTCTCGATCACGGCGTCGCGATCGGCCTGAGCGAAGTAGGCAATCGAGTAGCGGGCATCGAGTGACTCACCGTCAATCTCGTTCGCTCGGGGCATGCGGACGCGGTGCAAGGTCGACGGAAGCTGATCGTCGCTCCAGCGCATCAACATGTCGCCGATGTTGCAGGTGACGGTGCCGGCAGCCGGTTCGACGTCGGTCCAACCGAGCGGTGCATCTGGGTCACGGTCATCGGCTTCAGCGCCAGGGCAGACCTGGAGGCCGTACTCCCCTGCACGTTGATGGAGCAGGGTGAGACAGTCGTAGTCGGTGTGGGCCCCAGCGCGCCACTCACCTGGCTGCAGGTCGGCCGCGGCCATTGGCAGGTAGTGCAGGAGGCGTAACGTCGACTGGTATTCGGGCGATGCGGGGTCATGCCGCTGCGCGAAGAAGTCGTCGTCGAACCCAAGCTTGCGGGCGAACGATTCGAGGAGACGCATGGCAAGGTCGCGGTTGACTGATTCGAACTGCTCGAGCGCTGAGCGGAAGCCGTCGATCTCCTCGTCGGTAGGCCAGAGGTCGTGTTCAACCATGCGCGAAATTGTGACCTGGTATGTCTCTTTGTGGTCGAAGGTTCCAGTGGACGGGCGTTTCTGTGACTTGAACTCCCAACCAGAGTTGCTGCGCGGTGGCATCTGGCGTCGTTCCTTAACCTCGGTCGGGAGGGCAAAGAAACGTAGTGATGCGTCGAACGCTGCGTCGATGGCCCCCTGGTCGATGCCGTGGCCGATGACCTGGAAGAACCCGGATTCGGCGGCTGCGTTCCACAGTGCGTCATCGATGTCAGCCTGAGTGACATCTGGGTTGGACAGGTCGATGATCCTCATCTCGCGTGCGACGTCGATGCCGTCACCGCCGAAGGTTCGTTCCTTGGCGAGTTCGACTTCAACTGATCCGGAAGCGTGCGGGGACATGTCGGTCTCCTCATTGATGTGAGGGGCAATGAAGTGCGATCGGTGACCGCCTTTACCCGTTGTGCATCTGCACGCTAGCGAAACGCCATGACCGATCTCATCATGCGCTGTTGCCACACCGAGGTCAGACTTCGGTGTGACGTAACCATTTGCGTATCATCCATTTGCGTATCATCCATTTGATGGACACGAAGTTGGCCCGGACGGTCTTGAGCATCTGGAGTTGGATAGTCCTCGGACTCCTCGTCAGTGTCTTTACGCCCCTCGTTGCGGTCGTTCGACTGGTCACGATGCCGTTCGACAAGGGCGCCTACGCAGCTGGCTACCTGTTCCGCAAGCTGACAACGATCCATTCGGCACTGAACCCCCTCTGGACGTTCTCAACCTCGGGCATGCTGCCCGACGACATGCGGCGCCCCTACGTCGCTGTTGCGAACCACGAGAGCTTCGTCGACATCTTGCTCATCTCGCACCTGCCGACCGAATTCAAGTGGCTCTCGAAGGCCGAGATCATGAAGATCCCTGTCCTCGGTTGGATGATGCGCCTGGCACGTGACATTCCGCTCCAACGCGGCGACACTACGTCGGGCCGGGCCGCACTCGATCAGGCGCGCGAGCGGCTCGCCTCGAACGTCTCGGTGATGATCTTCCCCGAAGGCACCAGGTCGAAGACCGGTGAGATGCAAAAGTTTCACGCAGGGGCGTTCAAGCTCGCCATCCAGGGACAGCATCCAATCCTGCCGATCGCAGTTCACGGCACTCGCGATTGCCTCCGCAAGGACGACTGGCGGCTGGGTCGAGCTACTGCTGAGGTCCGTGTACTCGAGCCCATCTCGACCGAGGGGATGACCGACGACGACCTGCCAGCACTCCGAACCCAGGTGCGCGCGGCGATTGAGGCAGGCCGCCAAGCCCTGCGCGATGAGCACGGCTACTTGCCACCGGTCGGCCTCGAACGCTAAGCCAGTGCTGCCGAGGTACGCGACGCCCAAGCCAGCGGGAGCTACCAAGACGTCGATGGACAGCTCACGTCCGTTCAGCAATGAACCGCAGCATTCATGCCCGCGCCCGCCACAATGGTCATCATGTTGATCGAACAGATCCGTTCCGACCTGAACGACGCGACGCGTGCCCGCGACGCCGCCACACAACTCACGCTGAGGTCACTGATCGCTGCCATTCAGGAAGCCCAGGTCGCCGGCGACCAGGCAATCAAACTCAATGACGACGGCATACTCACGGTGTTGAAGGCACAAGCGAAGCGGCGCGTCGATGCCGCCGAGGCGTTCGAAGCAGGCGGGGCTCACGAGCGCGGGGCAACCGAGCGAGCCGAAAAGGTGATCATCGAAAAGTATCTGCCTGCAGCGCTGAGCGAGAGCGACGTTGCCGCCATCGTCGACCGCGTGATGGCCGACAACGGCTTCGCCAAACAGTCAGACATGGGCAAGGCCATGAAGGCTGTCAACGCTGAGGTCGCCGGCCGCGCCGATGGTCGCATCGTGGCCGACATGGTCAAATCACGCTTAGCGTGACCGTGACGCCTGACCTCGCCAATCGAACGGCGAGCTGATGCAGGTACCAGTCAGGCTGCTCGTCGCGTTCAAGCCATCGGTCGCTCCAGCACTCCTGGTGGCGATCGCATCAAGCACCGTGGTATTCAGTGCAACACCCTTCCTGCTGCCTGCGATCGCTGCCGACCGCGATGTATCGCTCAGCGTCGTCGGCTGGGTGTCAACCGGACAGCTCGGCGGCTTCGTGGCGGCATCGTTCCTCGCCGGCCGGTTACTCCGTCCTGAGCGACATGTGTTCATCATCGGCGCCGTCCTGGGTGTGCTCGCAAATCTTTCGTCCGCAATCGCGCCCAACCTCGCTCTCCTCACGGTCGCTCGCAGCGCCAGCGGCCTGTCGCTGGGGCTCGCTGCATGGTTTGGTTGGCAGGCTGCCTTCGGTGACAACGAACGCACGGGCGATGTCGCCGTCATCGGTCCGCTCGTCGGCGTCATTTCAGCACCGGTGCTGTCCCTCCTGATCCAAACAGCGGGCGTCGACTCGCTCTTCGTCGTGCTCGCCGGGATCACTGGCCTGCCATTGCTCTTTGCCCACCAAATCGACCGGTCGGTCGCGCCCATCGATCGAGGCGCTCGACACGGCGCGACTCGTGCAGCCCGCCTGATCCTGCTTGCACTCGGATTGATCACGATGGGCGGCTCGACGGTCTTCGTGTACGCCGCGGCGATCGGAACCGGATTGAACGGGCTGTCGGCAGGCACGGTTGCGCTGTTGTTCAGCGGCAACGCAATGGCTGGCATCCCCTCTGCCAAATGGCAGGGCCGTCGAGGATCTGCCGGGTTCTGGTTCTTCGGTACCGCAGTCTGTTCAGTGCTGATCGCCAGCGTGCGGAACGACCTTGTCTTCGCCATTGGTCTCGTCGGCTGGGGGTTCATCTTTTTCATGGGCTTGCCAGCAGCGTTCGGACTGCTTGCTTCTCGATCGGCCTTCCCGCAAGAGCGTGCCGGCGACGCGCAGGCGATCATGGCGCTCGGGCGGGTCTTCGGGCCGCTCATCGGCGGCGCGCTCCTCGCCAGCGGATCGAGCACCTCGCTGGGCATCGTCGCAGCAGGCATCATCGCGAGCGCGGCGTTGATGTTGCTCTACGCCGATCGCCGCAACTTGCCGCTCCGGCGATCGTCGACGCCCGGCCCGGCCGTCGCCAGTTCGTAGCTGCTCACCGTGTGGATGCTCGCTCGCTCTCCAACCGGCCTGTGGCGGATGATCGCCCACCACGGTTCTCCCGTGATGAACCGGTGACCCCTCGAGAGTTCGTCAAGTTGTCTCGACTGATTCGAGCGAGTGGGCCGAGAATCGAGAGCGACACGTCTGGAAGATGATTCCGGCGCCCCCTGTCTTCTGACCAAACCATCTCGGCCAGACTGGCCCGATGACAATCGAACTCGACGCCTGGTCGACCGTTGCCGTCAACCTGGCCGAGCACGCCGACAACGCCATCCACACCGATATCGGCGCCCGCGCTGCCGGCTTCCCATCGGCACTCGTCGCTGGTGTGACCGTTTACGCCTACATGACTCACGTTCCTGCTGCGGCGTGGGGTCGTGAGTGGCTTGCTGGCGGTGGCGGCCACGTACGATTCCGCGCGCCGGTGCTCGAAGGCGACATCGTCAACTTCGTGCCGACCAACGGCGCGGTCGAAACACAGGTCGACGGCGCGACACGTTCGACGTGCTTCGTATCGCTGGTGGGCGCCACACCACCGAAATGCACCGGCCAGGGCGAGCACCTCGACCCCATCTCCTTCGTCGCCGACCAGACATGGAACGACTACGCATGGCGCGCCGGTGACGACCTCGCCATCTATGCCGACGAGCAGGTTGTGCATCCGGTGACCTGGATGCGCGTGGCGAACGACTTCTTTCATACACAGATGGTGAGTGGTTCCTGGATCCATGTCCGGAGTCACCTGCAGCATCTCGGCGTCGCATCTGTCGGTGCACAGATCGATGCCACCGCTGTCGTGATCGAACGATTCGACTCGCGTGCTGGCAAGCGAGCGATCCTCGATGTTGCGATCAACGCCGACGGATCACCGGTGGCGCGCTACGAACACGAGGCCATCATCGAGTTGCCCTGACCACGCACGGTTCGTCGCGCAGGCGGCCAATCCAGCAGAATCGATTGATATGGCTGAAGCGCTCTCGTACGAAGAACTCGTCGCGTCTCGGCGCAGTATCCGCGGCTATAAGCCCGACCCCGTGTCGAAGGAGTTGATGGCCGAGATCATCGCCATCGCCACGCGGGCACCCTCGTCGATGAACACCCAACCGTGGAACTTTCACGCAATCACCGGCGCCCCGCTCGAACTGGTCCGCGAGGGCAACACCGAGCGGATGCTCGCCGGTGCGGCGGTTGATCGCGAGATCAAGGTGGCTGATCACGGCTACCAAGGCGTGCACCGTGATCGCCAGGTCGAGATCGCTGTGCAGTTGTTCGAGGCAATGGGCATCGAACGACACGACAAGGAGATGCGCCAAGACTGGGTCATGCGCGGCTTCCGTCAGTTCGACGCACCAGTGTCGGTCGTCGTCACGATCGATCGGGAACTCGCCGATGACACCGTCGCTCACTTCGACTGCGGCGCCGCGACCTACGGGCTGGTGCTCGCTGCGACGTCGAAGGGATTGGGCTGCGTGATCAACGGCCAAGGCATCATGCAGTCAACAGTCGTTCGCGAGCACGCGAACATCCCCGAAGATGAAGTGATCATGACCTGCGTCGCCATGGGCTGGCCGAATCCAGACTTCGTCGCCAACGACGTGGTGTCTCGCCGCGCCGAGAACAACGACGTCGTCAGCTTCGTCGGCTGGGACGACTGACGCCCCGTCCGCCCGAAATGGAGACCATTCCAGCGCGGTGGCGACGCGAAACGGTCTCAGTTTGGGCGGAATGGCCACCTCTGGCGCTTGGGGCGCTCGACGAAGCAGCCGTCACAACACGATGCTGTCTCAGGCTTCGAGGATGGCGGCGAGGCGACCGAGTGTCGCCTCCATGCTGACCGGGTTCTTCTTCGGGTAACCAGCCAGTTCGATGGCCTTCGGGAGCCTCGCCGTCGACCAGTCGAACGTCTCCGTGACGTTGGTAGCAGGGACGCCGTCGACTTCGGTGGCTTCAAGTTCGTAGCGCCACCGGTGCTTGCCGAAGTGCGCCCAGGCGATCAGTTCGTTCTCTTCGAACTCGACGACAGTGCTCGAGATCTTGTAGGGCAAGGGCCCCATCTTCATGTCCATCCCGAACTTCGCGCCGAGCGCCAGCCGTGTGCCGTCGCCTCGCACCTTCTGAACCATGCCAGAGCCGTCGATTTCGGCGTGGCGGGCCGGGTCGGCAAGCACGTCGAAGATCGCCTCCGGGGACGCCTTGATCACACGGGAAACGGACACCATCTGCTCAGCCATGGATTAAAGATACGCCAGGCGCCGGCGAACTGCATCGCCGTGCCACTGAGGCAGACTAACGACTATGGCAGACCTCGATGGGACCTCAGCGCTTCTGACCAGCGTCCGGATAGTCGGGGCCGGGCGGGCAGGCGGATCGTTCGCAGGTGCGCTGATGTCGGTCGGCCTCGACGTCGAAGTCGCTGATCGTCACGAACTCTCCTCCGCGGCAGCCGGCGTCGACCTCGTCCTTATCTGCACGCCCGATGATGTCATTACGGAGGTCGCTCGATCGATCCTTCCTGGGCCGGCAGTCGTTGCGCACTGTTCTGGTTCCCGCCAGCTCGACGTGCTCGCGCCACACCGACGCCGATGCTCGGTCCATCCACTCATGTCACTCCCCAATCCGACGACCGGAGCAACACGCCTGCTCAATGGTTGCCGATTCGCCGTGGCGGGCGACCCAGCCGGCCATGCGATGGTCGAACGACTCGGCGGTATCGCCTTCGATGTCGCCGACGACGATCGGACGACGTACCACGCAACTGCCTCGGTCGCGGCCAACCATCTTGTTGCGCTTTGTGCCGAAGTCGAAACGCTCGCTGGTCGGCTCGACATCGACCCAGCCGGATTCTGGCAAATGATGGAGACGACACTCGCCGACGTCGCCCAACACGGGTCAGCTGCCGCACTCACCGGACCAGTTGCGCGTGGCGACTGGGCAACAGTTCGTGCCCACCTCAATACGCTCGACGATGACCAACGCGAGCCGTACATTGCGCTCGCTCGGGTGGCCGCACGCGTCGCCAGACGCGAACTGCCGAGCGACCTCACCTGACTGCACCGCCACCCCGTGAGGCCAGGCCGGTGTACTCGTAGTCCCAGCGACTGGTGTGGAACGTGTGGCCGCCGAAGTCATTGATGCCCTCGACGCCCGGCAACTTTGGCCGGTTGAGCGGACCGTTCGCCATGACGATCACGCGGGCGGTCATCTCGTCACCGCGGTCGGTGGTGATCGTCCAGCGGCCGGTGTCGTCGTCCCACTTGGTGCGAGTGACGCCGGTCGACAGCAGGGCGTTGTCGTAGAGCCGATAATGCGCGGCGATGTTCTTCGAGTGCTCCATGATCTCGGGAGCGAACGAGTACTTGTGCTTTGGGACGTAGTCGAGCTCTTCGAGCATCGGCAGGTAGCAGTACGACTCAACGTCGCACATCGCGCCCGGGTAGCGATTCCAGTACCAGGTGCCGCCGAAGTCGCCTCCCTTCTCAATGACACGGATGTCGTCGAAACCGACCTCGCGGAGGCGGCCACCCACCAGCAATCCGCCGAATCCACCACCGACGATCACGATGTCACTACTGCGAGCC
>CALCXK010000041.1 GCA_937905835.1 uncultured Ilumatobacter sp. | reverse complement strand
AGAAAGGCGAGGGCGCCGCGAGCGGCATGCATCCGGTTGTGGCCCTGCTGAAACACAACCGAACGGGGCCCGTCGATCACGTCGGCCGACACTTCAACACCGCGATACGCAGGCAGGCAGTGCATGAAGATCGAGTTGGTTCCGGCGGCAGCCATCATCGTGTCATCGACCGTGAAGCCTTCAAACTTTTGAAGCTTCTCGGCCTTGTCGGCTTCTTCGCCCATCGAGACCCAGGTGTCGGTATGGACGGCGTTCGCTCCGACGACCATGTCGATCGGGCGGCTCCCCTGCTCGACCGATGCGGCCCCGAGGAGAAGAATCCGTTCGAGCTCGGCGTCGTCGGCTTCGAAGCCGGGAGGCGACGCAAGACGCACGTGCATCCCAAGAAGCGCCGAAATCTCGGCGAGTGAGCGAGCGACGTTGTTGTAGTCACCGACGAACGCAACGGTCTGGCCAGCGAGGTCACCGAGGTTCTGACGCATGGTGAGCGCATCAGCGAACGCCTGCAGCGGATGCGAGTGGTCGCTCAACATGTTGACGACCGGCACGCTCGAGACGGCCGCAAGCCGGGTGACTGTGCTGTGGCTAAAAACTCGTGCGGCGATGAGGGAATGGAAGCCCTCCATGATCCGGGCGACGTCCTCGACGGGTTCACGAGTGTCGAACCCGACTTCTTCGCCTCGGGTGAACACCGGATGCCCACCGAGTTGCACCACCGCCATTTCCATGGAGTGCCGGGTCCGTGCCGAGGGCTTCTCAAAGATCAGTGCCGCACCCTTGCCGGCGAGCGGTTGGCAAAGATCGCCGATCGGTGTCTCGGCCAGATCGAGAATGCTGTTGATCTCGGCGGCGCTGAAGTCAACGACGTCAATCAGATGCCGGGTCATGATGCGTCTCTTTGTCGAAGGAGCGCGGTGTTGATCAAGGCAACGGCCTCATCAACTTCTGCGTCGCTCACGGTGAGCGGCGGGATGAGGCGGATGGTGGAAGGGTTCACCGCATTCACGATCAGCCCTGCGCCGAGCAGATCGGTATACGCCACCCGGGCGTCAAGTCCATCGGCGAGTTCGACACCGAGCATGAGGCCGAAGCCGCGAACCCCAACGACACCATCGAGGTCGAGGAGCTTGGCAGTGAGCCGCGCCCCGGTAGTTGCCGCGAGTGTCGGAGCGTCGAGTCGCCGCATCTCGTCGATCGTCGCGTTGACGGCAGCGGTCGCGATCGCCGTGCCGGAATAGGTGCTGCCATGGTCGCCCGGCTCGAAGACCGCTGCCACCTCGGTGCGCGCCCAGCACGCTCCAACCGGCATACCGTTGCCCATTGCCTTGGCGAGCGTCACGACATCGGGACGCACCCCGGCGTGCTCGAAGCCGAACCACTTTCCGGTCCGTGCGAAACCGGTCTGGATCTCGTCGATCATCAGGAGTGCACCGGTTTCGTCGCAGATCTGGCGGATGCCCTGCAGATATTCGGTCGTTGCCGGGTTGACACCGCCTTCGCCCTGCACCGATTCGATCAGCACGCCAGCAACGGTTCCATCGACCGCTGAGCGCATGGCATCAAGATCACCCCAGGCCACGTGCTTGAAACCTTCGGGCATCGGTTGGAACGGCTCGTGCTTGGCCGGCTGACCAGTCGCAGCAAGCGACGCCAGCGTGCGACCGTGAAAGCTGCCGAGAGCGCTCACGACAGTGTGGCGACCTCGGCCACCGTGCTTACGGGCCAACTTGATGGCGCATTCGTTCGACTCGGCGCCTGAGTTCGTGAAGAACAGTTGCCCATCGTCGCCGGTTGCTTCGCGGAGTAAGGCATTGACCTTGAGTGCCGCCTCGGTCGCTGTCTGGTTGGCAAAGAAGTTCGACACGTGCAGCAGCCGGTTTGCCTGCTCCGAGATTGCTGCGGCAACCACCGGGTTGGCATGGCCAAGTGACGTCACGGCGATCCCGGCCAGGAAGTCGAGGTAACGCTTGCCGTCGGTGTCCCACAACTCGGTTCCACTCCCCCGTTCGAACATGATCGCGGGCGGACCGAACACCGGCATGAACGGACACTGCTGCGCCGTTTGTGTGTCAAAATTATGGCTCATTGGGTCGCTCCTGCACGTGCGGTCCCTGCGTCCGTAATCATGGTGCCGATGCCAGCGTCGGTGAACAGTTCGAGCAGCAACACGTGCGCCACTCGACCATCGAGGATGTGGCCGCCGTTGACACCGTTGCGGACGGCATGCGTGCAACTCGAAATCTTCGGGATCATGCCCCCGACGATGGTGCCGTCATCGACAAGCGAATCGAGTTCGTCGGCAGTGGTCTGGCGGATGAGCGTCGCTGCGTCGTTGACGTCGCGTCGCAAGCCTTCGATGTCGGTCAGGTAGATCAGCTTCTCGGCGTCGAGCGCTTCGGCGATCGCCCCCGCTGCGGTGTCGGCATTGATGTTGTATGCCTGACCGGCTTCATCGCAGCCGATCGTCGCAACGACCGGAATGAATTCGTTGTCGAGCAATCCGTTGATGACCTCAGGATTGATGGCAGTGACATCGCCGACGAAGCCGAGTTCTGGGTCTCGGGCATGCGCCCGGATCAGCCCGCCGTCGACGCCGCTGACACCAACGGCGTAGTTGCCATGCACGTTGATTGCTGCGACGAGTTGCGGGTTGACTTGACCTTTGAGCACCATGCGGGCAATCTCAACGGTTTCGGCGTCGGTGACGCGCAACCCGTTAACAAACTCAGGCACTTTGCCGAGCCGCTCCATGAGCGCAGAGATTTGGGGCCCACCACCGTGGACGACCACCGGCCGCATACCGACGAGACGCATCATCACGATGTCTTGCGCGAACAACGCCAGCGGGTCGTGGCCTGACGTACCTGCGAGCGCATTGCCGCCGTACTTGACGACGACGGTCTTGCCAGCGAAACGCCGAATATACGGCAGTGCCTCAGCGAGTGTCTCCGCCTTCAACGAGGCCGACATGTCAGTAAGTGCACTCACGGTGCGACCCCCACAGTGGTCAGGCCAGCAGCTTCGTCGATGCCGAGCGCTACGTTGGCGGCCTGAACCGCTCCGCCGGATGCACCCTTGGTCAGATTGTCAATCGCACACATTGCGACGACCGTGCCGGTCCGAGCGTCGTATCGCGCCGAAACGTGAGCAGCATTAGAGCCAAGGACTGACTTCGTCTCAGGCGGCCGTTCGATCACGCTGACAAATGGCTCGTTGACATAGCAGTCGTTGAGCGCCGCCATGACGGCATTGGCTGATGCCGCGTTGGTCGCTGGCGCCGTACAGGTCGCGAGGATGCCGCGGTTCATCGGCACGTGATGCGGTGTGAACAGCACTTGAGCGCCGATCTCTTGCTCGATCTCAGGGGTGTGCCGGTGGTTGAGCAGCCCGTAGGCCCGAGCGTTCGAGTCGATGCTGGTGAACATGTTCACCTCGGTCGCCGTGCGGCCGGCGCCGGTGATTCCCGTCAAAGAGTTCACGGAGATACCAGAAGTGGCGATCAGCCCCGCATCGACGAGCGGCTTGAGTGCAAGCGCTGCAGCCGTGACGTGGCAGCCGGGCGTGGCGATCAACTGTGCACCCTTGAGGTGTTCACGATGGAACTCTGGAAGGCCGTAGACCGCCTCGGCAAGCAACCCTGTTTGGGTGTGTTCGAAGCCGTAAAACTCTGGGTACTGGGCAGTGTCGCGCAGCCGGTACGCGGCCGACAGATCCACGATGCAGCCGACCTTTCCAACGAGTTGGGGGGCGAGTTCCATCGATGCTTCGTGCGGAAGCCCGAGGAACACAAGATCGAGCCCCTCGGCTGCGGCGGCGTCGAATGACTCAAAAACCAGGTCCGGGTACGCCCCGACCAACGATGGGTACAAGTCGGCCGCACGACGACCGGCCATCGAGTCGCCTGTCGCCAGGCACATGTCGAAGTTCGGATGTTGTGCTGCCAAACGCAGCAACTCGGCCCCGGTGTAGCCGGATGCGCCGATGATGCCGACGGAGATCTGCTCACTCATTGCATGATCATACACATCATTGTATGAACATGCACAGATGGGGCACTCGGCGCAACCGCGGCGCGTATTCGACCGCTAAACGGGCAGACTACAGAAGTGTTCGGCATCACACCTGCCACCAAGGGCCGGTTGCTGGTCGCCACGCCGCCGCTCGACGATCCAAACTTTGACCGTGCGGTGATCTACGTCCTGGAGCACCACGATGACGGCGCCGTTGGCGTGGTCATCAACCGGCCGAGCGATGAAGCGCTCGACGAGCCGCTCGACCGTTGGATCGACCTCCAGACCGTCCCGTCATCAATCTTCGATGGCGGTCCGGTCGAAGACAGCGCACTGATCGCTCTGGCACACACCAAAAAAGGTACGGGCGAGGACGAAAACCTCACCCCCATCGTCGGCGACATCGTGTCGGCCGACCTCACCGCTGATCCAGCCATCGTTGCCGCTGCAGTCGACTGTGTCCGCGTGTTCCGCGGGTATGCCGGCTGGGGTCCCGGACAACTCGAAGGCGAAATTGATGCTGGCGCCTGGCTGGTGCTCGACGCCGAGACCAGCGATGTGTTCAGCTCCGAACCCGATGAACTGTGGCGCAACGTGCTCCGCCGCCAGCCGGGTCGACTGGCCTGGCTCGCCAATGCACCGGACGACCTTCACGTGAACTGACGCCGTCGCCGTCGAGTGGCCGAGTATCGGGTGGCTGTGATCCCAGACCATCAGCCAGCGGTCAACGCGTCAATCGCCCGCTGAGCCTTGTCGACGGGGACCAAGATGTGGTCGTGGTGGTAGCCGGCCAACACATTGCAGGGGATGTCGTTTGCACCAAGGGTGGCAGCAAACGCTGCCGTGAGACCAACAGCTTCGAGGCTCGACTGCACCATGAGGGAGAGCCAGGCCAATTCGATGTCAATAGGGAGTCCGGCCAGCTCAGCAGCCTCGACAGGAAGAATCAACGTGATGCCTTCGGCTTCGGTGACCATCCCGTGCGCTGCGGCCCAGAGCTCCGGCGTCGCAACAGTGACTGCCGCGTAGGTGAACACGCCCGGGCGTCGCTCGACCTGCAGCCCAGCGAGCATCTTGTCGAGGTCGGTTTCACCGGGAACGGCCATAGCAATCCTTTCGTCGAGTCGGAACCCGATCAGCTTCGGAGAATTGCGCCCAGCTTTGTTGCCGCGGCTTCGACACCACGGCGAACGTCTGCGATGTCAGCCTCGGTCAGGTTGCGGTCGGCAGCCTGCAGCCGCAGTCGATAGGCGAGTGAACGGCTACCATCAGCAACACCCGTACCTCGGTAGACGTCGAACAGCGACACGTCGACGAGGAGCTTGCCAGCGCCCTGGCGGACTGCCTTCTCGAGCTTCTCGGCAGGAACGCCGTCGCTCAGCGCGAATGCCAGGTCAAGGTCGCTGGATGGCTGACGGCTGGTCTGCTTCCACTGCGCCGGCTTCGCCTTGCGGTCCAGTAGCTCATCGAGGTTGACCTCAAGGATGGCAACGCGTTCGGTCACACCGAACGCAGCGAGCACCTCAAGAGCGACCTCGCCGACGGCGCCAAGCGGTGCCTTGCCAGCCTGCAGCGTTGCACTTCGGGTCGCATGCAGCCCGGGTGGCACGTTGCTCTGATCGACTCGGGCACCGAAGCCCACACTGGTGGTGAGTTCGCGCCACACGGCAACAGCTGCTGGAGCCTCGCGGCCTGCGAGTACCACCGTCAACGCCTCGTACTCCGCCGGCAGTTCGGATTCGCTCGGCGGATACACGTGGCCGATCTCGAACAAGCTGAGGCCCCTCTGGCGGTGGCTCTCGTTGTAGGCGATTGCTTCCAGCAGACCGGGCCGAAGTGAGGTACGCAGCACACTCTCCTCGGTGACAAGCGGGTTCGTGATCGAGATCGCTTCCGCTGGGAGCCCGGCTTTGGCCAAGGTGCCTGGGGCGAGGAACGGGTTGGGCATCGCTTCTGAGAAGCCAAGGCCGAGGAGAACCTCGCGGACAAGGCGGCGCCGTTGTTGCCGTTCGGACAACCCGCCGTGGAGCACAGATTTTGGGACGCTCGAACCGAGTCGGTCGTAGCCGTACTGCTTGGCGACCTCTTCGACCACGTCGATCTCGGAAGTCGAATCAAGCCTCCACGTCGGTAGTGCAACGGTCCGCGTGTCACCAGCTCCGCTCACCGTGTAGCCGATCGGGTCGAGCAGGCCCGACAGATCATCTGCGACCAGCGCTGTTCCGAGCACGCGGTTGACGGCATCGACGCGAACCGCGACCGTCCGCTCGGCAGGCAGCAGGTCACTCGATTGCACATCTGCCCCTCCTGCGTGGACGACGAGGTCCGGACAAGTTTCGCTGAGTAGCTCGGCGAAGCGCAGGACCGCCAGTGACATGCCGTGCGGATCGACACCGCGTTCGAAGCGTGTCGATGCCTCTGAGCGGAGGTTGGTGCGGGTGACTGTCTGGCCGATTCCGACCAAACTGAACCACGCCATCTCGAGCGCCACTGTGGTCGTGCCATCGCTGATCTCGCTGTCGAGGCCACCCATCACACCGCCGACGCCAATTGGTGTGTCGTTGGCATCGCAAATGAGTAGGTCGGCTGCACTGAACGTCCGATCTTCACCGTCGAGCGTCGTGAGGTGCTCACCGTCGATTGCCAGGCGAATGCGGAACCCACCGCCGCCAAGCGTGTCGAGGTCGTATGCATGGTTCGGTTGATTGAGCTCGAGCATCACGTAGTTACTGACGTCAACGACGTTGTTGATCGGACGCATACCGGCTGCGGTGAGACGATTCGCCATCCACTCGGGTGACGGCTTCACTTCGACGCCGGAAATAACGGTCGACGTGAACCGGGTGCACAGGTCGCCGTCGACGATCTCGACAGGCGTTGTGCGGGCGTTGCCAAGGATGGCGACGTCAGGAGTCGGCGGACGGAACTCGACGCCCATCTTGGCGGCGAGGTCGCGAGCAATCCCGACGTAGCCGAAGCAGTGCGGCAAGTTCCGCGTGACGTCGGCATCCATCAGGACATCGAGGCTGAGTCCGAGGGCCTCGCCGTAGGGCTGACCCAAGGGCGTCCCGGCAGGCAGCACGCGGATGCCGGAATGATCTTCGCCGAGCCCGAGTTCTTGCGCTGAGCACAGCATGCCCTCGGAGTCGATGCCGAGGATGCCGCGTCGCTCGATCTTCATACCGTTGGGCATCTGCGTGCCAAGCGTCGCCAGCGGGACGATGTCGCCTTCAGAGATGTTGTCGGCGCCGCACCAGATGTGCCGCTCTTTGCTGTCACCGACATCGACGTAGACACGCTGCACATTTGCAGCCTCAGGATGGCCCTCGAGCCGGATGATGCGTGCTGCGACCACGCCATCGACGATCTCGCCGATCACGTCGGCCGATTCGACCTCAAGACCGAGCGACGTCAGCGCATCGGCCACGCGCTGCACCGCAGCCGCGTCGGTCGGATCACCGAAGTCGCCGTAGTCGTTCAGCCACGACAGAAGAATCTTCATCAGAACTGCACTCCCTCAGAATTGTTCGACAAAACGTTTGTCGTCGGCGTACATCTCACGCAGGTCGCCCACGCCGTGACGTTCCTTGGCCATCCGATCGATACCGAAGCCGAACGCGAAGCCGCTCCACTCGTCGGGGTCCAGGTTGCAGGCAAGCAGCACGTTTGGGTGCACCATACCGCTGCCACCCAGTTCGATCCAGCTGCCATCGGGCCGTTGGATGTCAAACTCAGCTGACGGCTCCGTGAACGGAAAGTAGCTCGGGCGAAGCCTCGAGTTGAATCCCGGCCCGAAGTAGGCCTTGGTGAACGCATCGATCGTGCCGGCCAGGTCAGCCATCGTGATGTTGCGATCGATGACGAGGCCTTCGATCTGATGAAACACGGGCATGTGTGTGGCGTCGGGGGTGTCACGACGGAACACCCGGCCAGGCGCAACGATGTAAATCGGTGGCTCCTCGGCAAGCATCGTTCGGATCTGTACCGGTGATGTATGGGTCCGTAACACCGTGGTACCTGGTTTGCCGCCAGGGGGCACGTGGTCGACGAACAGTGTGTCCCATTCACCCCGCGCCGGATGGCCGACCGGCATGTTGAGCGCTTCGAAGTTATGCCAGTCAGTTTCGATCTCGGGCCCTTCGGCCACCGTAAAACCGAGACCCACGAAGACGTCTTCGAGTCGCTCCCAGGCCTGCGTGACCAGGTGCGCGTGCCCCCGCGTCGGTGTCGCGAAGTACTCGGTGAGGTCGAGACGTTCGCCCTCGACCTGTGCGGCGAGCGCTGTCGATGTGAGCGCCGAGCGCCGTTCGTCGAGCGCCGCGTCGACGGCGTTCATCGCGTCGTTGACAGCAGCGCCCGCAGCCTTCTTCTCGTCGATCGTGCCGAGGCCACCGAGCTGCTTCTTCAGGTCGGCGAACTCGCCCTTCTTGCCGGCGTACCGGGTCGCCAGGGCGACGATCTCATCGACGGTCGTGGCCGCGTGAATGCTGGCCAGCGCTGCATCTTTGGCAGCAGTGATGTCTGTGATCACAGGGGTTCCTTTCGGGTCAACCGGAATACGTGTCAGTCCCCGGATGAGGGAGAAACGTGGGCAGGAGCGATTCCGTGCGTATCACGTCCCCGATCACCGGGGAGCAGAAATCGCTGCGACTGCAGTTTCACGACCCGTAGCGTAGCCCGCACAGCAGACAGACCATCGGATGGATACCACCCGGGGCAGCTCGGTCCCGACTGAGCGTTGCGCCTCAACCGGCGCAGCCGGAGCGAGGCTCACCGCTTGGGGGGTCCGTTGCGTTGCCGGGCGGCTTCAAAGGCCAGGACCGTCGTGGCCATGGCGACGTTGAGTGATTCGGTGCGACCCTGGTGCGGGATCGTGACCCACTCACGAATCGGGCCATTCACATCGTTCCAGTCGTCGGGAAGGCCAGCGGCTTCGTTGCCCATGACAATTGCCACCCGACCCGTGAAGTCAACATCGGTATGCGGCCGCACGGTTCGCCCGTGGGCGCTGTGACTACTCGTGCCGACCAAGCGGAGCCCCGCCGCTGCGACATCGTCGAGTTCGGCGACCACGAACGGGACATAGAAGAGCGCGCCTGCCGCGGCCCGAACGACCTTCGAGTTGTACGGGTCGACCCCGCCAGGCGTCAGAACGACCAGGTCGGCACCGGCCGCTTCGACTGAACGAAGAATCGTGCCGAGGTTGCCAGGATCGCTGATCCGATCGAGTGCGACAACGAACGACGCCGCCTGCAGCCGCTCCGACACGTCACCAACTTCAGCCATCTGGACAATCGCCAGCGGCGGCTGCGGAGCGTTGGTGGACGCCACTCGTTCGAAGACGCCTGACGCCAGTTCGAAGATCGAGCCTCCGCCATCGATCGCGGTGTCACTGTTCTCAGGGACGAACTGTGACTCACAGACCCAACCAGCGCGAATCGCCTCCGTGACCAGGACCGGGCCTTCGACAACAAAGGTACCTTCCTCGTAACGCGAACTGCGGCGCCCAAGCAGGCGCCGCAGTTGCTGAACTCGTGAGTTTTTCATGTCAAGAGATGTCATGCATCCCTTGGTCTAGTTGATCAGAGGGCAGCTTTCGCGCTCTCAACGAGTTTCGCAAACGCTGCGGGCTCGGTGACGGCGAGATCCGCGAGGATCTTGCGGTCGACTTCGATGTTGGCGGCGTTCAGCCCGGCAATGAACCGGCTGTAGCTCATGTCGTGCTGACGGGTCCCTGCGTTGATCCGCTGGATCCACAGACGACGCATCTCGCCCTTACGGGCGCGACGGTCACGGAAGGCGTAGTTGCCCGACCGCATGACCTGCTCGTTGGCAGACTTGAACGAACGGCTCTTATTGCCGTAGTACCCCTTGGCTTGCTTCAGTATCTTCTTGTGTCGCTTCTTCGACGCGACGCCACGTTTCACTCGTGCCATAGTCTTTTCCTTCTACTCAGCGCTTAGCCAGGAGGCGCTTGATCTTGCGGGCATCGCCCTTGTGGACATCTGCATCGCGATCGAGGCGATGCTTACGCGAGGACGACTTGCCCTCGAACTTATGCTGATTGTTCTGCTGCTCGTGGCGCAGTTTGCCGGCGCCGGTTGTCTTGAACCGTTTTGCTGCGGTCTTCGATGTCTTCATCTTGGGCATCGAATGCTCCCTTACTCTTGGGGGTCTTGCGTGTCGCCCGACTCGGCGGTGGCCGTGTCGGGTGCTTCTGCAGATTCGTCATCTACTTCAGCTTCCGGTGCTTCAGCAGGCGTTTCGACTGCGTCAACTTCCGGTGCTTCAACAGGCATTTCGCCTGCGTTGGCTGCGGCGGCGGCGGCTTCTTTTGCGGCCTCCGCTGCTGCCTTCTTCATGACTTCTTGAGCTTGCTTGTCCGGAGACAGCACCATGGTCATACCGCGGCCCTCGAAACGTGCCTGGGTGTCGACCTTTGCGGCCGGTCCAACTTCTGCAAGCACGTCGTCGAGGATCTTCGAACCGAGTTCCGGGTGAGCCATCTCACGCCCGCGAAACTGCAGCGTGATCTTGACCTTGTGGCCCTCTTCAATGAATCGAATGACGTTACGCGTCTTGGTATCGAAGTCGCCCTTGCCGATTTTCGGCCGGTACTTCACTTCTTTCACCGTGACGTTCGTGGACTTCTTCCGAGCCTCTTTGGCTTTCTGACCTTCTTCGTACTTGAACTTCCCGTAGTCCATGATCCGACAGACGGGAGGGTTCGCACCGGGGGCAACTTCGACGAGGTCAAGGTCGAACCCACGGGCCATGCGCAACGCGTCCGGAACCGGCTTGATACCAAGCTGGTCGCCGGTAGGTCCGATGAGACGGACTTCACGTGAGCGAATGCGATCGTTGATGCGGTGTTGTTCGCCGCGGGTGTCGTTTCGAGGTGCTATGAGACTGCTCTCCTGTGCAAATGGGCCTCCCCATGTGTCGTATATGATGGCGCTCAACGCGAAATGTCACGGAGCGGCCAAACACCGACACGGAGCCAGAAGGCACGGCAAGTGCCGTGCGGCTCTGGCTTCGAGCAGATGGCTGGTTACAGCCGGAACCTGGGCGCACGGTTGATGTTCTGGTGAACATGCGGTGGTGGCCAGGTGGGAGTTTCCCCCACTTCGCCTCAATTGTTCCTCTGTAGGGTATCTGCGTGACTGACGAAACCCCCGCACCTGACCAGAACACTGATTTTAGCGATATCAACGCCAACCTTGCATCTGGTCTGTCCAGCTTCGGAGCCGACGATCAGACGAATGCTGGTGAGCCCGACCTCGATCAAGAAACGATCGATCCCATCGACGTAGCCGAGAGCGCAATGAACGCGTCACGCGAGCGGCTCGGCACCGTGCCGGCTGAAGTCGTCATCACCAACCATCTCATGGGCCTCTACGAGCTAGCTGCAATCCAC
Organism: uncultured Ilumatobacter sp.; assembly: GCA_937905835.1. Taxonomy (GTDB): domain Bacteria; phylum Actinomycetota; class Acidimicrobiia; order Acidimicrobiales; family Ilumatobacteraceae; genus Ilumatobacter_A. The sequence goes on along the minus strand of CALCXK010000041.1, from coordinate 65,071 downwards.
CTGTCGGCCAATCCACCGGACCTCGTCCAATCGGCGTTGGCCATCGATGCCCTTGCCTGCCTGGTCGACGGCCTCGGCGACCGAATCGGCCCCGACACGCCCACGATGCGCGATGCCCTCAATAACATTCGCCTTGCGTTCGTCCAGATCAAGGGCGCTGCCAACGCCGACTGAACGCTTGTCAAGCCTGCTGACCCGAGTGTGCAAGATCGCGTGCGAATCGACCGATCGGCGCATCGACAACGCGGCCGTGACGGCAGACGACATCTTCCTTGGTGAGAAGTAACTCCTGCTCATGCGGGTCGCTCGAGCGAAGGTGGCCGGTGGAGTTAACGACCCGCCACCACGGGATCTCTACATCGGTGTGCCCGACGATCCGTCCGACAAGACGAGACATCTTCGGATAGCCGGCTACTTCGGCGACATCGCCGTATGTGGTGACTTCGCCTTCGGCGAGTGACACCAAGACATCGATGATCCGGCGCTCGCGCTCAGTGACGAGGTCCGAATGGGTGCTCACGGTGCCGCGGCCACCCGGATGTTCGCAGCCTCGTATCGGCCAAACTTGGCCAACAGATCAAACGACACATCGACGCCGACCTCGACTGAACGGCTTCCATCAGCAATCTCGATCACGTGAAATGCGTGCAACAAACCTCCGGTACTGATAATCGAGCCCAGCCCGGCAGCACCGTCGAATTCACGCACGACGCCGACGAATGCACCTGTCGGCTGGTGGCTGCGATCGAGTTCGGCCATGTGCTTCGATCAGCTTTGAGCTACGGGACGATCTTGGAGATCTGCATCTCAACGAGATCGGTTGCGCCCGCCTCACGAAGTGCAGGAATGACGAGGTTCACCGTCTTCTTTTCGACCACTGACTCAATGGCAAACCCACCACCAGACAGATCGTTGATCGTGGGCGACTTCATCGACGGCAGGACCGCAAGGACGGCGTCCTTGTGTTCCGCGGCAACGTTCAGCTTCAGCATCACGCGACCGCGAGCGTCGAGCACGCCGTTCAACAGCGTCATCACCTGCTCCATGGCCTTGCGTTTCTCTGGGTCCGCGTATGCGGCCGGGTTGGCGATGACTTCGGTATAGCTGGTGAGGATCACGTCGATCACCTTGAGCCCAGCTGCCTTGAGGGCACGGCCGGTTTCGGTGATCTCGACGACGCAGTCAGCGATGTCGGGGATCTTTGCCTCAGTCGCACCATAGGAAAGTCGGATGTTGGCTTCGACGCCCTTGGCCTCAAAATAGCGCCGGGTCAACTCGAGGTACTCGGTTTGGACGCGAACGCCGTTCGGCAGGTCCTGAACCGACTCCGCTGGCGAGTCGCCGGCAACGGCAACGACCATGCGGATCGGATTCGACGTGTTCTTGGAGTACTTCAGCTCGCCCAGGCTCTGCACAACGCTGCTGGTCTCTTCGACCCAATCACGGCCGGTGATGCCGACGTCGAACAACCCCTCGGCCACGTAGGTGGGGATTTCCTGCGGACGCAGAATTCGCACCGATTCGATCCGAGGGTCGTCAATCGTCGCCTGATAGTCGACGGACGACGATCGGTTGACGGGCAGATCGGCCGCCTCGAAAAGTTCGAGTGTGGCCTTTTCGAGAGATCCCTTGGGAAGTACGACGCGTAGCACGCCGAGAGGTTACCGGCGGCGGCTCGTGAGAGACTTCACGGTTTCATGGGAGTTGGTCTCAGAAGAGTTCGCTTAATGGGAGTTGTCGGCGTCGTGCAGCAGTCGGAGGGCGTGCGGGAGCACGTCGAGGATCGCATCGAGTTGTTCGACGCAGCCCTTCGTACTTCCCGGCGTGTTGACGATGATCGCGTTGCCCCTGATGCCGGCAAGACCGCGTGAGAGACGACCGAGGGGGTTACAGAGTCGCATCGCTTCGGCCAGGCCTGGCGCTTCTCGTTCGATCACGGACCGCGTGCCCTCGGGGGTCTGGTCCCGCGGTGCGAAGCCGGTACCGCCCGTCGACACAACGAGACCGGCGAACCGGTCGGTCATCTCGATCAGTGCGGCCGCCACGTTGTCCGTGCCGTCAGCGGTGACGCGATGCTCAACGACGTCGAAGCCGGCATGCGTCAGGTGTTCGACTAGTGCAGCGCCACTCTTGTCGTCACGTGTGCCGTGCATGACACCATCGCTGCAGGTCAACACCTTGGCCTGCTGAGAGGGCAGTGAGTCGCTCACGAGGTACGACGATAGCGAATCAGCACCATGCCATCCGTGTCTGCATCGTGCGGCAACACGCGCCATCCCTGGCCGAACGACCGCCACTCACCGGCCGGCGGGGCTGCCTCATCGACGTCGAAGCCGTCAGGCGTCGGGTGATCGATTGATTCCTCAGCGGTCACCGTGCACACACTGTAGATCAGTCGGCCGCCGGGCTTGACGAGCGACGCAGCTACCAACAGCAGCGATCGTTGCAGCACAGCCAGTTCGGTGATGTCTGACGCCTCAATGCGCCAGCGGGCATCCGGACGACGGCGGAGTGCACCGAGGCCAGAACACGGAGCATCCAGGAGGACCGCGTCGAAAGCTCCAAGACGAAACGGAGCGGCCGTGCCGTCGGCGGTCACCACCGCGATGTCAAGATCAAGCTTGCCAGCATTCTCACGCACAAGTTGAGAACGCCGATGTCGCATATCGGCGGCAACGACGATGGCACCGTCGCCAGCAATCGCTGTGGCCTTGCCGCCGGGCGCTGCGCACATATCGAGCACCCGCTCCCCTGCTGCAGCCTCAACAGATGCTGCGACCCACTGCGACGACTCGTCTTGTACGTAGCCATCAGCGCGAACCGTGACCGAGGGCGGCTCGTTCATCTGCATCATCGCAGCAACGGCGTCGTCGCCGAGCTCCGCGGTCAGACGATCGGCCAGCCAGTTCGGATAGCTCAGCCGAGAAGCCTCCGAAGGCCAGGTCATCGAGTAGATCGGATTGTCGGCGACCCGTCGCAACACGGCGTTGATGAAACCGCGCGTCTTGCCAGGGGCCAAGTCAACCGTTGCGCTCACGGCCGCGTGAGCAGGAACGCCCGCGTACGCCAACTGATACGCGCCGAGCCGAAGAATCGAACGGGTCTCGTCATCGGGAGGTTGACTGACGAACCGGTCGACGATCGCATCACAGGCTCGACGCATCCGCGTCGAGCCGTAGACGAGTTCCGTCGCAAATCGACGGTCTTGGTCACTCAGATTCGATGCAGTGAGCGTCGGGCCGAGCACGAGGTTCGCATACGCGCCATCGTGTTCGATCCGTTGCAAGACGTCGAGCGCTAGTTGCCGGGCATTGGTGTGTCCGGTGGGAATCTTGTCGTTCTCAAGTCGCCCAGAGGCGCTACGTGGCTCGTGCTGGGCGTTACGACGTGCCTCAGGGTCAGTTCGGCCCTTGTTGTTCCAGTCGTTGTTCTGCAACGCAGCACGCCGCTGTTGACGGTTCAGGGGCTTCGGCAAGTCAGACGCCGGGCCTGTCGGTGCGTCCCAGCCGATCACAGCGCACCGAACAATTCGTTGGACGCGAGATGAGCGCCGTTGCGCCACGCCGCGAACTCCATCGGGCTTTTTCCTTCGGGCTGCACGGTCACTGGTGTCAACTTTCCATCGACGAGATCAGCTGCATGAATCTTGAGGCGCGTCTCGCGGAATATTGTCCAGGCTCCACCAACTCTGATGAGTCGATGAATCTGCTCGACGGAATGGGTCCAGTCGATTTCGAACTCGTCCTTCGTCAACTTCGCCGCGTAAACGGCATCGCCGATCTGGGTCGCCGCAGTGTCGATCCAAACGTCGAGTGGTTCAGACAGCATTGTGACGAGGAGGTCACACGCCGCAGCGACCAGCTCAGAGCGCAGCTCGGCAGCTGTTGATGTTGCAGTGATCGGCACGACGGTCTCGGCGTAGATTCCGCCGGTGTCGAGACCTTCTTCGAGTCGCATGATATCGACTCCGGTCAGACCATCGCCGGCCAGAAGTGCCCGCTCTACCGGTGCCGCACCGCGCCAGCGCGGCAACAGCGAGAAGTGCGCATTAACCATCGGAATTGCGTCGAGGATGTGCGGCTCGATCAGGCGTCCGTAGGCAACGACGACGCCGAGCACAGCGCCTGCACCGAGAACGTCGTCGGGATCGTGCGACACCGGGATGCCGAGTTCGAGTGCTGCGGCCTTGACCGGGCTTGGAGACAAGGCCGAACCTCGCCCTCGCTTCTTATCGACTCGGGTGACGACGAGCAGGATTTCATGGCCTGCGGCATGAAGCGCCTGGAGCGGCGGAACCGCCATCTCGGGCGTCCCGAGGTAGACGATCTTCATCAGTCGAACCGGCTCAGGACAGGCCGAGGCGCTTACGCAGCGGCTGACGTTGTTGAACGCCGGCGGCAGCTTGTTCTTCCATGCGTCGGTACTCGCGCATTGCTTCCTTGCGCTGGTCGCCTTCGAGCCGATCGAACATGAGCACGCCGTTGAGGTGGTCGATCTCGTGTTGGAACATGCGGGCTTCGAGCTCGTCGGCTTCGATTTCAATCATCTCGCCGTCGAGGCCGACTCCGCGGACCAAGACCTGCTTGGGACGAAGCATTTCGACGAAGAGCCCAGGAATCGAGAGGCAACCTTCGTCGAACAGCCACTCGCCATCGGATTCGATGATCTCGGGGTTTATGATCGCCAACGGATTTTCGCCGAAGTCCCAGACAACGACTTGCTTCTGCACGCCGATCTGGGGCGCAGCGAGTGCCAAACCGTTGCCGGAATCCACGAGCGTGTCGAACATTTCGTCGACCAGACGAATGACCCTGCCGTCGACGCTTTCAATCGGGGCGGCCTTGGTCTTCAGTACTGGATCGCCGTATGTCCTGATCTTGTACGACATTCCTGCCAGGCTACGGCCCGTGAGCTCTGATCCCGATACCGACGCCGAGACCGGACCCGATACCGCTGGCCAAACGGGCCCCGACGCCCACTACTTCGACGACGACCCGACGGTGCCTTCTGACCCGGTGGCGATCGACGTCATGCTCCCGGACACGGCATTCACGTTGGAGACCGATCGAGGTGTGTTCAGTCGCGGCCACGTCGATACCGGCACGAGTCTGCTGCTGCGAGCTGAGCTTCCACTCGCATCTGCAGGCCACCTACTCGACCTCGGGGCTGGGGCCGGGCCCATCGCCCTGGCCATGGCGCGCCGCTCCCCCAACGCCACCGTGTGGGCCGTCGATGTGAACAGCCGCGCGCGCCACCTGTGCACTCGCAACGCCGAACGAAATGGCATCACCAACCTGCGTGCGGTCGCACCAGGTGAGGTTCCGGACCATATTCGGTTCGCCACGCTGTGGTCGAACCCGCCGGTACGAATCGGTAAGCCTGCGATGCGCTCGCTCCTTCTCGAATGGCTCGCCCGCCTCGACAACGACGGCATCGCCGCACTCGTGGTCCAGAAGCACCTCGGTGCCGACTCGTTACAGCGTTGGCTGCAGTCCCAAGGGCACCCGACCGAGCGACTCGCTTCCAAGGCCGGGTTCCGGCTCCTCAGCGTCGGTCCCAAATCTGCTCGGCCCTAGAGCCGCGGCGGATCGACCTCGATACGCAGGCGGCTGCCTTTCGGACGCTCTGTCGCATTGAGCGCCGTGCCGAGCGTCATCCAGTCGTTTGCTCGCACGACATAGCCAGTCGCATCGTCGCCACCGACTTGCACGTCCGACTTGAGCTGTCCGACCATCTCTGACGAGCCGGTCCCCGTGATGCTGGCAAGCGCACCGAACGGGGGGAAGCCGAGCATCTCGCGCCGTTCGCGTTCAACTTTGATTACGTCGTCAGGGTTGCCTGTCGCCGCTGCTTGCAGCACGACGTGGTCGGGCATGAATGTTTGGACTATCACTTCCGGCGCCATCCGCCCGGCTCGGATGATGAGCGACAACGCCTGCTCGGCGGCCCGGAACCTCGGTGCGAGCATTTCGGAGTCGAATTCGAGAAAAGCGACGACATCGGCAGACGGCACGCGGTAGAGCGCTGCTTCCGTGCCGACGTAGACCCCGGATGCGGGCGGCGGTTCGGTGTCGGCACCCGTGATCTCAACAACCGGCCGGGCGGCTGCGCCTTCGAGTTCTTCGCGCAACCTGCTGACGCCAGGGCGGAGGTTTGCGAAGCTCGAAGCCCCGCAGGCCTGGCATACCGCCGGCCGGTCAGTGCCGCAACGGGTACACGACAGCACGTTGTCGGACGTCAACCCGACTGCGGCGTCGCAGGTCTCACAGCGGATCAGTGCCTCACACGACCGACACGCCAAGACACGGGCTCGCCCGGTGATGTTGCTAATACAGACCACCGTGAGGTCGGGGTTCCGTATCCGGTCGATCAACGTGGAGGTGACAAGCGACTTCTTCCAGGGCTCCTCGTTCGTTCGATCGACGAGGGTGATCGTCGGCCATGCTGCCCGCTCGCGGGTAAACGGGGGGTGGACGACGCCGAGGTCCCCTGCTGCCGTCACGACAGCGGTGAGCGACGGCGCCGGTGAGATCAGCAGGTGCGGAATGCCGCTTCGACGGCATCGTTCGATCAGTACGTCGCGCGCGTGCCACGTCGGTGCTCGTTCTTCCTGCAAAGCCTCGTCGTGCTCGTCGATGACGACAGCCGATGCCATGTCGGGGCATGGCGCCCACGCGGCGGATCGCGGGCCAATCACCACGTCAACGCCGCCCATCGCCGCAGCCCAGTCGTCGGGCATCAAGGCCACAGATACGCCCAATCGCCGGAGACGCGTCGCTAATCTCCCTGCATCGCTGGTCGTCGGCGTCACGACGAGCGTCGGCCCATGGGCAATGACCGAGCGAAGTGCGGGGAGAACATCGCTCCGCGGCGGCAACCGCAGCACTCCCCCGCCTGCGGCCAGTAGCTCGGTCGTCGCCGGCGACGATGGTGAGAGAACGGGGGCTGTACGCCGATCAGGCGGCAAGGACGTGACCGCCCGAGACGGCGACGCCGCAACCAGAAAAGGGCGAGACCGCCGGGCGGCCCAGCGAACCGATGCCCACTCGGCAAGCTCGAACAAACCGACGTCGGGACCGTGCCCCGTGACCTTTGCGATCGACTTCAGCGATATTCGATCGACCGCAGCATCGTCGACATTGACAATGTCACTGATCCAGCCGCCGATCCGGCGACCATGCAGTTCGACTCGAACAATGGTTCCAACTCGAACCGGTCCGAAGCGCGCAGGAACACGCAGATCGTCAGGAATGAGGTAGTCGAAACTTTTGTCGAGCCCGGTGACGTTGGGCAGGACGCGAGCGACGCGGCCGTTCACACTGTGCCTGGCACAGTGAGACCGGCCATCGCGATCAGGCTCCGACAGCAGCCTTGAACTCGTCGAGGCGACCGAGCTGCTCCCACGGGAACTGCTCGCGGCCGAAGTGGCCGTACGCCGCCGAGTCCTTGTAGATCGGACGCAAGAGGTCAAGGTCGCGGATAATCGCGCCTGGACGTAGATCGAAGGTCGCCCGGACGGCAGCTTCGATCTTGGCTGGATCTTCCTTGGCCGTACCGAAGGTCTCGACGAGGATGCTCATCGGCTGCGCCATGCCGATGGCGTAGGCGAGCTGGACTTCGCAGCGATCGGCGGCGCCAGATGCGACGACATGCTTGGCAACCCACCGGCCTGCGTAGGCACCAGAGCGGTCCACCTTGGACGGATCCTTACCCGAGAAGGCGCCACCACCGTGGCGGCCCATGCCACCGTATGTGTCGACGATGATCTTGCGGCCCGTCAGACCACAGTCGCCTTGCGGGCCGCCGATCACGAAGTTGCCCGTCGGGTTGATGAACACTTCGTAGTCATCATCAGCGAACTGCTCAGGGATGACTGGCCGGATGACCTGGTCAATGAGATCCGGGCGGATCACCGTGTCCCGGTCGATCCCGGCCTGGTGCTGCGTCGAAATGAGCACAGCTTTGAGCGCAACAGGGACGCCATCTTCGTAGTCGAACGTGACCTGAGTCTTGCCGTCAGGCCGCAGGTATGGAACCTGACCGCTCTTGCGGACCTCGGCGAGGCGCTCCGCAAGGCGATGCGCCGTGTTGATCGGCAGCGGCATCAGTACGTCGGTCTCGTTGCATGCGTACCCGAACATCATGCCCTGGTCGCCTGCGCCTTGCAGGTTGAGCACGTCTTCGCCGGCCGAACCGCCACGAAATTCTTCGCTCGTGTTGACGCCTTGGGCAATGTCCGGGCTCTGTTCGTCGAGGGCCACCATGACCCCACAGGTGTGACCGTCGAACCCCTTCTGAGCGTCGTCGTAGCCAATGCCATTGATCGTGTCGCGTGCAATCCGTTGGATGTCGACGTACGCCGTCGTGGTGATCTCGCCAGCAACAATGCAGAGGCCGGTGGTGACCATGGTTTCGCAGGCAACGCGTGCTTGTGGATCCTCGGTGAGGATCGCATCGAGCACAGCGTCGGAGATCTGGTCGGCGATCTTGTCGGGATGACCCTCGGTGACTGATTCGGAGGTGAAGGTGTAGTTGGCCATGTTGTTGGTCCGCTTTGTCCTGTCAGAAATGTGGGTAGGGAGTGAGGTCGTTGATGATGTCAACGAGCATCGCGCACAGCGACGATCGCGTCGATCACCACCCGTGCGACATCTTGCTTGGAAGCAAGGTCGATCTCGACAGGCTCCGCGTCAGGCCGTAAGAGCGTAACCGCGTTCGTGTCGTGAGCGAAGCCCACCCCGGCTGCACTGACATCGTTGGCAACAATCAGATCGAGGCGCTTCGTGTCGAGCTTCGACTTGGCGTTGGCGAGAAGGTCATCCGTCTCGGCAGCGAAACCGACCAGCACCTGACCAGCGCGTTTCTTTGCACCAAGGCTGGCAAGGATGTCGGGGGTCGGTTCCAGAGTGATCTCAGGGGTGCCGTTACGTTTCTTGAGCTTGCCCTCGGCAGCCTGGACCGGCCGGAAGTCAGCAACCGCGGCTGCCATCACTACCACGTCGTGTGTCGCAGCGGCTTGTTCCATGGCGGCTTGCATCTGTGCAGCAGTTTCGACCGACACGATGTTGCAGCCCTGCGGCGTCGGCAAAGCAACGGTGGTCACCAGTGTGACCGAAGCCCCCCGGGCTGCAGCTTCGGCAGCGACGGCGTACCCCTGTTTGCCGGAGCTGCGATTAGCGATGACTCTGACCGCATCGATGGGTTCGCGGGTACCGCCAGCCGAGACCACGACGCTGATGCCAGCCAGATCGGCTGGACCGAGCACACGTTCGGCGGCGGCAACGATCGATTCCGGCGAAGCCAGTCGGCCGGCGCCTTCGTCGCCACCGGCGAGGCGCCCGGATTCGGGTTCGACAATGTGCACGCCGCGTGAGCGCAGCACCGCGATGTTGTCGACGACGCTGGGGTGCTCCCACATTTCGGTGTGCATGGCCGGGCAGATGATGACCGGGGCACGCGTGGCAATCAGCGTGTTCTGCAGGAGATCGTGGCTGTAGCCCATCCGATACGCAGCAATCGACTTGGCAGTTGCCGGAGCAACGATGACGAGGTCGGCCCCTTGGCCGACCGACGTGTGCGGGATCGGCGTTGTGGCATTGTGCCACAGTTCGGTCTGGACCGGCTCGGAAGCGAGTGCACTCAGGGTGGTCGTACCGACGAAGTGCTGTGCGGCATCGGTCATGATCGGCACGACGTGGGCGCCCGCGTCAACGAGGCGCCGCGAAACTTCAATGGCCTTGTAGGCCGCGATGCCGCCCGTGACTCCGAGCACAATGCGCTTACCGGCGAGGGGCGACGCACTCATCGGAACGATCGAACGGTGCTCAGCTCTTGGCGTCGACTGCTGCGTCAGGATCGTCCTGCGCTTCGGCGACGACTTCTTCAGGCGCGACGTCTTCGGCCGGCTCAGGAGCTGCGGTCCAGATGATCTTGTCGGCAGCGATCTCTTCGAACGCCATCGAGAGCGGCTTGTGGGCCGTCGACGAGACCTGCGGTGGGATCATGTGGCCGAGGCCCTCACCCAACTGGTTGAAGTACGAGTTGATGTTTCGCGCCCGGCGTGCCGCAAGGGTGACGAGGGTGAACTTTGAATCGACCTTGCCGAGGAGAGTCTCGATAGGAGGATCAATCATCGTGTCGTGATCAAGCGCCATAAGACCGACCATGCTACAGGACATCGCACCCCAGGCGACGCCAATCGTGCCCGACCATCTCGGGGCCGGTCGGCTCAGCGGGCGGCGTCGATAATCCCCAGTATCTCGACAATCGTCTTTTCGAGGTCGTCGTTGACGACAACGTAGTCAGCCAAGTCGCGCCCGATCGGTTCTTCGTGTTCGGCCTTCTTCAGGCGTGCAAGGACTTTGTGGTCAACGTCACCGCGGCCACGGAGCCGTCGCTCTTGCTCTTCTCGGCTCGGAGGCAGCACGAAGATCAGCATGACGTCCGGGTGGAGCCGTTTGACCTGTTGGGCACCATCGACCTCGATTTCAAGGACGATGTCGCGGCCGCTGACGTCGGCTGCCAACTCATCGGGCACCGGCGTTCCATAGTAGTTCCCGAGGAACTCAGTCCATTCGAGGAAACCACCAGCCCCGATTTGGGCCTCGAACTCAGTCGACGTTACGAACACGTAAGCGTCGTCGGCTTCACCCGGGCGTTGATCACGCGTTGTCCAGGAACGGCTCAACCACAGCCCGGCGTCGCGTTTGACTGCCGCGTCAACAATCGTGCCCTTGCCGACCCCACCGGGGCCACTGACGACGACGATCATGCGGAACGAAGCCTCACGAAATGCGTTAGCCGAGCTGACGGAGCAAGGAGGCGCGCTGTTGCGCTCCGAGCCCTTGCACACGACGGTTGTCGGCAATGCCGATTTCATCCATCAGCCGGCGGGCTTTGACCTTGCCGACGCCGGGGAGCGACTCGAGCATCGAGACGACCTTGATTTTGCCGACGTTCACGTCGTTGGAATCGAGTGCCTCAACGAGCGACATCGATCCCATCTTCAGGCGGGCTTTGATCTGAGCGCGAGCGACGCGAGCCTCGCCAGCTTTGATCAGAGCTGCGGCCCGCTGCTCTGGCGTCAATTGTGGAGGTGTAGCCATGAACTCACACTAACGCGGACAGATCGGCGATGCGGTAGATATGGCGTGCAGTGGCCCATTCCACAAGCTCACGCTCGATGTTTATAACTGCCCGAGGGTCTGCGAACGTGGCAGTGCCGACCTGAACGGCACGTGCGCCTGCCAGAAACATTTCTACGGCGTCCCACCCGGAAGCCACTCCCCCGACGCCGATAATCGGCAGATCAGGCAGTGCGGCATGCACGTCGTGGACGGCGCGAACCGCCACAGGGTGGATCGCGCGGCCCGAGTAACCACCGCCGCCGGCTCCAAGCGTCGTCGCCAGCGTGATCGGGTCGTAGGCCAATCCGAGCAATGTGTTGACGCACGTCACCGCCTCGGCACCTGCTTCATGTACGGCCCGTGCGACATCGATAAGCCGGTCGGTGTTCGCGCTGAGCTTCGCCCACCGCGGACGACCACACGCCGATGTCGCTCCGATCACCTTCCTCGACAGTTCGATGTCGTGCGCAAAAATCGACCCGTGTCCTTCGAGATTGGGACACGACAGATTGACTTCGACGGCGACCACTTCGGGCGGCGCATCAGCAAGCATCTCGGCAGCCAACTGATAGTCCTCGAGCGACCGTCCCCAGATGCTGCAGATCACGGTAGCGCCGGTGTCGATCAACGGCGGAAGCACCTTGTCGAGCCAGTATTCGATACCCGGGCCCTGCAGCCCGACTGCGTTCATCATTCCCTGCGGTGTCGGGTGGACGCGAGGCGCTGCATTACCCGCCCACTCATACGGCGCAAGCGACTTGGTGACGATCGCCCCAATCGCTGACAGATCGACGAACGGCGCCATTTCGGTTCCGTAACCAGCGGTGCCGGATGCCATCATCACCGGCGCGGCAAGGGTGATCGACCCGATCTGGACGCTGGTGTCGATGTTCACTCGGCTCTCACCCAACCGTGGTTCCTGCGGCGTGATACTCCTGCAGGGACTTGACGTCGAGGAGCACTCCGTGCCGTTCGGACAATCCCTGCGCTGCCGCAATGGCTGCATCAACCGTGGTGACACAGGCCACGTGATGCAGACTCGCCGCCTTACGGATGTGTGCACCGTCGGCACGACCGATACGGCCCCGCGGTGTGTTCACCACAAAGTGGATCTCACCGTTGGCAATCAGGTCGACGGCCGTGACGCCCTCACCGTCTTGCACCTTGGCGAGCACTCGATCGACCTCGACACCAAATCGGGCGAGATATTCCGCTGTCCCTTCGGTGGCGACAACACCAAAGCCAAGGGCTCGCATGCGCTGCGCAACAACGAGACCGGCCGGCTTGTCGTGATCGGCAAGCGATAGGAACACAATGCCCTCTTCAGGGAGCACGGTGCCGGCCGCAAGTTCGGCCTTAAAGAACGCCTTTCCGAACGTGTCGGCGATACCCATCACTTCGCCGGTCGAGCGCATTTCCGGGCCGAGCGCCGGGTCGACGTCGGGGAATCGGGTAAACGGCAGAACGGCTTCCTTGACCGAGACGTGGCCAGTGATCGGCGGGCGGAGCAGCCCTTCGTTGCGCAATTCGGCGAGCGTGGCGCCGAGCATCACTCGTGTCGCGACCTTGGCCAACGGGACGCCGGTTGCCTTCGCGACAAACGGCACGGTCCGGCTGGCACGCGGGTTCGCCTCGATGACATAGACGGTCGTGCCAGCAACAGCGAACTGCACGTTGATCAATCCACGAACGTCCAGCCGCTTCGCGATCGATGCTGTGTACGCCTCCATGACCTCGATGACCCATGACGGGAGTGTCTGCGGCGGGATCGCACATGCCGAGTCACCAGAGTGCACTCCAGCTTCTTCGACGTGTTCCATAACGCCACCAATCAGCACCTCACCGGTGTGATCGCGGATTGCATCGACGTCGACCTCAGTCGCATCGGCGAGGAATCGGTCGATCAGCACAGGGCGCTCGGCTGAAAGACCGCCCTCCTTGCCGAGGTTGCCGAACCCGGCGAGTTCGGCCATGGCTGCGGCCAGATGGTCACGGTCATGGACAATCTGCATTGCTCGACCACCCAGCACGTAGCTCGGGCGTATCAGCACCGGGAAACCAATGGTCTCGGTGATCGCCAACGCCTGCTCGACAGTGACGGCAGTGCCGCCGGGAGGCTGCGGGATGTGCAGCTCGTCGCAGATTTTGTTCCAGCGTTCGCGGTCTTCGGCAGCATCGATCGAATCAGGCGAGGTCCCCGCAATGAGCTCTGGCGGAATTTCGCCTGCCAGCTTGAGCGGCGTCTGTCCACCGAGCGACACGATCACCTTGTACGGCTGCTCGGCTTCGATAATATTCAGCACGTCTTCCTTGGTCAATGGCTCGAAGTAGAGGCGGTCGGACGTGTCGTAGTCGGTCGAGACGGTCTCCGGGTTGCAGTTGACCATGATGGTCTCGAAGCCCGCGTCACGCAGTGCGAAGGATGCATGAACGCAGCAGTAGTCGAACTCGATTCCCTGGCCGATCCGGTTCGGACCCGATCCGAGGATGATGACTTTCTGACTGTCGGAGGCGCGAACTTCGGTCTCGTCTTCGTAGGTGGAGTAATGGTAGGGCGTCTCGGCGACAAACTCGGCGGCGCATGTGTCGACCGTCTTGTACGTCGGTACGACACCGGCGGCCCCGCGTGCAGTCCGGACATCGGCCTCGGCAACATCCCATTCGTACGACAACTGAGCGTCGGAGAAGCCCAACTGCTTCGCCCGCTTCCAATTGCGTGCAGACATCGCCGCGAACCCTGTTGCTGCGAGATGGACACGCTCTTCGGTGATCAGCGACATTTGATCGAGGAACCACGGGTCGATCCCCGTGCGTTCGTGGATGACCTCGATCGAGATCCCGCGACGCAGCGCCTCGCCGACGTGGAGGACTCGGTCCGGTGTCGGGATCGCAGCTTGCACAAGGAGCGATTCGTCGTCAGCGAACTCGGTGATCAGGTGGTCTTCACCAGCATGGCAACCGAGCCCGTCGTAGCCGAGTTCGAGAGAACGAATCGCCTTCTGCAGGCTCTCGGGGAATGTGCGGCCGATCGCCATCACTTCGCCGACGGCCTGCATCTGGGTACCAAGGACACCAGACGCACCGGGCAGTTTCTCGAAGGCCCAACGCGGGATCTTCGTCACGACGTAATCAATCACCGGCTCGAAACTGGCCGGCGTTGCTCGGGTGATGTCGTTTGGGATCTCGTCGAGGGTGTACCCGACGGCCAGTTTGGCAGCAATCTTGGCGATCGGGAAACCCGTTGCCTTCGAGGCCAGTGCTGACGAACGAGACACACGCGGGTTCATCTCGATGACAACCTGTCGACCGTCGGCAGGATTGACAGCGAACTGCACGTTCGAGCCACCCGTTTCGACGCCGACACGACGGATGCAGGCAATGGCAGCGTCGCGCATCTTTTGATACTCGACATCCGAGAGCGTCTGGATCGGCGCCACGGTGATCGAGTCGCCGGTGTGCACGCCCATCGGATCGAAGTTCTCGATACCGCAGATGATCACGCAGTTGTCGGCGTGGTCACGCATCACCTCGAGCTCGTATTCCTTCCAACCGACGATCGATTCTTCGACGAGAATCTCACTGATCGGGCTGGCTTCGATACCGGACGCCGCGAGCTTCTCGAATTCTTCAACCGAGCACGCGATGCCGGTGCCGCGTCCTCCGAGGATGTATGCGGGACGGATCATGGTCGGGAGGCCGATCTCGGCCATGGCGACGCGGGCCTCGTCCATGTTGTGAGCGATCCGCGAGCGGCACGATTCGAGGCCGATCTCGGTCATGGCGACCTTGAACTTCCCACGGTCTTCAGCGGTCGCGATCGCCTCGGCATTCGCGCCGATCATCTCCGGCTTGCCCGGGACGCCGATCAGGCCGCGCTCAAAGAGCTCCATTGCGATGTTCAAGCCGGTCTGACCACCGAGCGTCGGCAGCACCGCATCGGGCTGTTCCCGGTCGATGATCGCGGCGAGCACTTCCCACGTGAGCGGCTCGATGTAGGTCGCATCAGCGAAGTTCGGATCGGTCATGATCGTCGCTGGATTCGAGTTGGCCAGAATAACGCGGTAGCCCTCTTCCTTGAGTACACGGCAGGCCTGGGTGCCTGAGTAATCGAACTCGCAGGCCTGGCCAATCACGATCGGTCCGGAGCCGATGATGAGAATCGATTCGATGTCGTTACGCCGAGGCATCAGACGCCGGCCTTCCGGTTTGTCCGGGCTGCGTGAGTAGCGATCATGTCGGCGAATTGGCCGAACAGGTAGTTCGCATCGTGCGGGCCGGGGTTGGCTTCGGGATGGTGCTGGACGCTAAATGCCTGCTCGCCGTTGACTTGCAGGCCTTCGCAGACTCCGTCGTTGAGGTTGACGTGCGTCATCTCAGCGATACCGCTGAGTGAGTCGGGGTCGACAGCGAAGTTGTGATTCTGGCTCGTGATCTCGACCTTGCTGGTGAGCAAGTTCTGGACTGGATGATTGCCACCGTGATGGCCAAACGGCAACTTCACAGTTGCTGCACCTATGGCATGGCCGAGCAACTGGTGGCCGAGGCAGATGCCGAAGATCGGCACGTTGCCGATTAAGCCACGGATGGCCTCGATGGCAGACGGCGACATCCTCGGGTCACCTGGGCCGTTACTCAAGAACACGCCATGCGGGCTCAGCGCCAGAATGTCGGCAGCCGATGTGTCGGAGCGGACGACGTCGACTCGGCCGAGCTCCACCAAGTTGTTGACGATGTTGGTCTTCATCCCGAAGTCCATTGCCACGATCTGCAGGCGGCTGCTCGGGTCGGCCGCCTCGACGGTGTAGTTCTCCGGCGTCGTGACGGTCGAGACCAGGTCGATGCCGTCGGTTCCGGGCTCGGCTTTTGCAGCTGCGAGGAGCTCGGCTTCGGGTGCACTGCCGAATGCCCCAGGCAACGCTCCGGTGTCGCGGATCAGCCGCGTCAGGCGACGAGTATCGATCCCTGCAATTCCCGGCACGCCCTGCTGCACGAGCATGGAACCGAGGTCGCTCTCAGCCCGGAAATTGCTGTGGCGGCGAGCGAGGTCGCGGACGACGATGCCCCGGCAGAACGTTCCCCGTGACTCGAAGTCAGCGGCATTGATGCCGTAATTGCCGATGTGGGGGTACGTGAACGTGATGATCTGCCCGGCATAGCTGGGGTCGGTGATCACTTCTTGATACCCACTCATCACCGTGTTGAACACGACCTCACCGGTGGCAATGCTGCTGTCGGAGTCGATCTTGGCCCCGATCAGCTCGCCTTCAAAGACGCTGCCGTCGGCAAGCACGAGCGCCCCTTCTCGAATCGTTTCAGGCATCGTTCTGGGCTCCGTTTGCATCATTCTGAATCAGTTGATTCGTCTGCATGTTCATGCATTGTACTGGATGATCATTCATTTCTGCGCGACTCCGTCCAACACGACGACCTCGCCGTTGAAGATCGTGTGCTTCACTCGTCCCGTCAGCGCAACACCAACGAACGGTGTGTTGCAGCTCTTGCTGGCCAGCTGTCCCGGCACCACTTCCCACTCCTGCGCAGGGTCGAACATGGTGAGATTCGCTGGCTCGCCGACTTCGATTGGGCGGCCATGCCGATCGGCGACGCCTGCAATCTCGGCCGGCTTCCAAGACAGTGCTGCGACGATGTCGACAAGCGGCATATCAAGGTGGGCAATCGACACACCAAGCGCAGTCTCCAACCCCAGCATGCCCGGCGGTGCCTGATCGAGCGGCAGCTCCTTGCTCTCCGAAACGTGTGGAGCATGGTCGGTGGCGATTGCATCAATCGTGCCGTCGCGAAGCCCCTCGCGGATCGCGAGGATGTCGTCCATCGTGCGCAGCGGAGGGGTCACCTTGTAGAGCGCGCTATACGACGTGAGGAGTTCGTCGGTGAGACTGATGTGGTGCGGGGTCGCCTCGGCGGTCACTGCGAGGCCGTCTGCCTTGGCCTTGCGAACCAACTCGACCGAACCGGCGGTCGAGAGGTGGAGAAAGTGGGCGGGGGCACCAGTGAGCCGTACCAACTCGATGTCGCGATGGACCATCAACTCTTCTGCGAGCGACGGCCAGCCAGGCAGGCCAAGATGGCTGCAGCATGAACCCTCGTGCATGACTGCACCTTCGGTCAATCGTTCGACTTCGCAGTGCTGCGCCATCGTGACCCCAAGGTCGCTGGCGTACTCATAGGCCCGGCGCATCAACTGCGGGTCTTGGACCCCATTGCCGTCGTCGGTAAAAAGCCGTACACCGGCAGCGGCGAGTTCGGCAAAGGGCGTGAGTGTCTCACCCTTGCGGCCGATAGTGATCGAGCCGGAGGGAAGCACTTCGCATAGTCCGGCCCGCTCGCCCTGCTGGCGGACGAACTCGACCACGCCGACACAGTCTTGCGTCGGGTCCGTGTTCGGCATGGCGACGATCGCCGTGAATCCACCAAGCGCCGCTCCCCTGCTCCCCGTTTCGATAGTTTCTGCTTCTTCTCGACCGGGCTCCCGGAGGTGTACATGGAGGTCGACGAAGCCCGGGCAAACGACCATGCCGGCCGCATCGAGCACCTGCTCGCCATCACCCGACAGCAATCCGACACCGACTTCGGTGACGACTCCGTCGGCGATTCGGACATCGGCACTGCGTTCTCCACCGGCGTCGATGAGTCGACCCTGGGTAATCAACAGCTTGCTGGTCGAGGGTTTCATACTTCTGCGCTTCCTGCGAGTGAGTTCTCGGATCCGCTCCCGAGGAGATCGAAGAGCACGGCCATGCGGACGTTGATGCCGTTGGTGACCTGCTGGTTGATGACGCTGCCCCGGAGTTCGCTGGGGTCAACCGCCATTTCGACACCGCGGTTCATTGGACCGGGGTGCATCACCAGGACGTGGTCGCCGAGGCGAGCCGCCCGCTTGGGGGTCAAACCGAACCGAGTCGTGTATTCACGCAAATTCGGCACGAGTGCTTCGTTCATCCGTTCCTTCTGCATCCGCAAGAGGTACAGGATGTCGATGTCGTCGAGGACCTCGTCGAGATTGGACACGACGCGTTCCTTGTGGGACGGCGGTAGCAGCGTGCGCGGTGCAACCCAGGTGACGTCGGCACCGAGCATCTTGAACGCCTCTGTTGTACTGCGCGCAACACGGCTGTGCTTGATGTCGCCGACCATTGCGACGCTCAGTCCGTCGAAGCCTTCCAGCCGGTTGAGTGCCGTGCGAACCGTGTACATGTCGAGTAATGCCTGCGTCGGGTGCGCATGCCAGCCATCGCCTGCGTTGATCACGCTGGCATTCGTCCAGGCACCGAGTTGCCAAGGCGCTCCGCTCGACCCATGGCGAATGACGAAGGCATCAACGCCCATTGCAGCAATCGTCTCGACCGTGTCGCGCAGACTTTCACCCTTGTTCAGGCTCGACTGGCTGACAGCAAAGTTCATTGTGTCGGCCGAAAGCCGCTTGGCGGCGGTCTCGAAGCTCAGCCGAGTGCGAGTCGAGTCCTCGAAGAAAAGGTTACAAACGGTCTTGCCACGCAGCGCCGGCACCTTCGGGTTGGGTCGGCGGTTGACCTCCGCCATGTGATCGGCGATCGAAAGCAGGCGGCGGAGGCCGGGCTCGCCGAGTTCGCTGATCGACAGTAGCGAGCGAGCCATCAGACGCCGCCTACAGAGATCACGACGCCATCTACAGTGACGCGGACACTCTCTTCGGAACTGGTCGGCAGGTTCTTGCCCACGTAGTCGGGGCGGATCGGCAACTCGCGGTGGCCTCGGTCAACGATCACGGCGAGCTGAACAGATTTCGGACGACCGTAGTCGCCAATCGCGTCAAGCGCCGATCGCACCGTTCGGCCGGTGTACAGCACATCGTCGACGAGCACCACGGTGGCCCCTTCGACCGAAAAAGTCAGGTCACTGACGGTGCCCGGCGTGACTGGGCGGAGCCCAATATCGTCACGGTAGAGCGAGGCGTCGACCGAGCCGAGGCGCACGCCGTCGGTGTCCGGCTCGATACGGGCGATCTCGGCGGCGAGAAGTTCAGCGACCCAGACGCCTCCGGTTTGGATGCCGACCAGTGCGACACCAGCAAGGCCACGGTTGCGCTCGATGATCTCGTGTGCCATCCGAGTGATTGCTCGTCGCACGTCGTCCGGACCCAGTACCTGCTTACCGGCAGGCTCGGGCGACTGTTCGTCGGGGGTGTTCGTCATGTTGTCCTTTCCGTGTGAGCCTCACTGGACTCACTTCACGGTTCGGAGCTTGAAGATATCACTGAGCTCGACCCCTGAAAACACAACCGTGAAATTCTCTGCTTCCGGCCACCATGCTCAGCTCTGAATGACAGGGTTTCCCGGGAGCGCGACGGACCGATCACGCCGATAGAGAATCCAGATTCCATTGCGGTCGACTTCGTCGAATGCGCTCGACACGAGCGCCCAGTCATCAGCAAGGTTCTCGTCTTCGCTCGTCGGGAGTACCACGAACTCGATCCGATCAGCACGATCACCGAGCTGCGTGCCGGCAATGGTTTCGTCGGCTCCGTAGAGGTCAACCCGGAACGGGTTCGGGAATTGGTAGATATCTGTGCGGTAGGCCAGGTGCGGGGTGACTCGGTAGTGAGCTGCAACAGGGGCGTCATCGGGAATGTCCGAGATGATGTCGCGCATCGTTGTCGCATAGATGTTGTCGGGTTGCCCGTAATAGAGCTGCGTCCGGCCCCACGGCACCGGCGCCCACATCATCGACGTCACAGCCGCAGTCACAGCAAGCGCTCCCATCGCGAGCAACCGAGTCGGCACGAACACCTGTGTCGCCGGGTCGCCAGCGTGGATCGCCAGAACATCCTGTCGGTCGCGGATCGCGCCGATCGCATGGATTGTGCCCATCGCCAACGCCGGCACCGCAATGAGGCTGTAGTGGTACTCAACCTGAAACTGGTACCAGAAGGTGCTGAGGATGTTGGTGAACAGCACGAGGCCACTGATCAGCGCCACGCTCGGCAGCCGCAGGAAAAGCAGCGCGAACGGTGTGGTCATCTGCCAGATGTACCACGGGCGATTTTCGGCACGCAGATGATCAGCCAGCTCATTCGGGTTCGTGACGGCAGTCTCGACGAGCCGGGCCGCTCCCCTGAACGTGCTGTCGCCGTTCTGACTAAACGGCAGCCGCCACGCGTTGCGTGTGGGCACGCCGATCAGCCCCCGCATCACGACGTACATGGCCGTACACATGAACCAGATCGATCCGACCACCGTGATCATGCCGATTCGACGATCACGGCGCAGCCCCACCCAGATCCCGAGCGGAACGATCACCAGCGATACATCCTCTTTCACCATGAGTGACAACAGCACGAAAACGCCGTACACGCGCCATTTCCGTTCGAGCGCCCCATAGATCGCACAGCCGACGAGTACGCCGAGGAATGCGTCAGGATGAAAGTTCTCGAGATTTGTCCAACCGACCGCTGGATGGACCAGGTACACCAGCCCACCGACGAGCGCCATCCACTCCGACCCGAGGCGCTTGCGGCCGTACAGGAACAGCGGAATCGCGCCAGCCCCGATCGCCGCCGACTGGGCAAAAAACATGATCCACGCGCCCGGAGCAATCCAGTACAGCGGAACGAGGAACAGCAGGATAAATGAGGTGTGATCTCCAAACAGGTGCCGACCCATCAGCGTAACGAACGGGGCGTGGCCACGCGACAGCAGCCACATGCCCTGGTCGTAGAGCGCCGAGTCGTACGTCGCGGTACCGAGCCCATGATGGATGTCGAGACTGCGCTGCGTGAAGTACGCGGTGTACAGCGCCACCGCCAGAACGATCAGCACCTGGGGCACCGTTCGGTCACTCAGCCACTCGTTCGGCGAGCGACGACGCGCATCGATCGGTCGCCCATTCGCGCCTGACTCGACCTCATCACTCGCCCCCAAGGGCGCTCCAATCTCCACACCGAGGGTCGGCTGATCGGTCACGAACTCATTCTCGCAAAAACGCCCAGCAGCATTCCGTCATAAGACCGCCGCAGCGGGTCAGGCCTGCTCGGTACGCAACGACGGAACGAGGGCCGAAAGCACGCCGTTGACGAACTTGCCGCTGTCATCGGTCGAGAATCGCTTGGCCAGCGTGACGGCTTCGTCAAGGACGACGGACACGGGAACCTCAGGGCGTTCGCTCAACTCGAATGCTCCGAGACGCAGCACGTTGAGGTCGAGCACCGGCATACGCTCCAAGGTCCAACCCTTGGCCTTGCCGGCAATCGCCTCGTCGAGTTGCACGGAACTCGCTTCGACGCCTTTCACGAGTTCGATCGTCATCTCGTCCGGTTCAAGCACTTGCATGCTGAGCGCGTCACTCGGACTAATGCCTTTGGAATGTGCTTCGTAGAGGAGGTACAGAGCCCGCTCGCGAGAGTCTGAACGCTCGTCCGGGCGTGACATGTTTTCTGCCATGTGGATCGATCAGGCGCGAGCCATGTACTCGCCGGTGCGAGTGTCAACCTTGATGCGTTCACCGATGTTCACGAAGAGCGGCACCTTGACTTCCTTGCCCGTTTCGAGTGTTGCTGGCTTGGTGCCGCCGCTGGACCGGTCGCCCTGCAGGCCCGGCTCGGTAATCGTTACGGTCAACTCGACCGATGCAGCGATCTCAACACCAATGATCTCGCCCTGATACATCGCTACTTGCGCGATCATCTGCTCGACCAGGTAGTCGGCGGCATCACCGAGCGCTGGGCGCGGCACATTCATCTGGTCGTACGTGCTCGTGTTCATGAACACGTAGTCGTCGCCGTCGGCGTACAGATACTGCATGTCTTGACGGTCAACGATCGCCTGCTCGACCTTGATGCCGGCATTGAAAGTCTTGTCGAGAACTGCGCCCGTGCGAGCGTTGCGGATCTTGGTCCGAACGAACGCTCCACCTTTGCCGGGCTTCACGTGTTGGAACTCGATGACTTGGAACAGCCCGTTCTCGAGTTCGAGGGTGACACCGTTCTTGAGGTCATTCACTGAAATCTGCGGCATGGGAATCTCGGTTTCGATTATGGTTCAGCTGGCGAACGGTTGCTTCGGATGATGCGTCAGCACTCGATGCCCATCGCTCGTGACGACGACGAGATCTTCGATGCGAATGCCTCCGAACCCTTGACGATAGAGGCCCGGCTCGATTGTGACCACGTTTCCGGTCTGGATGACCTCATCGGAGACCTGAGAATGGAACGGCGGTTCGTGGATCTCGAGGCCCACACCGTGGCCGGTTCCGTGCAAATACCAGTCGCCGTAGCCGGCTGCATCGAACACGTCACGGCAGGCGCTGTCGACTGCGGGCGCCGTGACGCCATTCCGCAATGCCTCGAGGCCGGCGGTCTGGGACCCCTGCACCAGGTCGTAGATCTCACGCTGCTGTGCTGTTGGTTCACCGATCACGTACGATCGGGTCATATCCGAGTGATAGCCGTCGACGAGTGCGCCGACGTCGATCACGACGGTGTCACCTGCAACGATCGTGCGGTCGCCGACCTCGTGGTGCGGGCGAGCAGCATGCTCTGGCCCGGACGCGACAATCGTGTCGTAGCTCCGGTCGTCTGCACCATGACGCCGCATCCGATATTCGAGTTCGTTGCGGACATCAGCCTCTGTGACCGGTTCATCGATCGTGCCGAACAGCATCGGTTCGACCTCCGCAAGTGCGGCGTCAGCTGCGCCGGCTGCGGCCTCGATCCGTTCGATCTCAGCGGCATCCTTGGTTTCTCGAGCCGTTGCGACGAGAGAGTCGACCGACGCGAGTGTGAGGTCAACCGCCAGCCGCGACCACACTGCTTGGCTGACGGATCGTCCGTCGAGGGCAACCTCGCCCGAGCCCGCAGCCTCGATCATGGCGTCCTGCAATGCCCCACGATTCTGGAGGACCACGATCTCGACGCCACTCCCCTGTGTTTCGGCCTCTGCCCGGTCGCCGTAGCGCGTGTCGGTTCCAAGCGTTGTCGTTCCCGAACGGACGACGGCCCAGCCATTCGACCCGGTGAAGCCGGTCAGCCACCTGATGTCGGCCAGGTCGGTGAAAAGTAGCGCATCAACGCCGATTTCTCCGGATGCGAGCAATGACCGTATCGTCGTCACTCGACGGTGATGGTCGATCGGTGTGAAGTCGCGCACACGCCGAAGCTAGCGCCGCTCTCGCCACACTCAGCACGCCGTGTGCATCCCCGTTTTGGCTCGGTACGTGGTCGGACGACGAGCCCTCCGTGCGGCGGCGGCCTCAGTCGGTGGGCGGTAGGACCCGCAGACCCAGCTCAGCCATCGCCTTGGGATCTCCTGGGATCGGGCTGTTGGTCATCGGGTCGGAACCGCTCTGGGTTTTCGGGAAGGCGATCACCTCGCGAATGTTCTCTTCGCCGGCAAGGATCGCAACGAGACGGTCGAGGCCGAAGGCGAACCCGCCATGCGGCGGCGCGCCGTACTCGAACGGGTTCAGGAAGAAGCCAAACTTCTTCTCGGCTTCCTCGTCAGAGATGCCGAGCGCGGTGAACACCTTGCGCTGCAGTTCTGGCTCGTGGATTCTGATCGAACCGGAGCCAAGCTCCCAGCCGTTCAGCACGAGGTCATACGCAATGGAACGCACCGACATCGGGTCGGTCTCGAACTTGTCGAGATCATCCGGGTGCGGCATCGTGAACGGGTGGTGACCAGACTTCGGCTGCCCCGTCTCTTTGTTACGACCGACGAACAGCGGGAATTCCACGATCCACACGTAGCGGTACGGCCCCTCATGCACCGGCGGACGAGCGATCTCGTTACGGAGCATGCCAAGCACTTCGCAGGTTGTGTCCCACTGGTCGGCGATAATCAAGATGAGGTCACCCGTCACGGCATCCATGGCTGCTTTCATGGCCCGGACTTCGTCATCGGACAAGAACTTTGCGACAGGTGAGTCGAAGCCCTCGTCGGTGCACTTGAGCCACACCATTCCCTTGGCGCCAGCCGACTTTGCCTTGTCGGTGAGCTTGTCGAGCTGGTTGCGGCCATAGTCGCCGGCTCCCCCGTCGACCAAGATCGCCTTGATCGCACCGGCACCTGCGAACGCCTTGAACTCGGTAGTTGCGAACACCGACGTCAGGTCCTTGAGCTCCATTCCGAAACGAAGGTCGGGCTTGTCGCTGCCGAAACGGTTCATGGCGTCGTGCCAGGTGATCCGCTCGATTGGCGCCGGGCGCTCCCCCGTGGCGGCCTCGGCGGCGGCGAGGACAGCTTCTGAGACTGCATTGAGCACGTCGTCCTGGTTGACGAAGCTCATCTCCATGTCCATTTGCATGAACTCGTACTGACGGTCGGCGCGGAGGTCTTCGTCGCGCAGGCAACGTGCCATCTGGTAATAACGGTCGACGCCGGCGACCATCAGCAGCTGCTTGAAGAGCTGCGGGCTCTGCGGCAGTGCGTAGAACGAGCCGGGCTCTTTACGAGACGGCACCAGGAACTCTCGGGCGCCTTCCGGCGTCGACGGGACGAGCATTGGCGTCTCGACTTCGACGAATGCCTGGATGTCCATGGCGTTGCGGACCGCAGCGTTGATCTTCGAGCGGAGGCGCAAGTTCTTCTGCATACGCTCCCGGCGGAGGTCGAGGTAGCGGTGCTTGAGGCGGATGTTCTCGTCGACGTCGTCAGCGCGTGCGTCGATCGGGAACGGCGGTGGCGTAGCGGTGCGTAGGATCTCGACTTCGCAGTCACCGATCTCGACCTTGCCAGTCGGCAGGTTGTCGTTGACCGTGCCCTCGGGGCGCACACGGACGGTGCCAGTAATCTTGAGCACGTATTCGCTGCGAACGTCGACATCGTCGTTGATGACACACTGGATAATCCCCGAGTGGTCACGCAGGTCGACGAACGCGAGGTGTTCGCCATGCTCGCGGCGACGACCCACCCAGCCACACACGCTGACGACGCTGCCGATGTCGGACTCGCGTAGCTCACTACAGAGATGCGTACGCATCGATGTGGCCTGAATCGAGGTGGAGGGTTCAGTCATAAGTTCCGGTTTCCTGAGAGATAAGCGATGAGTTCGGATCGGGGGATGGTCTGTTGGTCCCCGCTGCGCATCGGCTTGACGACCACAGTATTGGCGTCGACTTCTTCTTCGCCGACGATGACCGCCACCGCGGCGTTGCTGCGGTTGGCCAGCTTCATCTGGGCCTTCATACTGCGGTTGTCGTAGCCGCGATCAGCCGCGAAACCTGCTTGGCGCAGTTCAGCAGTGAGCTTGGCGGCTTCGATACCACCGACAACATCGACGACGAATGCGTCAAGATCGCGTGGCTCAGCAGCAAACACGCCCTCGTCGTCACATGCCAACAACGTGCGGTCCACGCCAAGTGCGAAACCGATGCCGGACGTAGCCGGACCGCCGAGAGCTTCGACAAGGCCGTCGTAGCGACCGCCGCCGCCGAGGGCGTTTTGTGCGGAGTCGAGGGTGCCGCCCTGAAACTCGAAGATGGTGCGGCGGTAGTAGTCGAGCCCGCGCACCAGTTTCGGTTCGAGCGTAAACGGGATATCGAGGGCTCGAAGGCCGGCCTGCACTGCGTCGAAGTGGGCCGTTGCTTCGTCGCTGTAGAAATCGGTGATCTGGGGTGCCGACGCGATGAACGGTGCGTCGGGTTCGCGCTTGGAGTCGAGAACACGCAGCGGGTTTTTGGCCAACGTGATGCGGCTCTGTTCGGTCAGAGCATCGCCGGCTGCTGCAAAGTGTGTCCGTAGTGCCTCGACGTAATGAGACCGATCGTCGGGCTCACCAAGGCTGTTGACGATCAGGCTGACCTGCTGCAGGCCGAGCTGCTCGTAGAACTCCCATGCGAGCGCGATGACCTCGACGTCGAGCATCGGATCATCAACACCGAGCACTTCGATACCGACCTGGTCGAACTGCCGGTAGCGGCCACGCTGTGGCCGCTCGTAGCGGAAGTTCGGCCCCGAGTAGAAGACCTTCCACGGGGTGACGGGCCGGTGCTGGGCAAACGAGCGACACACGCTTGCCGTCTGTTCTGGCCTCAACGCCACACGACGATCACCCTTGTCGACGAAGTCGTACATCTCTTTGGTGACGACATCGGTGGCGTCACCAATCCGGGTGAAGACGCCCAGGTCCTCGAGTAACGGCGGGATCAGCTGTTGATATCCGGCAGCTTCCACAACATCTGCAAAGACCTGTGTGAAGGCACGCCAACGACTGCTCTCGGGCGGAAGAATATCCCGCATACCGGGGCTGGTCTGGAACGATGGCACGGCTACCCAGGTTATCGGTGCGCTACGGCCAGGTGTGGAAGCGTTTCAGAGTTACGGATGGGGTCAGGCCCCTTTCGCAACTCTGTGCCGACAGAGTTGCGAAAGGGGCCTGACCCCATCCGTACTATCCGGCGGGGGCGGGGGGTGCGCTACCGGGGTTGAGTCGGTACGCGTCGTAGACCGAGTCGATGTTCTTGATCGTGCGTAAGACCGAGTCAAGGTGCGCAGCATTGACCAGTTCGAATTCGAAACGCATTTTGGCCACGCGGTCGGTGCCCGTGAGCGTCTGCGATGAGACGATATTGATCTTGTGCTCAGACAGCGCGATGGCGACATCAACGAGTAACCGCGAGCGGTCGAACGCGGCCACCTCGACGGCCGCGATGAAGGTGGCGTCCGACCGCTCTTCGCCATCCCACTCAACGTCGATCAGGCGTGTTGCCTGCTCAGCCATCAGAGATACCGCGTTGGCGCAATCGCTGCGATGCACGCTCACACCGCGGCCACGGGTGACGAACCCAATGATCGAATCGCCCGGTACCGGGGTGCAACAGATGGCGAGCCGCACCAGTACATCGTCGAGCCCCTCGACGTGAACACCGAATCGGGTCTCGCCGTCAGCAGACTGTTGGCGGCGGGGACCGCCGACGGTAGACGGCGGTTGCTCAGCGTCGTCGCCTGACCCGAAGAGACGAGCGATGCGTTGCGCAACGCTCTGCGGCGACACATGATGCTCGCCGACGGCCTGCAGGAGTGCGTCGAGATCGACGTAACTCAACTCTTCAACAACCGCAGCCAGCTGCTCTGACTTCCAGATGCGTTGCACCGACAAGCCTTCTCGGCGGAACTGGGCGGTCAGATCGTCTCGCCCTGCCTCAATGGTATCCAGACGGCGTTCACGACTGAACCACTGACGGATCTTGTTACGCGCCCGAGGGGACGCGACGAATGCCAACCAGTCTTGCGACGGGCCAGCGGTTTCGACCTTCGAGGTGAAGATCTCAATGTTGTCGCCACTCTGCACGACGTGGTCGAGCGACACCAATCGCCCGTTGACCTTCGAACCAATACAAGCGTGGCCGACTTCGGTGTGTACCGCATAGGCGAAGTCGACGGTGGTCGAACCGACCGGCAGCGTGATCACTCGGCCCTTAGGAGTAAAGACATAGACCTCGTCTTGTTCGAGGTCGGTCTTCAGGCTTTCCATGAACTGCGCCGGATCTGAAACCTCTTCCTGCCAATCAATGATGCGGTTCAGCCAATCGATGTCTTCGGGCAGCCCACTCCTCTCCTTGTACGCCCAGTGCGCAGCGACGCCCCATTCGGCACGCTGATGCATCTCGTGGGTTCGGATCTGGACCTCGATTGGCTTGCCAGAGGGGCCGATCACGGTGGTGTGCAAGCTCTGATAGAGGTTGAACTTCGGCATTGCGATGTAGTCCTTGAACCGACCGACAATTGGCCGCCATCGACCGTGAATACAGCCGAGCGCCGCATAGCAATCCTTCATCGACGGAACGATCACACGGATGGCAACGAGGTCGAAGATCTCGTCGAACTCGCGACTTTTCACGACCATCTTCTCGTAGATGCCCCAGAGGTGTTTACCGCGCCCCGTTATTTCAGCATCAATACCCAACTCGGCGAGGCGGGCACGCACCTCGGCCACGGCCTTGGCCAAGTACATGTCGCGCTCGGGTGTCCGGTTACGGACGAGATAATCGAGTTCGGCAAATCGCTTCGGATGCAGCGAAGCAAAGGCCAAGTCTTCGAGCTGCTGCTTCATCTCCTGCATACCGAGGCGGTGGGCCAGCGGTGCGTAGATGTCGATGGTCTCCTGCGCGATGCGATGCTGCTTCTCGAGCGGCATACCGGCCAATGTGCGCATGTTGTGAAGACGGTCAGCGAGCTTGATGACGAGGACCCGGAGGTCTTTGGCCATCGCCACGAGCATCTTGCGCATCGTGGCGGCCTGCTGCTCTTCGCGGCTGTCAAAACGGATGCGTTCGAGCTTCGTGACACCGTCAACGATCGCTCCCACGTCGGCGCCGAAATCGCGCTCGACGTCAGCAACCGTGATCTCCGTGTCTTCGACGGCATCGTGGAGAAGCGCAGCGACAATCGAGATTTCGTCGAGACCGATGTCGGCGACAATCTGAGCGACCGCCAGCGGATGATTGATGTAGCTCTCGCCACTCCCCCGTCGTTGCGAACCGTGCGCCGCCGAAGCGACCCGGAACGCACGGTTGATCGTCGTGGTCGGTTCCCGCGGATGCCGACGGCGATAGGCGGCAAGAAGCGGCGCGAGTTCGATAGCGGTCGCCGCGGTCTGCGAGCGACGCCAGGGCAGAACTCGATCGGCCGTCCCCATGATCAGTAGTGCAGCAATGCCTTCGCTGATCGGTCACCGAGTCTTGCTCGGCCACCGAGTTCGTCAATCTCGATGAGGAACGAGAGGCCGGCGACGACGCCACCCAATGCCTCCACGAGTTTGGCAGTGGCTGCCGCAGTACCACCTGTGGCGAGCACGTCGTCGACAATCAGAATCCGCTCGCCAGGATGGATGGCGTCACGGTGGATCTCCAGCTTGTCGCTGCCGTATTCGAGGCTGTACTCCTCGCGGACGACGGCCCACGGAAGTTTGCCAGCCTTGCGGACCGGCACGAAGCCTGCTCCCGCTCGATACGCAACTGCGGCACCGAAGATGAACCCGCGGGCCTCGACGCCAACCACATGGTCGATCTCGACGCTCTCGAACTGTTCGACCATGCCGTTGACAGCCTGAGCCAAGGCAGCTGCGTTGCCAAGGAGCGGCGTGATGTCGCGAAACGTCACCCCTTCGATCGGATAGTCGGCGATATCGCGTACATAGCTCCGAAGGGAGCTGTGATCGGCTGTCATGCGGTGAGGTTATCCGCCTTCACGCGGAGCTCACCGACGCTTCTTCTTGCGCGGCCGTGGCGGATGTGTAAGCAGCCGACCCACGGGCTCGAGCACTGCTGCCGTCTTTACATCGTCATCATGACTGCCACGTTTGGTGGTGTTGCTGGCGTCAGCGCTACCTACTGTTGCTGCGACACGTCCGGTGACACCACCGCCGATCACCGCTGCCCGCAGCTTGTCTCCCGTGAGCCGTTCACGACGGGCCTTGCGACCGACATTCGACTTGAACCCTGCAAGGAGCGGCGTGGCGACGAAGACCGAGGAGTAGATGCCTGAGATCATGCCGATCAGTAGTGCCAGCCCGAACTCCCGCAACGTGACAGCGCCGAGTAGACCCGACCCGATGAGCAGCAGCGAAATGACGGGGATGATCGAGGAAATACTCGTGTTGATCGAGCGCATCAGGACCTGGTTCATCGAGATGTTGACGATGTCCTCGTACGGCATGCGCACGCCGGCGTATTTGCCCTCGTTCTCGCGCACGCGGTCGAAGACGACAATCGTGTCGTACAACGAGTAGCCAAGAATGGTCAAGAAGGCAATCACCGTTCCCGGTGTGACCTCGAAGCCGAACAACGAATATGCACCGACTACAACGAGGACGTCGTGGGCCATTGCGACAAGCGCTGCGATCGCCATTCGCCATTCGAAGCGGATCGAGATGAAGATCGACACGACAATCAAGAAAATGATGAGAGCACGGACGGCCTTGTCGGTGATCTCGCCACCCCAGGTCGAGCTCGTGAACGAGAAGTTGACCTCGTCGGTCCCGACACCGGCAGCCTCCGCGAACGCAGTGGTGATCTGTTCGGCGTTGGCCTGTGTCACCTCTTCGATCTGGACGGTGATGAGATCGTTCGTATCGGATGAGCGGCGCTGAATACGAGCACCGTTGGTCGACACCCCGTTGTCTTCAAGCACGGCCTTGGCTTCGTCGACACCGAAGGTTTGACTTGCCGGGATATCCCAGGCGTCACCACCTTCGAAGTCGAGGCCGAGGTCAAGCCCGCGCGTGAACATCGAGCCCACTGTTGCGAGGAGCACGACGATGGCAACGATGAAGCCGATGCGACGACGCCCATAGAAGTCGACCGCGGTTTGACCGCGGAAGAGTCGGCCAAGGCCGGATGATGCAATCTGGTCACCACGGCTCATGATGTCGCCACTTCCAGCCCGAAGGCCCGTTTGCCAACCATGAACTTGCTCCGAGCAATCAGCAACACCGCAGGTCGGGTGAAGAAGAAGCACACGAAGAGGTCGCAGATCGTCGTAATGCCGAGATACAGGGCGAAGCCACGCACCGAGCCGACACTGAGGGAGAACAGGATCAGTGCACCGATGATCGACACGAGGTCGGCCGACCAGATGGTGCGCCACGTGCTGTTAAAGCTCCGTGGTGCCGCGTTGCGGAGCGTGCGGCCGTTGCGGATCTCGTCTTTCATGCGTTCGAAGAAGACGACGTAACTGTCGACGGTGACGCCGATCGCCACGATGATGCCGGTCACACCCGCCAGGCTGAGCGCGTAGTTCGTCGCACCCGATACGAAGGCCGCAGCGCTGTACACGGCCATTGCCCAGACTGTCAGCCCGCAGATGATCACGAGAGCGAGCCAGCGGTAGTAGGCGACGAGGAAGGCGAGCACCAATGCCAAGCCAATGAGGCCGGCGATGATGGCAGCCCGCAGCGAATCGCCACCCGCCGATGCCGAAACCGTGCGGGTTTCCTGCGGGGTCACTTGCACGGGGAAGGCACCACGGTTGAGCACGTCGCTCAGCTGATCGGCTTCGTCCTGGGTGAAGCTGCCGGTGATCGAGACGGAGCCGTCGAAGACCGGAACGTTCACGACCGGAGCCGATTGGACGATGCCGTCGAGGACGATGGCGATCTGGCCCGGCCGGGCCGATCCGTCGGTGTCGATGCCGGTGGACGGACAGCTCGCCAGACGGTTGAAGCACTGGCCAGCGAGAGCGTTCCAGCTCGCTTCGCCATCGCCGCGAAGATCGACCGAGACGCTGAACCCACCGAACTGGCCCAACTGCACCGACGCGCTGTCGCGTTGGAAGACTTCACCGCTGGCCTGCGACGGGCCAGCACAGAGTGCGTTGCCGTCAAGGGTCGGGAGGAACTCGGCGCCAGTGACCGACGGTGTAAACGTTGGAGTCAGATCGAGCGGCGCCTCGACGATGGGCGCATCGGTGACGTCGGCTGGAACCGAGTCGGCTGGAACCTCGGCGTCAGCAGGTGCGACGGTTTCGATCGGTGGATCAGGATCGGGTGCCGACCGGCGGAAGCTGGTCTTGGCCTCATCGTTCAAGAAGGAGGCGCCCTCTTCATCGACGTTGGGAGTCGGTTCGCCTGCTGGGTCTTGGTCGACCGTGATCGTCCCGTCGCTGCCGAGGACACGCCCTTCGGCAATGGTCTCATCGGTTGAGACCGTCGGTGTCGACGAGGCGGCACACTCGGTGAAGTTCACGACGGATCGCAACTCAACGATGCCGGAGACGCTGACGCTGCGCAGTGCCTCTTCCTTGTCTTTTACACCCGGGAGGTCAACCACGATGTTCGAACCCTGCACGCGGACGTCGGGTTCGGCGACGCCACTCCGCTCAAGCGACGACCGCACAAGGTCACGAACGACGAGTAGGTCGTCACCGGTCGCACCATCTTCGGGCGCGAGGATGACCGACAGGCCACCCTGCAGGTCGAGACCGAGGATCGGCTCGTTGCTCGTTGCGATGTTGCCTGCGAGCGCTGCGATGACGGCCACCACGGTGGCGATGAGGGAGAACCAGAGACGACGCTTCATTGAGCGGTTCAGCCCTCGGTCGACGCTGCAGCATCGGCCGGGCCGTCGCCGACGACTGAGTCATCATCTGGAACGGCATCTGGAACGGCATCTGGAACGGCATCTGGAACGGCGACATCGTCGGCCACAGCGGCTTCTTCATCCTCGAGGTCAACGACGTTCTGGATGGCGGCACGGGCAATGCGGATTTGCACATCGTCGTCGATCTCGAGCCAGAAACGATTCGGCCCGTCCTCGCCAGTGATTGTGCCAAAGACACCGGACGTGGTGACCACGTCCTGGCCGACTTCGACAGATTTCTGGAGATCCTGCTGTTCACGCATCCGTTTCCGCTGCGGGCGGATCATCAGGAAATACATGGCAAGGAGGATCAGCGGAAGGAACAGGAACGAAAGAATCGAACTCCCACCGGATTCAGTGCTGGCAGAAATGGTTGTCGAAAGAGTGGAAGACATATCGGCCGACGATTATATCGGCACCACCTCGTCGACATGGGTATGTCGTGGCATGTCTACCGAGTTGTTGTCGGAGTTGTCAGCCCCAGACCTCGAGCACATTGCTCCGAAGCACATCGAACGTGCCGTCTGCGATGGCAGTTCGCATGCGCTGCATGAGGTCGATTGTCCACGCCACGTTGTGAATCGACAACAATCGGGATGCTGTTGGTTCGCCGACCTGCAACAGGTGGCGAATGTAGCCGCGGCTATGACGGGCACAGATTTCACACGGGCACGCTGTGTCGAGCGGCTCGTCAAGTTCTGCGTTGCGAGCAGCCTTCGCCTGGAAACGGCCGGTCGAGGTGAGCGCCGTGCCGTGGCGGCCAAGGCGGGTCTGCATCACGCAGTCGAACTGATCGACGCCGAGCGCCACGGCCTCGACAAGCGAGGCCGGGTCGCCGACCCCCATCAAATAGCGAGGCTGATCAGCGGGAAGGTGCTCAATCGCTGCGGCCAGCGCCGGCAGCATCTCCTCGCGAGACTCCCCGACCGAGAGGCCGCCGATGCCATAGCCGTCAAATCCAATCTCGACCGTGCGCTGCGCACTCTCAGCACGCAATGTCTCGCTAATACCACCCTGCACGATGCCGAAGAGCGACTGGTCCGTACGGGTATGAGCAGCCTTGGCCCGACGAGCCCAGTCGTTTGTGCGTTCCAAGGCCAACCGGATCACGTCTGGCGGACTTGGTAATGGCGGGCATACGTCGAGCACCATCTGAATGTCCGCGCCGAGTTGCTGCTGGACATCGACAGCGATCTCCGGCGTGAACCGATGAGTTGATCCGTCATAGGTGCTTTTGAAGGTGACTCCTTCGTCGTCGACTTTCGGGTCGAGCGAGAACACCTGGAACCCACCCGAGTCGGTGAGCGTCAGGCCATCCCAGCCGGAAAACTTTCCGAGGCCACCGAACTTGGCAATGAGTTCGGCACCCGGCCGCAGCATTAGGTGGTAGGTGTTGCCGAGCACGATTTCGGCACCAAGCCGTTCGTAGTCGGCAGCGCTGAGGTGCTTGATCGCCCCTCGCGTGCCGACCGGCATGAACAGCGGCGTCTGATATGTCCCGCGGGCCGTGCTTGCAGTGCCCACGCGAGCCGTGCCGTGTGTGGCTTCGACGTCAAGTTGCACCCGGTACATAGGGCGACGACGCTACCGACTCGCGCGTTCGAGCAGCGTCGAAGGCGGGCAAGTGACCTCATCAGGGTGCAGGCTGAAAGGTCAGGAACGTCGTTCCGTCGGACATTGACGGCGGGGTTATGACCGGAGTCCTGCAACCTCACTTTTCGACATGTGTTAGCGTTAATTCGGAGCGTTATAGATCGCTCCACTCACTCAACCTGGAGGTTGGCATGCCCTACATCTACACAGTCCTCGCATCGATGGGCGACGCTAAAAAATTCGGTGAGGCTGGTGCCACGTGGGCAGGTGAGCGACTGGAATCGTTGGGAGCGACGTCGTCGACCGCCAGCCAGATAATTATGGGCGGAGAAATGTCCGGCATGGTCGTCGTCGCCTTTGAATTCGATTCGATCGACGCTGCTATGTCGGGCCAGGCAGGGATCTACCAAGACGCAGATCTTGTGGCGCTCATGCGAGATGCCCAGGTCCAGGTCCAGCGTCGAAACCTTTTCCGCATTCAAGCAGAACGGGGTACACGATCCGGCGAGTTCGGAACCATCTTGTACATGGCTGGAGCACCTGTCTCCGATGCAACGATGGAAGCGAACATCGATCTGAACTGGAGCCATATGCAGCATGGCGCGAACGGACTGAGTTGGATGCAGTCGATCGCATCCGGCCCGGCGCCGTTCACAGGAACCGTGGCGACGTGGACCGACTCACTCGATTCACTCATGACAGCCTCGGCGAGCAACTTCGCCGATCCGGCCGTGCAGAAAGTCATGGCCGATACCAACGCTCAAGTCCTCGGTCGAGTCATTACCCGCAGGCTCTACTGATCGCGAACAAAAGGGCCTGCCTCGGAATCTGTGATCGATCAATGACCTGGGCACACGTCTTCCACAGAGAAGATTGATTTTCGAGTCTCATCCACGTGGGCTCAGATCACTATCGTCATGGTTACAGTCCAGCGCGTGAACACCCTCGGTGCCCTGACTCTCCCCATCTGCGCATGTCGTGCTCGTCCTCACCCAACACGGCGGTCCGTGTCGAGATGCTCTCTGAAGGAGAGCGAAGCAATCGACATTGAATTTTCAGGTGTCACGGGTGTCGACGTTGACGTCGTTCTCTACGTCATGTATGTGACTCCCGACGGCAAGCCACTTGCCGAAAAAGACCTGAGTAAGTGCGACAAATTGAACGACTAATACAGCGTTTCAAACAATGGGGCTGAAGCCCCATGCCTACTGATCCCTCATCGGTTCTTTCACGATCCG
The DNA here is from genome assembly GCA_937905835.1 of uncultured Ilumatobacter sp. GTDB lineage: Bacteria > Actinomycetota > Acidimicrobiia > Acidimicrobiales > Ilumatobacteraceae > Ilumatobacter_A. The sequence goes on along the minus strand of CALCXK010000041.1, from coordinate 30,047 downwards.
TTATCGAGCCGATGCAGCAGCATCGCGTCGCCGAAGCTCAGGAATCGGTACTCCCGCTCGATCGCTTCTGCATACAGGCCACGCCAGCACGGGCCGGCGAACGCGTCGATCATCATGAGTAGCGTGGTCTTCGGGAGATGGAAGTTCGTCATCAACACGTCGACGACCTGCCAGTCGAAGCCCTCGTGGATGAAAATATTCGTTCGGCCTGAAAGTTCGCTGAGCTTGGCGGCTGACTCGAGCGCCCGGACAGCGGTGGTCCCGACGGCGACCACACGGCCGCCTGCGGCCCGCGTGTCGATGCACTGCTGCATGGTTTCGGGCGGCACGCGGTAGCGCTCGGTGTGCATTGGATGGTCGAGCGGGTTGTCTGTGCTGATGGGCTGGAACGTGTCGAGTCCGACGACGAGTTCGACGGTCGCTCGACGCACACCACGGGCTTCGAGCCGCTCGAACAGTTCGGGTGTGAAGTGGAGGCCTGCGGTCGGTGCTGCGGCGCTCCCTGGTTCGTTCGCATAAATCGTCTGGTATCGCTCCGGGTCGTCGAGCCGCTCGGTGATGTACGGCGGGAGCGGCATCTCGCCGTACGTGTCGAGTGTTTCGAGCGACTCGCTGGCGTCCGTCGGCCCGAGCAATGCAACGTGGAACGTGTCGCCCGCTGCGGTGCGTTCACCGATCCGCACCAGCGGCACATCACCGGCGAAGAGTTCCTCACCAATTCTGAGCTTCTTTCCTGGTCGAACCAGTGCTTCCCATTCGGTCCGCGCCCCGTTGGTTGCTTCGAGGAGTACGACCTCGGCCGCTCCCCCGGTGGTTCGGTGGAGCCGGAGGCGGGCAGGGATCACACGCGTTTCGTTGACGACGAGTAGGTCGCCGGGCAGCAACAGGTCGGGTAGATCGGAGACAAGCAGGTGACGAACCGGGTTTCCAGCAACCAGTAACCGCGCCGAATCGCGCGGTTCGATCGGTGTTTGAGCGATCCGCTCGTCCGGCAACACATAGTCAAAATCAGACATCTGCACGCGATGATGCTACGGACCGTACGACACCGGACACGCCGCCGGTTCCTCCTTCACTTTCAGGTAGGCAACTCGGGATCAGACGTTCTCGACTCAATTAATTGAAGAGGGAACCGTTCGTGACTTTACGGGGTGCGGCAATACCGACGTGGTCGTATGCCGCAGCGAGAGCAACTCGGCCACGAGGGGTGCGGGCAATCATCCCCTGCGTGATGAGGAACGGCTCGTACACGTCTTCGACGGTCTCGGGCTGCTCGCCGACGCTAATTGCCAGAGTGGACAGGCCAACGGGCCCGCCGGTGAATTGGCCGCAGAGCGCGGTAAGTAGCGCCCTGTCGACCTTGTCGAGGCCGCGGTTGTCGACGCCAAACAACATCAAACCGGCCTCAGCTACATCGGCGGTGATCACACCGTCAGCACGCACCTCGGCAAAGTCCCGAACACGGCGCAGTAGGCGGTTGGCGATACGCGGTGTGCCGCGAGATCGGCGGGCGATCTCGAACGCCCCTTTGGAATCAATTTCGATCTCGAAAATGCCGGCAGCACGTTCGACGATTGCCTGCAGTTCGACGGAGTCGTAGTAGTCGAGCCGTGCGACGAGGCCGAACCGGTCGCGCAGCGGTCCAGTGATCATGCCGGTCCGGGTGGTGGCCCCGACGAGCGTGAACGGCGGCATCATGAGCCGAATGCTGGAGGCTGCTGGGCCCTTACCGACGACGATGTCGAGCTGGAAATCTTCCATCGCAGGATACAGGATCTCTTCGACGGCACGGTTGAGTCGGTGGATCTCGTCGATGAACAGCACATCGCCGTCTTCGAGCTTCGTCAAGATTGCTGCCAGATCACCGGCTCGTTCGAGTGCAGGACCCGATGTGACGTGGATCTTGGTGCCCATCTCAGCGGCGACGATGCTGGCCAGTGTGGTCTTGCCAAGGCCGGGCGGGCCTGCGAACAACAAATGATCGACGGCTTGCTCGCGACGGCGAGCTGCCTCCATAACTATTTTCAGGTGCTCTTTGAGTTCGCCCTGGCCAACAAACTCGTCGAGTGCCTTCGGCCTGATACCGGCTTCAAGTTCTTCTTCTTCGATATTTTCCGAGTGCCCGACTCCAGGGTCGAGGAATTCGTCACGCATGAGAGCACACCTTGGTTCGTCAGTTCTTGGACAGCGTCTTCAGCGCGTCACGCAACAGGGTGGCAGAGTCGGCGCTACTCGGGAGTTCGCGGAGTACCTCACGGATTTCTTCGGTGCCGTAACCCAGGCCAGCCAACGCTTCACGCACATCGGCGACACTTGACCCGCCGCCACGAGCAACCGTCGGTCCACCGTCGAGGATGTCGAGGGACAATCGATTCTTCAATTCGACAATGAGTCGTTCAGCAGTCTTTTTACCAACCTTGGGGACCAGTTGGAGCGCTGCGATGTCGTTGGTTGCCACGATGTCGATCAGCGAAGCGGCCGGGTGCGTTGCCAAGACTGACATTGCCATCGCTGGGCCGACACCGTGTGTTGCAAGCAGCACCTGGAAGGTTGCCTTGTCTTCCTTCGATGTAAATCCGAAGAGGGTCTGCGTGTCTTCGCGAATATGGTGATGGATCCGCAGAAATGTGGTGCTGCCTGGCTCAAGTTCCGGGATCACCCGTTGCGAGACGGTCACGATGTAGCCGATACCAGCAACCTCAAGCAGCACCGTGCCGTCGAGGTTGCGTTCGAGTACTTCGCCGCGCAAGGAGCCGATCATCGAGCACCTCCGATCGGCGGCAAGTTCTTCCGACTGCGGATGCTGTCACCATTGAGATGACGAATTTGACGCCCGATTGGCGACATCGCCAGGTGACAAAGCGCAATGGCTGCAGCATCAGCAGCATCGGCTGGCTGAGGCAATGACGACAGCCTGAGCCGCTGTTGCACCATTCTCTGCACCTGTTCCTTTCCGGCGCCGCCCCATCCGGCAACGGCATCTTTAACCTGGTTGGGCGTGTACTGCAGCACCTCACACCCCGCAAGCGCTGCCTCGGCGAGCGCAAGGCCACTTGCCTGACCAACGCTCATCGCGGTGCGCACGTTGTTCTGAAAAAACACCTGCTCGACCGCAACAACATCGGGGTGAAACTCGGCAATCAGAGCAGTGAACTCGGTACGTAGCTCACCGAGCCGCTTTGGGAGCGGATCGGACGGCGACGTTCGAATAACCCCCATCGACACTGCAGTTGCCGCGTTCGGACCGCGACCATCAATCACAGCAAAGCCGCAACGGGTCAGACCTGGGTCAATTCCAAGGACTCGTGAAGTCACGCCACGTACGGAATCGACACTATTGGCGAACACAGGTTCGCACTCTAGCCGATCGACCGATCAGATCGAGTGATCCTCAATGACCTCAGATGCGTTGTCTCGGGAAGTTAGGGAGAAAGCTTCTCGAGTTCTGCGACGAGTTCTCTGACCGGTCGGAACGTGAGCCCGGCCATCGCCCGGTGGGTGTAGCGAACAACGCCATCTCTGTCGATGATAAACACACTGCGCCGCGGAAACCCGATGGGGCCGAGTGTCCCGTAGGCACCGGCAACGGCTTTGTCAACATCCGCCAGCAGCGGAAACGTGAAGCCGTGCTTGTTGGCGAAGCCTTCGTGGCTCGACACGTCTTGCGCCGAGATCCCGATGACCTGCGCGTCCATCTCGGTGAACTGTTCGATGTCTTTGTTGTAGCTGTTGAGCTGCTTCGTGCACACCGGCGTGTCATCACCCGGATAAAACACGAGGACGACCGGCTGGCCGGCGAAGTCGCTGAGCGAGTAGTCCTGGCCACCAGTTCCTGGCAGGGTAAAATTGGGTGCTGCATCGCCGATGGAGATACTCACGAAGACACGTCCAAATGCCAGATCATTCTGCGGCCTGCTCGATGAGTTCATCACTCATGTCGAAGTTCGAAAAGACGTCCTGTACGTCGTCGTTGTCTTCGAGCGCCTCCATCACGGCGAGAATACCCTTGGCGTCGTTGACGTCAGTGACCTTGACGAGGTTCTCGGCCAGCATCGGTGAGTCGGCTGACTGCACCGTGAAACCAGCTGCCGCGAGGCTCGTCTTGATGTCGAACACCGGCGACGGATCACAGGTGACCTGGAAGCCATCGCCAAAACGTTTCACGTCTTCGGCCCCGGCTTCGAGCGCCGCCATCATCAGTTCATCTTCGTCGACACCTTCACCTTCAATGATGATCACCCCCTTGCGGGCAAACTGCCAACCGACTGCGCCCGGTTCGGCCATCGAGCCACCGAGCTTGCTGAAGATCTGGCGGATGTCGGCGCCCGACCGGTTGCGGTTGTCGGTCAGCACATCAATCATCAGCGCGACACCTCCGTGCGCGTAGCCCTCGTACATGATGCTTTCGTACACGGCGCCGTCGGCATCACCCGTTCCCCGCTTAATCGCGCGATCGATGGCGTCGTTTGTCATCTGTGCGCCCTTGGCCTTTTGGACCGATGTACGCAGCGTGGGGTTCATATCCACGTCACCGCCACCCTTGGCTGCGACTTCGATCTGGCGGGCCAGCTTGTTGAAGAGCTTCCCGCGCTTCGCGTCGGTCGCACCCTTCTTATGCTTGATCGTTGCCCATTTGGAATGGCCGGACATGTCAGCTCTCTCTCTGCCAGAGCAATGAACTCGGCGGGTTGATCGTCAGGTGTCGTTCTGTTGTTCGGTTGTCACAAGGTCGCGATGAACGCTGCGTGGAGCCGAGTGTCGTCAGTGAGTTCGGGATGGAACGACGCCACCGTACAACGTCCGTTGCGAGCGAGAACAGGAATGTCGTCGTGGACTGCAAGCACTTCGACGTCGGGGCCCACTCGCTCGACATATGGAGCGCGGATAAACACTGCGTAGAAGTCGTCGTCGAAGCCGTCGACTGAGAGGTTGGTCGCGAAGCTGTCGAGTTGGCGGCCGTAGCCGTTCCGCCGAACGGTCATGTCGATGAGCGAGAAGCCTCGCTGGTCGGGCCTGCCGTCGAGCACCTCGGTCGCACACAGAATCATTCCGGCGCACGTGCCGAAGACACTCATGCCGTCAGCCAACCGCTCGCCAATCGGATCGCGTAGGCCGCTCGTGTCGAGGAGCATCGACATTGTCGTACTCTCACCGCCGGGCAAAACGAGCGCGTCGATCCCAACGAGTTGCTCGGGCGTTGTAACGAGCGGCGCAGTGACACCGAGTGCCCTGAGCCGCAACTGGTGCTTCATAAAGGCGCCCTGCAATGCGAGGACGCCGATGACGGGTCGGGCTACCAACCGCGTTCGGCGTACTTGACGCTGATCTCGTCCATGCCGATACCGGTCATCGGCGCACCAAGGCCACGGCTGACCTTCGCCAAAATGTCGGCATCCATGTAATGCGTCGTCGCTTCGACGATGGCCTTGGCACGCGGCGACGGATCGTCGGACTTGAAGATGCCCGAACCAACGAACACTGCGTCGGCACCCAACTGCATGGCGAGTGCCGCGTCTGCCGGAGTGGCGAGGCCGCCAGCGCAAAACAACGGCACCGGCAGTGTGCCGGTCTTGGCGATCTCCTGGATGAGCGACAGTGGTGCTTGCAACTGCTTGGCCCAACCGAAAAGTTCGGCTTCGTCGGCCTGCGTGATGCGCTTCATGTCACCGATGATCGAACGGAGGTGGCGAACGGCTTCAACGACGTTGCCGGTGCCGGCTTCGCCCTTCGAGCGGATCATTGCCGCCCCTTCGGAGATGCGGCGCAGTGCCTCGCCGAGGTTGGTCGCGCCACACACGAACGGGACGTCGAACGCCATCTTGTCGATGTGGTACGCCTCGTCGGCTGGGGTGAGTACTTCGGATTCGTCAATGAAGTCGACGCCAAGTGACTGCAGGATCTGCGCCTCGACGAAATGGCCGATGCGCGCCTTAGCCATAACTGGGATCGAACAGACCGCCTGAATACCAATGATCATCTCGGGGTCAGACATGCGGGCGACGCCGCCGTCTTTGCGAATGTCGGCGGGCACCCGCTCAAGCGCCATGACGGCGACTGCGCCAGCATCTTCGGCAATCTTGGCTTGCTCGGCATTCACGACGTCCATGATGACGCCGCCCTTCATCATTTCTGCCAAGCCACGTTTGACGGTGAATGTTCCAGTGCTCTCAGCGCTCATGACGACCATCGTACTTTCATCGGGCCGATTCTTGCCCGATCGTGTATCGCATTCTCAGGGGTGCCGCTGACACCCGTGTCAAAACGCCCTCAACGGAGGCGCGGCTACTCGATCGTCAGGTCGGCCGGGTCGCCCGACGTTCCCACTTCGACGAGTTCGATCCAGGTCTGACCCGGCGTCAACTTGATCGGATCACCGTTATTATCGGTCAAGACGAAGTTGTAAATAGCGAGGTCTTTCTGCCAGCGTCCCGTAATGACCTCACCGTTACTGAACACGGTTGCCTGACCTCCGCCCAACGTGACTGCCTCGGGAGCCTGCGAGTCGATGGAACTTTGGCGGTAGTCGACGGCGAGCACGATGACGTTCTGCGCACCGATCTGACCATAAGTTTTGTCGACGTGCTTGCTGCCCTCTTGGGAGCGCTCGTAGCGCCCTTCGTCGGCGTTCCAGTCCCACATGATGTCGATGCTCCCAATCCTGAACGACACCTTCTTGGCGGCGTCACCCGAGAAGACCTTGCCGTCGTCGAGGAACTCAAACTGGCGCGGCGGCGCGCCGGGATGATCTTCCGGCGTCAACGCGTACAGAGACGCCGTGTCGGAGTACAGGTTGTGTGGAGCACTTCCCGGGCCGCGGTAGTAGCTGCCGAAGTTGAGAGGCGCTCCGACGTCGACGAGGAACGAGGCCCGGACAAGACGCGTGACGCCCGGGTTGCCGCCACTCCAACCGAAGAGCGGTTCGTTCAGCGAACTCAGAAGGTTGACATCCTGTTCGCGACCCGACCGGATCGGACCGACCGGGTCGGCGTCTTGTGAGTGGAACACCGCTGCGAAGCGAGTGACGCCGCCCTCGACCTTTTCTTCAAAGACGAGATCGGCAACGGCGAGACCGGAGTGGTTGCGCCGGGCGGCCGCCTGGTTGTCGATCTTGACGGCGAGCGCGGCACGATCGGTGATGTCGGCCTCGCTCTCAACGGGCACACCGGTCAGCGGCTGACGCGCCACGTCAGGAGCGAGCGTCGTGCTGGGCACCGAAATGGTGCTCGTGGTACTCGATGGCGCGGTGCTCGTGGTTGTTGTTTCCGAGACAGCAGTCGTCGCACTGGTCACCGTGGTGATCGTGGCTTCTGGGGAGCTTCCACCGCTACATGCAGCGGCAACCAGGGCCAGCGCCGCAGCGCCTGCCAGATACTTCGAGTTGGTCATCAGAGTTCTCTCAGGAGTGCTATGCGTTCGTCAAGCGGCGGGTGCGTGTCGAACATTTTGTGGATACCACCGAGCTTGCCATTGTCGCCGACTCCGCTCATCGGCTGCTCGATCCATAAGTGTGCCGTAGCCATCGAAGCACTGTGCGTCACTGTGGTGTCTTCCTGCAGCTTTTCCAGCGCCGAGATCAGACCTGGCGGATACCGAGTCAGCTGACACGCCGTGACGTCGGCGAGCGCCTCGCGGCGCCGCGAGATCGCGGCCTGCATGGCTTTGGCGATGAGCGGCGACATGATAAGTAAAGCAAACCCGGCGTAGGCCAGTGGGTTACTGCCGTTCGAACGGTCTCCTGATCGTGACACGCGCCCACCGTTCCACCACATCAGGCGGATGGCACCGTCGGCGAGGAGGGCGATGGCGCCGACCATCGTGACCGCGAGCGTCGACACGAGGATGTCATAGTTCTTGATGTGGCCGAGTTCGTGTGCGACGACTCCTTCGAGTTCGACCCGATTGAGCTTTTCGAGGAGACCGCTCGTGACTGCGATCGCTGCGTGTTCTGGATTGCGGCCCGTGGCAAAGGCGTTCGGTGCTGGGTCGTGGATGACATACACGCCAGGCTTCGGCAGGCCTGCGGCAATACAGAGACCTTCAACGATGTTGTGGAGCCGTTGGTATTCGATTTTTGAGGCCGGCTCGGCTCGGCTGATCTTCAGCGCGATCTTGTCGGCTCGCCAGTACGAGTAGAAGGCAACGCTGCCGCTGAAAGCCAGGGCAACCAGTGTGCAGGCAATGCCATTGCCGACAAGCGCACCAATGGCGGCGCCGATGAGCACGATGAAGAGCATGAAGCATGCAACGAGGGCGACGCTTCGGCGTTTGTTCGATCGGATCAGTTCAAACATGAGGTGATGTGGTGCAGTCGACTGATCAGAACTCGATGGACGGAACTGTCCGGGCGGCCTCTTCGGCCTGGAAATACTCGCGACGATCGAACTTCATCGCTGTGGCAAAGAACACGGTCGGGATCTGCTCAAGCTTATTGTTGTAGTCGAGCACGCTGTCGTTGTAGAACTGGCGCGAATAGGCGACACGGCCTTCGGTCGCAGTCAGTTCTTCTTGCAGTTGCAGAAAGTTCTGGTTGGCTTTCAGGTCGGGGTACGCCTCGCCAAGTGCGAAGAGCTTTCCGAGCGCACCAGTCAGCATGTTGTTGGCGCCAGCCTGGCCGTCCGGGGTGTCGGGTGCGGCAAGTGCTGCATTCCTGGCGTTGATCACCCCTTCGAGGGTTTCGCGCTCGTGAGCGGCATATCCCTTGACAGTTTCGACGAGGTTGGGGATCACATCGAGGCGTCGCTTGAGCTGCACATCGATCTGGGACCAAGCGTTCTCGATCTGGTTGCGGCGACGGATCAGCCCGTTGTAGGCACCGATGACCAACGCCAGGACCAAGACAGCAATGACGATGACAAGGATGACCATGCGCGCAGTGTACGACCGATCGATGCGGTGGAAGTGGGATTCCCCACCGGCCATTTTTCAGAACCGATGGCGCTCCGACAGTCAGGCAATCAGGTTGCGGTAAATCCGGATGTAGTGGTCGACCAGCGTCGACATCGAGAAGTCGAGGGCCCGAAGCGACCCGTGCGCACGGAGGCGCTCGGTCAAATTATCGTCGTCGAGCGCGCGCTGGATGGCAGCTGCTAGTGCTCCTGCGTCGCCCGGTTCGGCCAACAGCGCATTCTCCTCGTGGGTGGCGACGTTCCGATATCCGTCCAATCCGCTCGCCACCACGGTCGTCCCGGCTGCCATTGATTCGATAAGTACCACGCCGAACGATTCGCCACCGAGTGAGGGTGCGCAGAACACATCGGCGCCACGGAGCCGGGCAATCTTGTCCTCGTCGGTCACACGGCCGAGCCAGTGGATGCGCGGGTCTCCTTTGGTTTGGGCTTGGAGCGCCGCAGTGTCGGGCCCCTCCCCCGCAATCCACAGGTCGACGTTGTCTCCGAGTTGCTCGAATGCATCGATCAGGACCCGTAGACCCTTGCGATCTTCGTGACGCCCGCAAAAGAACACGCTCGGGCGGTCGTACTGGTGCGGCTCAAACGCCTGCATTTCTTCGATGTTGACGCCATTGAACAACACCTCGTAGTCGCCGCCAAGATGCGACTGCACCAGTGCGAGCGCGTCTTTTGACACGACGACCTTGTGGTCAATGCGCTTGATAATCCGGCTGAGCGCACGGTTCAGGAGTCGGTAACTGGTTGACGAACCCGCCGCGTGAAACGTCGCAACGATTGGCGCAGGATGGAACAGGACTGATGTGAGCGTCGGCCCTGGTGCCAACGGTTCATGGACGTGGATGATGTCGAAGGCCTCGTCAGTCAGTGCACGCATCGTTCGCAATGCTGCTGGCAGGTCGGGTGCGAGCGGAGCGATCGAGCCGTTGGCCGCAAGCGGCAACGAGTTGCCGAGCGGCGTGACAAAGCTCTCTGGTGGCGGCCCATCACACGGGCCGAGCACCCGCGCCTCGTGCCCGCGGGAGCGCAACTCCCTTGCGATGGCGAGCACCTGCATCTGCACTCCACCCGGGATGGTCAGGCTGTACGGGCACACGATCCCGATGCGCATCGGGGGGGTGTCGGTGTCGTGGGCACTACTCACCGAGGCATGTCTAGCCGACTGCGGCGCACCATTCCGATATCTGACGAGCCTGCCGGGTCATCACCGACGTGGGCGACTCGTTGCCAGGCTGGGGCTCCGTGCTCGAACAAACGTCTACCTGGAGTCCTGCCCATAACCCGGGTCGCTTGGCCAGTTCGGTTGGAACAGGTGCCATTGTGATGGGGCTCGCCGAATCAGGACTTCCAGTTCTTGAGCGATCAGCTGAGTGATCCGCTGGACGTCATCACGAAGTCGTTTTGCCTGCCGCTCAACCGGAATCGGCGGACGGACATACCCCAGGTGACCATCAAATCTGTCTGTGAAGTAGATGCCGGTCGGGAGGATCGGCGCTCCGGTACGCAAGGCAACAGTTGCTGCCCCACCTGGCAAGGTGGTGCGCTCGCCGAAAAACTCAACTTCGGGGCCGCCACCTTGAATGTCACGATCAGACAACAGACACACGACGTGGTTGTTGTTGAGCGCCCGGATGACCGCCTTGCCTGCGTCGGGGCCAACCGGGACGACGGTCATCCCGAGCTTGGACCGCAATTCGACAAACCAGTCGAACAACTCAGGAGGGTCGAGTCGCTCCACGACCACGGTGATCGGATGCCCCTGGTCGGCAATCCAGCGGCCAGCCCATTCCCAACCGCCCAGATGAGGCAATGCGATGATCGCACCCTTTCCCGCATCGAGCGCCGTCAGGAGGTGCTGATAGCCGTCTTCTCGGAACGATCGGGCCACCGCACGTTTCGACATGGCCGGCAGCCGAAAGCTCTCGATCCAGTAGCGGGCATAGGAGTCGAACGACTCCTGGACAGCTCGACGGAGCCGTAAACCCCGCAACGTGGGGTCGACCCGTTGGAGATGCCGCTCGATCATGGCCCGGCGTTCCGGGCTCGAAATGGTGGCGCCCCAGCCAGCAGGGGTGGCGAGCCCAGCGGCAACAGCCCTCGGCAGGAGTCGTGCTGCGAGCGCACCAGCCTTGTAGGAGTTCGTCGTCACGCGGTTGGCGATCCGATCGACATGCCAGCGCGGATCGGCGAGGTCGCTCCAACTCGGACTGTACGAAGCGGTCGAACCCCGGTCGTCGCTCACGCGGCGTTGCGCCCTGCCACAGGTGTCGTTGCTCGGCTTGTCACGGCTTGCGGCGCGGGATACTGGTTCGGCGAAGCGCTGTTCGAGCGACTCGGCGGCTCTGCCGACGTGAGCGACGCATCTCGATCCGAGCGGCCGTGACCGGCGCGACATCAGCTGCATTCCACACTTTCCAAAATCGCTGAAGCGCCGTGATCGAGGTGAGCACCAGCATGATCCAGAGAATCGGAATGAGTAAAACGTTGAAGGCGAGGCCGATGAGGAGCGCAATGATCCGCTCGGCGCGCTCCATCAAGCCGCCCTTGGCTTCGATTCCGAGCGACTCTGCCTTGGCCCGCTGGTAGCTGATGACCGAGGCAATCGACGCCACGGCAAACGGAAGCAGCACCATCCGGGAATCTTCGGTGAGGGCAAAATGCCAGCCGATACCACCGAGCAGCAGCGAGTCGGTGACGCGGTCGACCGTCGAGTCGAAGAAGGCACCGCGTTGGCTGGACGTTCCTGAGGCTTTGGCCAATGCCCCGTCGAGGAGGTCAGGCAGCGCAGCGAGAATCACGAGGCCGAGGCCGACCCAGAGACGGCCGAAGCCAATGGCAACTGCCGCTGCAATGCCGACCAGCAGGCCCACGATGGTGAGATGGTCGGGGGTGAGGCGAGTCTTGCGCAGAAGTGCGCCGATCGGCCGTACCGCTCTGTCGACCGGCTTTCTGAAAGTGCCGTCAAACATGTTGTGACAACCCTACTCGGTCTCGTCGTTCTCCTCGATGAGATGCTGCAGGATTTGTCCATCAACAGCATCGACCAGAACCAAGCCGCGCTGAACGGGAGGTTCTTCGGCGGAGTAGCACAGCACGCGCCATGTCGGACGGCTCCGAACCCCACGCCAGACCTGCTGGGCCGAGGCATGTCCAACGGCAAACCCGACCGCACCCTGGGCTGCTACAAGTGCTTGCTTTTCGTCAATACTCATCTGCCAGCCACTCGTGATCGAGAAAATTCCGACAGCGCCGAGCACCGCAGCGCCGACGAGCCAGCCCGTGTTCACAACAGCAGCGTCGGTGGCCAGGAAGTAGACGATCACGGCGATAGCTGCCAGGCCGAGGTACATCGCTCCGGGCCAGCGCCGGCGGCTGTTGTCGGGAAAGAGATAGGCGCCGACAAACCCCGCCGGGTTCAAGTCGTCAGGCAGCTCGTCGATCTGGTCGTCGGTCATCACCGCCCAGCCTACGAGCATCACACCGAGGTCGGACCACCTGTGACACCCAGTATCTTCGACCTCAGGTTGAGGAAATATGCGCGTTCCAGGCTGTACGAATACGGCTCGCAGTGACGACCAGCGCCTCGGGCAACGTCTGTGCGTTGGCGATCGTCGACATGAAGTTTGAGTCGCCATTCCACCGCGGAACAACGTGCATGTGCAGATGGGTGGGGATCGACCCGCCAGCCGGACGGCCCACGTTCAGCCCAATGTTCATCCCGTGTGGCCGGTACTCCGCACGCACCACCGCAGCCGCCTCTGTCGTGACCGACCAGAGTTCCGCGCTCTCCTCGGGCGTGAGCAGCTCAATTTCTGCCACCTCGCGATACGGCAAGACAAGCACATGACCGGACGTGTACGGATGGATGTTGACGATCGAAAAGACGTGCTCTGCACGATGCACGATGTGCGTCTCATCGTCTGGCAATCCAGACTCGAGCAACTGTGTGAAGACACTCGGGTCGCCTACCCCGCTGCCCACTGCCGGGTTCGCTCCGGCACCAACCACGTAGCTTGAGCGCCACCCCGACCAGATCCGTTCGAGCATCAGGCCTGCAGTGCAGCAGTCTCGGCGTCAGCCACTTCAGCTTGGAAGCGAGCCACAAAACCGTCGAGTGGGACGTCACGCTCGACATCAGGTGCCCCTTCAACCTGCATATCGGTGCGGACATTCACCCCGATTGTGCGCGCAGCGACATCGTCGTCACCGACGACAAGCACATACGGAATCTTCTCTATTTTTCCGTTGCGAATCCGTTTGCCGAGGCCATCGTCTGCTGCCACCATGTCGACGCGTGCTCCTGCGGCCTTGAGTGCTGCAACGACTTCTGCGGCGTACTCCTCATGCGGTGAAGACACGGGAAGCACACGAACCTGTATGGGTGCGAGCCATGTCGGGAAGTTGCCGGCGTAATGCTCGATGAGCACGCCGAAAAACCGTTCGATCGATCCCATCAGGGCACGGTGCAACATGATCGGCCGATGCCGATTGTTGTCGTCGCCGACGTATTCGAGGTCGAACCGCTCGGGCAGATTGAAGTCAGCCTGGATGGTCGACAGCTGCCAGGAACGGCCAATGGCATCTCGAACGTCAATGTCGATTTTAGGACCATAGAACGCTGCATCGCCCGCTTTGACAGCGTATTCAAGGCCGTGAGAGTCGAGCGCCTCGCGCAGCGCAGTCGTTGCCGTCTCCCAGATCTCGTCAGTGCCGACCGACTTGTCAGGGTCACGCGTCGACAGGTTGAACGTAAATTCTTCGAAACCAAAAGCACGGAGTACAGACAGCACAAAGTCGAGCAGGCCCGCAACTTCTCCTGCGAGCTGCTCTTCGGTGCAGTAGATGTGGCTGTCGTCCTGTGTGAAACCACGGATCCGCATGAGGCCGTGCAGCGTGCCGGCGCGCTCGTAGCGGTAGACGGTGCCCAGCTCAAAGAGGCGGAGCGGCAGTTCGCGGTAGCTGCGCTGACGGCTGTCGAAGATCAAACAGTGCATCGGGCAGTTCATCGGCTTCGGGTAGTACGTGCCGTTGTCCATCTCCATCGGCGGATACATCCCGTCGGCGTAGAAGTCGAGGTGGCCCGAGGTCTCGAAGAGGTTCGCGTTTGCGAGGTGCGGCGAGTAGACGAAGTCGTAGCCGCCGTTCTCGTGACGCTGACGGCTGTAGTCCTCCATCAGCTTGCGGATGATGGCGCCCTTCGGATGCCACACGGCAAGGCCGCCACCGAGCTTGCTCGGGAAACTCAGCAGATCTTGTTCGACAGCGATCTTGCGGTGATCGCGCTTGAGTGCCTCTTCAAGCTGGTGGAGATGCTCGGCGAGCGCCTGCTTTGACTCCCATGCCGTGCCGTAGACACGTTGGAGCTGCGGGCCCTTCTCGTTGCCACGCCAGTACGAGCCAGAGACCCGCTGCAGCTTGAAGAAGGGAAGCTTGCCGGTGCTGGGCACGTGGGGGCCGACACACATGTCGACGAACTCGTCGGTGTTGCGGTAGGCGCTGATCACGCCTCCACCACTGACTTCGCCAGCGTCTTGCGAGTCGGCTGCGCCGCCATCTTGCTGAATCGACTCGACGCGCTCGATGATCTCGACCTTGTACGGCTGGTCGGCAAAAAGTTCCTTTGCTTGCGCCATCGTGTGTTCGGACCGCGTGAACGGCTGATTTTGCTTGACGATTTCCTTCATCTGCTTCTCGATGACTGCGAGATCGTCGTCGTTGAATGTCTTACCGTCGGGCAAATCAAAGTCGTAATAGAAGCCGTTCTCGATTGCTGGGCCAATCGTGAACTTGGCGCCCGGATACAGCGCTGTCACGGCCTGCGCTAAGACGTGCGCCGTCGAGTGCCGTACAACGTGGCGGCCCGCGTCGGTGTCGTTCGTAATGATCGACACCACATCGCCATCAGTCAGCGTGGTGGTCAGATCGGTCTCGTGCCCGGCAATCGTTGCGGCCACAGCAGCCTTGCGGAGGCCCGAACTAATCGACGCAGCGAGATCGAGGGCGGTTGAGCCTTCGGGCAGTTCGCGCGTCGTTCCGTCAGGAAGCGAGATCGTGATGTTCGACATGAACTGCCCAGGATAGAAGCGATGGTCCGATGTCCGGCGAACGGTTGCGGATTGCCCCCTTCTCGTGAACCAATACTCAGCCCTTTGCAACGAGCGCGATTCGCGCTTCGTCGACCTGCTGCTGTTCAAACCGGTTGGCAGCGTCGGCGATATGGCCCACTCGGGCAGCAACGGTCGGCTCGGACTCGGCGGTCTGGCCGTGATAGTGGTTGACGTAGGTCTGACCCGAAAGTTCTCGCACCTCGAACATAACCTCATCGATCATCGAACGCCATGCCATGTGCTCGGCGCCGCGATTCATGTACCGCTCGGGTTTGATCGGGCGACCGATCTTGATTTCGGCGGTCCTGCGCAGCTTGGGGAGCTTGGCATCGGGCGGCTGGATTTCGTCGGTTCCAACAATGCCCACCGGGTAGATCGGACAGCCGACCTTCATTGCCAACCGCGCTGCGCCGGTCCGGCCCTTGCCGAGGCTGCCGTCGCGGCTTCGAGTGCCTTCTGGATAGATCCCAAACAACTCGCCGCGATCGAGTACTTGTTCGGCTGCGTCGAGCGCAGCGTTGCTCGCTGATCCGCCCGAGCGGTCGATGGGAATCATGCCCATCGCCGGAAACAGAAACTTGGTCTTCCAAGAGTCCATGTATTCGGCCTTGCCAACGAACGAAATGTTGCGCGGAAGAGTAAACGCCAAGAACGCCGAGTCGAGGAATGAAATGTGATTTGGACAGAGGATCGCCGGCCCGTCGGTCGGGAGGCGTTCATAGCCACTGAGCTTGATATCCCACAATTTGGACACGACAGGAGCGCCAATCTTGCGCACCCGGCGTTGCAGGTTGCCCGCTCCTGGGCCATCACTCATGGCAATGAACATTAGGACACTGCGGATGCAGAGGTGAGACGCCTCGACCAATTTGCTGTACAGCACTGCTCACATCACGTCCGTTACCAAGTTCCGTGCAGTGGGTACGGCTTGCCACTCACCATCCACGAGAGTTACTCGAAGTTGACGCCGAGCAATTCTGCTGCCTCACGAACACCATGACCCGATGCTGCAGCGGCGTCGATCGCAGCAAGCGCACCCGGCGTGTCGAGGTCGTCGTCGAGGCGCTCCCGCACCATGTCGAGCAGTGCGAGGTTCGATCCATCGTTGTCGAGCCACGATTCGAGGCGCGCCTTGTTACGCGGCATCAGCTTGTCGTCCCATTCCCATTCGACCCGGTAGTTGTGCTCGATGATCGCCAGGCGAATCGAGCGTGGGTCGTACTCCTTCCGCAGCGCATCGACAAACACGAGGTTGCCAAGGCTCTTCGACATTTTCTGGCCGTCCATCGAGATGAGTGCCGTATGCATCCAGTGGTTGACGAATTGCTCGCCGGTCGCTGCTTCAGACTGCGCCTTCTCGCACTCGTGATGCGGAAAGATCAAGTCGGCGCCGCCGCCGTGCAGGTCAATCGTCGTGCCGAGCTCGCGCAGCGCAAGAGCAGAACACTCGATGTGCCAGCCTGGGCGGCCTGCTCCCCACATCGTGTCCCACGCCGGCTCGTCAGATGCCGAGGGATGCCACAGAACAAAGTCGAGCGGTGATCTCTTGTTTGGGTCGTTGATGTTGCCGCCGCGGTCTTTGGCGTAGGCGAGCATCTGCTCTTCGGAGTAGCCGCTCATCGAGCCGAACGAGTCAACCTTTGACACGTCGAAGTACACCGAGCCGCCAGCTTCGTAGGCAAAACCCCGGTCGAGCACCATGCCGATGAAACCGCGGATGTCGGGGATAGCAGACGACGCTCGCGGGCTCGATGCGACGGGCAACGCATTGAGCGCCTCCATGTCGCGCTCGAACCGAGCCTCCTCAGATGCGGCAAGGTCGAGGTAATGCACGCCGAGTTCGCGGGCTTTGGCGAACAACGGGTCGTCGACGTCAGTGACGTTACGGACGCACTTGACGGTGTGGCCCTTGTCAATCAGCCTGCGTTGCAGCATGTCATACGCGATAAATGTGGCGGCGTGGCCGAGATGGGTCGCGTCGTACGGCGTGATGCCGCATGTGTACATCAAAACGTTCTCGCCAGGTTCGAAGGGAACGATTTCGCGGCGTGCTGTGTCGAAAAGTTGCATCGTCATCGCTCAACGCTCGCAGTGCCTTGTTTCATTCCCTTTGATGTCACGGGGTCAGCGTGCCACATCGCTGCATCACCCCATCGCCCACCGGGCGCGAGTCACAGCTCACTAACACGACGCGGCCTGGTTTTGGCTTGGATGTGAGCTATTCCGGCATCCGACTCGGCCCCGTTTTGTGTGAGCGATTGCGGCAACCGACGCCGTTTCAGCTCACACAAACCGCTCGGCCCCGTTTTGTGTGAGCGATTCCGGCAACCGACGCGCCTATCGCTCACACAAAATCAGGGCGCTCCAGCGGCTACGTTTCGGCTCATGGGTCTGCTCGACGGAAAAAACATCGTGATCACCGGCGTCCTCACGGATGCGTCACTCGCCTTCGGCGTGGCGAAGATCGCTCAGGAACAGGGCGCGAACATTGTCCTCACCGGCGCCGGGCGGGCACTGCGCCTGACTCAGCGCACCGCCCGCAAGCTCGGCACAAACCCGGACGGTTCCGACATCGAAGTATTCGAGCTCGACGTCACCGTGCCCGAGCACGGTGTCGCTGTTCGTGAATCGCTGGCAGCAAAATGGGGTCGCGTCGACGGTGTGCTCCACGCTGTCGGTTTCGCTCCAGCGTCCTGCCTCGGCGATGACTTCATGAGTGCCCCCTGGGACGACGTCGCCGTCGCGATGCATGTCTCGACCTATTCGCTCAAGGCCCTCGCCGACGCGTTCGTCCCGCTGATGCAGCCGGGCGGCTCGATCGTCGGCCTCGACTTTGACAACTCGGTCGCCTGGCCCGCCTACAACTGGATGGGCGTCGCTAAGTCGGCACTGCAGAGCCTGTCGCGCTACCTCGCCAAAGAGCTCGGGCCGCAGGGCATTCGCTGCAATCTCGTTGCCGCCGGCCCGATCCGCACCATGGCCGCCAAGTCGATTCCAGGCTTCGCCAAGTTCGAAGACGTCTGGGATGACCGCGCTCCCCTGGGCTGGGACGTCAACGACTCCGAGCCCGTTGCGCGCACTGTCTGCGCCATGTTGTCTGATTGGTTCCCGAAGACCACTGGCGAAATCGTCCACTGCGACGGTGGCTTTCACGCAACCGGCGTGTAAGCGAGTTCCGCCTTCGCATCGCCGGTTCCTGCGGCGTTACCCTCCCGATCATGAACCGGCTTGCCGACGAGACATCCCCCTACCTGCGGCAACACCGAGACAATCCAGTCGACTGGTTCCCGTGGGGAGCCGAGGCGTTTGCTGAGGCAAAGGATCGCAACGTTCCCGTGTTGCTGTCGGTCGGCTACTCGTCGTGCCACTGGTGTCACGTGATGGCCCACGAGTGCTTCGAAGACGCCGACGTCGCAACGAAGATGAACGAGCTATTCGTCAACGTCAAGGTCGACCGCGAGGAACGCCCTGACGTCGACCAACTCTATATGGACGCTGTGCAGGCCATGACCGGTCGCGGCGGCTGGCCAATGACCGTGTTCATGACCCCCGACGGCGAGCCCTTCTATGGCGGCACCTATTTCCCGAAGGAACAGTTCCTGCAACTGCTGACCTCAATCACCGAGGTCTATACCGAGCGGCCCGACGACGTCCGCAAGAACATCGGACAGTTGATGACGGCCGTCAATCGCACCGCCGAACTGTCTGCAGGTACGGAAATCCCTGATGTCGAGCAGCTCAACAACGCAGTGCAAGGGCTCGGCAAGGCATTTGACCCCGAATGGGGCGGATTCGGCAAGGCCCCGAAGTTCCCGTCGACGTTCAACCTCGAACTCATGCTCCGCGCCTACATGTCCAACGGCGCCGACGCCGCCAAGAACATCATCGTCACCACCCTTGACGCCATGTGCTCAGGCGGCATGTACGACCACATCGGTGGCGGGTTCGCCCGCTATTCGACCGACCGCGAATGGCTCACGCCGCATTTCGAGAAGATGCTGCCGGACCAGGCCCTACTTGTGCGGACCTACCTCCACGCCTTCATTGTGCTCGGCCAGCCGCAGTGGCGTCAGGTCCTGATCGAGACCATTGGGTACGTGCTCACAACGCTGCAGCATCCCGACGGCGGCTGGTACTCGGCCGAAGACGCCGACTCCCCCGATGCCGACGGCAAGGGCGTCGAAGGTCTTTTCCACACCTGGACGCCCGATGAGGCCCGCGCTGCGATGCACGACATCAAGAAGGAGATCGTCGAAGCCACCCTCGACTGGTACGACATCACCGACGAGGGAAACTACGAAATCGTCGACCATGGCGCCAAGGCCAACGACACGGGAAAGGCCGGCGGCAAGGGAAAAAAAGGCCCCCCACCTCTCCGCCGCTCGATCCCCAACCGTTTGCAGGCTCGCGGTGTGCTCAAGCGGCCACGCGAGCTCGACTACGGCACATTTCGGATGGCGCAAGCTCGCAACGAGCGCACGCGGCCGGGCCTCGACGACAAGATCATCACCGAATGGAACGCTGTATTCCTCGCCACGCTCGCCGAGGCCGCATCGGTGTTCAACAATCCGACCTGGCTCGAAGCGGCGAAAAAGAACGGCGAGTTCCTGCTCAGCGAGCTTCGTCGGCCAAACGGCCGCTGGAACCGCACCTGGCATGCCGACGGTCAACCGCAGGCTCGCCACGACGCGCTCGCAGCCGACCACGCCCACCTCATCGACGCCTTCACAAGGCTCGCCGAAGCCAGCGGTGAGGCGCGCTGGATCGAAGCAGCCATCGAGACCGCCGACACGATGCTCGACTGGTTCTGGGATCCGATGGAAGGCGGAGTCTTCACGACCGCCGAAGATGCAGAAGCACTGATCGCTCGCCAGAAGGATCTCACCGACACAGCGCTACCGTCGGCCAACTCGACGGCCGCCTTGGCGCTGTACCGGCTCGCCGGGCTCACAGGAGAGATGCGCTACGCCAACCAGGCCGACCGCATCCTGCAGTTGCTCGGCACTCAGGTCGACCAAGGCATCGGCATGTTCTCGAACGCCCTCATCGCTGCCGACCTGCGCCGACGGGGGACGACCGAGATCGTCATCGCGGGCGACCGACCCGACCTCCTTCGCATGGCCCAGTCGGTCTGGCGGCCCGACACCGTGCTGGCCTGGGGTGAGCCGTACGACTCACCGCTGTGGGACGGCCGCAAAGACGGGTACGTCTACGTCTGTCGAGATCACGCCTGCCAGGCACCACAAGACACCGTCGAAGGCTTCAGCGAACTCCTGACCGGCAAACGCATCTCGCTCCCTACCGGCACGGAACAACAATCGGAAGCAGACGTCTGAGCTGCACCAGCGGAAACATCACGGGAAGACTGATCTGTCTGCCCGAGGTCAGGCCTCAGTGTGACGGACCTCAGTGTGACGAGGCGTCTGTCCATCCGTTCCGATGGATGATCTCGGCGGGTGAACGACGCTGGCGGATCGCACTGCGTCCGACCCCATCATGTGCCTCGTCGCCCGCATCGTGGAGCGGGTACCCGAGCGCAATGGCGCCGAGCAACTCCAGATGTTCTGGGATGCCCAATTCGGTTCGGATGGCTGCTTCGTTGTTGAACACGCCGAAGAACAGCGCCCCGAGACCGACATCTTCTGCGCCCAGCAGCAGCGTCATGACCGACATCGCCGTGTCGATCGTCCAGTACGGGACGGGCCAGGCCTCTTCGCTTACGCCCAGGCCGGTCCGCGCCTTATCGGGCTCTGCGTACCGGTCGAGGTACGCGGTCGCATCAGCCACTGGCAGCGCGATCACTGGAGCATCGAGCAGGTGTTGCCAGCGAAATCCGGCGCGCTTCTCGACGGGCAACGACAGATCCCAGAAACGGGCTGTGGCATCGCCTTCGAGCACCACCAGGTGCCATCCCTGGGTCTTGCCAGCACTCGGCGAGCGCGACGCGAGGTCAACGAGATCGTCGATGGTTGCAGGGTCGACAGGCGTGTTCCGAAACGCCCGTGTCATCCGCCGATTGCGGACGACATCAGAAAACTCGGTCATCGACCGAAGCTCAGGTATTCCCTCAGCGCTTGCCGAGCTTGACGAGATCTTCGGCCATTGTCCAGCCGTAGACAATCATCGCTCCACCCTTGGCGACCGGGACGTTTTCGAACATCGCAACAACCTCGGGGTCGAGCGTGTCGGGCTTTGCAGACTCAAAGTCCAGGTAGCCCTCTTGCGCTCCAGACTTGGCGATGAACGTTTTTGCATCGTACTTCGATTCGATGCCATAGCGCTTCGCGAGGCGACGACCCCATGCCCGCTCTTCACCGACGGCATCGTTGCCGGGCCGGGGCGTCAGATCATCGAGATCCTTAAGTGCAACGACCGAATCGGCATTGACGAAGCGACAGCCGACGACGACATCTTCATCGGGAAACGCCATGAGGGCACGATGGTACGCCTCACTCATCAAGCCGCGCAGCACCTGATCGCGCTTCGAGGAGCGCTTGACGCTCATGAGGCCAAACAGGACACATGGTGTTCCACCGATGCGCTCAAGCGTGGCGAAGGTAAACCCGTGCAACGCATCGCCAAAGCGTGCTGTGGTGATGAGCACCCAGTCTTCTTTTGCCTTGGACAAGGCTCCGGCGCTGAACGCATCTTCCATCGACGCCAATTCGTCGAGGTCAGTGTCGGTCAGCGCTGACGCGTCGTTTGTCGAAACTTCTAGTGCCATCCCCACCATTCTGCCACCGGATTCATAGATCGAATCAATTGCAGGCCAGTTCGGCGAGTTTCGTTGGCTTCTCCGACCACTCCTCAGAGCAGGACAGCGTCATGGCCGAATGCCATCCGAAGTTCACCAACTGCCCGATCGAGGTCAACCCGGAACTCGTCGGCGAGCTTCACAACCTTGCCCATTCCAATGTCGATCATGACGACGGATTCTCCGGGATGTTCCTTGAGTAGCCGCTTCAACCGCTGGATCTTCAACTCGTCGAGAGCTGTGGCTGGCAGGCGCAGCCGGAGCGGCACGGCAGGTCCGTCGCCGAGGCCCTGGAGCACGTTGATCGTCTGGCCGATCAGACCGAATCGTGACTCGTCACGCTTGTCAAGCCGGCCTTTCACCGACACGATGAGGTCGTCTTCGAGCTTGTGGCCCTGCTCGGCCAGGGTGCGCGGGAAGATTGTCACGTCGATCGAAGCATCGAGGTCCTCGAGGAGGAAGACGGCCATCTGGTCGCCCTTCTTCGTGAACTTGCGTGCAAGGTTGGTAATCACTCCCCCGACGGTGACCAGTGCGCCGTCTTCCATGTTTGGCAAATCGATGAGCGCGTGTTCGACCTTGCGTTTCAGTGCATTCTCGACGCCGAACAGCGGATGGTCAGACACGTAGAGACCGAGCATCTCTTTCTCGAAACGCAGCTTCTCGGTCTTGTCGAACTCGAGGTCGGGGATCGGCGTGCGCTCGTCGAAGCTGTCGTCGCCATCTCCACCAGCGTTGTCGCCGTCTCCACCAGCATCGTCGCCCCAGTCGCCGAACAACGACATGACGCCCCTTTCACGCTCACGTCGCCGCTTCACGGTGGTGTCGATGATGTGCTCGAAGACGCTGAGTAGACCGCGCCGGGGGTGACCGAACGAGTCGAACCCACCGCCCTTGATCAGCGATTCGATCGTTCGCTTATTGAGCACCGATTCGGGAACTCGTTCGACGAAGTCGTAGAAGTCGGTGAACTGACCATTCTTGTTGCGCTCGATGAGGAGATCTTCGACGAGTCCCTCGCCGACGTTACGCACAGCCGACAAACCGAACGTAATGGCGCCAGGGCTCCCGACGTTGAGCGACATGCCCTCGGGCACCTCGTCGGGCGACAGCGCACCGAAGTTGATCAGCGAACGGTTGACGTCCGGCGTGAGCACCTTGATGCCCATCGAGCGACAATCGGCCAGATACGTGGCGGCCTTGTCCAGGTTGTTTTTGACGCTGGTCAGCAGGCACGCGAGGTACTCGACCGGGTAGTGCGCTTTCAGGTACGCGGTCTGATACGAGATGAGGCCGTAGCCGAACGTATGGCTCTTGTTGAAGGCATAGTCGGCGAACTTCTCAATAATATCGAACAGTTCGACGCCCATCTGCCTGTCGTAGCCGGTCCGGACCACACCTTCTTCGAAGCCATCGCGGGCTGCCTCCATGACCGCGCGGACCTTCTTACCCATTGCCTTTCGGAGGTTGTCGGCTTCGGCGAGTGAGTAACCGGCGAACTTCTGCGCCACACGCATCACGCTCTCCTGATAGATCATCAGGCCATACGTGTCGCTCAGCACCTCCTTGGCGTCTTCGTGAAAGTACGACACTTCCTGGCGGCCATTCTTTCGGTCAGCAAAGTCATAGTGCATGTTGACCGACATGGGTCCAGGTCGATACAGCGCCAACACAGCGGCGATGTCTTCGAAGGTCGTGGGCTTCATTGCCTTCAGGAGCTGACGCATCGGCGGAGACTCCAGCTGGAAAATACCAATCGTGTCGCCCCGCGAGAGCAGGCCGTACGTCTTCTTGTCGTCAAGCGGCAACTGCTCGACGATCAGGTCGGGTGTGCCCCGCTCACGGATCATTGCTTCGGCATCGGAGATCACATCAAGGTTGCGTAACCCGAGGAAGTCCATTTTGAGGAGCCCGAGGTCTTCCACCCCGTGCATCTCGTATTGGGTGACAACCGGAGCATCGGCGGGGTCCATTCCCGCAGTCGGCTTGCGCTGAATCGGGACGTAATCGGTGACGGGGTCCTTGGTGATCACCACGGCGGCAGCATGAATGCCGTCGGATCGCTTCAGTCCTTCGAGGCCCCGAGCGACATCGATGATCTTCTTAATGTCCGGATCGGTGTCGTACATCGCACGGAGGTCGGCTGCGGCCTTGTAACCGTCGGCGTACTTCGGATGATTTTCGAAGCAATATTTCAGCGGCGTGTCACGGCCCATCACCATCGGCGGCATGGCTTTGGCGATTTTGTCGCCGATGCCGTACGGATAGCCAAGCACGCGGGCGGCGTCCTTGGCGGCGTTGCGGGCCTTGATCGATCCGAACGTGATGATTTGTGCAACGTGGTCGCGGCCATAGCGCTCGGCCGCGTATTTGATCATGTCTTCGCGGTATCGCGTCTCGAAGTCCATGTCGATGTCGGGCATTGACACGCGACTCGGATTGAGGAACCGTTCGAACAGGAGGTCGTACTTGATTGGATCGAGGTCGGTAATCCAGAGCGAATATGCGACCGCACAGCCAGCTGCCGACCCGCGGCCCGGGCCGACACGGATGTTGCTGTCACGGGCGTACTTGATGAGGTCCCACGTGATCAGGAAGTACGACGCAAACCCCATATCGCAGATGACCTGGAGTTCGAACGCCAACCGCTCGAGCGCATCGGCTGGGACGTCTTGACCCCACCGCTTCTTAGCACCTTCCATCGTGAGGTGACGGAGGTATGCCTCGTCGTCGGCAAAGCCTTCGGGAAGTGGGAAGTTCGGGAGCAGCGGCTTACCGAACTCGATCTCGACGTTCGATCGCTCGGCAATCCACAAGCTGTTATCGCACGCGGTCGGGATCTCCTTGAAGAGGTAACGCATCTCGGCAGCTGTCTTCAGGTAGTGCTCGGTTCCGGAAAACTTGAACCGCTTCGGATCCGACAGCAGTGCACCGGTCTGCACACAGAGCAGCGCGTCGTGGCTCTCGTGATCCTCTTGATGCGTGTAATGACTGTCGTTCGTTGCCAGTAACGGCGCTTTGATTTTCTTGGCGATCTCCAGCAGTTTCGGGTTGGTCCGGTGCTGCTCTGGAATGCCGTGGTCTTGAATCTCGATAAAGAAGTTGTCACGGCCAAAGATGTCTTGTAGTCGGCCCGCTTTCTCCAGCGCACCTTTCTCGTCGCCGTTGAGGAGCGACTGCAACACAAGTCCGCCAAGACAGCCACTCGTGGCAATCAGGCCGTTGGAGTACTTCTCGAGCAACTCCCAGTCCATGCGGGGCTTGTAGTAATACCCCTCCATGAAGGCCAGCGACGACAACTGGATGAGGTTCTTGTAGCCGTCGTTGTTCTCCGCCAGAAGAATCAGGTGGTAGTAGAGCTTCTTGCCACCCTCGGTTTCGCCGCCCGAGTCATCGATACGACCACGACGTGTCGGGCGCTCCGACCGATGATCGTGGGCCATGTAGGCCTCGGTCCCGATGATCGGCTTAATTCCCTGCTTGTTGCACTCTTTGTAGAAGTCGAGCGTGCCATACATGTTGCCGTGATCGGTGATGCCGATCGCCGGTTGGCCGTCTTCGACGGCCTTGGCCACCATCTCGTCGAGGCGTGCCGCTCCGTCGAGCATCGAGAACTCGGTGTGAACGTGGAGGTGGGTGAAGGAGTCGGACATCTGGGTTTTCTGAGCGAGTTACTTACAACGTTGGGATTCTGAACGTAGCAGTGATTTTCGTTGCATTTCCAATAGCTGCGCGACCCGGAGTGCGGAGCCTGTCACCGTCGGCCGATCGGGCTGCGACCCACGGCGCCACCCGCACTCCTCGTTCCTCGCCGACGGTCTCTCTGGCTTCTACAGGTAGGTGCCTGGGCGGTCGCCGTCGGCAACGGGGGCTGCGGGCTGGCCCGATCCGTGCGGCGCTCCACCTTGGACCACTTCACCGTTGGAAAGCTGACGCATCTGTGCAAGCTGCTGTTGAGCAACAGCCTGCTGCGCCATGAGGCTCGCCTGAATGCCGTGGAAGAGGCCTTCAAGCCAGCCGACGAGTTGCGCCTTGGCCACGCGCAGTTCGGCTTCGCTCGGAACTTCGTCATGGTCAAACGGCAGCGCCAGCGACCGGAGCTCTTCCTGTAAATCCTCTGACAGCGCCGCGGACAGCTCGATGATCGAACGTTCGTAGACCTCGGCGAGCCGTTCGCGCGACGCCTCATCGAGCGAGGTCATACGGACCTCTTCAAGCAACTGCTTGATCATCGAGCCAATCCGCATCACCTTGGCGGGCTGCGTGACCGCCTCACGAGGCACGGTCGGTTCGGTAGCAAGGCGACTCTCTGCGGGCGTTTCGCCGGTCGTGAACACGATTTGCGGACGCACGGTCTCGGCAGGTGTTGCGTCGAGGTTCGATGACGTGTCGGACATGGCGATCTTTCTAGCGGGATCCTGCAGCACTCGGTTGTCAGGCGGTGCCGGCAAGGAGCGGAACGTTCACTTCAGCAGAGGTGAGAGAACCGTGGCGGCAGATCAACTGATAGCTGCCGGAGTCGGCATCTTCGTGGAACGTGACCGGCTCGCGAGCAACCAGCGCGACGTCGCCGAGCCGTGCCTGAACGGGTGGAGCGACGGTTGCGCCGAACCATCCTTCGTCGACGACCTGCTCGCGTGTCACGACCCAGGCAACCGCACCGACTTCAGCTTCAGCAGTCTGCTTGACATCATCGAGCGCACCCGCCGCTGTGTGTAGCCAGCGGAATCGACCTTCGCCGGACTGCATGGTGACGCCGCGCAACAACGCCTCGGATGGTCGGATGATGTTGTCGCCGACTTCAACCTGTCCATGATCAGCTGTGATAAGGAGCGACGTGCCGCTCGGCAACGCCTCGAGCAGATCGGCAACGAGGCGGTCGGCAGCGCGCAGTTCGGCCTCGTAGTACGGGCCAAACCCGCGTTCATGGGCGATCTTGTCGATGCCGCCGTAGTAGCAATAAACGAACTGTTCCCCGGCCTCGACGAGTGCAGCAGCAGTCACCGGAATCGACGACGCTGCCCGCCAGCCGACTCGCTGACAGCCACGAAGGTGCGCTTCGCTAAATGCCGAGTTCTCAAGCTCTGCCATCGAGACAACGGGCACCTCGTAGCCCATGAACGGGTCGAACGGTTGCACCTCCATCGGCGGCTTCTGGCGACGAACAATCTTGTCGTCAACACTCCAGCGGAGGACGTTCATGATCTCGCCGTTGAGCATCATGCGGTAGCCGATGAGCCCGTGTTCGCCCGGCGTCAACCCCGTGGTGATCGACGTGAGCGCCGTTGCGGTCGTCGTCGGCGCGACGGTGTGGATCGATCGACCGACGAGCGAGTCGATCGTGGGCACGATCGCTCGGTGATCGTTGAGTTGGTCCCAGCCGAGGCCGTCGAGCACCAGCATCACGCATTGCTCAGAGTCGGCGATTGGCGGCGGCATCCACGAGGGCAGCGTCGACGTCGACCAGGTCCGCGGGCCAAGGAGCGCTGGGATGATCCCCCGCACGTTGGCTCCCGCATAGTCCGGAATGATGGGCCCGACGCCGAAGGAAGTCACTCGCAGCAGTCCACCATGTTCGAGGGTCTGACCACAAGGTGAGACCCATGATTCTTCTCGACGAGCGTTCGCTCAGGTCGTTCGTTCTTCCGAATCGCTCAGAAATCGTTATGGTGAGGATGTGCGAATCTCGACCCGCGGGGACTACGCCTGTCGGGCGCTACTCAGTCTTGCTCTTCACATCGAGGAGGGCGGCCCCACATCAGTGCGTGACATCGCCGAGCGCACTGCGCTGCCGCAGCCTTACCTCGAACAAATCCTGCTCGCCCTGAAGGGTGCCGGGATCGTTCGCTCGAAGCGGGGCGTCGGTGGCGGCTACGTGCTCGCGCGTGAGCCCGCTGCGATCATGCTCAGTGACATCATCTCGGCCGTCGATGGCCCGATCACAGTCGGCGACTTTGGTGAGCCGCACCAGGACGGGTCATGTGACCACGAAGGCCAGTGTGTGCTCTTGGAGATCTGGAACCAGGCGGGCGCCCACATGCGCCAGCACCTCGACGGCTATTCGCTCGCCAGTATCACCAGCATCGCGAACGGCGAATCCCCCTGGCCAGTCCTCCACGAACACTGAAGTTGCACGACGCGGTTGAGCCTGCTCGATGAGGAGTTCTCGCAACGCAGCGATCAGTGTTCCAGCGTGCCGCTCAGACTTACGTGGAGGCGGCGTCAAGCCAGGCTTGCAGGTCTGGTGCGAGCGGGCTATTGAACGTGACGCGTTCGCCAGTAGCCGGGTGATTGAAGGCCAGCTCGGCAGCATGCAGGAACGGGCGCTGCACACCGAGGTTCGGGCGGCGCTGACCGTAGGTTGGGTCACCGACAAGCGGATGGTTGATCGACGAGAGGTGCACACGAATCTGGTGTGTGCGGCCGGTTTCCAGACGGCAATCGACACGAGAGACCACGGCAGGCTCGCGGTACGTGCCGATGACTCGGTAGTCGGTTCGCGCGTATTTGCCATGCGCAACGACCGCCATCTTCAACGGGTCGGAGCGGTTGCGGCCCAACGGCGCATCGATGATCCCGTGCGGTGCGTCAGGTACACCCCACACGAGCGCTTCGTAGCGGCGCGTGCACGAGTGATCAGCGAACTGCGCGATGAGGAAGTCGGCGGCGTACTGAGTGCGGGCGACGACCAGCAAGCCCGAACTACCAGAGTCCAGACGATGCACGATTCCGGGTCGGTTCGACTCGCCCACGTCGACGATTTCCGGGAAGCGAGCGAGCAGGCCGTTGGCAAGCGTGCCGACCATGTTGCCGGCACCGGGGTGCACGACAAGACCGGCCGGCTTATCGACGACAATGATGCTCTCATCGGCGTGGACCACCGAAAATACGACATCGGGGTCAGGCTGCGGGAGCTGAATCCGTGGGAATGACGTTGGGTCGACCCCGACGGACTGACCTTCGACGAGGCGAATTTTGCCGCTCGAGGCCCGCTCACCGTCGACGGAAACGCCACCGTTGCTGATCGCTGCCGCAGCATCGGATCGACTGATGTCACCAAGGAGCGCAACGATTCGGTCCAGACGTTGGCCGTCAAGTGCTGCGGGGACGTCCTCATTGATCATGGTTCTGGGCTCTCCTCGACAGTGGCGGATTCGCGGTTGCATTTCGGGCGTCAGCGGCTGCTGCGCTACTACGGGCCTCTTCAAACTCAGCCACTTCGAGTTTTTTCGCTCGACGCACACTCAGCACGCTCTTCAAAATCAGTGCGCCGGCCCCGACGTTGATACAGATGTCAGCAATGTTAAAAATCGGGAACCATTGAAAGTCGATGAAGTCGACCACAGCACCACGCAGCCAGGCCTCGCCACGAAATACTCGGTCGACCAAGTTGCCGGCTGCTCCGCCGATCACAAGCCCCATTCCGCAAGTCGACAACCTGCTCGACTCGGTACGTAACGTCACGAGCAGCCAGACAATGACCACGGTGGCCACCACAGCAATGAGCGGGCCGAGACCCTGCCCGCGGCTGAAGGCCATGCCACTGTTGAACGCGAGGTTCCAGCGGAGTGTCCAGACGACGTCGATGACGCGATCTGGACCGAGGCCGGTGACGGCCCAGTGCTTGGCGAGTTGGTCGAAAGCGACGACGCAAAGCGCTAGTAGTACCGGAGCCCGCCACGCGGAGGGACGGGCATTCGACATGGAGGAGTTGCGCAGCCAGGCCTAGCGAAAGCCGGCGCCGCTGACCTTCTCGATCGCCAACACGGTGGTTTCGGGGATCGCCTCAAGCCGCTCACGAGGGATTGGCTTGCCCGACACGACCGAGTAGCCGTACGTGCCAACTTCGATACGGGCCAACGCCTCGTCGATGTCGCTAATGGTCTGGCGGGCCTGGCCCGACAGCAGCCGATCAAGATCGCGCTGGACAACCATCGTGTCGCCTTCGCCACCTTCGTCATCAAACTGCACATCGCCCATTTCGCCGTCTTCGATCAGCGAGATCGCTTCTTCTTCGAGGCGGGTGGCTCGGGTCAACTCGCCGGCGCGACGGGCCAGTAGCCCGTCCTTCTGCGCCTTGAGGAACTTGACATCAAAGTCCTTCGTGTAGGCGACGCCGTCTTTGCTCGTACCGCGGGGCTTCGGCACCTCGACGACATCAGGGATATCGTTCGAGAGCAGCGGCGAGAACGACGACTTCTTCTCTTTCATCGTCGGAGCGAGCTTCGGCGGCACGATCTGCTTCGGCTTTGTACTGGCAGGGTCGATGATTTTCTTGGC
>CALCXK010000040.1 GCA_937905835.1 uncultured Ilumatobacter sp. | reverse complement strand
TGCGAGCCGGGCGGCCTCAGTCGACGTCTCGGTACTCGCCCTGCACCGTGACTCGCAGCCCGATTGTCGACGTTTGCCAGGTCGCCTCGGTGACGCCAGCCAATCCGAGCCACGAGATCAGCTCGTCCTGATGCAGCGGGAAGGTACGTACGCACCCCTTACTGCGCGGTATGGGAGGCACATACCCTGCGCCGTGGATCGCCTCGCCGTCGTTGAAGTAAATCGGCTTGTACATGTTGCCGTTCAACGGATTGTCTGCGGCGACCGGGAAGCTCGTGCTGTCGTGCCATCCATCAGTCTCAAGCGCTGGGTCGAACCGGAATGCCTCGACGGCGTTCACGTTCGTCGTCGCGTAGCCTGGCTCACCGGTCGAGGTCGGGTAGATATTGACGAGCTGGTCGCCTTCTCCGGCGAACATGACCTGGCAGGTCTTGTCGATCAGGATCCACTTCTCTGCCGAGGTGTCCACACCGTCAGGGAGCGAGACCGAGTTGGCAGCGAAGAGGGTCTCCTCCTCGACTGAACCAGCTGCCATATGTGCCCTGGAAACGGTGAGCCCCAACCCCATCCGGGCGGTACACAGCAATTGTCGGGTCAACGGTCCGGAGTCACCGTCGACGATGAGATCGATGAAGCGGTACGGGGCAAACAGTTCGTTGAGTTTGGTCTGCTGGCGACCGACGGCTTCTGGGCTCGAGGCCACGAGCGCTGCACCAGTGATGTCGTCAACGTCGTTACCGATGCACACGTCGAGGACGTCGCCCGGGTGGAGGACATGTCCGGCACCCAGACGATTCTCGGCCACGATTCCCTCGACCGATACGTCGTCGATACGCGCTGCGATCTTGGCGAGAAAATCACCGGCGAGCACAGTAACGACACACGGGTCGCCAATGTCTTCTGGCTCGGAGGTCGTCGCCGCGGTTGCGGCGGTCGTTACGGCAGTTATTACGGCGGTTGTTGGGGCAATCGTTACGGCGGTTGTTGGGGCGGCAGCCGTTGATGTCACCGGCTCGGCGGCAGGTCCGCCAGTGTCGCCGGCGCTGCAACTTGCAGAGAGGAGGAAAGTACACCCGACGATCCACGTGGCGCTCCTCCTCACCCCATCGACGTTACCAACGTGAATCCCCGATGAAAGCGTGAGGTCGGCGCGCACCTCGTGCGCATCTACCTCACGCCGACGACTCAGCGACGTGTGTTTGTGAGCGTCCCGATGCTCGAGATGTAGGCGACGAGCGTCGACACGTCAAAGATGAGTTGCGACGCTCATCCGTGCGGCCAAGGCAAACGCGCTGCGATCTCGCGAAGCTCAGACTTCTGGATCTTCGTCCCATTCGGACCGGGAGTCGTGGGGAACTCATCGATGACGAGCACGCGTACCGGCACTTTGTAGCGGGCAAGCCGTTGACGGCAGCGGTCGATCGCTGCCGATTCGAGGAAACCCGTCGCTGCGACGACGAACCCGACGGGGCGCGCTCCGTTCGGCAGGTCGACGGCGACGACCTGGGCCGCATCGACGGCATCGTCGTCCATCAGCACGGCTTCAATCTCGGTGGGGCTGACAAGAAACCCGCCCAACCGCAGAACGTCTCCCATCCGTGCGATGTACTCGAAGCTGCGGTCTCCGTCAGCCGTAGCAAGGTCGCCCGTCCGGAACCAGCCGTCGTCGTGATGCTGGGCTGTCAGCTCAACGTCGATGCATTCGCCGCCTTCAGCCAAGTAGCCAGCGAACAGGCTCGGCCCGCGGAGTTGCAGCTCTCCGTGGACGACGCGATACGACGCGTGCGGTGACGACAACGTGCCACCCGCTCGGGTGCGGTCGGTTGCATCACCGCCGGGGTCGCGCAGCGTAAACAACGCCTGCACCTCACTCATCCCGTACAGACCGGTCAACGTCGCTCCCGTTGCTGCGGCCCGCTCGACAATACCGTCGAGGCTGGTATTGAAGCGTGCGTAGCCGCCAAGGCGAACCGACGACAGGTCGGTGCCATGTTCGAGCAACCGGTGGAACATGTCGTCGCTGCCGTTCAGGCATGTCACTCGCTCAGACTCGATCAGCGCCGCCGTCCGTGCGAGGGCGAAGTCGTGCACGATGACGCGACACCCGGCGGCGACCGCTGCCATCAGCGAGGCGAGGCCGAACGTCCCGCAGAGCGGCATCACCGCCATCACCGTGTCGTCCAGGCGGTAGCCGAACCGCGCGGCGACGTCCAACGCGTGGTCGGCGATCGAGCACTGCTGCTGGAGCACCATCTTCGGACGACTCGTCGTGCCCGACGTGGTGAAGACGACGAACGGGTCGTCTCGCCGATGCACTCGCTCCCTCGGCATCGTCGAGGTCAACGCAACCGGCGTGCCATCGAGCGGAACCGCGACTTCGACCTTCCGCGAGCCTGATCGTTCAACAAGGTCGACAGCCTCGTCGTCGCTGTAGCGCGTGTTGACCGACACGGCGACAAACCCACCGGCGGCACACGCCAGAAGCAACCGGACATATTCGATGCCGTTGGGGAGTCGGATCGGGATGCGGTCGCCGGGCTCGATGCCCTGTTCGCTGAGCCACGCGGCGAGGCGGCGACCATCGTCCGCGAGCTCGTGCGCCGAACGGCTCGTTCCGTCATCGAAGTCGAGGTGGGAGTCCGATCCTTCGAACACGTCGAGAACGTCACGGTCAAGCGCTGGCACAGGGACCAGTGTCGCACTCACGCTCCGTCGGTCAGGAGGCGAGGCTCGGTCTTCGTCCCGCCAGTCGGTCGGAGCAGGCCGGCGACGCTAACGCGACCTGCGCTTGGCCGCTGGAGTTGACCGTCGAAGAAGTCCGCGTGCTCGGGCTCAATCTCGACCAGCAGGCTCTGCTCGCCGTGATGATGTTGCTGGGGCCGCAGTCGTCGGGCGCGAGTCGAAACTTGGAAATCCGACTGGCAGTACCCGAAGAAGCGCTCGGTATGCCTGCTGCCACGCCGTACCCTGACCTATGTGACTGACAATGCGTCCGTTGATGACGGCTCTCAACTCTGCGTTGCCTGTGGGATCTGTTGCGACGGCATCTTGTTTATTTCCGTCACAGTTACAGACCCATCTGAAGCTGAACATGTCCGCTCTCGTGGAATCCCGGTCCATGTGGTCGACGAACGCCATGCTTTCGATCAGCCGTGCCCAGCACTCAGCGGCAACGGTTGCTCGATTTACACCGACCGGCCGCTCCTCTGCCATGCCTATCGATGTCTGCTGCTCAAACAGGTCGACGCTGGAACGATGCCACTCGCCGATGCACTGGGCTTCGTTGAGGCGGCCCGGCGACGCGAGGTCGAGATCAGGAAATTGCTGAATCAGAACGTTGCGACCGATGGCACCCCACTCGTGCAGCTGTACCGACAGTTTCGGCTCGACAACCACGACCAGCTCGACTCGCCAGCATTCCGCGATCTCATTACGCGCTTCGAACACCATCAGGCAGAGTTGGCGGAGCACTTTGAGCCGTCGATGATCACTGCCTGAGGCAAGAGCAGCAGCGTCGAGACGGCAAGCGCCGGTCTCCATCGTCGAATGACCTGTCAGCGGGGCGCCATGTCGTGCCCTCTCCGGCGCCTGACCGGCTGCTCCGTCAGACGCCGCGAACATCAGTCCGCAATGACAACACGTACAACAAGAGAACGTACGATGGTGAGTATCCGACAAGAAACGAGCTCACCGTTATGTCCAAGAACGAGTACCGCGACCACATCCACAACGTCCCGCTGCTCGCCGGACTCGATGCAACAGAGCTTGATGGAGTCATCGACATCTCGACCGAGGACTCACGCGTACTCCACATCGAGGGGGGAGCCTTCGACGTGCTGCTCAAGCGAGTACCAGTTATCGCTGTCAAGATGCTGCCCATCGTGGCATCGCGCGTCGCCAGGCCAAACGATCACTCGGCATGACGTCACGTCGCTGACACCCAGCTCACGGCCACGCTGAGAGAGTCGAGCGT
>CALCXK010000039.1 GCA_937905835.1 uncultured Ilumatobacter sp. | reverse complement strand
GGTCGGGCTGACAGGATTTGAACCTGCGACCCCTTGTCCCCCAGACAAGTGCGCTACCAAGCTGCGCTACAGCCCGTACCGAGGCACAAGTGCCCCGTATGTGAGTGCCGAACTCTATCGACCGAATCGGGGGTCGAGTGTTCTCGTGAAGAATCTGGCACCTGGTGCGCAAACAAATCACGCAAAGCTCAGATGAACACGTCGACCAGCCGGAAACCGAGGTACAGGACCAACGCGACCACCATCAACTTGAAGTGCCAAGGAGCCTTTTCGTCGGCAGCCGTAGCAGCGTCGCTGTGGCCGTGGCCCTCAATGACCTGTTCGCCGCAGACCGGGCACGTGCCATCGTCCTGCATCGAGTTCGGCGTCCAATACTTCGCGCAAGGCTCGCACCACGGCATCATCGGCTCGATTCAGGCGCGCTTACGGACACGGAGTTTGATCGGGGTGGAACCCATATCGAGATCTTCGCGGATTCGACGCTCGAGGTAGCGCAGGTAGGTGCGGTCGAGTTCGCGGTTGACGAACAGGGTGAACGTCGGTGGATCGGTCGCTCCCTGCACGGCGTACAGCACCCGTGCGCCGCCGGAGTGTGGTTGAGCCTGTTGGGCTGCAGCGATGATCTTGTTGACGCTCTTCGTCGGTACACGCTTGTGGTACTGACGGATCGATTCTTGAAGTAGCGGGTGCAGTTTGTGCACGTTCTTACCGCTGAGTGCCGAAATTTTCAGCACCGGCGCGTCGCCGAGGAACGCGAGTTTGCGCCTCACTTCGGACTGCACTTCAAGACGATCCTCGGCGCCGACCATCTCCCACTTGTTCAAGACGATGATGATCGGGCAACCCGATGCGTCGACTCGCTCAGAGAGCCGCTGGTCTTGGCCGGTCACACCGACCGTGGCGTCGATCACGAGCAGCGCAATATCGGAATCGTCGATTGCTCGGAGCGCACGAACGAGTGAGTAGTACTCGGCAGAATCGTCGATCTTGCCGCGCTTACGCATGCCAGCAGTATCGACGAACACGATGGGGCCGTCTTCGGTCTCGACGAGCGTGTCGATTGCGTCGCGGGTCGTGCCAGCGAGGTCATGGACCACGGCACGATCGGCCCCAACGAGATGGTTGAACAGTGTCGACTTGCCCACGTTCGGGCGGCCGACGATGGCTACACGAGGCGGCGGCTTGTTGTCGCCGAGGTCGATGATCGCACCGATTGCTGCCAACTGCTCTTCGGTAAAGTTCGACCCGTCGTCTTCGTCGACTTCGACTGCTCGCTGGGGCAGGAGCGCGATGACCTTGTCGAGCAAGTCACCTGCACGGCGGCCATGGAGAGCGCTCGTCGGAATGGGGTCGCCGAGCCCGAGGCCCATGTACTCCCAGATCTCCCGCTCGCGGCGGGAGTTGTCAGCCTTGTTCGCAACGATCAAAACCTCGGTGCCAGTGCGGCGCACCCAGTTGGCAATGAGTTGATCGTCGTCGGTCAGTGGCGCCGATGCGTCGACGACGAAGAGGACGACGTCGGCTTCGCGCACCGCCTCTTCCACCTGACGAGACACCTTCGCTTCGAGTTCAGACCCGCCAGGCATCCAGCCACCGGTGTCGACGACGAGGAAAGGGACGTCGAGCCACTCAGCCTCAAGCACCTTGCGGTCACGGGTGATGCCGGGCCTATCTTCGACAATGGCCTGCTGGCTCCCGACAATCCGATTGAACAGCGTCGACTTGCCGACGTTCGGCCGACCGATGATGACGACGCTGGGCAGATCGGCATCGGGGTCCGCTGGCATCATCTCATCGAGGTCGCTGATCGCCTCGGGGCCGAGGTCGAGCGGGTCGTTCGGGAGCCGTGTCCCACCGCCCAATGCGTTGGTGGTGTCGTCGATACTCATGCTGGTGTCCCTGCAGGTTGTTCGATCGCAACGCGAAGCGCGATGCCGTCGGTGGTGATGACCTCGACTGGTCGGGGAAGATCGGAGATGGCGACGCCATCAAGGAAACGTCCGTCGTCAGACAGACACACGTCGGGCAGCAAATAGCGGTGCCCTTCGGGTTCGCCGGCCAGCACCCGGCTGACATCTTCGCCGGTCATCAGGCCGGTGACGCCGGTGTTGCCGCCGAAAAACTCGTTGGCCACGGTCAAGATACGCACATCGGTTCGGCCAAGGGACTCGACAAGTGGTGTGATGACAGGTGCCCCGAGTGGCCCCGTCAGCACGCCGACCGGTGCAGTGCGGCGCGGGCGAAGATGGATACCGGAGGCGACCGAGGCCGCTGCGCTCGCGGCGGAGTCTGCAGCCGGGCCACAACCGCTTTGGCGGAGCCCGGTGTAGGCGGCTGGGTTCGGCGGTGCATCGACAGCAGCGAAGAAGCCGCGTTGCACGCCGGTGGCTTCGGCGGCGGTTCCGTAGAATTCAGCCTCAAATGTACGGGCCATGCCGATGCCATCTTCGTGCATCGGGAAGCCGTCGTACCGTTCCGCCTCCGGGAACGGTCGCTGCGCCATCAGGTAATACTCGTCGGCCGCATAGACCAGTCGCTTGCCGAGGGTGGTCTCGAAGATGTCTTGCCAGTCGGTGACCGTGTCGACGACTGCTTGCGCCTCGGCGAGCGTGTGGAAACGCATTGCTGACTCGTCGTTGAACTTCGAGATGCCGAGCGGCACGACAGCGACCGAGTCGAGTTCGGGGTACTGGTCGAGCACGCCGGCAAGCGTGTCGTCAAGGATTGCACCATCGTTCACGCCCGGGCAGACAACGATCTGCCCTTTCACGACGATGTCGTGGTCAAGCAGTGCACGCAGCCAACGCAGGCTCATGCCGCCGCGCTTGTTCTTCAGCATTGCGCTACGGATGTCGGGGTCAGTCGAGTGGATACTGACGTGCAGAGGCGACAGCCGCTCGGTAATCACACGTTCGAGATCTGCCTCGGTGAACCGCGTGAGGGTGGTGAAGTTGCCGTACAGGAACGACAACCGGTAGTCGTCGTCCTTCAGGTACAGGCTGCGCCGCATACCTTTCGGCAGTTGGTAAATGAAGCAAAATTCGCAGTGGTTGTCGCAGGTGCGGACCCGGTCGAACACGGCGCTCGATACCTCGATGCCGAGCGATGCGCCAGCCAGTTTTTCGATGGTGACCGAGAGGTCCATGCCGCCACGGGAGACATCAAGTTCGACGTCGGCTTCGTCGGTGGCCAACTGCCATTCAATGATGTCGCGCGGCACATCGCCGTTCACTCGCAGGATTTCATCCCCTGCCTGCACGCCGACGAGCGCCGCCGGAGAACCGGGTGCGACCGAGACGACGATGGGAGCGAGTGTTCCTGTAGACATGCGACCCGCCACGCTATCGCCCACAAGACGGCTGACCGGTGAGTCATTGGTCGCCAGACGTGGCCCAGGTCAGGGGTAGATTGAAACTCGAATGAACACTTTCCGTGTGGACCGAGTTCTGCTGGCCGAACCGCGCGGCTTCTGCGCCGGCGTTGAGATGGCGATCAAGGCGTTGGCCTGGATGGTCCGAAGCTTCCCGGGGCCCGTGTACTGCTACCACGAGATTGTTCACAACCAACTTGTCGTCGACCGCTTCAAGGCGCAGGGCGTCGTGTTCGTGGACACGATCGACGAGGTGCCCGCCGGAAGCCCGATCATGCTGTCGGCACACGGCTCGCCACCCGAGGTTCTCGAAGCCGCCCGTGAGCGTGGTTCCTACGTCGTCGACTCAGTTTGCCCCCTCGTCACCAAGGTTCACCACGAAGTTAAGGTGCGCGCCGGCAAGGGCTACCGAATCGTCTATGTCGGCCATGAGGGTCACGAAGAGGCGGTCGGGACCATGGCTGTCGCACCAGATTCAATCAGTCGGGTCGAATCAGCCGCAGAGGTTGAGGCGCTCGACCACACCGACCAACCGGTGGCCCTTCTTGCACAGACCACCCTCTCGCATCGCGATTGGGAAGCTGTCGCCGTTGCGGTCAAAAAGCGGTTCCCTGACGTCTGGACGCCTGGCCAAAGTGACCTGTGCTTCGCGACAACGAACCGTCAGTCAGCGTTGATGGAACTGGCCCACAAATGCGACGCCATCGTCGTGATCGGCTCGGCCAACTCGTCCAACACCCTTGCGCTCGAACAGCTTGCACGAGAAGAAGGCTGCGAGCGGGTCTACCGAATCAACTCGGTGACCGAACTCCCCGACGACCTCAGCGGAATCGTCGGCGTCACCGCCGGTGCCTCGGCACCAGAGGAACTGGTCGAAGAGGTCATCGACTTCCTCGACCCCGTCAACGGAGTCGAACTGGTGAACGTCACCGATGAAGACGAGTACTTCCCGCCGCCGCGCAACATTCGTGATCTGCAGTCGTCTCTCGAAACCGCAGCGACGGCGATGCTCGGCGGCACACTCCTCGGTCGTCCGGCCATGGATGATCGCAACCTGCCCGCCAGCGACGTCCTCGCCAGCCTGCGTACATAGTTGCGAAAGGGGTCTGACCCCATGCGTAACTACTTGGTGACTGGTACTAGT
The DNA here is from genome assembly GCA_937905835.1 of uncultured Ilumatobacter sp. Classification (GTDB taxonomy): domain Bacteria; phylum Actinomycetota; class Acidimicrobiia; order Acidimicrobiales; family Ilumatobacteraceae; genus Ilumatobacter_A. Next base: position 16,475 of record CALCXK010000039.1, on the reverse strand, counting down.
TGCGGGGAACGTCGGCCCAGGGGACTTTGCGGTCGACGCGTACATCTCCTGGCAGGCCCAAGACCCGCTCGCCGAGAATGTTGGCCATGATCTCGGTCGTTCCGCCCTCGATGGTGTTCGCACGACTGCGCAGGAATGCTTTTTGCTGCGTGTCGGAGGACATTGCCGTTTCGGGACGGATCATTTCGTAGCTGCCGTACAGCAAGCCGTCAGCGCCGAGCAGGTTCATGACCGCGTTGTGGATGTCGATGTTGAGGATTGCTCCGGCCATCTTTCCGATTGAGCCTTCCGGCCCAGGGTCACCCATTTTGCGGTTCTGGTTCGCTCGGATGTTGGTGAGGCGAACCACTTCGGCGCGGCACCACAGCTTCATCACGCCATCGCGGGCGGGAGCGTCCTTGCGATCGTCAGGTGCAGCAGCCCACGCTTCGACCAGCCCGGCAATCGTGCCCGACCCGCGCTGCGGCATACCTCCACCGATCGACTGGCGTTCATTCATCAGCGTGGTCAGCGAGACGCGCCAGCCGTCACCGGCCTTGCCGAGCATTTCGGACTCGTGAATCTTCGTGTCGGTGAAGAACACCTCGTTGAACTCGGCCTCGCCGGTCATCTGACGCAGCGGGCGGATCTCGACACTCGGATCGTGCATGTCGACGACGAACGCGGTGAGGCCAGCGTGCTTCACCGCCTGCGGATCGGTGCGAACAACGAGCAACCCGAAGCGCGACAGGTGCGCCAGCGTGGTCCACACCTTCTGGCCATTACACACCCACTCGTCGCCATCTTGAACGCCGGTAGCCGACAAACCTGCGAAGTCAGAACCCGAACCTGGCTCGGAGAACAGCTGGCACCAGACCTCTTCGCCAGTGAACAGCGGGCGGAGATAACGCTCTTTTTGCTCGTCACTCCCCCAGGCCACGACCGTCGGGCCGGTCATGCCGTGACCGATCGGGTTGCTGTACATCGCGTTCGGCCCGCCAACTCCGAAGATCCGCTCGTTGACCAACTTCTGCAGCTTTGGGTTTAGACCGAGACCGCCATGGCCTTCAGGAAAGTTCACCCAGGCCAAGCCACGGTCGAACTGTTCACCGAGGAACGTCTGCGTTGCGGTGTCTGCTGGTGGGAAACTCTCGAGCAGTTCGCTCGTGAGGTCGACCACCCGTTGTTCGTCGGCGGTCAGTGCACTGGTTTGCTCGACGATCGTCATGGGAGAACGATAGTTGCCGTCGCCAACGAGGTTCGAAATGGAGGTGGCGGAATTTCTCGGATACCGTCGACGGCGTGTCGAAAGCTGCCGCCCAAAGAGCAATCCCTGTCATCGATCTCGGACCGTTCGCCACCGGAGCGGAAAGCGAATCCCCTGCTGCTCGCGCCACCGCAGCCCGTCTCGATGACGCACTGCGCGATGTCGGTTTCCTCACCGTCGTCGGCCACGGCGTCACAACCGAAGTCCGGGAAGCGTTCTTCGACATGATTCGGCGATTCTTCGCCCAGCCCGAAGCGCAGAAGCAAGAGATCGCCATCGCCAACAGCCCGTACCACCGGGGCTACGGCGGCTTTGCTGCCGAGACGCTCGAAGGCGCGATCGGAGCGCAAGACGAAGACACGGTCGGGACATTTCTGGCTGGCGACATGAAAGAGACGCTCGACTTCGCGGTCGACCATCCGTTGGATCACCCCGAAGTGGTTGCCGGCACTCCCCTGCACGGGCCCAACCAGTACCCCGACATTCCCGGCTTCCGGGAGGTGTGGGAGAGGTACCGCGCGGCCGTGACCGAGGCGGCTGTTCGTATGCAGCGGGCGCTCGCCGTTGCGCTCGGGCTCGATGCTGAGTTCTTCATCAGCCAGCCCGGCGAAACGATGTACCACCTCCGCATGATCCACTACCCACCGATGGATCGGCTCACGCCCGAACCGGGCCAGATGGGATGTGGCGCGCACACCGACTACGGCACACTGACCGTGCTTGCCGATGACGGCATCGGCGGGTTGCAAGTGCGCCAACGCAACGGTGAATGGACCGACGTCGCTGTCCCAGACGGACATCTCGTCGTCAATCTTGGCGACCTGATGGCCATCTGGACCAACGGCCGCTGGGTGTCGAACCCGCACCGCGTCGTCAACCCGCCGAACCAGGATCGCTACTCGTCACCATTGTTCGTGACGCCGCCGTATCACCTTCGTATCGAAACCCTCGAGAGCTGTCTCGCCGACGGTGAACAGCCGACACACGAACCATTGATTTCCGGCGAGTATCTCGTCGGGCGCTTCGACGGGACGCACAGCTACCGCAACGAAATGCTCGAGCAGCACAACTCGCCGGGGTAGCGAGCGCAGAGACCGATCAGTCCTCGGTCGAGACCGCAATCGAAACGATCAACGAGCTCGTCGAGACGCGTTGCTTTGGCCGCTGAGGCGGTGTCAATTGAAGATGGCATGAGCGCTGTCGAACTCTCCGGCTTCGAGCACTGCAAGCTCCGGCACCTGGGACCGAAGCTGCATCACCAAGGCAAAGCGCACCTCGTCAGACCGACGAGCAAACACCGCCTTCAGGTTGTTCAGCATCCGGATGACGATGGCCCGGTTCGGCGTCGGGTCGAGGTGCGACTCGCTCCACGGAGCCTGACCCCGAGTGATCGTCTCAAAGAGCTCCCGAGCCTGTCGACGGTCGCGCTGGCGGCCGCCGTCAAACGGGTCGAAGAAAACGCTGTCGTTGTCGGCTGCCTTGACCAGGAAGTGAGCAGGCATACCGACACCGTGCAGTTCCACGCCGAGCCGACGGCCTACTTCGATCATCAGGATCGACAGACTGATCGGGATGCCCGTGCGTGTGGCGATGACTCGGTCGAGGCACGAATTGCGCCAGTCGTAGTAGGCCTCGCGGTTGCCAGAAAAGCCGAGTTCGCCGAAGAGGTATCGGCTGATGCCCTCCGGTGTCGGCGTCTGGCACTCGGCTGCGAGCAGGTCGAGCGCGGCGAGCCATTCGATCTCGTCGAGACCCGACTGCAGGACCCCAGACATGATCAGTGATACTTCGTCGAGGTCGAGTGAGTCGCTGTCGCTTGCCATCAGCTTCGCGAAGCGCGCAGAGTTCATGCTGAAACGGTATCGGCGACTACGTTCCGCAGGATGATCCCAGGTGCACATCTCGCAACACACGGTGACAAGCCCGCACTCATCATGGGCGGTTCCGGCTTTACACAGACCTTTTCCGAACTCGATGCTGCCGCCAACCGGCTGAGTCGTCTCCTTCGTGCCGCAGGCCTTGAGCCCGGCGACCACATTGCAATCTGCATGGAAAACCACGATCGCTATATGGAGGTCATCTGGGGCTGCCACTATGCCGGGCTCGTCTATACGGCCACTTCGTCACGCCTTCAGAGCGCCGAACTCGAGTACATCATCAACGATTGCGGCGCCCGTGCGTACATCACCTCGAAGTACAAAGCCGACCAGGCTGCCGACATGATCGACAAGACGCCGAACGTCGAACTGCGGCTGATGCTTGACGGAGCGATCGACGGCTACGAGGCCTACGAGGCGGCAGTCGAGGCACAGTCGCCCGAGCCGCTCGACGAGGCCCGAATTGCTGGCATGGACATGCTCTATTCCTCTGGCACCACCGGCATGCCGAAGGGCATCACTCGGGCGTTTCCCAACGAGCCGCTCGAGACGTGGAATAACGGTGTCACGATGCTGTGCCAAATGCTCTTTGGCGTCGATGACACGAAGCGGTACCTGTCGCCGGCACCTTTTTACCATGCAGCACCACTGCGCTTCTGTATGTCGATGCACGCACTCGGGGCGACCATCGTGGCCATGGAGAACTTCGACGCCGAGACCTACCTGCAGCTCGTCGAGGAGTACGACATCACGCACAGCCAGGTCGTCCCAACCATGTTCGTGCGAATGCTGAAGCTTGATGCGGTCGCGCGCTCCAAGTACGACATGTCGTCGCTCGAGTACGTCATCCACGCTGCGGCGCCGTGCCCAGCCCCAACCAAAAAGTCGATGATCGAGTGGTTCGGACCCGTGATCCACGAGTACTACGCCGGCTCTGAAGGAAACGGGTTCGTCTACTGCAACAGCGAATCGTGGCTTGCTCACGAGGGCACGGTGGGGCAGGCGATCACCGGCATCTTGCACATCTGCGACGACAATTTCGAAGAGGTTCCGCAGGGCCAGCCGGGCACCATCTTCTTCGAAGGCGGCGCCGAGTTCGAATACCACAACGATGCGGAGAAGACGAAGGGATCCCGCCATCCGAACGGCTGGAGCACACTCGGCGACGTCGGCTACCTCGACGCGGACAACTTCTTGTACCTCACCGACCGCAAGGCGTACATGATCATCTCCGGCGGTGTGAACATCTACCCGCAGGAGGCCGAGAACATTTTGGTCACCCATGACAAGGTGATCGACGTTGCCGTGTTCGGCGTACCCAACGAGGACTTCGGTGAAGAAGTCAAGGCCGTGGTGCAGCCGCGGGTGATGCCTACGACCGACGAAGAGCGAGCACAACTCGCCAGCGAGCTGATCCAGTTCTGTAAGAGCCAAATCGCCGACGTCAAGTGCCCGCGGTCGATCGACTTCCGCGACGAACTCCCCCGCCACCCGACAGGCAAGCTCTACAAGCGCCTCCTCAAAGACGAGTACTGGTTACAGGCAGGTCGGAAGATCTGATCGACAACAAACAAAGGAGCCCAGGTGAACGACTCCCGTCGAACATCAGGGCTCCTTGGTTTGTTGGTTCAGTTATCTGTGTTGCTGTCAGGCCGATCGGCGTTCGGGCACTTCAACAAGCAGGTCAACCATGTAACGATCTGCTGTGTCGGAGTGGCTAGCCAATTGCCTCTTGTCATCGGGGCGACAGAGGATCGTCTGGATTTCGGCCCAACGTTTTTGGGTCTACGCCCGCATGCCCTTCTCAATGGCACTGACCACAGCGTTCTTGACCGGAATCATCCCGGCCACAAGCACGCCATCAACAACGATGTGCACCCATGTGGCACGCATATCGCCAGTGAAGTTTTGAATGATGCTGATATCAAGGACCCAAATCAGGCCGATCGAGACGGCTACAGTCAAGTTCGCTCCGACGATCGGGATTTTACCGACAGCATCAGACGCTTTCAGCATGTCGAGGATCCCGTCAACGACGGTCATCACGACTCCGAGTGCGATCGCTAGTAATACGAACGCTCCAAGTGTGTACATTTCAATACCCCTTTTCATAGATTGAGCCGTTGAGCTCAAGCTGGTTAATTCCCCCGTGGGAGATAATATGCACAATGAGACAACGATGGTGAGGATGCTGTAAAAAACGTCGGGATTCCACAAGCGTGAAAGTAACAAGTACTCGCCAGCCACCGGCCAGTCGACCTGATGGCGCCGTACCTATGCGAGAGTAGCCCGATGGCCACACACCCGTATCTCGATTGGCCCGGACCAATTCCGTTTGCTCACCGCGGAGGGAATCGTGCCGCACCAGAAAACACGATGGCCGCATTCGAACATGCCGCCGCCATTGGATTTCGTTACCTCGAAACTGACGTACATCGCAGCGCCGACGGTGTCCTCGTGGCGTTCCATGACGAAAACCTGCTGCGAACATGCGGCCTCGATGCCAACATCGCCGACCTCACCTGGGCTCAAATCGCCGAATTGCGTGTCGATGGCACCGAGCCGATCCCACGCATGCTTGACCTGTTCGAACGGTTTCCAGAGCACCGGTTTAACGTCGACTGCAAGGCCGACGCGGCGCTCGAACCGCTCGTCGAGTTGATCAATGCCCAGGGTGCACTCGATCGGGTCTGCATCGGCTCGTTCAGCTTCAAACGACTGCAGACGATCCGCCGCCGGCTCGGCCCTGGGTCACTCACGTGCCTCAGTCCGATCGAGACGATTTGCCTGCTCGTGTTCGGCCGACTTTTCGGCTCCGCGCAGCGCGCCGCTCAGGTTCCGCCTGGCCATGGCCGCATCACGGTGGTCTCACGTCGTTTTGTACGGAACGCACGGCGAGCCGGTATTCCCGTGCACGTGTGGACCATCAACGACGCAGCCGAAATCCACCGCCTCCTCGACTTGGACGTCGACGGCGTCATGACCGACGACATCGAATTACTTCGGAGCGTTTACGCCGAGCGAGGTGTCTGGGTCGGCGACACCTGAGCCAGCAGCCACACTCCGGTCGTTGCCAGCAGCACACCTCCCACAAGCGACACCGGAACACCCCAGGCCGTCTGGATCAACCCGGCAGTCGGGGCCTGCATGATGCTGATAGCGACGACCGCAACGTAGATGCCACCGACGAGGCCGATGCTTCCCGCGATGCGAGCTTTGGCCATCCATGCGGCGACGACGCAGGCGATCACCGCCAACGGGACGATCGGCCACAAACGGAGCATCCCGGCGAAAACCCCGTCGGGCTCAAAACCAAGCCGATCGACGAGCTCGAACAATTCGAAGCTCGACCGACGGCTCTCCCCCGACTTCAGCCACGGAGCAAACACCCCGATCAGCGCAACACCAGCCGAGGCGGTCACGCACCCGTTGCCAATCGTCTCACGCACCTCAGCACCGTACGTCACCGCAAACTCCAGGCCCATCTTTGTGTGACCGATTCCGACGTCAGCCGCCGCAACCGGTCTCGCAAAACAGGGAAGGCGTATGTTCGGTGGCATGACCTGGAGTAACCCGCCCCGCACCTCTGTTCGTGCGCCTCGATACCTCGTTGCCAGTGCCGACCACCTCGCAACGTCGGCCGGCAACGAGATGTTCGCTCGAGGTGGCAATGCCGTCGACGCAGCGATTGCGACCAACGCGGCGATTGCCGTCACCGGGCCGCACCTCTGCGGAATGGGCGGCGATCTCTTTGCGCTCGTCCATGTAGATGGCGAAGTGTTCGCTTTGAACGCCGCTGGTCGAGCCGGATCTGGTGCCGACTCGGGTGCCATGCGGGATCAGGGGCTCACCGAGATGCCCTTCAAGCTGGACATCCGCTCGGTCACGGTTCCGGGCTGCGTCGATGGCTGGGTGAGCCTCCACGAACGATTCGGGTCGCTCCCACTCGACGTGATCCTCGCCCCGGCACAGCGTCTTGCCGCCGATGGCTTCCCGGCCAGCCCGTTACTCGCAGGCCTGCTCCCTCGGCTTGACGAAGCCAGCCGGGCAAACTTGTTGGAACTCGTTGAGCACGCCACCCAGACCGGTGCGCTTGTGAGGCGCCCGGGCGTGGCGCTCGCTCTTGCCGGTGTTGCCATCGGCGGTCGAGACACGTTCTACAGGGGTGCCTTCGGTGACGGCCTGATCGACATTGGGAATGGGCTCTTCACCGAGTCTGATCTCGGGGCGTCGCAGGCTGAGTGGGTGGCGCCGATTGCAGCCGAGATGTTCGGCGTCAAGGTCCACACCGTTGGACCGAGCACTCAGGGATACCTCACGCTGGGGTCTGGGCGCCTCGTCGACCAGCTTGTTTCCAGCGGTCTCTTCCCCGACGACCCAGAAGACGATCACTGGGCCCATCTCTTGATTGAAGCCTCGACGGCCGCTGGGCGCGATCGTCCTGAACGGCTGCACCAGGACGCCGATGGAGATGCTCTTGTGGCTGAGATTGCTGGCCGTGGTGGCGAGATTGATCTCGAACAGGCGAGCAACCGGTGGGCGCCGCATCGAGATGGCGACACGACCTCGCTCTGTACTGCGGGTCGTGGTCACGACGGTCGCATGATGGGCGTGTCATTGATTCAGTCAAACGCATCGGGCCTCGGCAGCCACCTGGTGGAACCCAACACAGGCATTAACCTCCATAACAGGGGGATGGGCTTCAGCCTGGAGGCTGGGCATCCTGGTGAGCTGGCGCCAGGCCGCATTCCGCCGCACACATTGTCGGCCGCCCTCGCCACGAGAGGATCAGACCTCGTCAGCGTGTTTGGGACGATGGGCGGTGACGCTCAACCTCAAATTCTGCTGCAGATCGCCACACGCCTGTTCCATCACGGCCAGTCACCAGCAACGTCGATCAACGCGGGCAGGTGGGCGCTCAAGGGGCCCCAGACCGGATTCGACACGTGGACAGCGGCCAGTGGCCCGCGCATCGCGGTCGAAGGTCACGCATCGGGGGCCTGGGTCGAGGGCTTGGCTGCACGCGGACACAGAGTCGAGGCGTCGCCGGAATGGGACTCAGGCTTTGGCCATGCACATGCCATTGTCGTCGACGTCAACGGAAGCTTGAGCGGAGCGGCCGACCCGCGAACCGTTATCGGCAGCTGTTCTGGCGGCTGAACCTGAGGTCCGTTGCTCTGTCGACCGTCCTGCCGACTGCTAAGTCAGCAGCGGCATGACCTCTTCGGCGAAGCGCGCCATCTGCTCGTCAGCCTTCTTGTAGCTGTCACCCAGCAGATGCGGGAACACCGTGAGGTACTCAAAGCCAAGCAGATCTTTGAGGAACTGGATTTCGGCAGCGACGTGCTCAGGCGGGCCGACGATCATCGTTTTGTTCTCGATTGATTCGTCGAGCGTCGGGATCAGGCCGGGAGCCGAGGGCTTGCCATCTGGGCCCATGTAGCCGCGGCTCCATCCGTACGGCCCAAGGAACTTCCAGAATTCGTCGTGACCGTTGCGGGCCGACGCACGGGCCTCCTCCATCGTGTCTTCGATGCGATATGAGACGACGAGCATGCGCTTCTCGTGTGACGCCAATTCGTGGCCATCGTGGGAGGCTGCGTAGTTCTCGCCGTAGATGTCCCAGAAGCGCTTGATGAAGCTGTAGTGCTGGTTCCAGAACACGGCGCCGTGATCGACGGTCGGCACGTAGTCGAGCGTGGGTGGTGAGGTGACGGCCTGCCAGATTTCGTACGGGTAGATCGGCCGCGGGATCAGCGTGAGGTCTTGCACCGTTTCGCCGCGGTCGGGAATCCCGGGCAGCGGGAGCTGGAAGTGTTTGCCGGAGAACGAGAAGGATTCCTGGCTGAGTGCACGACGAACGATCTCCATCGATTCTTCGAAGATCTCACGGTTGAACAAGTCGTCAGACTTTTGGTCGGGGTTGTCCTGCGACCCAATCGATACGCCTTTGTCGTTGAGATGCAGCACTTCGCGCGGCACTGTGCCGCGCCCGACACCGAGCATTGCTCGCCCACCGGACAGGTTGTGCAGCGTAGAGAAATCTTCTGCGAGGCGTAGCGGATTCCACTGCGGCACGACGTTGAACATCGAGCCGAATCGGAGCGTCGTTGTGTGCGCTGCAATCCACGTCGAGATGAGCAGCCCATTTGGGATGACTTCATACCCCTCGTACTGAAAGTGATGCTCGGTGGTCCAAAACGAGTCGAAACCGAGCCGCTCGGCTTCCTTGGCAGAATTGACGTAGTCGAGGGTCGCTTTCCAGCACGCATCATTCGAGTAGCGACGATCCATCGGGTTCGGCAGGCCTGCACCTGCATCGTCCATCTCGACTCCACCGAAGAAGAACGCACCAAGCTTAAGATCTTTCGCAACCACCATGCCCTCTATATTCGCACGATGGCTTCAACACTGCTGCACCGGGCGACCACTGTTCATGCCGATGTGACACATCGGCAACAGGACATCCGCATCATCAATGGCGTGATCACAGCCATTGGCGACCTCATCGCAGAACCAGCAGATGAGGTGGTTGACCTCCGAGGACATGTCCTCATGCCTGCGGCCGTCGAGCCTCATGCCCACCTCGACAAGGCCTTCCTCGCTGAGCAGATCGAGAATCCGACCGGCGACCTCATGGGCGCTATTTTGGCGATGCGGGCGAACCGCCACTTGCTTGATGTCAATGAGACCGTCGAACGTGCCGAACGGGCCGCACGATTGATGGCGTCCAACGGATTTCGGGCCGTTCGTAGCCACGCCGACACGACCGTGGAGCACGGCCTCACCAGTATCGAGGCACTCGTGGAAGTGAAGCGCCGGGTTGCCGACGTGATCGATGTCGAGATCGTCGCACTGTCTGGGTGGCCGGTGATGGGGCCCGGCGGCGCTGATCAGCGAGCCCTGCTGCACGACGCACTGCGGGCGGGCGCTGACCTTGTCGGCGGGTGCCCGCACCTCGAGGGTGGCGACACGCTCGGCCCGACCGAATTTTTCCTACAGACAGCGACCGACCACGGTGTCGGCGTCGACCTGCACACCGACGAGACACTCGACCCGACCGCAACCGGCCTCGCCGAGCTTGCCGAAATGGTCGCTGCCGGCTTTGGCCATGCAGTCACCGCCAGCCACTGCGTGAGTCTCTCCATGCAGTCCGAACGCGATCAGCAGGCAACATCTGAGGCGGTTGCAGCAGCCGGTATCGGCGTCGTTGCACTTCCCCACACCAACTTGTTTCTTCAGGGCCGCGGGCGCAGTCCGATGCCCCGAGGACTCACCGCTGTTGCGTCGCTCCGCGCTGCTGGCGCTCAAGTCGCAGCCGGTGCCGACAATCTGCAGGACCCGTTTAATCCGGTCGGTCGGGCATGCCCCTTCGAGACCGCCGGCCTGATGATCATGGCCAGCCACCTCCTCCCCCATGACGCCTGGTCGTCGGTGAGCACGGCCGCCGGCCAGGTGACCTCATTCGGTGCTCAGACGCTGACGGTCGGCCAGCGGGCTGATCTCGTGGCAGTCAGGGCGGCTACGCTCCGGGAGGCAATTGCGTTTGGTCCAGCCGAACGCATCGTGTGGCGGAACGGTCAACGTCTCGCCGCATAAGCCAGTCATAATTCGCCCACTCGACACCGAACTAATCAGGGGAAAGAACCGTTGTCTGCTACACGCGAGTATGCGCTCGAATTCAAAAATCTGTCGATGGTGTTTCCCGATGGGACGCACGCGCTCGACGATGTCTCCATCAGTATCGAACGGGGCGAGTTCGTCACCGTCGTCGGCCCGTCCGGGTGCGGTAAGTCCACGCTCTTACGCATTGCGTCGGGCCTGGAAACGCACACGGGCGGCGAGTGCGACGTCGATCGTGATTCGATCGGTTACGTGTTCCAGGATGCCACGCTGTTTCCGTGGCGGACCGTTCGGAGAAATGTCGAACTGATCGCCGAACTTCACGGCATCAACTCCGCCGCGATGGCCCCGAGAGTTGACGAATCACTCGAGCTCGTTGGGCTCAAAGAGCATGAGCTCAAGTATCCAAAGCAGCTGTCAGGCGGTATGAAGATGCGCGCCTCGCTGGCTCGCTCGCTGGTGCTGCAACCTGACGTGTTCCTCTTCGACGAGCCGTTCGGTGCGCTCGACGAGATCAGCCGTGAGCGGCTCAACGACGAACTCCTCTCGCTGTTCAAGGCCAAGAACTTCGCCGGACTGTTCATCACCCACTCGATCGCCGAGGCAGTGTTCCTCTCGACCCGTGTGCTGGTTATGTCGGCTCGTCCCGGCCGCATCGTGGCCGACTACGAGGTGCCGTTCGAGTATCCCCGCAAGCACGAGATCCGATACGATCCGGCGTTTGCCGAACTGTCCGGCAAGATCTCCAACGACCTCCGCGGAGCGCACCCGTGAGCACCGACAACAACGCCTCAGAGACAGCCCAGCAACTGGCCGCTCACCAAGGCCCTGATTCCGCGGAGGTGGCCGCAATCAGGCCGAAGCGTTCCGCCCGGCTCAGCCGCTTCGTCGGCCCCGGAGCAGTTTTCGCGCTGTTCATCGGGTTCTGGTATCTGGCACACCACGTGTTTCTTGCGGGTCCCAAGCAGCCGCTACTGCCCGTTCCCCATCGCGTCGTCCGCGAGTCGGTCCTCACATGGAACATCGAACGAGGCACCGCTGGTTCACGAACTGGCGGCGGCCTCGTGAAACTCTTCGACGGATTGTGGACCTCGGTCCAGGTCGCCGGCCTCGGCCTCTTGATTGCCATCGTGATCGGATTCGCGGTGGCAACGTTGATGAGCCAGGCAAGCTGGATACAGAACTCGATGTGGCCGTTCCTTATCGCCGTGCAAGCAACCCCAATTCTTGCCTTCGTCCCGCTGATCGGCACGGTCATCGGCTTCAATTTCAAGGCCCGGGTGCTGGTCTGTGTGCTGATCGCGATCTTCCCGATCGTTGCGAACACGTTGTTCGGTCTGCTCTCGGTTGATCGCGGATACCACGAACTGATGACCCTCAACGGTGCATCGCGAATGACGCGGCTCATCAAACTGCAATTCCCCGCGGCAATGCCATCGATCTTCACCGGGCTGCAGATTTCGGCAGGTCTGTCCGTTGTCGGCGCCGTTGTCGGCGACTTCTTCTTCCGACAGGGTGAGCCGGGCCTCGGCCGTCTGATCAACCTGTACCAAAGCTCAACGGCGTACGAGCAAATGTACGGAGCCGCTGTGATGTCAGCGCTGCTCGGCATTGCTGTCTTCGTTCTCTTCGGTTGGATCGGCAACCGAGTGGTCGGCAACTGGCACGAGAAGCGCTCGAGTTGATTCTCGGTTACATCGAGCAGACCCTGACGCAACGAACCACGGCCTCGCTGCTCGCGACACATACGCGAAACAAGATCTTCACGCTGTGCGTAGAGAGCTCTTTGCGCGATGCTCTAGTATCTCCGCATCCGGTGTGAACACTCCGGTTAACCACCACACTCTTCAGGGGGAAAACCATGCGAAACACTCGCTTGACACAGATGGCTGCACTCGGTGCTGTCGTTGCAATGACTGTTGCTGCGTGCGGCAGCGACGCCGAGCCGGCAGCAACCGAAGCTCCGGCAGCAACCGAAGCTCCGGCAGCAACCGAAGCTCCGGCCGCCGCTGAGCCGATGGAAGACGACAGCGTCGATCTCGCATCGGTGTGCCCCGCAACCATCGCGATCCAGACCGACTGGTTCCCCGAGGCGGAGCACGGAGCGCTCTACCAGATGATCGATTCGGCCAACGCCACGATCGATGCCGAGGTCAAGACGGTCACCGGCCCGCTCGTCATCGGTGGCGAAGCAACTGGTGTCAACCTGCAGGTCCGCACCGGTGGCCCGGCAGTCGGCTTCCAGCAGGTCGTTTCGCTCATGGCGCAGGATGACAGCATCACGTTCGGCTACGTCGCAACCGACGAAGCCATCGAGAACTACGCCGACAACCCCACCACAGCGTTCGTTGCTCCGCTCGAGATCAACCCGCAGATCATCATGTGGGATCCCGCGACCTACCCAGCCGTCGAGACCATCGCCGACCTCAAGGCCGAAGGCGTCACGATTCGCTACTTCGAGAGCGGCGCCTACATGCAGTTCCTGCTGTCTGATGGCCAGGTCGAAGAAGGCCAGCTCGACGGTTCGTACGATGGCGGCCCGTCGGTCTTCATCGCCGAGGGCGGAAAGATCGCTCAGCAGGGCTTCGCTTCCGCCGAGCCCTACAACTACGAGAACGTCTTCGCCGATTGGGGCAAGCCCGTCAAGTTCGAGTTGATCCACGACGCCGGTTGGCAGACCTATGCCGGACCGCTCGCCGTGCTCGACTCCAAGAAAGACGAGCTGGCTGCTTGTATGGCAGCGTTCACGCCCATCGTGCAGCAGGCCACGGTCGACTACATCAACGATCCAGCAACTACGAACACGCTGATTGTCAAGGCCGTCAACGAGTTCAACGACTTCTGGACCTACGACGAGGCGCTCGGTGCAGCGTCGGTCGAACTCCAGATCGAACTCGGCCTTGTGGGTAACGGCCCCGACTCGACGCTCGGCAACTTCGACGAAGCTCGCCTCGCAGGCTTCATCGCCATCGCTGGTCCGGTCTTCGGTACCGAAGGACTGACGCCTGGCGACCTGATGACCAACGAGTACATCGACGAGTCAATCGGTCTCTGATCAGACTTGAACAAAGGCGGTCACACTGTGCATCGCACAGTGTGACCGCCTTTGTCGCGTCTTACATCGGGAACTGAAACGCTGAGATTTCGCCCAGTGCGTCACCGAACGTCTCGACGGCACCGTTGAACAGTCGCTCGCCCAATTCGGCGCTCGCCGGGGTCGGATCGCCGATGTGTCCGTCAGGGCCGAAGTCGTTCGACAACCAGCCGAAGGCGACGGACCCACCGAACTTGACGTGTTCGTTTTTCGCCAACTGATCCGGCACGTTTCGCGTGGCAACCGACATGTCGACGAGTTCTGGTGCCAGGTGCAGCATGAGCGAGGTCTCGTCCGTGCCGCCGTGGATCCCCATCCCGAGTTCGCCAGCGGCGGAGTGACCGCCCTGGTCCGGCGGGACCGACGGGTGGGCCAGGAACGTCATGAGGCCGTGTGCGAGCCTGAGCTCGCGGTTTGCGGCAGCAACGATCGCCGAGTTACCGCCGTGCCCGTTGAGAAAAACGAGTTTACGAGCCGGCGTCATCGCAATGCATCGACCGATGTCGTCGAGCACCGACAACAGCGTCGTCGCCGACAGCCAGATTGTTCCTGACGACCAGGCGTGTTCGTTCGACTTCGTATAGGCCAAGGGAGGGAGCAACCACACATCGAGTTCTTCCCCGACAGCCTCGACCGCAGCCCCAGAGACACGTTCAGCGATCAACAGGTCGGTGTTGAACGGCAGGTGAGGGCCGTGCTGCTCGATAGCCCCGAGCGGTTGAACGATAATGCTGTTCTCGTTCAGTGCGTCGTTGAGTTGCGGTGCGCGAAGTTCGGCGAGTCGTCGTGAAACATATGCCACACCTGCAATGTTACGTCCCGAACAACCGAGTCGTGAAGAATGCTCCTATGACGTCTGGGCAGTTCGATGCGATCGTGATCGGGGCAGGTCACAACGGCCTCGTCACCGCTGCCTATTTGCAACGCGGTGGGATGAAGACGCTGCTGCTCGAAGCTCGACCAGCGGTTGGCGGCACGGCATCGAGTGAGGCGTTCGGCGGAGCGACGGTGAACATCTGCAACTGTGATCACCTCACCTTCCGCACCACACCAGTGATAAAGGAACTTGACCTTGCGGCGCACGGACTGGCCTACATCGACGTCGAGCCAGCGCAGCACAACATGGCCTGGACTCCTGGTGGCACGTCACCGTCATGGTCGCATCATCACGACCTCGACTTGACGCTCGAATCGATTGGCCGGAACTTCCCAAACGAGGTAGAGAGCTACCGGCGGTATGTCAAGGCTGCGACGCCTGCGATACAGATGATTTTCGAGGCAGCGACCGAACCCCCATCAGTCACCGGGCTGACGAAGCTCGCCCTCCGCAAAAGGCTCGCCGGCTCGGCAACGCTGCTGCGTTGGTCGCGACGTAGCGCTGCTGACGTGTTGCGTTCGTTCTTCTCCGCGGATGCAATCACCGGCCCTGCCGCTCTGACCGGACCGATGGTCTGGGGCATCTCACCCGAATTCAAAGGGTCCGGGCTCGGTGCGCTCACTCACGCGATGCGCCACGTCGGAACGGTCGGGCGCCCGGTCGGCGGCAGTGGCCGAGTCACCGAAACTCTGCGGATGGCCTTCGAGGCTGCCGGAGGGACGCTGCAAATATCAAGCCCGGTGTCCGAGGTTCGCTGCTCGGGATCAGCGGCGGCTGGCGTCACCCTCGTTGACGGCACAGAGATCGATGCGCTGGTCGTGGTCTCCGCCTGCAATCCGCACGACACCTTCCTGAAGTGGCTCAAGAATCCGCCGTCGGCGGCGGCCGACCTGATCCGTCGCTGGAAGGCGATCCCGCATGACAAGGGCTACGAGTCGAAGATCGACGCGATCCTGAGCACGCCCCCAGTACTGAAGGATCACGACCGACAACTCGGCCCAACCACGGCCATCGGCCCCTCACTCACGGAGATTGATCGCGGCTACCGACTCATGCAGCAGGGCAAGATCCTCGATCTGCCGGGGATGCTGGTCAACGTCCCGTCGCTGCTGGATCCAACCATGGCGCCGGATGGGCGCCATGTGTTCAGTCTGGAAGCACTCTTCACGCCGTACGACTTCACGGACGCGGCAGGCAACGGATGGGCCCACCCCGAACGTCGCGGACCGGAACCGCAGCGGTGGCTCGAACTGTTCGCCGACCAGTGCGAGCCCGGCTTTCTGGAATCGATTGTCGACTGGCGAGCGATGACTCCAGCAATTTACGAGTCAGACTTTCACCTGCCGGCCGGCCACGCCACCAGTTTCGCCGGTGGTCCGCTAGCAGCGTTCCGTAACCCGAACCCCGAGCTGACCAAGTACGAGACCGCCATCTCAGGTCTGTACCTCACGGGCGCAGCCACCTTTCCCGGCGCCGGAGTCTGGGGTGCCAGCGGCCGTAACTGCGCCACCGTCGTCCTCAGCCAGCACTCCTGACAATAGCGACCCCTACCCCGACCGCGTACCCCTGCCGCAGTCTTCCGAAATGTGGACCGTTTCAGCGCATTTCGAACGCGTTTTAGTCTCAATTTCGGGTCGCTTGGCTGGCATGCCCCAAATAGGGACTGAATCGCTCCACGGAGTTGGCGAAATGGTCTCCATTTTGGGAGGCGGGCGACCCGACAGGGTGATGGTGGGGTGATGGTGGGGTGATGGTGGG
>CALCXK010000038.1 GCA_937905835.1 uncultured Ilumatobacter sp. | reverse complement strand
CTGCCGACGAGTCCTAGTAGCGCTCGTTCGTATCGAGGCGGACCCGCTTCCTACCATTTGCGACATCGGTAGGTCCGGTATACGCCGATTGCCAGGCCGAACTCTGGGAGCCTCCATTCGGTCATGGTGCCGTAGGTAAACTCAGCAAGGGCGGCAACTTCGAGGCTTGAGGCGCGCGGGTTTGGGCTGAATACCGACCGGTTCTGTTCGAAGCCGGCATTGACCGCTGGCGACTACACGACGTCGACCGTGTTGCTCGCCGGGCTCGCAGGAGGTTGGGCCCAACAATCCAGACGGACATCACGACGATCAGCACAGCCACGACAACTTTGCCGACGCGAGTGTCCGACAGGGCCGTGGGTACATTGGTGCGTTCTGTGGCATCGAGCCCGGACAAGGCGCGGACCGTATCGCAGAGAGGAGTGGCGGCTCAGGTTTCGAGCTGGCGAGCGAGGCCTTCGACCGACTCGATGAACTCCTCGATCATGTCCATGACGACTTGGCCTGAGCTCTTGGTTTGGTTCATTGTGCCGACGATCTGGCCCACGAAGTAGTTGGCGAGCTTCTCAGCGCCCGACCCCTTCGTGTACGCAGCGCGAGCGATGCGCTTTTGTGCGTCGGCTGTCAGGATCGGTTGCAGCGGCATGCCGAGGGGATCCGGGCGATCGTCGCGCTCCCACTCCTCAGTCCAGGCCGACTTCAACATGCGGGCGTGCTTGCCGGTGAGCGACCGCGACCGGATCGTGTCGGCCGAAGTTGCCGACAGGAACTTCTGTTTCACGACCGGGTGTGTCTCGGCTTCCTCCGTCGTCAACCAGACCGAACCGCACCAGACGCCTTCGGCACCGAGTGCCATTGCTGCTGCCATCTGGCGGCCGCGCCCGATGCCGCCCGCGCCGAGCACGGGGATGTTGACCGCGTCGACGATCTCGGGAATGAGGACCATCGAACCGATCTCGCCGGTGTGGCCGCCCGCTTCGGAACCCTGGGCGATGATGATGTCGACACCGGCAGCCTGGTGCCGCTCGGCATGCTGTGGCCGCCCGGCGAGCGCACCGATCAACTTGCCCTCTTCCTTGCAGCGATCGATGAGGAACTTTGGCGGCGGGCCGAGCGCGTTGGCGATGAACGCTGTGTTGCTCGCGAGTGCGACGTTGAGTTGAGGCAGGGCGGCGTTCGCGCTGAACGGTGCGTTGCCATCGTGGCCGCCGACAGCGGTGTTCGAACGAGTCGTCGTGTCGTCGACCGGTAGTTCCGGGACGTCGTAGCGTTGGAGAATCTCGTCGATGAACGCCCGATGGGTGTCAGGGATGAGCTTTGCAATGTCTTCGAGCGTGTAGCCGCCGTCTTCGTCGCCGGCGTACTTGGCTGGCACGATCAGGTCGATGCCGTACGGGCGGTTACCGATTTCGGCCTCAATCCATTCGAGGTCGATCTCCAACTGATGCGGCGAGTGGGCAACTGCGCCGAGCACCCCGAGGCCGCCAGCCTTACTCACGGCGGCAACGACGTCGCGGCAATGGCTGAACGCGAAGATGGGGAACTCGATACCGAACAGTTCGGTGGCAGCAGTCTGCATACAGCCCATTGTGTCGCGCGCGGCCATCCGAGCCTGGATCGGACGACCTGCTGCCATCCACACTGGAACCCATGCGGTCGTCTTCGTGCTCTCGGTCTCAGGTCTGACACGATCAACACATGCCACGACTTCACGAAATGTCCCGCGAGGAAAACGAGTCGCCACTCGTCGAGAAAATGTACGAGCGGCTCTTCGGTGACCGCGACCCTGTCGACGAACCGGGAACGGCAACCGGCACACCGGGAGACTGGTGGACGGTCTTCGCTAACGATCACTCGGTGTTCGAACACGCGGTGCATGGCTTTCGCGTCTACCAGGGCGCCACACTCGACCCGATGCTCCGTGAGCTCGGTCAGACGAGAGCTGGCTGGTTGGTTGGGAGCCAGTTCGTCTACTCGCAGCACTGCAAGTCGATGCGTGGGCTCGGTGCGACCGAGGAGCAGATTGCGGGGATAGCGGTCGGTGCCGGTGCGCCCTGTTGGAACGAACTCGAACGCCTGGTGCTGGGGTACGCCGACTGCCTCGTCGTCGGCCAGGGCAGGGTGCCGGATGCGATCTTCGACGGCCTGCGCGCCCACTTACCCGACGCGCAGATTTTGGAACTGACCTATATCACGTGCCTGTATTCGCAGCACGCGGTGATGTCTAAAGCGCTGCGGACGGAGTTCGACAACGTCGACGAGCGCGTCGTTGAGGTCGCTGCCCCAGACGACTTCGACCCGCGCGACATCGCGCGTGATATCAGCATGCCGGGCGAAGACGGCGCGAACGAGATCTCAGATGCGGAGACCTCAGAGAGGGAGAAGACAGAGAGGGAGAACACAGATACGGAGAACACAGATACGGAGAACACCTACCCGGAAGAAGAAGAATGAGCGATGTCCTTTTTTGCACCGAGACGTTCTGGGAGGCATGGGGCGATCAGGTCAGGGCGATTGCACCGGACATCGAGACGGTGTTGCTCGTCGGTGAAGAACCCGTTGCCGACACCGATCTCGAACGGATCACGATCGCGTTCTTCTCCCACGATGCCTGGCCGGAGCGCGCGGGAAACTTCTTCGGCGTGGCGTTACGCGCCAACAACCTGGCGTGGCTGCACTCGATGTCGGCTGGGGTGGACAGCCCGATTTTCCAGATGCTCAAGGATCTCGGCGTGCGCCTCACGAACTCGTCGGGTTCGAGCAGCGCGCCGATTGCGCGCACGGTGATGATGTATCTCCTCGCGCTGGCCCGCGATCTGCCGCGGATGATGCGGGCGCAGGCCAACGCCGAGTGGGCGTGGGATCGATGGAGCGAACTTGAAGGCAAGCGCGTTGCCGTGATCGGCTATGGCCCGATTGGCGAGGAGGTTGTTCGTCTGACCACGGCGTTTGGGATGCAGCCCGTGATCATCCGGCGCCAGGTTCAAGGCGACGAAACATGTCCCGTCCGCCCGCTCGTCGAATTGGCTGCAGTGATGGCCGAGGTCGACGCCGTCGTGCTCGCGCTGCCGCTCAACGACGACACGCGCGGCATCATCTCCGCTGACGTGATCGCAGCGATGCAGACGCACGCGTTCTTCATCAACGTGGGGCGCGGCGAGCTGGTCGATCAGCCAGCCCTCACCGAGGCGCTGGCGTCCGGCAAGCTTGGGGGTGCTGGCCTCGACGTGACCGACCCCGAACCGCTGCCCGCCGACGATCCGCTGTGGGCCCTGCCCAACGTGATCATCACGCCGCATAACTCCGGCAGTACCGATGGCACCGCGCGCCGAGCGTCTGAACGGTTCCTCGCGAATCTCACGCCCTGGGTCGCGAGCGGCGAATTACTCTCCGAGGTCTAACGCGTTTACTTCCTCGCTGATGTCGACTCGGCGTTCGAAGATGAACTCGTACTCGAGGTAGGAGTTCTCGCGCTCTTGGCCTGGGGCGGGCGGAATGAGCTGCGCCGACTGGATCAGCATCCAACCGTCCTGCAGTGCGCGCAGGCCAGTCGAATAGGGCGGCCCACCGGCTTGCGGTGGGTCTGGCAGCGCGGGGCCAGTGCCGTTGGTGCCGTCGTGAAACGCCCAGGCAATGACATTTTCGTCGAGTGCCGAGCCGGCCATCCAGAGGGAAAGCACTTGCTGACGCATTGCGGATGTGCCGCTCACCGCTCCACCAATCTGGCAGTACGCGCGGCGCGCTGTTCCATGCGCGTGAGGTAATAGTCGACGTCGAACGAGTCGTCGCCGCTCAGATAGCGCCAGAGCAGGGAGCGTTGAATCTGTGTGTTGCGATACTCGGTGATGCCCATCCACGGCGGCATCGAGCGGAGGATTTCGGCGACGCCGCCGCTCTGCATGCGGGCGAAGAAATGATCCGTTGGCGGGCTCTGCAGCTCGTCGAAGTCGTCGGTGTTCCACAGTCGAACTTGCGGTTCGGTCGGGTTGAGCCGGACCTTGTGCATCCATCGATCGGGGCCCGGGTTTGGCTGACCGGCGTGCCAGAGGCCGTGATGGAAGACGAAGACCGAACCCGCCGCGCACACGACCTGTTGCTCGCCGACGATGTGTTGGTATCGGTGCAGGCCAGACGAACGGACTCTGGCCAGGTGGCTGCCGGGCACGAAGCGGGTCCCACCTTCGCCTGGGGCGACGTCATCGCAGAACCAGAACATCTGGATATCGAAGCTCTGATCGAGCGAGTCGACATTGGCATCGACATGCAGCGGCTGGTTGAACGTGCCGCCGGACGGGATGTAGTGGACCCAGTCGTGATCGAACTCCGGCGAACGGCCAACGAGCGACTCGATAATCCCGCGGATCTGTGGCAGGCGGAGGTACTCACCGATCACCGATGGCTCGAGGTAGCACTCGTCGAGCGACGTCCCCGAGCGCGGTGGCCGCATCGCATCGAGATCTTCCGACGGCAACAGCCGGCCAGCGTTCAGTGCCTCGAGTTCAGCGATTGCCCGCCCGTTGATGTCGGGCGGGACGATCGCGTCGAACCGCAGAAACCCGTTCGACACAAATTCAGCCATTTGCCGAGTCGTGAGGCGATGATCAAGGCGTGCCATTGGGAAAGTCTCGCGGATCGCGAGTCGGGATGTCGCACCCTTGTCACACCGGGGTGAGACCTCGGTGTGACGAGACGGTCAGCGGTTTAGGCCTGGGTGCCGACCTTGGTCTGATTGAACGGCACACCCTTATCGACGCTGATGTCGCGCGGGAGGCCGAGGACCCGGTCGCCGATGATGTTGCGCTGAATCTCGTCGGTGCCGCCAGCGATCGACGATTGGAAGCTATTGAGCACGATGCGCTGACGCTCGGCGCCACTTGCGTCTGCCGGGTCCCATGCGATTGACGACATGCCAGCGATCTCGAGCGCGATTTCACGCATTTTCCATGCGATGTTCGACCCGAAAAGTTTGCCGAGCGAGCCGCCAGGGCCTGGCGTCTTGCCAGCCTTCTGCTCGGCGTTGTTGCGCATCGCGACCATCGACTTCGTGGTCTCCATCGCGTAGATCTTCATGAGTTGGTCGCGCACGACTGGGTCCTGCAGCTTGCCGCTCTCTTCAGCGGCGCTTTTCAGCAGCTTGTAGGTCGGCTGGTTGATCTTGCCGGACCCGGCACCACCGATGGCGACACGCTCGTACATGAGCATCGCCGTGGCGAGTTTCCAGCCAGCGTTGTACTCGCCGAGCAGATGGTCCTTGGGGATGCGCACGTCGGTGAAGAACACCTCGTTGAAGTGGCTACCGCCGTCGATCTGGTGGATCGGACGGATCTCGACGCCAGGTGCGGCCATGTCGAGAATGAACATGGACAGACCGGCATGCTTGACTTGTTCGGGGTCGGTGCGGGCCACAACGACGCCGTACTGCGACTTGTGCGCGAGGGTCGTCCAGACTTTCTGGCCGTTGAGGATCCACTCGTCGCCATCGAGTTCGCACTTCGACTGCAGCGATGCGACGTCGGAACCGGCCCCGGGCTCGGAGAACATCTGGCACCACATGGTCTTGCCGGAGATTATGTCGGCCATGTAGGCGGTCTTCTGCTCGTCGCTGCCGTACTCGTTGAGCATCGGCAGGCACATTCCGTGGCTGATGATGAACTCGCTGTCCATCATCCGGTAGTTGCCCTTGACTTCGCGCCAGACCTTTTCGTGCTCGAGGCTCAATCCGCCGCCACCGAACTCCTCGGCAAACGGAATGCCGGCAAGGCCCGCGCCTGCAGCCGCGGCGAGGTAGGCCTTCTGGTCGTCGAGAGACGGCATTGCCTTTCCCGTCTTCATGGCGTAGGTGTCCAGGAAGCCGACGCATTTCTGTCGAAACTCAGCAACTTCGGTTTTCGTCATCGTGCTCATTGGGGTCTTTCTTCTGGCTCGCGGTACGTGTTGCACTCGATTGTATGACGTCGTACAGTATGTGTCCAGACGGACGGCCACACTGTGCCAGGCAGGATTTCAGCCACATGGTGACCGAAACATCATTGACACACATGAGCAGCTTGACCAACAACGAACTTGACGCACCGCCATGGCTGCGCGTCGAATCAACGCTGATGGCAACGGCCCGGCTCATTCGCGAAGCGTTCGATGCTCGCCTGAAGCCGCTTGACCTCAACCTCACCCAAGCCAGCTTGCTTGCCTACGTCGCCGAGTTCGGAGCCATCACACAAACTCGGCTCGCCGAAAAGATGGGGACAGGGCGCGCATCCATGGGCACTGTCGTCGACGGTCTCGAGAAGCGCGGCTTGATCGAACGCCACCCTGACCCCGACGACCGACGAGTGTGGCTCATCGACATCACCGACAATGGTCGCGAACTTGCCGAGCGCGTCGTGGGTGTCGACGAGTTGTTGCGTGGCGAACTCCGCCACGGCATCGGCCGCGAAGAACGCCAAGCCCTCAGCTGGGTCCTCACCCGGCTGCAAGTAAATCTCCAATCCGCAATCAACCA
The DNA here is from genome assembly GCA_937905835.1 of uncultured Ilumatobacter sp. GTDB lineage: Bacteria > Actinomycetota > Acidimicrobiia > Acidimicrobiales > Ilumatobacteraceae > Ilumatobacter_A. The sequence goes on along the minus strand of CALCXK010000038.1, from coordinate 14,592 downwards.
GTGAGTTGCAGCGTCACACGTTGCGTTGCATCTCGAGACAAGAAAGAGACACCACATGATCGAAGCAGTGATCGTCGACGCCATCCGAACTCCGGGCGGCAAGCGCAACGGCCAACTGAAAGACCAGCATCCGGTTGACCTCGCAGCACACGTGCTGAAGGCCCTCGCCGAGCGCAACAACCTCGACCCGGCAATGGTCGACGACGTCATCATGGGCTGCGTCATGCAGGTCGGTGAGCAGTCGCTCAACATCGGACGCAACGCCGTTCTCGCCGCCGGCTGGCCCGAAGAAGTTCCTTCGACCACCGTCGACCGCCAGTGCGGTTCCTCGCAGCAGTCGATGCACTTTGCCGCGCAGGGCGTCATGGCCGGGGCGTACGACATCGTCGTCGCCGCTGGCGTCGAAGTAATGACCCGCACCCCGATGGGCGCATCGATTGTCCAGGGCATGGGCTTCCCGTTCAGCCAGGACCAGCAGGACCGCTACGCCGAGACCGGCCTGCCGCCGCAGGGCATCGGTGCCGACATGATCGCCGACGAGTACGGCATTACCCGCGAAGACCTCGACGCCTTCGGCGCCCAGAGCCAGCAGCGTGCAGCAGTCGCCCGCGACGAAGGCCGTTTTGAGAATGAGATCGTGCCCGTCGAGATCGACCTCGACGGTGAAAAGGTATTCGTCAAGAACGACGAAGGCATCCGCGACGGCTCGACCGCCGAGGGTCTCGCCAAGCTCAAGCCGGCATTCAAGGAAGACGGCAAGATCACCGCCGGCAACTCCTCGCAGATCTCCGACGGCGCCTCCGCCGTACTCATCATGAGCAAGGAAAAAGCAGAAGAGCTCGGCATGAAGCCGCGTGCCCGCTTCCACGCTTTCGCTCTCGCTGGTACCGACCCGGTCACCATGCTCAAAGGGCCGATCCCGGCCACGAAGAAGATCCTTGAGAAGACCGGTCTGAGCATCGACGACATCGACCTGTTCGAAGTCAACGAAGCATTCGCTTCGGTTGTTCTCGCATGGCAGAAGGAGACCGGCGCCGACATGAGCAAGGTCAATGTGAACGGCGGCGCAATCGCCCTCGGTCACCCGCTCGGTGCTTCTGGCACCAAGCTCATGGCAACCTTGCTCAACGAACTCGAGCGCACCGGCGGCCGTTATGGTCTCCAGGTCATGTGCGAAGGCGGCGGCATGGCCAACGCCACCATCATCGAACGCCTCGACTGACGTCATTGCCGCCAGATCGCCCGGATACTGCGTTCTTGGAGTCGTACTCACTTTGCTCCGGCCGGGCTTCTCTTCGTGAGTGGCCTGGCCGTTGCGGTTTTCTGTCTGCTTGTCTGTCCAAACAGGGTCGGATTAGAGGGGCTGGTTGATCTCGATGAGGTTGCCGGTCGGGTCATGGAAGAACGCCTGCCGGCAGATCTCGCCCAGCTGACTCGGGTTGCTCACCTTGACACCCTTCGACTCCAAGTCAGCCTTGGCGGCATCGAGATCGGCGACCTGTAGCGCGAAGTGCTGGCCATTCGGCGGCACGAAGTCGGCAACTTCGAGCAGGTGCACCTGTTGCTCGCCGGCCTGCAGCCACGCACCGTCAAACGGGAAGTCAGGACGATCGTTGCGCAGTGTCATGCCGACGACCTCGATATAGAAAATCGTGCACTCGGCAGCGTTGGTGACGTTGAGCGACACGTGATGAACCCCGGCAAACTGCATACCTCCACAGTAGGCCTCGCTCTCACACGATGCGCGACGCTGGGTTACGAGTTGATGGCGAGCTCTTCCAACACGTCGCCGTACCGCTGCATCGCGTCGGCGCGACGCGTGGGGATGTGGTCGATGCTGGGGTCGCTCGGCCGGTAACGCTTCAACACTTGGCGGGCAACGGTGACCTTGTGGACTTCGTCGGGCCCGTCGTAGATGCGTGCAGCGCGCGCCGCGCGGTACATCGCCTCGAGCGGGAGGTCGGTGGTGTAGCCGAGCGAGCCGTGAATCTGGATTGCACGGTCGATCACATCGTGCAGCACCTTGGCGCCCCAGAACTTGATGACCGCTATTTCAAGACGAGCATCGCTGTACGTGCCGCCTGCTTCGTGCAGCTTGTCCATCTTCCAGGCGGCCTGGAGGGTGAGCAGCCGGGCCGCTTCGCGATCGGCGTACGACTGGGCGATCCAGTCTTGGATCATCTGCTTGTCGGCGAGGATTGAGCCCTTGGTATAGCGGGTAAGCGCCCGCTCGCACAGGAGGTCGAAGGCTCGCTGCGACTGACCGAGCCATCGCATGGCGTGGTGGATACGACCCGGCCCGAGGCGCTTCTGTGCCAGCGCGAAGCCCTGGCCGATGCCGGCTTCGCCACCGATGACATTCTCAAACGGGACACGCACATCTTCGTAGAGGATCTCAGCGTGACCGCCCGGCTCGCCGGTCTTGTGGTCGGGCTCGCCCATCGTTGGCACGTCGCGCACGATGTTGACGCCAGGCGTGTCGGTGGGGACAACGATCATCGAAAACGCTTGGTACGGCGAAGCATCTTCGTCGAGGTTGGTCTTGACCATCACGATCAAGATGTCAGAGACCGATGCGTTCGATGAGAACCACTTGTGGCCGTTGATGATCCATTCGCCACCGTCGCGCACGGCCTGCGTGGTGAGCAGGGTCGGATCGGCGCCGGCGCCCGGTTCGGTCATCGAGAAGCACGACCGGATCTTCTGATCGAGCAGTGGCTGCATCCACTTCGTCTTCTGTTCCTCGGTTCCGCCGAGCGACAGCAACTCGGCGTTACCCGAGTCGGGAGCGTTGTTGCCGAAGATGCGTGGGGCGAGCGGCGACTGACCAAGGATCTCATGCATCAGCCCGAGCTTGACCTGCCCGAAACCGCCGCCGCCGAGTTCGGGCGGAAGGTGCGCTGCCCAGAGGCCCTGGTCTTTGACCTGCTGCTTGAGTGGCTCGGTGATTTTAGCGAACGCCTCGCGACCCGCAGCGCTGCGGAACTCCGGAGCGAGTGTTTCGAGTGGGAAGATCTCTTGCTTCACGAACTCGCGCATCCATTCGAGCTTTGCTTCGAATTCTGGTTCGGTCTCGAAATCCCATGCCATGGTCGGCTCCTGCTCGTCGATCGGTTGAGGCGAACCTAGGCAGACCGCTTCGCCTCGAGCGGACTGGACGGCTCAAACTGCCCGAAAACACGACGAAGTGGCAGGCCCGTTCACCGTCAACGACCTAATGGCCCGGCCCCAGCAAAACGGTCAAATGGGGTTGATCCAGAAATCCAAGTTCAGGGGCGGATCCTTCCGGGATGAAGACGAACTCGCCTGGCGTAGACGGCTCCCACCGCCAGCGCAACCCTTCAACTGCTGTGGCGCAGGCGGGTTCGTTGCGTGCCGTCGGTGTCGAAGTTGGCTGGGTCGAGCCAGCGTTCGAACTCGATCTTTTTAACCGGCCACTCGACGTCGGTAATTGAAAACCACGCGGTGTCGCGGCTTCGGCCCTTATAGATGATTGCTTGACGGAAGGTTCCTTCGTAGGTGAACCCGAGTCGCTGTGCCGCGGCTTGTGATGCGGCATTGAGCGCATCGCACTTCCACTCGTAGCGGCGGTAACCGAGTTCGTCGAATGCTCGGCGCATCATGAGGAACATCGCCTCGGTGGCGAGCGCCGTGCGCTGCAGAGCTGGCGAGAAGTTGATGTAGCCCACCTCGATGCTGCCAACATTCGGTTGGATTCGCTGAAAGCTCGCAAAACCGACAGCTCGACAGCTCGAGTTGTCGACGATCGCGTGGAACAACGGGTCGTCGTCAAAGCAGGTCGCGGCCATCCACGATCGGAAGGTATCGATCTCGGCGAAGGGGCCGTGCGGGAGATAGGTCCAGTTGCGACCGTCGGTGTCGAGCGCAAAGGTAGTGAAGAGGTCGGCGCAGTGCAGGTCGAGGTCGATTGGCTCGAGGTTGACGAGCCGACCGGGCATCGAAGCTCGAGGTGGCACCATGCTTGGCTGCCAGTCGGGAAGGGCCTGGCCAATCGGCTGGCCAAGTTCGTTGGTGTGGCGTGACATGCTCAGTCAGCCTTTCGGCGTTTGCGATGGTCGGCCGTATGCGTGCGGCTTGCGCAGCGAGGATCAGAGCAAAACCGCCGAGACCCGTTACGAGACGAATCGTAGAAGAGGTGTTCGCAGTCATCGGCGGCGCATCGGCCGAAGCGTTTCACTCCATGGTCGCAGAGCTCTTGGGTGATTGCCATCAGAACATCGGCCATGACTTGATCGTCGAACGTGGCTGACGGGGGCGTCCAGTGCACATGCAGTTCGGATCCGTCGTGGTCGCTGAGCGAGGGCGCAATGGTGAGCTCGGTCAACTCCCCATTGACCCAGGTTCCTGCTGCGCCAACGTCGCTGGTTGGCAGTGTTGACAGGCGGGGAAGGAGGTCGAGCACGCGCTGCGTCAACCGACGGACTGCAGCAGTTGGTGCGGTTGCGGCACGTGAGAATCCTTGGTCGTGAAGGAGCCGCCTTGCTGCTTCAGGTTCGAGAATCTCACCGGTGTCATCGATGGCATCGTTGATCGCGTTAGCGAATTCGATGGCCGCATCGATCGTCAGCTGGATCTCGGTGTCGTTGCCCGAAGTCACATACATGTTGTCAATCTAGCCCACCTCGCCGATGTAAGGAGTCAGTAGAGTTTAACTGCTTACACAATGCCCGACCCGATCGTGATCGACGTCGACCCATCGAAGGGAGTGTCCTGTGAACCTCATTCTCAATCTCGTAGTTGTCGCCGCCAGCGTCTTGGGATCCGGCATGGCCTTCCCCCAGGCGCGTCGACTGATGAAGACGCGCAGCGTCGACGGTGTATCTCCCGTGTGGATCGGCGTGAGCATGGCGATCAACGCCTGGTGGACTGCGTATGCCATCACCACGCCGCTCTGGGCGCTGTTGCCCGTCTCTAGCGTGTCGTTCCTCCTGTATGCATCGATTGCGATTTTGTATGTCAAGACGGTTGGCGTCCGCAGCATCGGAGGCATGGCGATCGGAGCATTCGGGCTCGGCATGGTGCCTTTACCCTTTCTGATCGCTGCCGGCTGGGAAGTGGCCGGTCTGGCCACTGGCCTTTGTTACGGCATTCAACTCGCGCCCGCCGTCGTGGCCGCGCATCGCACTCGGGCCCTCGATGGCGTCTCATCGGGAACTTGGAAGATGTCGTTCGTCGAGGCGCTGCTTTGGCTCGTCTACGGTCTTTCCGTGGCTGACGCAGCGCTCATCGCCGGCGGTGCCGCAGGCATTGTTATGGCGGGCGTGATTCTCCTTCGTCTGGCCCTCACGGGCTATCGCCCCTTCGCCATCGCGCGCCCGCGGCGACTTGGCGTGGCGTAACGCACATCCGTTGCGGATGTGTTCCGCGGTGTGTTCGGTCCATAACCTCATTAGGGTGAGCAGTTGAACACGGGTCAAAGTGGCCCGGAAGTTAATAAGGAGCCACAGTGGCAACTACCGGTACGGTCAAGTTTTTCAACGACGAGAAGGGCTTCGGCTTCATCTCACGTGACGATGGCGAGGATGTCTTCGTTCACTACTCCAACATCGCCGGCACTGGCCGTCGTTCGCTGGCTGACGGCGACACCGTCGAATTCGACATCGCCCCGGGCCGCAAGGGCCCCGAGGCTGTCGACGTCAAAGTCGTCTGAGGAGGCGGTCTGATTGGCCTCAAGCCCACAGTCATATCAAAAGCGGCAGCGCGAACTCCGTAAGAAGGAAAAGAAGGCCGAAAAACAGGCCATTCGCCACGGAAAGAGCGCTGCTCAAGATGAGAGCGATGACGAAGATGCACCCGATGAGGACGCGCTACTCGACGAGTTCCGTGTGCTGAACGAGTCCTTCGCCGCGGGTGATGTCAGTCAGGAAGATTTCGATTACGGCAAGGCTGATCTCTTCCACAAGATGGGCTTAGGCGAAGCGCCTGAACCCCGTGAAGTGGACGCCGAAAAAGAAGCGGCCGAGTCGACCGACTGACGGTCATCAGTCTGAATCCCACAATAACCCTCCGGCTCTGCCAGAGGGTTGTTGTCGTTTTCGCACTCGGTGACTGTCAGTCGACCCTCGTTCCATGAGCACGTCGCGCCTGCTCAGAGCTGCAGGTCGAGCGGGAAGTGCGTGAGGAGCTCGGGGCCGTCGGCTGTGACGAGCACTTGATTCTCGAGCTTGATGCCCTCTGCCCACTCGTTTGAGCCCGCCAGTGAACGCGGCCCGACATATGACTCGACGGTGAGGACCATGCCCACGTCGAGCTGCCCATCAAAGCCCCACTCATCCCAGATCTCTGGAAAATAGATCTCTGGGTATTCGTCGCATTGGCCGACGCCATGGAACAGGCAGGAGTAGTGGCGGTAGTGATCTGGGTCGGGGAAGGTCGACTCGAATGTGAGGTCGCGGAACGATCGGCCCGGGGTGAGGAGCGCCATGTTTTGTTCGATCTGTTCGCAGGCTAGGTCGTACGTGTGCTGCTGCTCGGTGGTTGGGCCGCCGCCTGAGCCACGACCCTCGCCAGCGATCCAGGTCCGCGAAATGTCGACCATCATTCCGTAGGCGCCGACGAGGTCGGTGTCGTAGGCCACGATGTCGCCGGGCTCGATCACACGGCTCGACGCCTCTTGCATCCATGGGTTGGTTCGAGGGCCCGACGCGATGATTTGGGTTTCGATCCACTCACCGCCGCGCCTGATGTTGCCAGCGTGCAAGAGTGCCCAGAGTTCCCGTTCGGTCATGCCCGGCTCGAGTGCGGCGTACATCTCGGACATCGTCGTTTCGCACGCGTTGATCGCGCAGCGCATCGCCAAAATCTCATCGGCACTCTTGATTGAGCGTGCGAGTTCCATGACCTCCTGCCCAAAGCCGACCTCGATACCTGCGTCTTCGAGGAGCCGATAGCCGACGTGATGGCACTGGTCGACTGCCACCCGGGGGTTCGGGCCGCAATGTTCGGTGATCACGGCAATCATCTCGTTTGTCCAACGCGTTGCCTGTTCGGTGTGACGGGGGCCGGCCAGGAAGTACGTCGAGCCAATCGCCGGACGCACTTCGTCGATCTCTGTTGAGTGGGCGGCCAGGTAGTCGCATCCGTAGTAGTCCCAGAGGATGACGTGGCCGTCGGCGCTGATGAAGGCGTATCGAGCGCCGTTGTGCATGACCCAGAGCTGCATGTTGGTCGTGTCGGTGACGTAGCGGATGTTCATGGGATCCATCACGATGATGCCGTCGTATCCCTGGGTAGCGAGCTGAGTGGTGACCCGGTTAATCCGGTAGCGCCGCATGGCGGGAAGGTCAGGGAGCGTCAGGCCGGCGGCGGCCCACTCACCGACGGCGGGCTCGCCGGGGCCGAGCGTGAGGTGGTGGCCAGCCTCGCCAGCGAAGCGGATTTCGGCTGCAGCAGTGGCCAACGATGCTGCGATTTTTCCTGACATCGCCCAAAGTTACGCATGGGGTCAGGCCCCTTTCGCAACTCTCGTCATGACAGCGGTTCGATTCCCCATGACACGATCGACGTTGACCGGGCGCCAGTGATCGTCAAGAATCAGCGCCGTGACAAATTGGACCGACGAGGCGGCATGGGCGGGAACGCGCCGCCCAATGCGCTCGGCAACGGGCCTTGATCCGGCTGCTTACGTGGATGACGAGTTCTACGTCGTCGAACAGCAGCGTGTCTTCGGCCAAGCCTGGGTTTGCATCGGGATTGCCGATGAGGCCGTTGCCGGGCGACTGCTTGTTCGCCAGGTCGGCTCCAAGTCGGTCCTCATTACACGCAACGAAACAGGTGACCTCCGTGGGTTCATCAATTCCTGTCGGCATCGCGGCACCGAACTGGCCGGAGCCGACTGTGATGTTGCGGGCACCATCAGCTGCCCGTATCACCGGTGGGGCTACTCGCTCGACGGAGCGCTGAAGGCAACTCCATTCTTCGACCAAGTACCGCGCGACGATTTCGACAAGGCGGACTTCGGGTTGCTGCCCGTCCGCGTCGACACGTGGGGTGTGTTGCTCTTTGCCTGTCTCTCGGACAACACTCCGCCGTTACTCGACTGGCTCGGCGACCTTCCCGATCGCATGGCTGGGTACCGCCTCGATTGTTGGACGACGGTGCACCAAGAGTCGCTCGACATCTACGCGAACTGGAAGCTGATCACCGAAAATTTTCAGGAGTATTACCACCTGACGTGGGTCCACCAGGAGCTTGCCAAGGTGTCGCGGGTCGCCGATCACTACCGCTACCAGGGCGATGGAATGTATTGCGGGCAGACCACCACGCCGGTCTCGGGCAACGAGCGCGACGAGTGGCTGGCGCTGCCCGAAGCGCCGGGCCTCGACGCTTCTGACTCGGTCAGTGGCCGCTTCATCGCGATTTTTCCCAACGTCATCCTCTCGGTCCTCCCGAACCATGTGTGGATGATGCGCCTCGATCCGATAGCCCCTGGCGTCACCCGCGAAACCTGCACGATGCTCCTTCCTGCTGGCTTACAAGATGGCGATGCTGGCGACTTCGATCTTCAGGACGACCTCATTGCCGCGACGCGGCGGTTCTGGGTCGAGGTGAACAACGAAGACATCGACATCGTCCAGCGTGGTCAGCGCGGCCTTGCCCGTGGGGGTGTCCCTGCAGGCCCGTTGGCGCCGCGCTTCGAAGAGCCGCTGCATCGTTTTCACAACATGCTTGCCTACTGCATGACCAACGAAGGTCTCGGCGCGCTGCAGATCCCGATCGGCGACCAGCCTGGTGACACCTGGGGTGCCGGCAACAACCCCGCCCCGGCTGCGATCGACAGATAGTTGCGAAAGGGGCCTGACCCCATGCGTAATTATCAGGCGAGGGTGTCTTGGATTTCGTCGACGAGGGTGCGGACGGCAGAGGTTCGGCTGCGGCTGTTGACGCGCACAACGAACGACGCGGTCGGCAGCGGGGTGTTCATCTTGGGGAACTCCCAGATCGGGCATTCCTCGGTCACGCCGCGTGCGTTGATCAGCGCTACGCCGAACCCGGCGGCAACAGCGCTACGGACGCCTGCAGAGCTCTCTGACTCGAACGCGATGTAGTGGTCGATGTTGGCGGCGCGGAGCGCACCGAGCATCAGCGTGCGGTAGTTCGAGTTTGGCCCGAAGGTGACGAGTGGGAGCGCCTCGCTGAGATCAGGCACGTAGGTGGGCGAGGCAATCCATTCGATCGATTCGGTCCACAGCACCTTGTCACGCGGTGCAGGTTCGATTACTTGGATCAGCGCCAGGTCGAGATCACCGCCACGCACCAGCTGCGCGATAGGGCCGCTCAGCCCCATGCGGACGTGGAGTCTGACCAACGGGTGGCGGCGCTGGAATCGAGCGAGCAGGGCGGCGACTTCGTCTGCTTCTAGCTCGTCGTTGATGCCCAGGTGCACGGTGCCTTGGAGTTGCGACTGCTGGAGGCTGTCGACCGCATCGTCGTGTGCGCCGACGATCTGCTCGGCGTGGATCAGGAGCTCGCTGCCCAGTTCGGTCAACGTCAGTTCGCGTCCGTCACGCACGAGGAGCGGTGACCCGAGTCGTTCCTCGAGCCGCTTCATCTTCCAGCTCACTGCCGACTGGGTGAGGTGGAGTTGCGACGCGGCCTGCGTAACGCTGCCGCACGCTACGACAGCGCGGAATGTGCGCAGTGATTCGACGTCTAGTCGCAAGTTCCCCATGACTCCCTCGCGAGGCTAGCCGCGCCATGACAGAACCTTGTGGAGCTGCCGAACTACTCGCATGGACGTCATGACGCTGCGAGGTTCATCAGTGCCGTTCGATCTGCCACAATCGGGGATCATGAGCGACCACACAGGTGCCGGATTGGCCGAGCCGGAGTACGACGCGATCGTTATCGGTGCCGGAGTGATCGGCGGGGCGGTCGCTTACGAGCTTGCCCGTCGGGGACATCGGACCTTGAGTATCGACAAGGGTCCGGGTGCCGGCTACGGCAGCACGAGCGCTTCAAGCGCCATGATCCGATTCAGCTACTCGACCGAGACCGGTGTCGCCGCGGCCTGGGACGGTATGCACTATTGGCGGAACTGGGCCGAGTACCTCGGTGCGCCCGACGAAAGCGGTTACGCCAAGCTCGTTCAGTGTGGCATGGTGTTGCTGATCCAGGGTGAAGAGGGCCACCACAACCGGGTGATGCCGCTGTGGGATCGCCTCAAGGTGCCCTACGAATATTGGGACCGCGCCGAACTCGAACAGCGTGTGCCGACCTTCGATCTCGACCTCTACGGCCCACCGTCTCGATCGACCGACGACGACTTCTGGAAGGACGCGCATGGCACGATGGTTGGAGCGCTGTTTTCACCCGATGCCGGCTACGTCGACGACCCGCAACTCGCCGCGCACAACCTGCAGCGCGCTGCCGAAGCCCACGGCGGCGAGTTCCGCTTTCGCACCGAGGTCACCGGGTTCATGACGCAATCTGTCGGTTCGGGCGACCGCGTCACCGGCGTCGAGTTGGCTGACGGCTCGACCATCACGGCGAAGGTCGTTGTCAACGTTGGCGGCCCGCACAGCTCGGACATCAACAGGCTGGCTGGTGTGTACGACGCAATGAACATCAAGACGGAGTCGATCCGGCATGAGACGTACCACGTCCCCGGCCCGCCAGACATGGATTTCACGGCTGACGGCTTCGCGGTGGCAGATGATGACAACGGTATCTATTTCCGGCCGCAGCCCGGCAACAACATCCTCGTTGGAACGACCGACCCGCCGTGCGACCCGAAGGTTCCGGTTGGCCCTGACGAAGAACTCGGCGAGGTGACAAGTGATGGTTGGGAGACCAACACGATGCGGATCAACAAGCGGATGCCGACGCTCGGCGTGCCCTTGCCGCACGAGAAGAAGGGCGTGGTCGATCGTTACGACAAAAGCGACGACTGGATCCCGATCTACGACCGCACCGACCTCGACGGCTTCTACGTTGCCATCGGCACCAGTGGCAACCAGTTCAAGAACGCCGGGGTCGCCGGGCACATGATGGCGGAGCTCATTGAGGCGGTCGAAGGCGGCCACGACCACGATGCCGAGCCGCTCCAGGTCGCCGCTCGCTACACCGGCCTGAATCTCGACATGGCCACGTTCAGCCGCAACCGTCAGATGAATACCGCCTCCTCCATGAGCGTCCATGGCTGACGGGTGTTGCCAGCGTTGTCTCGGCGCGATTCTGGTGGGACGGATCTGTGTTGGGCGCCGAGCCGGGATGCTGCTTGGCTTCCGGAATGAACTCGGCTGTGCGTAGGTTGGTGCACCCATGGCTGATTCCACCGACCCGACGGCGCTGAATGACTCGACCCTGTATGACCTGGTGGTCGTCGGAGGGTCAGCCAGCGGCTTGTCAGCTGCCGTCCTTGCTCGTCGCTCGGGTCTGCAGCGTGTTCGCATTCTGGAGGGCAACTCCAGCGTCGCGCTCCCCGACGTGATCGGTGCGAACGAACTTGACGTCGGCTACGGCGAGGCGGCCACCTCGATCAATGTCGTCGGAAAACATCTCGTCGTCGAGACAAATCGACTCAGCTACCGCACCCGCACTGTGCTGATTGCCGACCGCCACAGTGACCCGACCTGGTCGCCCGCAGTGAAGCTGCCGGACAGCGACCGGATCCACATCGGCCAGGCCGATGTCGGCACCGACAACGATGTCCTCGTCGTCGGCCCGTCCGATCACGCCGTCGAACTCACCGCAAAGTTCGCTGACACCGGCAACCGCGTCGTCCTCGCTGCGCAGGGCATGGACCCGACAAAGCTTTCGCCGACCGGCGAGTACGTGTTGCGTCAGCTTGAACGCACCCGTCGCGCCACGTTGCTCTACCGTTCGACGCCGAAGCACGTGTCAATGATTGGCGAGTTCCCGCTCGTCGAGTTCGGTGATCGCCGTACACCCGACCTGCAGTTCGATCACGTTGTGTTCGCACCGCCGCGGATCACTGTCAGCCACCAAAGCATCGGGCTGAGCGACGCTGCGGTAGCCACGGGCAACGTGTGGTTTGTCGGCGAGCCAGGGCATGATGCAGATGGGAACACTGAGCCCGCCACCACGGCACTCGGTTCTGAGATTGGGTTTGCCCTCCTGTCGAGTTCCTTCCCGGACGCCGACATTTCGGCGCCTCGGTCGTCGCTCGAACGTCGCTCCAAGCACATTGGCGCCATCGAGGAACTACGCGAAGAGCACTACAACGCAACAATCACGTACTTCGAGCCGACCCACTCCGACCTCTGGGTACTTCGCGTCAAGCCCGACAATGGCGACACGTCGTACCTGCCCGGGCAGTACGCGTCGCTCGGGCTCGGCTACTGGGAAAAGCGCATCGACAAGGCCGACGACCTTGAAGCCGAAAAGCGATGGGACAAGCTGATCCGTCGCTCGTATTCGATCTCGTCGCGCATCTTTGACGACTTCGGCTACCTCACCGACGAGAACGGTCTCGACGAGCTCGAGTTCTATATCGTCCTCGTGCCACCGACAGAGGACAACACGCCGGCACTCACGCCCCGTCTGGCGCTCAAAAAGACTGGCGATCGCATCTATCTCGGCCCGAAAGTTGCTGGGCGCTACACACTCAATGACGTACAGAATCCGAAGGCCGAGATCGTGTTCTTTTCGACCGGCACCGGCGAGGCCCCGCACAATGGCATGGTCATCGACCTGCTGCGCAAGGGCCACTCCGGGCCGATTATCTCGGCGGTCACGGTCCGTCAGAACGCCGATCTCGGTTACGCCGACAAGCACCGCGAGCTTGAAGAGCGCTACCCCAACTACCATTACATGCCGATGCCGACTCGCGAAGAAGGCGTCCCGAAGCGGTACCTGCAGGATTTGCTGCGCGATAACGACTTCTCCGAGAAGCTTGGCGTCACCTTGTCGCCAGAGACCAGCCACATCTTCCTGTGCGGCAATCCGGCGATGATTGGTTCGCCCGAAGAGGTCGACGGCAGGCAGGTCTTTCCCGAGACTGTCGGTGTTGTCGAGCTACTCGTCAACCAGGGTTTCACGCTCGATCGTCGTAACGCACCCGGCAACATCCACTTCGAGGAGTATTGGTAGAGCTGGTTCCGGGGGTCCGCTCCGTTCGGGCACCCAATTAGGTCGTCAGGTCGTCGTTGCTTGGAGTGGTCTTGGTGAGGATGGCGAAGGTGCCAGCACTCGTGGCGACTAATCGTTGGTCGGTGTCGTGGACGCGGGCTTCGAGGTGGACGATGCTCCTGCCTCGCTTGACGACCGTGGCAACCGCGGTCAGGCTGCCTTCCGTGGCCGGCCGAATGAATCGCAACGATACTTCGACGCTTGCGCAGTAGTTTCCCTCGTCGAGGGCGCTCATGGTGGCCTTGCCCATTGCGGTGTCGACCAGCGCGAAGATCACGGCGCCGTGTGCGACGCCGTTGGGGTTGGCGTGCTGCTCGCCGAGCGTGAGGTGGGCAACTCCGGTGCCCGGCTCGTCGGTCGTCAGCTTCATACCCAGAAATTCTTGGAGCGGAAAGCTCGGAGATTCGCCGTTGATGTTGTTCCCGATGCTCATGGGCGCCGAACTTACCGGTCGGTGTGGTGAGTGGTAGACACGGGGAAATGACGATCTGCATCACCGGCTGCCGGGCTTGGAGTTATTGGCCGCACGCCGTGACGAGGCGAAGAGGTTGGCGGGGGAGCATCGCGACATGGCGACGTCGATGTTGGATGCTTGGGCAAGCCTGAACAGTTGAGCTGGCTGCGGTCAGTTGCTTTGGCCGACGGTTTGGAGTTCGTCGACGTTGTGGGGGAACACCGCGTCGCGAGTGAAGGGTGGGAGCGTGCCGCCGCCGTTTGATGATGTGTACGGCAGGTTCCAGGTGGTGCTGACTCGGACTTGATATGGCTCGCTGTCGGGTGACGACTGCCGGTACGTGTAGCCGCAGGGGCCTTCGTCGAAGGTCTCGAGGTAGCTAATCGGTTGGCCGAACCCGTCGCAGGCTCTGGTGTCGCCGTTGCCGAAGTCGAAGTGGATCGACTGGTGTTCGGGCGTGACGGTGATCCACACGTTCGGTCCGGCTTCGGCGGTGATCGGCGCGATGGTGGCTGGTTCGACGGCGAGCCACATGCCGAGGTTGACGTAGCCGGTGAAGTCGAGTTGTGGTGACACGTCGGGGACCGGCGCCAGGATCCTGCCGGTTGCGACGTCGTAGACGCCCGGGATCAGGCGGTCGATGGTGATGGTGGTCGGGGCCAGCCGTAGGGTGCCGGTGGAGCCAGAACACCACACGGCGTAGACGTAGTGCGGCTCGTCGCCGAGGTTGATGACCTTTGCTTCGGTGCGTCGACGGTCCTCGTCTTGCTGCCAGAGAGCGAGTTCTGTCTCGCGCCGGTCCTGCTCTTCTTGCGGGATCTCGACGTCCGGGTCATCCTGGTACTGCGGGGGTTCCCGTGGCGGCGTTCCCGTCGCCTGTTCGACCTCGAAGTTGGAGTACCGATCCCACGAACACTTCGGCCCCGACGACCCGCCCGACGTATAGACGACGCCGGACACAACAGCCCCCGTCCCCGCCTCGGCAATCACCGTGCCATCACTATTAGTGCCGGCTGTCGTGCCTG
>CALCXK010000037.1 GCA_937905835.1 uncultured Ilumatobacter sp. | reverse complement strand
CGAGGAGCCTGCCGAGGAGCCTGCCGAGGAGCCTGCCGAGGAGCCTGCCGCCGATGCGATCATTGCAGCATTCGACGCGAACGGTGATGGCACAGTAACCATCGGCGTTGCAGCGGCAGGACCGCGCGATGACAACGGCTACTACCAGTCGTTGGTCAACTTTGCCGAGGAGTACTCACGCAAAAACGGCTTCGCACCGCCAATCGTGAGCGACAATATCGGACCGGCTGAAGCGGCCCAGTCGCTGGCCGACCTCGCTCAACAGGGCGTCGACATCTTGATGGTCGGGGCCAGTGAAATCGCCGAGCCATTGCCTGACCTCACCGAGCAGTTCCCGGACATTTTCTGGTACTGCAACTGCGGAGCGGGCTTCCAGGAGCTACCAGGCCTCGCGCAGGCCACCGACTGGGGCGCTGCGGTGCACTACTCGGCCGGCGTCGCCATGGGTGCCGTCCTCCAAGAGCAAGGGAGCACCAGTTCGGTGTTCCTCGGCTGCTGCGACATCAACTTTGAGATTGAGGCATACCAGGCAACGTTGTACGGAATCCAGTCTGTCGATCCGAGTTTCACGATGGAGTACGTCGGCACGGGCGACTTCGAGTTTGACTTCGACAACTCGGCGAACGCCACCGCTGCGTTGACCAACGCCCAGGCGAACGGCGCCACGCTGGCATACGCTTACCTGGGTGGAGCGCTCGATCCGGTCGGCCAACTCGCCACTGATGAAGGCATTGCCATCTTCGCCGCAGGTCCGGCTGACGCGTGCGAACGTGACATCCCCTGGACCGGCAGCGTTGTCTTCGATGGCGGTGTCTACGCGTCGCAGGCGCTGAAGCTCATCATCGACGGTGAACTCAGCGAAGGTTCGACCTACCAGTTCCCGACCGAAGCGGGGCTCAACGGCGCGCTGCTCTGCGATCCGTCGGCTGAGGCGAGCGCTGCTGTCGATAGAGCATTTGGTTTGCTCGCCTCGTTTGACGAAGCGCTTTATGCAGACCTCGGTGCGATCTCCGGTGCCGCATACGGCGGCTGATGACACCTAATCCCCCTGACCGCAATGGTGCGGACCCCCACGCGGGGTCCGCACTGGCGGTCGATCTCCGAAAGATAACGAAACGCTTCGGCGCAGTCACAGCGTGTGACAGTGTTGATCTTGCACTTCGACGTGGGCGCATTCACGGCGTCCTCGGCGAGAACGGGGCGGGTAAATCGACGCTGATGAAGATGCTCATCGGCCTCGTGCTCCCCGACGAAGGCACGATCTGCATCGACGGCGTCGAGCAGAAGATCTACAGCCCGTCTGACGCGTCGAGGCTGGGCCTTGGCATGGTGCATCAACACTTCAGCCTCGTCGAGGCGCTAACGGTCTGGGAAAATGTCGCTCTCGGCGAAACTGGTCGACTCGATCCAACCGCAATTCGCAACCGGATCGGTGACATCGCCGATCAATACGGCCTCGTCATCGAGCCTGATGCGCAGGTCGGAAACCTGACCGCCGGTCTCCGGCAACGGGTCGAGATCATCAAGTGCCTGCGGCGCGATCCCAGCATCGTGATCTTCGACGAGCCCACGTCGGTGCTCACCCCAGAAGAGTCCGTTCAACTTTTCGAATCACTCCGCCAGGTTGTCGCAGACGAGGGCCGCGCAGTGGTGCTGGTGAGTCACAAGCTCGATGAAATTCTGTATGCGACTGATGACATTTCGATCATGCGTCAAGGCGCAGTTGTCGATCGCCTACTGGCTGAAGATGCCGACGCTCCGACACTCGCGCGCGGGATGGTCGGCCGTGAAGTGTCGTTGCGCTCTGAGCGCGCAGCGCTTGGGCTGCGCGTGGTCGATGGTGCGCAGACGGCTGTGCACGACAACCAAATTGGCGACGTTGTGCTCGCCATTACCGGAGTGACGGTTCGCGGTTCCAGCGGAATCTGCGCGCTGGACGACCTGTCGATTGAATTGCGGGCGGGCGAGATCGTCGGTGTTGCAGGCGTTGAAGGCAACGGCCAACGCGAACTTGGCGACTTGCTGTCGAGCTTGGTAGCGCTCGACGCAGGGTCGGTCAGCGTCAATGGCGAGCGTATTCCCGATGGCCGATCGGGTGCTATGGCCAAAGCTGGCATCGGCGTGATCCCCGAAGATCGCCACGACAGCGGCGTCGTACTCGACATGACCGTCGCAGAGAACCTGGTCTTGGTCGATCAGTCGAACGTTGCCAATCGCGGCCTGATCGACCGACACGCGCTCGAAGCAGTCGCGACCGAGATGATCGAACAATTCGGGATCCTGTGTGCTGGGCCTCATGCACCGATGTGGTCGCTCTCGGGTGGCAACCAGCAACGTGTTGTCCTTGCTCGCGAGCTCACACAGCACCCCTTGGTGCTCGTGGCTGCCCAGCCAACTCGCGGCCTCGACGTCGGCGCAATCGAATACATGGGTGAGCGGCTCACGGCCGCGGCCGAGGCAGGCGTCGCCGTGTTGCTGATCTCCAGCGAGCTTGAAGAGATCCTTGACCTCTCGCATCGAATCGTCGTCATGCACTCCGGTCGCATCGTCGGAGAAATGAACCGAGCTGACGTTGATCTCGAGCAGCTCGGTCTGCTCATGGGCGGAGCAGCAATATGACCGACATGACGACCTCCAGGCAACGCGCGCGAATTGGTGAATGGTTCGCCCTCTACGGGCTGAGTGTGCTGGCCGCGCTGCTTCTGTCGGCGCTCCTCGTTGAAGCGACGGGAGGAGATTGGCGCCCAGTGGTCAGTGCGCTGCTCGATGGCAGCTTGCGCAAGCCCGGTCGGTGGGGCGAAACCCTCGGCAGTGCGGCTCCAATGTTGCTCGTTGCTGTGGGCACGATCATTTCCAGTAAGGCCGGGCTCGTCAACATCGGCCAGGAAGGCCAGCTGTTCGTTGGCGCCGCGTTCGCTACCTATTTCGGCTTCTTAGTCGGCGGACCTGGGCCGTTCAACCTGGTGATCATTGTGATCTTTGGCGCTGTTGGCGGGGCCCTCTGGGCAGGCGTCGCTGCGTTACTCAAGTTCTGGCGCAACGTGCCAGAGGTTCTGTCGACTCTCCTCCTCGTGGCCGTCGGTGGGCAAGTCGTCGCCTACGGGCTGAGCCAATCGTGGCTGCTCCTTGCGCCGCTTGGGGATCGTGGCAACCGCAACCAGGTCAGCCAGCAGCTCCCGAAAGACAATCGTCTGCCGAGTCCTGAAGTGTTCGGCAATCGGATTCCGTTGGCGGTGGTGATCGGTCTCGTGTTGGCGGTGGCGGTCAGTGCGGTTCTCGCTCGAACAGTGTGGGGATTCCGTCTCCGGATGCTCGGTAGAAATTCGCGTGCTGCGCAACGATCGGGTGTGTCGCAGATCGGCTACGGCGCCTCGGCGTTGATGATCAGCGGTGCATTTGCCGGCCTGGCCGGAGCGGTCATGTTTGCGGGTGGCGGGTTCGCTTTCGGCAACTATCAACTCGTTCCCGGATTCGCCACGAATATTGGTTGGACTGGGCTACTCGTCGCGTTGGTTGCTCGAGAGAAAGCACTCGTTGCCATTCCGGTGGCGTTCGTGTTCGCCGGTTTACGGACGGGCTCGAGCTTCGTTGGTTCGACGGGTGTCGAAGGTCGGATCACCGATGTCATCCAAGGATTCTTGGTGCTGGCGTTGCTGGTCCCGCCAGCGGTGATGTTTATTCGTGATCGCGGACGAGCCCAAACTGCGGCTGCGGAGAGGGTGTAACGATGTTTGGGTTCTTCGACGCGATTATCGACATTGTTTCCAGCGAGTCGACCTATATCAACGGGGCGCTGTTCGCAGCGTTCCTCGCCTTCGCGGCGTCAGGCGAGTTCGTTGCCGAACGCGCGGGCACGCTGAACATCTCGGTCGAGGGGATGCTGCTTGGCGGCGCCTTCACCAGCGCCATTGGCTACCACCTCACCGACTCGATGTTGATCGCACTCGTGACCGGTGTTGCGGGTGGAATGATCGTCGCCGGCGTGCAAGCCGAGATGAGCCATCGCCTGACTGCCGATCAGTTTGTGGTTGGTCTGACGCTCAACATCTTGGTGTTCGGGCTGGCCGGATTCCTCGACAACGAGATTGAGCCTGAGACCCAGCTCGCAAGTCGCTGGGACATACCACTGCTGCATGACATACCGCTGCTTGGTACGGCGCTCTTCGGCCAGCGTTGGCCCTTCTACTTTCTGTTCCTGTTGCTCCCAGCGACATGGTGGATCGTCTTCCGAACCCGTTGGGGCCTCGAACTGCGGTCGGTTGGCGAAAACCCCCAGTCTGCCGACGTGTCGGGAATCGACGTCAACAAGCGGCGTCGTCAGAGCATCTACTACGCCGGCTTTACCTCGGGAATGGGCGGATGGTTCCTCATCTTTGGTCAGGTCGGCCTGTTCGAGGATTCGGTCGTCGGTGGCCGCGGATTCATCGCGATTGCTGCGGTCATCTTCGGAGGCTGGACGCTACGGGGCACCGTGGCGGGCTGCGTTATCTTCGCCGGAGCGCTCTCGTTCCGGCTGTCGGTTCAAGGCCTCGGCTATCAAGTCAATAGTGAGCTGTTGCAGTCGTTGCCATTTATCGTAACGCTCGGCGGGATGGCAATCTTTGCCCATCGCGTCCGCGCCCCCGCTGCGTTGGCTCAGCCCTTCGTCCGCGGTCTGAAGTAATTTTCGGCATGCAATGACGGTGTGATGCAGCGCCGGGGAAGGTCCCTCCCGGAACGACTACTCGATGGTCCAGCCCTCTGGAAGCGGAGTGTCGCCGATGACTTCGTGGGTATCTGGGTCGACTTCGACGCCGTCGAGGTGGGCCCACAGCATAATCTGGTTGCCCCACGGGTCCAGGAACGCTGCGTTTGCTCCGCCGAATTCGGTCCAGAAGTGGTCGCGCCACAGTTCGGTTGCTCCAAGGCGAACCGCAGCTTCGAGGATGCGCTCAAAGGAGTCATCGTCACTCACCAAGATCCAGGCTCGTATTGACCGGCCGGGCCCGCTGAGGTTCGTGGGTTCCTGTGGAGCGCTTGGTGGCCTTGGGCGCATGTCGGCAGCATTCGAGATGCCCATGTGGAGGTTGCCGTTGGGGCCTTGCGAGCCGTCATCGATCTTCTGATTCTGACCGGGGACGATGCGTGCGAAGACGTCAGCGATCCGATCCTCGACTTCCCAATTGAAGACCTCGGCGTAGAACGCGCGTGCGGCGTTCACATCATCGGACGGGAAGTCGACGAAAACGAGTGTGTTTGGATATGTCATGGTGCCCCCTTGAGCGCGTGCAGTACTCCCACAAACTAGTGTCTGGTCTGATGGTCTTACCACCTGGTATCACAGTCGGCTCCCTCCGCCAGTCGAGCGGCTCGTTCACCGAAGCGGTCGGCCTGCCCCCGGCGGTGTATTTCGACCCCGAGTTTCACCGCTTCGAGATGGACGCCGTATTCGGCGCGGATTGGTTGTGCGTTGGCCGCCAGGAGCAGATTCCTGGGGTCGGCGACTACCTTTCGGTGACTCGTGCCGGCGAACCGTTGATCGTCGTGCGCTCGAAAGACAGCTCGATTCGTGTCATGTCGGCGGTGTGTCAGCACCGAGCAATGTGCATCACGGCATCGGTTGACCGAACCGACGACGACATGCTCGCCCCGCCCGATCTTGAGTCTGGGACGACGCGTCAGTTCCGATGCCCCTACCACTACTGGGTCTACGACCTCGACGGTCAGCTCGTCGGCGCACCCGAGATGAGTCAGACGCTTGGCTTCGACATGGCCGATGTACAGCTACCGAGCCTGCCAGTCGAAGTCTGGAACGGGTTCGTCTTTACCAACTTTGACCCGAATGCCGAGCCCCTCGCGCCGCGCCTGGCGAAGCTTGACGCAGTGCTCACGAACTACGCCGTCGAGTCGCTTGTCACGGTCGACCCGGTGACGATCCCCGACGTTCCGTTCAACTGGAAAATCATGATCGAGAACTTCATGGAGATGTACCACAACAGCCGGTTGCATCGGGGAATCCATGA
>CALCXK010000036.1 GCA_937905835.1 uncultured Ilumatobacter sp. | reverse complement strand
TCCGCAAACCGGGCGAACCACGCCCCCAGATCGACCAACGCAACAGTGCCGTTGACAGTGGGTCCGCTTGAGGTGCCAGCGCAGTCAAGAAATGTCGCACCTCGTGAAATAATGATCTGACAAAACCGTGATATCGTCACCTTGTGCCAGCAAGTCCGATCTACGAGGTAAAAGCGCAGCTCTTTAAGACGCTTGGTCACCCGGCACGGATCCGGATTCTTGAGGTGCTGTCTGACGGCCCCCGTTCGGTGTCTGCTTTGCAGCCCGACGTTGGCATCGAGTCATCGCACCTGTCGCAGCAGTTGGCCGTCTTACGTCGGGCCGGAGTCGTTGAGTCCGAACGTGATGGACCGTCGGTCATCTACGCGATCGCAGACCCACAAATTCTTGATCTGTTGGCGGTTGCCAAGGAGATCTTGACGACCTCACTGACCGGAACTCAAGAACTCCTCAGTGATCTCGATGCAATGTCGTACGAAACAACGTCGGCTGCGTTATAGCCGCACCCGACTCAACCAAAGGAGAATGTAATGCTTGGTGGCCCAGAAGGAATGGTGTTGCTGGTGTTGGTCTTGGTGCTCTTCGGCGGCGCTCAGCTCCCGAAGCTGGCGCGCAACCTTGGGCGTGCCCAGAAGGAGTTCAAGGACGGGCTGGCCGATGCGACGCGCGCCGATCCAGATGCCCTCGCGAAAGAAATCACTGAGACTGTAGCGAAAGACGTGCCAGAGCCCGTGGCGAACGAAGTCACTGAGTCGTCCTGAAGCCCAGGGGCGCTGTTAACAACGGACCGGGCCAAGTCTTCAGATGTGGTGGGATTGGCCCATTGGCTAACTGAACTCAACAACCCGAATTTGCCCGCTGCCAAACCCATTGACAAGGTGCGTTCGACAAAGAGACAATAACTACGGCCATATCGGCCGAGCCAAGAGGAGGCATTGTGACCTGGAACATCGAAGGTACCTATTACGAGAACTGTTCGTGTGACGCGGTGTGCCCATGCACTTGGTCGAACATGACCCAACCAGCCACGAACGACGACTGCCGGGTGGCGCTGCTTTTCGAGGTCGAGAAGGGCGTGATCGAAGGGGTCGACGTGGCCGGAACCACCTGTGTCGTGATCATGCAGACCCCCCGCCAGATGCTCGAAGGCGGCTTCAAGGCCGGCCTTGTCGTCGATGACGGCGCCAGCGACGAGCAAGCCGAGGCGCTGGGCAACGTGTTCAGTGGCGGAGCCGGCGGCCCGATGGCCGGTCTCGCCCCCCTGATCACCGAGTTCGTCGGCATCGAGCGGCTACCGGTATCGGTCAGCCACGAGGGCAAGAACCATCACATCGTGGTCGGCGAAGCGCTCGACTTCAGTCTCGCCATGGAGACCACCCCTGAAGGCGACCCGATCCAGCTCACCAACATCGTGGTCCACCCCGCCGGCCCCACTCTTGCGGTTGCGGTCGCAGGCAACGTGAAGAACTCGGTGTTCGGAATCGACTGGGGCGGGTCAGGCCTGTCGGGGTTCTCCAACGCGTTTGCCTGGACTGACTAGATGACGGCGAGCAGGCTCGCCACCCGTCCCCCGTTCAGCGCCATCACGCTGGCCTTGATCGGCCTCTCGGTAGCGGCGTGGATCGCCACCCTCGCTTGGGCCCGCTCGGCCGGCATGGGCGCCATGCCGGGAACGATGGGCATGAACCTTGTCGCGTTTGTCGTCATGTGGGCATTGATGATGACCGCCATGATGTTGCCCTCAGTCGTCCCGTTCGTTGGCGTTTACCAGCGAACGATCACCGAATCTCGACTGCCCCGCCTCCTTGGGCTCGGGCTCGGCTATCTCGCCGTGTGGGCGGCCGTTGGCGTGGTCGCGTTCGGAATCGCCACCTGGTTCGGTGATCTCGCAGCCGGAAACGCAACCACGGCCCAAGTGGTTGCGGTAGCGACATTCACTCTCGTCGGGGTCTATCAACTCAGCCCTCTCAAGTACCGATGCCTGAGCCACTGCCGGACCCCGATTGGCCACCTCATCCACTACCTCGGATTCACCGGATCGTGGCGAGACGTCCGGGCCGGCCTCAGCCACGGCTGGTTCTGCCTCGGCTGCTGCTGGGCCCTCATGGTGCTCATGGTCGCGTTTGGTGTTATGAACATCCCCGCCATGATCGGCCTCGCCGCCGTCATCGCCATAGAGAAGATCTGGCAGCACGGCGAACGGTTCGCCCGCGTCATCGGCGCAGCTGCGATCGCCTACGCGATCGCCTTGGTCTTCGTGCCGGAGTTGGCTCCGGGGCTCGACCCGGGCGGGTTGATGCCGATGGGCGGCATGTCGATGTAGACCACGAGGCAGACCGGCAACTCTGGGCTGTGTGCTGACGGGAAAGAGCCGCTTGCCGACAAAGCTCCCCAAGTTGGCCCATCTGCCGTGGCGACGTTCGACGCCGATGCCGCGTTCGGCGAGTAGCTCTCCGACATCTCGGCACAACAGGCCGTAGCGGAGGTCCCACCGGACGGCCAACAAGTTCACGTCCGGCGGGAACCGAAATCCAGCGAACGAAACAGAAGCAGTACAGCGACGGCGGGTCATCCGTGCACGCTTCGACCCCTACCCGATCCGTCAACGCAACAGTGCAGCCCGGCTCGGCTATCGCAACTCTTCTTGACAGTCGCTCGCACGGAGGCTGCTGGCCAAGTAGGCGGCGCGATCCACGTCGGAAAGCTCGTCGAGTCGGTCCTCTTCGGTTATCGACACACGGTTGAACCATGCGATGTGGTCCTTCGTGCAGTCGAAGTCGCTGCAGCCGCACGTTGCATCAGCTTGCTGCTCAGCCTCGTCAACCAACGAACCTCCGCTGTCACCCCCACAGCCCGCCGCGAGGAATGCCACCACCACAAATGCTGCTTTGATGTTCACGAACGGAAAAGTAGCAATTTCAGTGGTTTGGCACAACCCATGTCACACCCCTGGCCTACGGTTGCCCTGATCCCCGATCTTCGACCCGGCGAACGGAGCAGGTGTCTCGGTCGTCCAGGCAATCGTCGCAGCCCGTCGCTGAAATCTGATATCTCATTCCCCGATGTGTGGTGAGCCAAGCCGAGCCAGCCAGCCAATCCGCCTGTCAGCCGATAATGCGGGTGATAATCGCGTTGTGACCGCGGATTTTTCCGGGCTTGGCGTCACGGGCCGTCTGCGGGAACGCCCCAACCGACAGGGCAACCGGCTCGGTGCTGTCTGTCGCGTCGAACACCTGGACGTCGCTGCTGTTGGTCAGCGCTCCGGTGTGCAGCGTCCCCCACTTGCCTGCAGGCATGACCCGCACCCCTTTGCCGCCACGATTCTGCGCGGGAAGCTCGCCTGGGTCGCAGCGTTTGCCGAATCCCTTCGTGGTGGTGAGGAGGAGGACGTCACCGATGGCCGGAACGCCCCCGAAGATGACCTCGGCGTCGGTCTTGATGCCGCGCACTCCCGCCGCTGTCCGGCCCATCGGGCGTAAACCGTCAGGAGAAAAACGAATGCCTTGCCCGTCCGACGCGGCGACGAGGATGTGAGCGTTGTCGTCGAACGCTTCGACGGCCACGACGCAGGCTCCGGCGGCCAGTTTGACGATCGAGATGCCGCCCTTGCGATCGCCGCCTTCGCAGTCTTCGGTCGCAATGCGTTTCACCTGGCCGTCAGACATGACAAGGAGCAGGTCAGCAGGCAGGTCAGGCTCGAGCCACCAGCGAATCGGTTCACCCGCCAGGCCTGGCAGCACGCTGGGGGCAGCGGTTGGTTTCTCGCCGACGCTGGCTACCAGAGTGCGGAACAGATGGCCGCTGTCGGTCAGAGCAACGAGCGTCGTCGCGGTCGTCGTGCTAAACGTGTGCAGCGGGACCAGTTTTGGTTTGGCTTTCGAGGCCTGTCCGATTGCTTGCATCCATCCGGAAGCATCGATGTACAGCGTCGTTGGGACGTCGAGGACCATCTGGGCCTTTGAGACCTTCGGAGCGCTCTCGGTGGCGATCGTCGTGACCCGCTTAGGGAGGTCGTTGAACGCATCCATTGTCTCGATCAACTCGCGCGCCACTTGCGTGCGCTGGCGAGTCTCCGACGACAGCAGCCGCTCGAGTTTCGCCTGCTCGACTTCGAGAGCAGTTGCTTCGGTCTGAAACTCGATGACGGCGTCCTCGGTGAGCTGGCCGAGGTTCAGGTCGAGAACGGCGTTGGCCTGAGCCTCATCGATCGAGAACCGTTCGATCAAGCGCTCACGGGCAATGGGTCGAGTCTTCGACGTGCGGACGATCCTGATGGTCTCATCAATGTCGACGAGGACGGCGAGGAACCCCCGAAGCCGGTGGAGGCGCTCTGCGATCTTCGACAACCGATATTCGGAGCGGGACACGACAACACGAATGCGATGTGCGATCCAGGCCTGCAGGGCGCTTCGCAGGTTGTAGAGCCGGACGGTGTTGTTCTCGTCCAGGAAATGCATCTGGACTTTGTTGGTGACTTGAAGGTTCGTGAATCGGAGCAGCCCAGGGGTAATCATGTCGGCGTTCACGCCGACGGCGAGCTCCACCGAAATACGCGTCTGGCCATTTGACGATTCGTCGTTGAACGCGGTGATCCCAGCGAGGTCGCCGTTGTCGAGTGCGTCTCCAACCTGCGCGATGAACTTCTCGACGGACCCGAGGGTCGTGTCGGCGTACGGCAGCGAGGTGATGATGATCTGTTGACGACTGCGGCCGACAGGCTCGACGATCCACGCTCCGCGGACCACGACACGGCCTTGGCCGGAGCGGTAGATGTCGTTGAGTTCGTCGCCGTTAGTGACGGTGCACTCGGACGGGAACGACGGGCCGGGTAGCACGGTCATGAGTTCGTCGGTGCTGGCCGACTTGCGGTCGAGGAGCATCAACGCTGCTTGGCACACTTCGCGGGGGTCGTGCGGTGGCAAGTACGACGACAGGCCGACGGCAATCCCGTTGGCCCCGTTGACGAGCAAGTTGGGATAGGAGGCGGGCAGCACGGTCGGCTCAATGGTTGAGCCTTCGTAGTTTTCGACCATGGGGACGACGCCTTGGTCGACCTCGTTGAGCAACATGACGCCGAACTGCCCGAGCCGGGTTTCGGTATAGCGCGGAGCGGCGGGCGAGAAGTCAGGTGAACCGACGTTGCCATGGAAATCCAGGAGGGGCACGAGGTTCGAGAACGGTTGCGCGAGGCGCGCGAGGGCATCAGCGATCGAGGCGTCGCCGTGCGGGTGGAACAACGCCATCGTGTCACCGACAACGCGGGCGGTCTTGACGAATGGCCGATCGGGTGTGAGCCTCTGGGTCCACATGTCCCACAGGATCCGGCGATGAACTGGCTTCAGCCCGTCGGCGGCGGCAGGGATTGCCCGATCTTCGACGACTGCTCGCGCATAGGCGAAGTAGTCGCGATTGAGTTGGTCCCCAGCCGACAGTTCGATGATCGTCTCGGTGAACTTGACGGCAGCGGCGGTCTTCTTGCGGGCCATCAGTTGGTTCCTCCAACGGTCAGGGATTCGCCGGATCGGTCGAGATACCACGCCTTGCGAAGTTCGGACTTCGGGCCGAAGAGGCGCTCGGCGAGGCGGGCAAGGTTGGTGGGGTCCTCGATGTTGACGATGCCGATCTTGCGGTCGGTTCCCATCACGGAGCGGAGTTCATCGGCATCCATCTCACCGAGACCTTTCAAGCGCCCCATGTGGGCCCTGTGGGTGGGATTGTCGGCTCGCCACACGCGCATTGCAGCATCGTCTTCGAGGTAGATCCGCTCGCCCCGATGAACGGTTGTCCAGAGCGGCGGTAGCGCGTAGAACAACCTGCCGGACTCAACGAGGCCCGGGCACCAGGTGTAGAGGAACGCCAGGATGAGTGCGCGGATATGGAGTCCGTCGTCGTCGGCGTCGGCGAGCACGACGAGACGGTCGTAGCGGAGCTTGTCGAGGTCGAAATCGTCGCCGATCCCGCAACCCATCGACAAAATGAGGTCGGCCATCGTCTTCACG
Source organism: uncultured Ilumatobacter sp. (assembly GCA_937905835.1). Taxonomy (GTDB): domain Bacteria; phylum Actinomycetota; class Acidimicrobiia; order Acidimicrobiales; family Ilumatobacteraceae; genus Ilumatobacter_A. Next base: position 2,803 of record CALCXK010000036.1, on the reverse strand, counting down.
ACTCGGCTGATCGACTCGCGGTACGAGTTCAACGGCTTGCCGCGCAACGGCAAGATCGCTTGGAACGAGGGGTCGCGGGCGTCGATTGCGGTACCGCCTGCGGACTCACCCTCGACAATGAGGAGCTCGGTGGGCCTGTCGGTTTTGAATGTGCAGTCGCGCAGTTTTGCTGGCAGGCCGTTACGCGACTTGGTGCCTTTGCTCAGCAGGGCGCGTACGGCTGCCTGTTCGGCATTCGACTTGGTTCGGGATCGCATCGATGAGATGGCGAGGTCGACGATTTTCTTCGCCGGCTCCGGATTTTCTTCGAGCCAACGGGCCATGGCGGGCATGACGATTGCCCGTGTTCGAGACGTGGCCTCGGGGTTCATCAGCTTCGACTTCGAGTTTCCGGCGAACTGAGGACCGGGCAGCATGATGGAGGCGACCATGAGGCCGGCGGCGAAGATGTCTCGGGTAGTCGGTTGCGACTCTTTGTCTTTCAACATGTCGCGGTCGCCGATGTATTTCTGGACCGATTCGGTGACAGCGGTTCGGAACCCGTTGATGTGCGTGCCGCCCTCGGGTGTTGCGACGCCGTTTGCGAAACCGATGCTCGTGTCGCGACCATCGATGGTCCACGCAATCGCAGCATCAATGGTGATGTCGCCGTCGTCGCCTTGGAATGACACGACTGGCACGACGAGGCCGGTGTCGGCGGTCATCTCGGTCACGAGGTCGGCAACGCCACCGTTTGAGCACCACTCGGAGAGTTCTTTGGCTCCGTTGCGGTTGTCGATGACGGCGAACGTGACGCCCGGATGAATGAAGCTCTTGTGGCGGAATCGGTCGGCGATGATGCGCAGTGACCATTGAGGTTTGTCGAATGCGACGCCGTGATCGTCATGGAACAGATCGAGGTCGGGCCAGAACCTGATCATGGTGCCGGTGTCGCCCTTTGCGCACTTGCGGACAATATGAATTGGTTCAGTTGCAACGCCGGGTTCGTCCTCGCCCTTGCGGCTTTTTTTCGTACCGAGCACGAGGCGGTGGACGTTGCCTTCTCGACGGACCTCAGCGGCAATTTTGCTGGACAGCGCGGTGACGACGGATGCGCCCACACCGTGGAGGCCACCGGAGACCTTGTAGCTGTCGGAGTCGAACTTTCCGCCAGCGTTGGTCTCGCACAGCACCACTTCAAGCGCTGATCGACCTTTGTGGGGGCCGTCTTTCATGTTCCCGACTGGGACGCCTCGACCGTTGTCGTGGACGGAGACCGAGCCGTCGCGGTGCAGCGTGGCTTCGATGCGGTCGCCGTGCCCGGCCATTGCTTCGTCGACAGAGTTGTCGACGATCTCCCAGATGAGATGGTGGAGCCCGGTGACTCCAACGCCAGCAGAACCCAGGTACATGAGGGGCCTTGCCCTGACATGGCCGAGGCCACTGAGGGCTTGAATCTGGTCTGCTTCGTATGTGTTGTTGGCGTTCATTTCACTGGGGAGAGTACGAGCCAGCTGCTCGTCCCGGAACGATGGTGCCCAAGTGATTTACGAACAACGACTCGGCGCAGGGATGGTGGGGCCACCTCGAAGAGTGACCCCACCTGGCTCGTCGTTTTTGGGCGCTGGCTCAACGGCGGTCCTGCAGCGGAGTCGAGGGGCCCAAACCCGTACGATTCCCGTCATGACGGAGCGCAGCGAGTGGACCAGAATCATCGAAGAAGACCCGGAACACTCGCAGCGATACATCCAGCGATTTCGTGGCCTTGCCGCGGAGGGGTTTGATCTCGGGGGTGAGGCGCGGCTTGTCGATGCGATGGCCGGGCGCGGCTCCCGCATCCTCGACGCTGGCTGCGGCCCTGGCCGCGTTGGTGCCATCTTGTTTGACCGTGGACACGACGTTGTCGGCGTCGATGGTGACCCGGAATTAATCGCAGCGGCTGAGGAGGACCACCCCGGGCCGGCTTGGCTCGTCGGCGATCTTGCAGAACTCGACCTCACAGCGAGTGGGATCAGTGAGCCTTTCGACGTGATTGTGTGTGCCGGCAACGTGATGGCCTTTCTCGCAGCGAGCACCCGACGCGTCGTTCTCGAACGGCTCCGAATGCATCTCTCGGACGACGGTCGCCTTGTGACCGGTTTTGGAGCCGGACGCGGCTACGAATTCGACAGCTTCTTCGAGGATGCTGAAGCAGCAGAACTCCGGATCGATCTCCGTGCTTCGTCCTGGGACCTGCGCAGCCTGCGCGAAGATTCCGATTTCCTCGTGGCAGTACTTTCACGAATCTGACGACGACCGGGGGGAGCGAGGACGGCTGACAATCCGGGTCCCTGTCGAGGTCGAACTCACGCTGAATCCGTCAGCTCGCCCGAGCGCCAACGTTTGCTGCGTCTTCTGGCGCGTCATGGCCGTCGCAACGAGTTTGCCCTACATATCGCCTGCGTAGTACGGGACGTTGGTCTTTGTCCACACAATGGCGCCAGCTCGACGGAGTAGCCGCATAACGTCAGCGTTGACTGCGGGATTCATTTGTTCGATGTTGCTCGGCATCCCATCGAGCAACTCCATACTCGACACCTCGCGCCGCTGCAGCGCGATGAGGAGTTGCATGGTGGTCGCTGTTGACAAGTCAAGCGAGGACACGTCGCCGACAGCAATGATCGGTTCGGCCCCGGGTGGACATCGCAGCACCGTGGGGCCGGAGCCGGACGAGCATTGGATGCGCCGTTGCGACCGAGGTGTGCGTCTGTTGAACTAAAATTTTTGCATGAGGTTGTGCGGGGCCTGGGATGGTTATAGATTCGTTCTTCGCTCCATGGAGGCA
>CALCXK010000035.1 GCA_937905835.1 uncultured Ilumatobacter sp. | reverse complement strand
TCACGAGGAGGGTCACGAGGAGGGTCACGACCACGACCACGGGCCCAGCTATATGGTCCACCGGCATCGTGATGTCACCGGTGGCACAGTGCGTGCTGCCGTGTTCGGCGTCAGCGACGGCCTGGTCTCCAATGTGGCGCTGATTTTGGGTGTGGCTGCTGCAGCCTCGACCCGCTCGAACGTGCTCGTTGCAGGCGTTGCGGGCTTACTCGCAGGCTCGGCCTCAATGGCCGCGGGCGAGTACGTGTCAATGAAAGCTCAGGCCGAACTCGTTGAGCGCGAACTCGCGATTGAGAAGCGATCCATTGCCAAGCAGCCCGAGATGGAGACCCGCGAGCTCGCGGCCATTTATCGGCGGCAAGGAGCCGACGCCGAAACGGCGAAGCGCATGGCCGAACAGGTCCACCAAGACCCCGACATTGCCCTCGACGTGCACGCTCGTGAAGAACTGGGCGTCAACCCTGACGGGACCGGCAACCCGGCCGCCGCTGCGATCAGCTCGTTCTTGGCGTTTGCCATCGGTGCATTGATCCCGCTCTTTCCCTGGTTTTTCATCGAGGGCAATGCAGCAGTCATTTCGTCGGCCATCCTCGGCCTCATTGCAGCCACCACCGTCGGTGCGGTGTTGGCCCGGTTCACCGAACGCTCAATGATTCGAACTGCAGGCCGACAGGTCGGCTGGGCCGTGGTTGCCTGCTCCGTCACCTGGGTGATCGGTAGCTGGCTGGGCGCTGTCATCTGATGGGCGTGTCGCAAGTGGGCGGCACCCCTGAATTTGATGCAACGGCGACCACACGTGAGTGGGTCCATCGCGTGCACTCGCTCCTCGGCCTCCACGCCACAGAGGGCAACTCGATCGAGGTGCTGCGCAACGGCGACGAAATTTTTGCAGCAATGCTTGATGCGATCAACAATGCCAGACGAACAGTCGACATCGTCACCTTCGTCTTCTGGACCGGCCATGTTGCCGACCAGTTCGCCCGAGCGCTCGCCGGCGCGGCCAATCGTGGCTGCCGTGTGCGCGTGCTGATCGACGCGCTCGCTGAACGAAAGCTCGACGACGGCCTCGTGTCGGTGATGAAAGGGGCCGGCTGCGACGTTCGCTGGTTCCGGCCGTTCACCGACGAGAAGATCCCGCAGCTCAACGGAGCAAACAACCGCACGCATCGAAAGATCCTCGTCGTCGACGGTAACGCCGGTTTTATCGGCGGTGTCGGGATCGCCGACGAATGGTCGGGCAACGCTCGAAATAAGAACGAATACCGCGACACACATCTTCGTGTCCGAGGTCCTGCAGTCGCCGGTCTCGAGGCCGGTTTCATCGACAATTGGGCCGACCGCAACCACAGCGGATTCGACCCCATGTCCGAACCACTCATCGACATGACACCAGCAGGCGACTCCACCTGTGTTGTCGTCCAGGCTGCCGCCGAAAACGGATCGAACGACATCTGGCGGCTGATGATCACCCTGATCGCCTGTGCGCAGCGCCGCATCAGGATTGCGTCGGCCTACTTCAACCCCGGTGTCCAGCTGTCGCAAGAGCTGATCAACGCTGTCGATCGTGGCGTGTCCGTCGAGATCATGCTGCCGGGAAAGCACGCCGACAAGCGATTCATCCAGATCGCCGGCGAGGCGTCGTACCAACGCCTCCTCGATGCGGGTGTCGTGATTCGAACCTATGAGGTGTCGATGATGCACGCCAAGGTGATGACCGTCGACGGCATCGTTGCATCGGTCGGATCGGCGAACTTCAACCAACGTTCGCTACGTCACGACGACGAAGCCAATATCGTCATCTTCGATCCTGCTGTCGTGCAGGTCCTCGACCAACACCTCGATGAAGACCTCGATCACACAATTCTTCTCGACCCGGCACAGTGGGCCGACCGAAGCATGCTGCAACGTGTTGCTGAGCGGGTGTCGGAAACTGTCAATCACTGGCTTTGAACAGCCGCTCAACAACAACAACTGAACCGGAATCGCGTACCGCCCCCATCTGGCGCTCTCACCGAACTACCGTCAGTTGCCGTGTTGCCATCAGCCCCATACCGACTTCCGCGCCGCCGCTACCGTTCGCGGCCCCGTGTCGCTTCTGTGATCATCGCTGTGGCACTTGGCCTCGCCACTGTCGGTGTCGGGTCGACCGTCGGAGCTGACCACGGCAGCGCAGAGGCGAAGCAAGCAGCGCGCGAGATCCAGGCCGCCCGAGACCGAGCAAATGCCGCCGCCCAAGCCATGTTCGATGCCGAGTCGGCGATCGCCACGCTGATTATCGGGATTGCCGAAACCGAAGCCCAGCTCGCAGTGGTCGAACTCCAGGCCAACGAGATGCAGACGTCACTCGAGGCGTCCGCGATCCGGCGGTTCACCCAGTCGGGCGGATCCAGCTTCCTCCTTCTCGGCGATTTTTCCGATGCAACCGACCAGCTGACTGCAGATGTACTCGCCGCCGTGACGATCGAGACCGCGAACGTCGAACTTGACGACTTCGACGCCATCATCGTCGACGTTGGTGCGACTCGCGCAAAGCTCGAACGGCAGAAGGCGCAGCAAACCGCAGCGCAAAAGAACTTCACCGAGTTGGAGAAGCAGGCCGAGGTCCAGATCGTCCAGCTACAAAAGGTCGAGTCGCAGCGCGTCATCGACGATGCAATCGAGCATGAGCTGCAACGTCAACGCGAGAAACGCGCTCGCCAGGAGGCTGCCGCGTCGAAAGCTGCGGCCGACAAGGCGGCGGCCGCACGGCAAGACGCTAGGAACACAGCGACCAACAGCTCAGGTGGCGGTGCGCCAACATCACCTCCACCGTCGAATGCGGGTAAAGGAATGGTCTGCCCAATTGTCGGCAACTACGGGTTCGCTGACACCTGGGGCGCTCCGCGCTCGGGTGGTCGGAGCCACCAGGGGGTCGACATGATCGCTGCGCCGGGTGTGGCGATCATCGCTACCGAATCGGGCACCGTTCGGTTCTCCAGCAACCGTCTCGGCGGCAACGCCGCCTGGCTCACTGGAAACAGCGGGACGAAGTACTACTACGCACACCTCAGCAGCTATGTCGGCAGCAGTGGGCCGGTCTCGCAAGGCCAACAGATCGGCCGCAACGGCCAAACAGGTAACGCTGGCACGCCCCATCTGCACTTCGAAGTCCATCCGGGAGGCGGACGAGCCGTCAACCCGTACCCCTACGTCCGCGCCATCTGCTGACAATTCCACTTCCCCTCGGGTCAAAAGTGGACATTCAGTATGACTTGGGCAGGCCAAGAACGTTCTGCGCGATGTAGTTCAGGGTCATCTCCTGACTGACCGGCGCCAGCCGCTGCAGTCGGGCTTCGCGCCAATACCGCTCGACGTGATACTCCACCGCATAGCCAAGCCCCCCGTGCGTCTGAACCGCCTGATCAGCAGCGAAATACGACGCCTCGGCCGCCAGGTATTTGGCCGTGTTCGCCTGCTCGCCGCACTCGAGGCCGGCGTCATATCGCTCGGCTGCCACGGCCATCATCGTGTACGCCGCCTGCAGTTCCATGTGCGCCTTGGCGAGCGGGTGTGAGATCGCCTGGTTCTTGCCGATCGGCCGACCGAACACCTCACGTTCCTTGGCGTAGCTGATTGCTCGTCGGAGGGCAACCTCGCCGATGCCGCAGGCCATCGAAGCAAGCAGGATCCGCTCAGCGTTGAGCCCGTGCAAGATGTGTTGAAAGCCGCGTCCGCGCTCGCCGACCATTCGCCATCCTTCGACCGGCAGCTCGTCGTAGGCAACTTCGCATGACGCCACGGCATTGCGACCGAGCTTCGGAATGGGTGCGATGTCGCAGTACTTCGGGTCGAGGTCGACAAGGAAGAGCGACAACCCACCGAAGCCCTCACCCGGCTCACCGTCGGTCCGAGCAAGGAGTAGGCAGACTTCCGATTCGAGTGCCTTCGATGTCCAGATCTTGCGACCTGAGATGATGAAGCCGCCCATCTCGTCGTCAACTGCGCGGGTCGAGATCCGGCTGGTGTCGGTCCCGGCATCGGGTTCGGTCACGCCAAACGCGACGTGGAGGTCACCGGCAGCAGCACGCGGCAGGAATGTGTCCTTCAGCTGCTTGTTGCCGAACTTGATGACAGGTGCGAGGCCGAACATCGTGAGGTGGATCGCTGTCGAACCGTTCATCGCTGCGCCTGAGGCGGCCACGCGGTTGAGGACCAATGCACCCTCGGTGATGCCCTGCCCTCCCCCGCCGTACTGATCGGGGATCGCAATGCCGACCCAGCCGCCCGCCGCCATTGCGTCGTAGAACTCCCACGGAAACTCGTGCGCCTGGTCTTTCGCCGACCAGTATTCGTCGCCGAAGTCGGAACAGACCCGGTCGACGCCCTCGATGATCGCGGCGTGATGCTCGGTAGTGGACGTCATACGCTGCCGAGCTTCGCACCTTCTCCATCCGCCAAGCGAGCGGACCGGCTCCGAGTAGCCGGGAACACCCCCTGCCAACCAGGACAGCCACCGCACCCCAGATTCTGTGTGAGCGATTCCGGGAACCGACGCTGCAATCGCTCACACAAAACCGGGGCCAGTGTTCTGTGTGAGCGATTCCGGGAACCGACGCTGCAATCGCTCACACAAAACCGGGGCGCGGGGCTGAACCCCGATCTTGGAGCCACTGCGTTCCGCCGGAGTGCACCCGGAGCCAAAGGGCTCGCTACCGTCGGACTCCATGTCACGTGGACCACGCGAGATCGCCCGCCGTATTCGGCAGGCCAAGGAAGGCGTCGGCAAGTTGATCGGCGACGTCGAGCGACGAGTATCTGATCAGAACGCCGATCTCGGCGGCAACCGCAGCCGGCCCGTCCGGACGCCGGACGACGTTCGCGCCGACCTCGACGCACTCGTTGGGCTCGACTCGGTCAAAGAACAAGTCACCACCCTGATCGCGCTGCTCAGCGTTCAGCAGCAACGACGCGATCACGGGCTCTCGCAAATGGAGACCAGTCACCACCTCGTCTTCACCGGCAATCCGGGCACCGGCAAGACCACTGTCGCCCGGCTCGTGGCCGAGATGTTCGGTGCCCTCGGCCTCCTTGAGCGCGGCCACCTGATCGAAGTCGACCGAGCGCGCCTCGTCGGCCAGTACGTGGGCCACACGGCTTTCAAGACCAACCGCTCAATCAAGCGAGCGCTCGACGGTGTGCTCTTCATCGACGAGGCCTACGCGCTCTCGCCACCTGGGCCGGCGAGCCTTGACTTCGGGTCGGAAGCAATCGAGACCCTCATCAAGCGGATGGAAGACCATCGCAGCCGGCTCGTCGTGATCGTGGCGGGCTACCCCGACCTGATGCGTCACTTTCTCGATTCAAATCCTGGCCTGCGATCCCGCTTCTCGCGTGAAATCAACTTCGGCGACTACGACGACGCTGAATTGGTCAAAATAATCAGGCGCTTGGCGGCCGATTCAGACTACGAGATCAGCCCTGACGCCGACGCCGCACTGGTCAGCGCATTCCAACGAGGGCGCGGCCAACCCGGCTTTGGCAACGCCCGGTATGCACGAACTTTGTTCGAACAGGCCGTCAACCGCCAGGCACTTCGCCTCCACTCCGACGGTGGCGACCTCTGCCGCGAATCGCTACTTACCCTGACAACGGACGACATCGCACACGCCGCCCGACTCATCTGAACTCGATCTGCACCCGATTTCAAAACGGGCGAACGCGACATCGACACTGACTTCGCTCTGTTGCGCGCGGTGGGGAACCGACCGGTCACGCGCCTTCGACGAAGCGGCAGCGTCTACCGCGGTCACCGACGACATCCCGCTGCACTCACGACACCGTGACCGACTTCTTCGACATCGCTGGCACGCCGTCAGCGTTGGCCACAGCATTGACTGGGCGATCACGATCGAAATCCTCGCCACTGCGTGGAACTGCCCGAAGCACATCACTCCCCCGTTTCACTGAGGCGCAGATCAGCCCGATTGTCGAGCAGTTGCAAGGTCAGATCGCTGACTGTGGAACTCTGCTCACCGAGGCAGCCGCCACCAACTCGCCTCCTGCCCCGCCAGATTGACACACTCGGGTTCTGATGGAACCCACGAGCCGCCAGCCCAACATCATTCTGATCAACTGTGACGATCTGGGATACGGAGACCTGGGCTGCTACGGCTCCGAGGTCAACCAGACACCTGCACTCGATCAGATGGCAGCGGAGGGGACGCGTCTCACCGACTTCTACATGGCATCGCCGGTGTGTTCGCCATCTCGGGCCTCCATGCTGACCGGGTGCTATCCGACGCGCGTCGGGTTTGGTGGCGCAGCCTCGGGAAGCCTGGGCGGCGTGCTGTTCCCGGGCTGGGGCGTCGGGCTCAACCCCGACGAGATCACGATCGCCAAGCTGCTGAAGTCGGCCGGCTACGCCACGCAATTGATTGGCAAGTGGCACTGCGGTGATCAGCCCGACTTCCTGCCCACCAGCCACGGGTTCGACGGCTACTTCGGCATTCCCTACAGCAACGACATGGGTCGCCAGGCCGACAGCCCTGATGCGATGAGCCTCGACGACCTGACCGCGCTGGTCCGCCAAACAGGCTGCACCGAACCGTTCATCCGGCCGCCGCTCCCCGTCTTACTCGACGACAAAGTCGCCGAAGCGCAGCCCGACCAAGCTGCCCTGACCGAGCGGTATGTCGAGCACGCTGTCGACTTCATCCGCACCAATCGTGACCGGCCGTTCTTCCTGTACTTCGCACACATGTACGTCCACCTGCCGATTTACGTGCAAGACCGGTTCCGCGACCTCTCGAACAATGGTGACTACGGGGCTGCTGTGCGTTGCATCGACTGGGCGACCGAGGCGCTGCTCGCCGAACTCACAGCGCTCGGGTTGGACGATGACACCATCATGATCTTCACATCGGACAACGGTGCCCTCGACGCAAGCAAGGGCGGGTCAGGAAGCAATGGGCCGCTCCGCGGCTCCAAGGGAACCACGTGGGACGGAGGGCAACGTGTGCCCTGCATCGTCCGCTGGCCCGGTCATGTGGCCGCTGGCGTCGAGTGTGACCAGATGGCGACAGCGATGGACTTCTATCCGACACTTGCGGCGCTGGCTGGGGCCAGCCTGCCCGACGACCGAGTGATCGACGGTGACGACATCAGCCCGCTCCTCGGCCTTGCAGGCAACGTTGTCGACAACGACCGGGACTTCTTCTTCATTCGCGGTGCGAATATCGGTGCCGTCCGGAGGGGTCGATGGAAGCTACACCTCGTTCGGGACGGCCAGGACGTCACCGAGCTGTACGACCTCACCAGCGACATCGGTGAAGCGCACGATGTCGCCGCCGAGCACCCGATCATCCTGGCCACATTGAGGGCCAGCATCGAAGCAGGGCGCGCTGCGCTCGGCGACGAACGCCTCGGCATTAACGGCTCAGAAATCCGCCCGATCGGACGGGTCGATGATCCGGCCCCGCTCACCGAGTTCGACCCGACTCATCCGTACTTCATGGCGGAGTACGACCTGCATCACCGTGGCTGACATCGACGCATCCACACTCGTCCAGCTCGCTGGCGGGCGATTTCGGATGGGGACCGACGGCCCGTTCGGGTACCCCCAAGATGGTGAACAACCGGGTCGCAACGTCGACGTCAGCCCGTTCGCGATCAGCACAACAGCGGTCACCACCGGCGAGTTCGCGACCTTCGTCGATGCGACCGGACACACCACACAAGCTGAAGTAGACGGTTGGTCGTTCGTCTTCGCCGGGCTGCTACCGGAGCAGTCCGACGAGTCGGCACGTGTGGTCGGCGCCGAGTGGTGGCGGCGAGTGTTCGGGGCTTCGTGGCGTCATCCTGAGGGCCGCCAGAGTGACACGGCGACACGATCCAATCACCCGGTGGTCCACGTCAGCTGGAACGATGCGATCGCCTATTGCACGTGGGCGAGTGCCCGTCTGCCGACCGAAGCCGAGTGGGAGTTTGCCGCCCGGGGTGGGCTTGACCAGGCGATATATCCATGGGGCAATGAGCTCTATCCAGATGGTAAACACTGTTGCAACATTTGGCATGGAACGTTTCCATCGGACAACACGTGTGACGATGAGTGGTACGGCACCGCTCCAGTCGACACGTTCGAGCCGAACGGGTTTGGGCTGTTTAATACTGTCGGCAACGTCTGGGAGTGGTGTGACGATGCATTCACTCGTCGGCCGTCGTCAGCTCCTGCAATCTCGTGCTGCGCACCAATCAGGCAGTCACCGTCGTTGCCACGCACCATGAAGGGCGGGTCGTACCTCTGTCACGACTCCTACTGCTTTCGCTACCGGGTAGCCGCGCGCAGCTCAAACACGCCAGACACGGCAACGGGGAACATCGGCTTTCGAATTGCGCGCTGACCGGCCACTGATTGTTGATGGCTCACTACCGGGCAACTGCGGAGCTCAGTCGGGAGACGGCGTAGCGAGCACCACCCGAGTCACGTAGTTGGCAATTTTGTTCACCGGCCACCCGAGGCGCTGCAGGTCGAGCACCTCGCGTGGGTCACTCGTGACATTCCAGGTGAAGAGCATCATCGTCACATCACCGTCGAACTGTTGGAGTAGCGGTTCGATCAGGCTGCATGCGAACGTGATCGCCGGGTCGCCGTCACTGCGCCGTTGCAGGAACCCCACAGGCGAACGAAGGTGAACAGCCAACTCGCCGTGCTCGACGCAGGCCGCGACCCAACTCTGGTTCCAACGGGTGAGCGAGTCCAGTGGGTCAGTTGACTGTCCGCCTGATGTAGCGAACAGCTCGGCTGCTCGGACGGGAAGTTGGAGCACGAACGCCCGAATGAGATCGTCGACCGAAGCGAAGTGCCGATATGCGGTCGCCGTCGACACGCCTGCTGCAGCTGCGACGTCGACGAGCCGCTCAGGAGGCGCCGAGTGCTCTTGCATCCAGAGCTGAACGGCATCGATCAACCGCTCCCGCGATCGCCGGCTGTCGGATCGTGCCGAGACCGTACGCCCTGCCAGACCGGCGAGATCTGCGTTTCCATTGGCCACGTTCGCAGGCTACAGTTCGGAATGAAACGGGAATCAGTTCTCACTTCGCACCGAACTGCTCTCCCACCCGATTTCGAGGCCCCGATGACTGACGCCCGCCAACATTCAACGACGACACCGCGCGTCGCTGCGTTCGACGCCTGGATCCGCAGCCAGTTCGTCGATCTTAATACGGCACTCGAAGACCTGTACGCCCAGCAAGGCAACCGGTCGAACGTCGACGGCATCGGCGACGACCTCAAAGCGAATCTGCTCGAAGCGGGGCGGGACCTCATCGTGCCGATCCTCGAAGAAGGCAACACCGACGAAGGGTTCGATCTTGCCTTCGAACTCCTCGGCAATGTGGGCTACTACATGGCCGCGTGCCGACGTCACGAGATCACCGAGCCGTCCCGCGAACGTACTTCCCCGCTCGTTGAGGCCTCGACTCTCGCCCTCCATCTCGGCGCCACGCTCGGCACCGCCCCACGGTTCGTCACGAGCCATATGGAGACCTATAACCGAGCGGTCAACGGTCGGTACCGCACCTTCACGTGGCGCGAGGCCGAGACCACCTTTCTCGACTACAACACGCGCTCAGCCTTCAAGTACATGCGTGCCGCCGATGCCCTCGGCCACATCCACCCGATGGGCGTTTCGCACCCTGCCGTGCACGACCTCCTCATCGTTGCCAAGGACGCGCTGACCGACGCCCTGACGATGAACACCGAACTCGGCCAGGTACTCGACGTCGACGAGTTCTTCTTCTGCGTCCGGCCGTACTACCGGCCCCACCGAGTTGGAAGCACCGAGTACCGCGGCGCAAACGCCGGTGACTTTGCCGCCTTCAACCAAATCGACATGCTGCTCGGGCTCTGCAGCCCGACCGACCTGTCGTACAACCAGGTCGTCGCCGAAAAGTTCCCGTACCTCACACCCAGCGAGCAGCAGCAACTCCGTGCCGCCTACCGGCACCCAAACCTGCTCGACACGTTCCTCGGCCAGCAAGCGTCCAGCGACCAACCATGGTTTCAGAAGCATGCCGCAGCGTTCCTTGATGTCTGTACGGCGCACGGGGCCGCGGCAGCTCAGCATCACGACGACCTCGTCGCCAACTTCATCCAACGCCCTGCCGACGGCATCCCGCCAGAGCATCTCGACGGGCTCACCGCGAGCGGCCCGCCACTGTCGATCTTGCTGCAGGCACTCGAAGGACTCCGGGATCGACGACTCGCCGCCGACCGCGACGACATTCCAACACGGCACACCGACGTCGCTGCGCTCCGTAAACTCCTGACGCCACAATGACCGAGCCGGAAATCTTTACCGACCGCGAGGGCACGTATCTCCTCAGTCATTCGGTCGGCCTCCCGGTTCGCGGCACGCTCGAGGCAGTGGGTGGTGCGCTCGACGTCTGGGAACACGACACGGCGGCGGTGTGGCCACACTGGCTCGGCATCATCGACGGGTTCCGCACGTCGCTGGCACATCTCCTCGGAGCCGACACCTCATCGATCTGCCCGCAGAGCAACGTGTCGAGCGGCCTCACCAAAATCCTCGGCGCACTCCGCTCAACGTTCGAGGCCGATCAACCGGTCGTCTTGCTCACCGAAGATGCCTTCCCGTCGGTCGGCTACGTCTGCCAACACGCCGGCTACGCAGTGCGCTTCATCGGCGTTGACGAGGACGCTCTCGATCCCGCGTGCTGGCAGCGGCACCTCACAAATGTCGACGTCGCCGTCGTGACGCAGGTCCATTCAAACACCGGTGAGCTTCTGCCCGTTGACGCGATCGCCGAAGTCGCTCGAGCGGCCGGCGCACTCTCGATCGTCGACACCGCCCAGTCGGTTGGTGTCATTCCGATCGACGTGTCAATCGTGCGAGCCGACTTCATCGTCGGATCGTGCGTCAAGTGGTTGAGCGGCGGTCCTGGCGCTGGGTGGTTGTGGGCCCGCCCCGGCATGATCGATCGCTGCGAACCGAACGACGTTGGCTGGTTCTCACATAAGGATCCGTTCGAGTTCAACATCCACGAGTTCCGCTACGCCGACGATGCGCTCCGGTTCTGGGGCGGCACCCCGACGGTCCTGCCATACGCTGCAGCCCGCCACTCGATCGATGCGATCGCAAGGGTCGGTGTCACCACAGTTCGCGAGCACAACCAGCACCAGATCGACGCGTTGATCGACGCACTCGGTCATCTCGTCGTCAGCCCGCACGACCCGCTCCTTCGCAGCGGGACGTCCATCGTCACCGGGACCGACGACGACGTCGCTCGGCTCGCCGATGCAGGCATTTTCGTCGATGCTCGGCGCGGTGGCTTGCGAATCTCACCACACCTGCACACGACGTCTGACGACATTGAGCACGTCATTGCAGAGTTGAGATCTCGACCGGTCTGACGGAAATCGGGCCCCTGTCTGCGGTCGACTACACCGAGCATTTTTTGGACGAATACAGTCGGCGACATGACGTTGTCTGATCGCCTCCTGATGGGCCCAGGCCCGTGTAACCCGTATCCCGAAGCCGTCCAGGCGTTGGGCAAGCCGATGCTCGGACACCTCGATCCTGAATTCATCGCTCTACTCGATGAAACCAACGAGCGCCTCCGCACGGTTTTCGGCACGGCGAACGCGCTCACTTTCCCGGTCTCGGGCACCGGGTCGGCTGGCATGGAAGCGGCGATCGTCAATTTCGTCGGACCTGGAGACACGGTCGTCGTCGGGGTGAACGGCGTGTTCGGCGGGCGCATGGTCGATGTCGTCGGCCGCACCGGTGCGGAGGCAATTGCCGTCGATCACGACTGGGGCCAGCCGATCGACATTGACCGGATGGTTGCTGCCCACCCAAACCCGGCGATGTTCGCGATGGTCCACGCCGAGACCTCCACCGGGGTGCAAAGCGATATCGCAGCGATGGGTGCAAGGAAAGGCGACGCACTACTCCTCGCCGACTGCGTCACGTCGCTCGGCGGCGTCGACTTGCGTGTCGACGAATGGGATGTCGACATCGCCTACAGCGGTACCCAAAAATGCCTGGGGGTCGCACCTGGCCTCGCACCACTCACGGTGTCGGATCGTGCGATCGAACGCATTCTGCCGAAGCCGCAGTCGTGGTATCTCGACCTCAACATGATCGCCGGGTACGTCACCGGCTCCGGCGCTCGGGCATATCACCACACCGCTCCGATCTCGATGATCATGTCGCTGCACGCTGGCCTCGGCGTCGTGCTCGACGAAGGCCTTGACGAAGTTCGCTCCCGCCACCAGGCTGCAGGTGACGCTGTCAAAGCGGGGATGCAGGGGCTCGATTTCGAACTTTTCGCTGCAGAAGGGCATCGCCTCGCACCGCTCACCTCTGTCTCGATTCCGGAGGGCCGCCTCGGTTCGTTGAGCGAAGCCGAGGTGCGGACGCAACTGCTCCGTGACTACGGCATCGAGATTGGCGGTGGGCTCGGCCCCGTGGCCGGCAAGGTCTGGCGTATCGGCACCATGGGCCACACCGCCCGCCAGCGCAACGTCACGACGCTCTTGGGTGCGCTTGCCGACATCCTCGGCTGACGCACCGCCTGCTCAGTCAGTGCCGACATCGCCGATCAGGTCGGTTTCGGCGAGGCGCTGAGCCAAACGACGAGCGCTCAGCAATTCGTTGTCGAGAAACTTCTCAAACGCAGCTGCGCGTGTACGCGCTATCAGGATGGCCTCGGCTGGCGTGACGGGGACGAACCGGACGAGGTCGCCCGGCCTGAGCTGGCAGAAGGCGTCGAGATCGGCGCCGACGACCGTGGCGATCTTGGGGT
>CALCXK010000034.1 GCA_937905835.1 uncultured Ilumatobacter sp. | reverse complement strand
GGCAGGCGCCTTCTTGACGGCGGTTCGCCTGCGCTGCTGAATTTCTGCAGCGGCGCGATCAGCGATCATCTTCTTGACAACTCCACTGCTCGCCGGAACCGCCTCAACGCCATCACCACCGTTGCGCATCAGCTTCGGTCCAGGCTCGACGGCCCATTCGGCACCAGTTGCCTCGAAGAGGCGGGCGATCTCGTCGATGTGCAAATCGACCAGGTGCCAGAGATCTGGGATCAGTTCACGGTCGGAAATCAGACCGAAGTCGAGGCGATCTTCGTAGCTGTGCACCGTGATATTCAGGCCGATGCCGTCGGAAATCGTCGAGACCGGAATGTAGGCATCGAGCTTCGCCCCGGCGAAGTACAGCGCCTCGCGAGGCCCTGGCACGTTCGAGATCACGACGTTGATAGGCGAATTCAGGCGATCGGCGAGTTTGAGTCGTGACACCAGCCGAATCGCCGCGGCAGCGACGACCGGAGACGTGTAATCGGCCGCCTCGCCGAGCGTGTCGGCAGGCACCAGATCGAGCTGGCCCTTTGCCGCGTTCATCGCGTCTCGACACAACCCAACACGCTCGATCGGGTCGTCGCAGTACGTCGGCAGGTCGGCCACGATTGCGGACACGCGGTTGGTCCACGGATCCTCCTCCTGACCGGTGCGGATCGACACGGGCACCATTGCTCGCAACGGTCCCTCGGGCAGCTGATCTTTCTCGATGAGATATGCGCGGAGCGCTCCGGTGCAGATCGCCATCACAACATCGTTCAAGGTGCCGCCGGTAGCGTCCTTCAAACGCTTGAGGTTTGCCAGGTCAGCAGATCGCATCGCGAACCGGCGGTGCGGCGTGACCGCCTTGTTCCACGGCGTCGACGGTGCCGGCGTGAGCGGGAAACTCACCGACGAGGTCGAATCACCGGATGACCCTGCAGTGATCGAACCGAGCGTCTTGCGGACTTGGGTGACGAGCCCACTCACGCTCGTCGAATCAGCGAGATCGCGCAGCACGCTCAGCGAGAGACGCATGCCCTTGACCGGATTGATCACAAGGTTCTTCGCCGCGGCTTGCAACATCTCGGCTCGGCTCGGCGGTTGCTCGCCAACCCACTCGCGATGTTCGAGTGGGTAGATCGCGTCACGCGAATCGTCGGTGAACATCTTCAACATGATCACGCCAGAGGCGCCGTCGATCGTGGCGTGATGGGTCTTCTGTAACAGCGCCCAACGACCGTCGGCAAGACCTTCAATCACATAGGCCTCCCACAATGGTCGCGCACGATCCATCCGACGACCCACGATGCGCGCGACCTGTTCGGCGAGCTGGTCAACAGCGCCCGGCGGTGCGAGACCGATGTGGCGAACGTGGAAGTCGAGGTCGAAGTCGGCGTCTTCGACCCAGTACGGCCGGTCGAGTTCGAACGGCACTTCGACGACCTTGCGGCGAAGTGGTTCGAGATGGCCAACCATGATCCCGAGTCGATTGCGGACTTCAGTGAACGGATCAAAGTCAGGCGACGGCCGTTCGTAAATCGACAACCCGTTGACGTGCCCGTACGTGTTCGCTGTTTCCATCAGCAAGAAGCTGACGTCCGTTCCGGTGAGTTGTTTCAACACGCCCCCATCAATGAGCCAGCTGCAGTAGCGGCCGACACCATCTCGCAGGGGTGGGCCGCAACATGGCGATTCGTGTCGACTGACGCAGCGGTGACGGCCGCCACCTTGACGACATCGAAGTCCGCAGTGATCCCCGGGAACGCTATCGCATCGGTCATGCCCATGCCACGGGTGACCAGCAGCCCCGACGAATCCACTTTGTCAGCAATCGCTCGGTGCTTCGTAGAGGTCGAGCCCAAACAGCCCGGGGAAACAATGACGGCGTCCCCTTGCTTGCAGCACTGCTCGAACGTGCAGAAATTGGCCAAGGCCCCATCCCAACACTACGAACCCATCCTGGTTGCCTGTCACATTTCGGTCTGACCGGAGCGTGACACGACCGGCCGATTTGGCAGTACCTTGGCAACTATGAGCGAGCAGGTCCAGGACCACTCTGCAGCGGATCATTCTGATCGTGATCACCATCACGAGGAGGGTCACGAGGAGGGTCACGA
>CALCXK010000033.1 GCA_937905835.1 uncultured Ilumatobacter sp. | reverse complement strand
AGGAACTCGACGCCGACCATCTCACGGCTGCCCAGCGCCCAGTAGGTCATCAACGCTTTCCTGGGATCGACGCCGCCCAGGTCGGGGGCGTCGCTGGCAACGCAGCGAATGCCCTTCTCTTTGAGATATGCGATCACGTCGGGACCAGGAGCGGACCAGCCTTCGGATTTACCCTGAAGCGGTTCCAGCCACAAGCCAGCGTCGGCCGGTTGGGGTCGAAGATACTTGTCGTTGTGCCCAGTGCGAAAAATGACCACTTCACCAGGTCGCAGGTTCCCCGTCGTTCGTTCATAGGCTTGAACGTGTTCGACGGTAATCTCGGGCGAAGCGGGCCAGTGTGCTTGCTGCGTCGAACCGACCAGAGAACGAACATCGATCACCCGTGCCTCGCCACAGGTCCATTCAATGGGAACCTGTTCGGTCGTCCGTGTGCTCGAACCTCGTCGTCCATACTTTTTTTCATACTCTTCAAGCCAGCCACGCACTTCCGGCGCGTAAGGAATCGGTTTGTCGTCAGCGGGCAGTGCGTACGATGGCGGAACCAGATGCGTTCCGGCCATGGCGTCCGTCAGATGTCCGTGATGCCACATGTCGAGGTATTCGGAATAAAGGAAGTCGACCTTCAGATACACCTGTCGATGATTGCCAGTGCCGATGCCCGGCGATGTCACCGGTAGTTGCGGCGACAGCGTGGGCGACAGATCGATCGCCCGTTTGTTGCGACACGATTCGATCAGGCGTTTCGGCAGTTCGCCACCGACGACCGAGAACGCTCGACCTTCGCTATATGGTCCTCCTTCGTGCTTCGGTCCCAGCAGACAGTAGAAGGCTCCGGTGGAAGGCAATGCGCCGAGATTGGTCGCTCCTTCCGTCCAGATCATGCCGAACTTGAGGCCGGCGTAGTGCGTCGGCTCAGCCAGATCGGGCAGCGGCCCCATGCTCGCGCTGTCGGTTCCGAGCGTGAGCACACCCCGTTTCCCAAGCAACTCCATGCAATCGGGATCCGGGTCGGGATAACCGGGCGCCTTACGGTCGAGAATGTCGGCAATGAAGCGGCGACCTTCGGGCAGCGGCCGGTAGTAGTGGTCGGAATAATCGCTGCGGAACAACACGACATCCCCAAAGTGAACCTGCCGATGCTGCTTCTCAAAACGCTCCACATGCTCGGGTCGAATCAGCGGACTCGTTCCCTTGGGAGCTTTGTCGAGTAGTTCACGCACGTCGACAACACACGCTTCGCCGCCGAACTGCCAAGGTTCGATCTTGTCCGTGTAGGCCAGGCCGAGCGGTCCCGATTTCTCTCGCTTTAACTCCGGCCGGGCAACCGAATGAGGCGGCACATCGAGCTGCGTTCCAGTGTTTCCATCAATCAGCAGTGTGTCGATGTTGTAAACCGACGCAGGCCCGATCGTCCGTGAGTGGATGATAGCGAATCGGGGAAAGGGATGACTGGGCCAGGTGCATGGGTACTCCGGCGCGATCAGCAGGGAATGATCGACGAAGCGGGGCTCCTCAGCATTCGATGTCAGGCAACCTCCCCACAATGTGAGCAGAGCAACCGTTGGAAGTAGCCGCTGCATTCTGTTGTTATAAGTCTCTTTGTAGAAAAGGTTTTTCATTCGTTTACACCTTCCGCAATCACGGGGTTGGTCAGTTTCCCAATGCCGTCGATTTCGATCGTCACGGTGTCGCCCGGTTGCAGATATACAGGCGGATTGCGTGCTCCTCCGACTCCGTGGGGCGTACCGGTCAGGATCACCGTGCCCGCCGCCAATCGGGTGCTGCCGCTGAGGAATTCAATCAACGTCGGCACATCAAAAATCATGTCGTTCGTGTTCCAGTCCTGCATCGTCTGGCCATTCAGGACCGTACGAATGCCGAGTGAATTCGGATTTGGAATCTCATCGACGGTTGTCAAACATGGCCCCAGCGGACAGAAAGTGGCGAACGTTTTGCCTCGGCACCATTGAGTGCCACCGTACTTCATTTGCCAATCGCGAGCGCTGACGTCGTTGGCGCAAGTGTAACCGAGCACATAGTCCAGGGCGTCGGCCTTTGAGACGTTGTGACACTCTTTGCCGATGACCACGGCGAGTTCGCATTCGTAGTCGACAGCGTCGCTCTTCAACTGGCGCGGCAACACAATTGGATCGTCGGGATGTTGCAGTGTGCCGCTGTTCTTCATGAACACGACCGGCCATTCGGGGATCGGCTGGTTTCCCTCGGCGGCGTGCTTTCGATAGTTGAGTCCAATGCAGATGATGTCGCGCGGTTCGATGGGTGCGAGCAGTTTTGCGACGGCAGCCGGTTCACCCGTGTCCGTCAGCTCGCCGAAAATTTCTCCGGCAAGGCGAGTCGTGCGACCATCGGCGTGAAGCCGCCCGTAGGCTGTCTGGCCGGTCGCAGTTTGGTAACGGACGATTTTCATGGTGAAGCTCCTAAGCCAGCGTGGGTAACGATGGCGATTTTCTGAGTGCGGGTGATCATTGGTTTGGAAGGAGTTGCAGTCTCTCTGCGGCCTCGCGGGTGTTTTTCTCGAACAAGGCCGCGTTGCCGGGCTGCCTGAGATCGATGTCGAAGGTCGGGATCATCTGCCTCATGCGCTCTCGTCCTTCGGCGCTGGCGAGCAGATGAGGCAGGCAGGTCTGGACGATTTCGAGCGCGATGTTCACCGAGACCGATGCGCCTGGCGAGGCACCCAGCAGCGCCGCGAGCGAGCGGTCCACGGAGGAGAACACCTCGGTTCCGAAATACACCGCGCCGCGATCTGCTTTCTTAATGGCCTGCACGCGGATTCCGGCCTGGACGAGCCGCCAGTGTTCGGAGCGGGCGTTGGGATAGTATTCACGCAGGGCCTGCATGCGATCATCCATGTTTTGCAGTCCCTGCGTCACCAGATATCGCACCAGCGACCAGTTGCGGACGCCCGTACGAAGCAGCGAGGTCAAATTGTTCAGGCGAATGGAGCGAGGCAGATCGCTCCATTGCCCGGAATGCTTGAGGAACCGTGTTGTCCACGAGGCAAACGGGCCAAAGAGAAGCTGTCGCTGACCATTGAGCCGCCGCACGTCGAGATGTCCTGAGCCCAGGCTGGGCGACGATGGCGGAGTAGCGCCATAGACCTTCGCCTCGTGCTGCGCGCAGATCGCGGGCTCATCGCACACGAGCCACTGGCCGCCGATGGGAAAGCCGCCCAACCCCGCGACCTCCGCGAGTCCGGTCGTCTGCAGCAACGGCAAACTGCCGCCCCCCGCGCCAACGAACACGAATCTCGCTCGCTGTTCGCGCACTTCCCCCGTAGCGACGCAGCGCAATCCAAGCTGCCACTGGCCGTCGCCGCGGTGCAGCCGCGTCACCTTCCAACCGGTCGCGACACCACAGTGCTCTTGCAGCGCGAGCCAGCCGCAGAGTCGTCGTGCGAGCAGACCGTAGTTGACCTCCGTGCCATCACCCACCGTCGCCGCCACCGGGCCGGGTTCGCGGCCTTCCATCACAAGCGGCGCCCAGTCTTGAATGACGGTTGCGTCGGTGGTGAGTTGCATGCCGCGAAAGAAATGATGCTCCTTCATCGCCGCGTGCCGAGCCTGCAGGAAGTCGACATCGTCAGCCCCCTTCACAAAGCAGAGATGCGGAACCGCGTGAATGAAGCCTGTCGGGTCGTCCACCACGCCTGTGGCGGCCATCGCTCCCCAGAACTGCTTCGAGTGCTCAAATTGTTCGAAGATGCGCAGTGCGCTCGCAATCGGAACGTGACCATCGGGATCGCGAGTCGGGGTGTAGCTCATCTCACACACACCGGCGTGCCCGGTCCCCGCGTTGTTCCAGCCGTCCGAGGCTTCCCGCGCGAGCTCGGGCGCCACCTCGACCATCTGAATTCGAAGTCGCGGATCAAGCCGCTTGAGCATCACCGCCACTGTCGACGACATGATCCCACTACCGACAAGCACGACATCGGGAGCGTCAATAATGCGAGTCACGACACCGCTGGATTCAGCAACTGCCGGTTGCGTGCTGCTCGCGGTCCCAGCGTGCGCGTTCGCATCCGCAGGCTCTCTGAACGTGGCATCGGGCAAGTCGGCGATTCTGGGATTCATCCCCTTCCCTCCGAGTGAACTTCATAGCCCAGGTTGACCAGCATGTCGGCCAGTGTCTTTCGATGAGCCTCCGGCAGCGGCTGAATGGGTGGCTGCGGATCTCCGACCGGCGGACCGATCATATTGAGTGCGGCTTTCATCGTGCTGAACCAGTGCGCCCCTTCGCCCTTGGAGTGGTAAGCCTGAAATTGCAATCGCATCAGCGGCGCGAGCTTCTGCCACAAGGTGCGGGCCTCGGGCAGATTCCCCTCGATGGCAATCAGTTCATACAGCCGTCGAGCAGCGGCAGGAACCGTGCTCGGAATCCCCGAAATCCAGCCGTGGGAGCCGTGGCACAGCCCCTCAAACGCGGCCGTGTCGATCCCTGCGTAGACCGAGAATGCTCCATGCGTGGCTTGCAGTAACTGGCACTGGCGATCTGGCTCGGGATGAGACATCTTGACCCCGGCGATCGCACGCTCCTCGTACAACTTCAGCAGATGCTCAGTTGTCAGATCAACCGACGTCAGCGGGATGTTGTGGTAGACGATGATGGGGATCGAAACTGCCTCGGCAACACGGCGATAGTGGTCCATCACCTGCACTGGAGTCGGCGCCATGTAGTAGGGTGGAACAATCAGCAGCGCATCGGCGCCTGCGGATTCGGCGAACTTCGACAACTGGACCGTGCGCGCGGTGGAATAGTCATGTGTTCCGGCGACGACGGGGACACGTCCCGCGATTGCCTCCAGTGCTGCCGCCAGCATCCGCTCGCGGTCTGCACACTCCATTGCCGGAAACTCACCGGAACTACCGAGTGGTGAAATGGCATCAACTCGCTCTGCAATCAGCCAGTCGATGTGAGGCTTCAGACGCTCGAGCCACAAACTTCCATCGGGATGAAAGGGCGTGATCGAGGAGGCACAGACTCCGCGAAACAAAGGCTT
>CALCXK010000032.1 GCA_937905835.1 uncultured Ilumatobacter sp. | reverse complement strand
TCTGGCGCACCGTCTCACGACATCGCCTTCGAATCCGATAAGACTTTGCAGTGGTTTCATCCGGCCGACGATCCGGACGTGGCCTACGGATTCTGTGCGACGCGCGGCTCGTCGCTGTTGAGGCGGCTTGTGGATGCCCTCGATGGCCACTGGTCGGTCCAGGCCGGAGGGTTCGATGATGAGCAGCGGGGTACTGTCGGTTCCATGACCTGGGAACTGGTGATCGACGGCATCGACTTCGGCGAAGGGCCGCGTTGGCATGACGGCAAGTTCTGGTTCAGCGACTTCTACCAGCAGACGATTTCCACCGTCGGTGCCGATGGGGTCCGCAACGTCGAGGTCGAATACAACGGTCGTCCGTCTGGGCTTGACTGGCTGCCTGACGGGCGATTGGTGTTCGTGTCGATGGTGGACCGCAAGCTGATGCGCGTCGAATCGGATGGTTCCGTCGTCGAGCATGCCGACCTCGGCGGCGTGGCCAACGGTCATTGCAACGACATAGTCATGGACATTGCAGGCAACGCGTACGTCGGTAACTTCGGCTTCGACATGGAGGCTGGCGACGAGTTCGCCATGGCCTCGTTGGCGCTCGTACGAGCCGACGGATCCGTCGAGGTCGCCGCCACGGATCTCATGTTCCCGAATGGCTCGGTCATCGTCGACCACGGGAAGACGCTCATCGTTGGCGAGTCGTTCGGCGGGCAGTACACCGCGTGGGACATCAACGATGACGCCACGTTGGCAAATCGACGCATCTGGGCCACGGCCGAGGGCACTGCGCCCGACGGGTGCACGATCGATGCCGACGGTGGCATCTGGTACTCCGATGCACTTGGCAAACAAGTTGTGCGGGTCCTCGAGGGCGGCGAGATCACGCATCAGCTGGCGACTGAGGACAACACATATGCCTGCATGCTGGGAGGTGACGACGGCAACCGGTTGTTCACCCTCACCTGCGAAGACTCACACCCGTCAGCAGCAGCCGGCACCGCAACCGGCAAGCTCTGGGTTGCCACTGTCGACGTCGCCCGCAACTCCACCGACCGCCCCTAACGGTCTGACCTCGGTGTGACAATGAGCTCTTCGGTCGGGTGCGGACTGGAGGCGCGTCAGGTCAGGCGTCGCGCATGGCGTCGATGAACGGGGCGAACCGTTCGAGGTCCGCCATGACGTCGTCACGCGGGCCCTGTGACAGAATGAACACCGCTCGCTTAAGCCCCTGCTCGGCCAGTGCGGTGAGCTTTTCTTCGCTGTCGGGCACACCGAACATTCCGAGTTCGATCTCTGCCGGATTGCGCCCGATGTCTTCACATGCTTTGACGACGTTGGCCCAACCGTCGATGCCGTGACGGCCACCGATCGGCATCCAGCCGTCGCAGAACTCGGCAATGTGGGCAGCAGTTTTTGGGCCAGCGGCGCCTCCGAGGATGACGGGGGGACCCGGCTTCTGCGTTGGCTTCGGCCACGCCCAGCTCGGCTCGATCTGCACCTTGTCGCCGACGAACGATGCTTCGTCCTGCGTCCACAGCGCCTTCATTGCCAGGATGTTCTCGCGCAGCAATTCCCGGCGTTCGCCGTAGGCAGTGCCGTGCTGTGCCATCTCTTCCTTGTTCCAGCCGTACCCGATCCCGAACAGCATGCGGCCGTCGGAGAGGGAGTCGACGCTGGCGACTTCCTTGGCGGTGTGGATGGGGTCACGTTGCGCAACCAGGCAGATGCCGGTGCCGAGTTTGATGGTGTTGGTGACCGACGCGCAGGCCCCGAGCGTGACGAAGGGGTCGTGTGTGCGCCAGTAGAACTCGGGAAGCGGGGGAGCTCCCTCGCGGCCACCCCAAGGTGTCGCCCGACTGGTCGGAATATGCGAGTGCTCGGGGAACCAGAGCGATTCAAACCCGTGGGCCTCCGTCTCTTTGGCCAGTTCGACGGGATTGATCGTCTGGTCGGTCGGGAAGATGGTGACGCCGATGTCCATGGGCCCAAGCTAGTGCGACAGCCGAGTCGATTCGAAAGCCGTACTCCTCCGCGCCCTGCGAAGCCATCCGCGAACAGTGCCACAGCCCTGGATGTACGACGATCGCCGAAATCGGTTTCGCTAGTGGCGAGTTCTTTACCGATGAGGCCGGCGATTTCGTTCGTCGTCGGGCGTGGAACTCAGGACGGCATGTGAGCGTCGAGCCAGTTGGTGATGCCCGCGACGACTTCAGGCCACTCGGGCTCGTTCATGCATTCGTGGCGGAGGCCGACCCACAACTTGCGCGTGACGTTGGGGAGTTGGCCGATTGGCTCTGATGCCGACGGTGGCACGAGCGTGTCGGCGTCGCCGTGCAGCACGTAGGTGGGCAGTGTGATTTCTTCGATTGATGCCGAGGTCGCCTTCATTGCAGCAAGGATTTGGCGGCCGAGCGCGGCAGTCGAGCCGCCAACACGGAGCGGATCATTGTCATAGCGTTTCTGGACGTCGACGTCGCGTGTCAGGATCGACCCGTCGAAGTCTGATTTCACATAGAGCTTCGGTACAACGCGGCTGAGTACCGGTATGGCCACGCGTTGCCACCGTGGGATCTCGGCACTGAGGGCCGGAGCGCTCAGCACGGCAAGGTCAGGCTGCGGAGAGTCGCTCACCAGGTACGCCGCCGAGATCAGGCCACCCAACGAATGGCCCATCAAGACGACCGGGACCCCAAGTTCGCGCCGCACGGCGAGCAGGTCGGCAATGTCGTCAACGAACTCGGTGAAATGAGTGACGAAGGCGCGACGGCCGCCGGACTTGCCGAAACCCCGCTGGTCGAAACCGAGCGTGTCGTAGCCAGCAGCAGCGAGTGCCTCGCCCACGTGTTCGTAGCGGCCGGAGTGTTCGCCGATGCCGTGCACAAGCAGGATTGCTGCTTTGGGAGCGTCGACAGTCCAGTGCCGCCTGAGCTGGTCAAGCCCATCGCGTGTTGTACCGAGGCTGATCGTCGCTGTGCTCACGGCAGATCAAACTAGCGGCAGGCTCCGGTGCTGAAGAATCACGGCTTGCGTTGTGTGAGGAGGTCGGCAGTGGCAGGTCGTGACGTGGCCGACTTCGACGAGTTGACAATCAGTCAGCCCGAAGTTGGAGGCTGCAGTTCCGTAAGGTCTCAGCATGACTACTGCTACGGGCACCACCGCACGCGACCGACTGTCCACGACAGGTGTCTGGTACTTCACCGACGGGATGTCGTCAGGGCAGGCAGCTGAGGCTGCTGGTCGCATCGAATCGCTCGGTTACTCGACGTTGTGGCTTCCCGACACCGTGGGCCGCGACCCGTTTGCACACATGGCATGGCTCGCCTCGCAGACAACGACGTTGCAGTACGCCACCGGCATTGCCAACATTTTCCACCGTCACTCTGGGCCGATGAAGCAAGCAGCAAACACGCTCGCCGAGCAGACGGGAGGTCGCTTTGTGCTCGGCCTGGGCGTGAGTCACGGCCCGTTGGTCGCTGGGCTGCGAGGCCTCGACTACTCCAAGCCGCTGACCAAGATGCGGGACTACCTCGCAGCAATGAAGACCCAGCCGTACCGGGGTATCGCACCCGACGACGAGCCGCTCGTCCTGCTCGCCGCGCTGGGCCCGAAGATGCTTGAACTGTCGGCAACGGCGGCCGACGGCGCACACCCGTACTGGACGACACCGGAGCACACCGCGATGGCCCGTGAAGCCATTGGGCCTGGTGCACTGCTGTGTGTTGAGCAGAAGGTGGTGTTCACGACTGATGCCGACGCGGCACGTGCGGCCGGCAATCAGCAGATCGATCGTTACGCGGCGCTGCCGAACTATCGCAACAACTGGATCCGACTCGGCTTCACCGACCAAGAGATCGAACAGCGTGCGCACCGCTTTGTCGATGCAGTGGTCGTGTGGGGTGACGAGGACCGCGTGCGCGCTGGTGTGCAGGCGCATTACGACGCTGGCGCCGACCATGTCTGTGTGCAGCCGGTCAACCCCGACATGTCAGCCGACATCGACTGGAACGCGCTCGAACTTCTTGCACCCAGCTGATTGTTCTGCGAGCACGGCGAGCCGCGTGTACCCACTCGGTGAGAAGATCGAGTTATCTTCCGCCGCTTGCAGGCCCGTCGCCTTGAGAAGGCGCGTGCCCACGTGGACGGCACGCTGGACCTGCGCTCTCAGCTATTTGAGAGCGAGCGGTTCAGTTGATTGACCGGATGGGCAGTCGTAGGTTTGCTCGTCGTCAGCGCTCGAACCAATTGCCGCTTTCAATGAGCGTCAGTTCGAGCCCACCGCCGTATTGGTAGGCCCACGCACGTACGCCTTTGGCAGTCGTGATCGCGATTCGACAATAGTCGCCTCCGACCGTTCCCTCTTCGGCATCGAGCACTTCGAGACATCGACCGATCGATGATTCGAGCAGCGCGTACGTTCGTCCGATCACCGCGCTGCTGCTCGTGCTGTCGAACTGAGCGCCGGGATACCCGAGTCCGGTGTCGAACACCTGGCCGGGGGCGCTGTCAGCCCAGCCTTCGTCGACAACGAAGGGTTCGAGGAAGTGCCAGCGAACGTCGCCCGGCTGCAGGGTGCCGTACACAAAGAGATAAGCGGGCGGTGGTTTCCCGCCGGTTTCGGTGAACACGCTGAGAGAATGCCACATGGCTCTGCACGGATGGTCACCTGAGACGGCGCTGTCTGCAGCGCGTCCTGAGGTGTTCTGGACCGATCGGCCGGATGCCCCAGTTGGTGCGCAGCGGCTGAGTGGGCAGATCGCCGCCGACCTCGTCGTCGTCGGTGGCGGATTTACTGGGCTGTGGGCGGCAATCCACGCACTGACTGCAGCACCTGGCCGCCGAGTCGTGATTGTCGAGGCGGGCGCTGTGGGCTGCGGGGCGAGCACGAGAAACGGCGGAATGCTCGACGCATCGATCGCTCACGGCGCCGAAAATGCCCACCGGCATTGGCCCGACGAACTCGACTCGATTGTCCGCCTTGGCGACCAGAATTTCGCCGACCTCCAACAATGCCTCATTGACCATCGCATCGACGCCGACTACCGCTCGGTCGACTGGCTCGACGTCGCCACTGAGGAATGGCAACTTGAGGACCTCGCTGAAGGGATCCCCGTGCTCATCGGCACGGGTGACAACGTCCGAATGCTTGACGCTGACGAGACACGTGCCCGAATCGACTCGCCGCTGTATATCGGCGCCCTGCTTTCAGAGGGCTACGGCGGGCTCGTCGATCCGGCCAAGCTCGTGTGGGGCCTGACCCGACTCGTTCTCGACCTCGGTGGCCTCATTTTTGAACAGAGTCCCGTCACCGACATCGACGAGCTCGATGGGCGGCTCAGGGTGGCGACCGAGACGGGGTCGGTGCGAGCCGATCGCGTGATCGTCGCGACGAATGCGTATCCCAGTCCGGTGCGTGCCAGCCGCCGACGGATCATCCCGGTCTACGACCATGTCCTGATGACCGAGCCACTGAGCAGCGAGCAGCAGGCGTCGGTTGGGTGGAGCCGCTGGGAAGGAATCGACGAAGCTGCGAACCAGTTCCACTACACGCGGCGAACCGCTGACGGTCGCATTCTGTGGGGTGGCTACGACGCCACCTACCATTTCAACAGCAGCGTTGACGCCCGGCACGAGCAGAGCACACAGACTCACGGAGCACTTGCCGAGCAGTTCTTCTCGACGTTCCCGCAGCTCGAGGGCCTCAACTTCACTCATCGCTGGGGTGGCCCGATCGGCACCACGTCGCGCTTCACCTGTGCGTGGGGGCAACGATTCAACGACCGGCTTGCCTGGGTTGGTGGTTACACCGGGCTGGGTGTCGCGGCGAGCCGCTTCGGTGCGCAGGTTGCCCTCGACCTCGTCGACGGTGTCGAAACGGAGCGAACCGAACTCGAGATGGTTCGGTCGAAACCGTTCCCGTTCCCGCCCGAACCGCTGCGCTCAGCTGTCGTCGGCATCACCAAGAAATCGATCCAACGCGCCGATGACCGGCAGGGCCGTGAAAACGTCTGGCTCCAGTTCCTCGGCCGACTGGGCATCGGCTTCGATACCTGAGCACCAGCCGGGACGAGTTTTGTGTGAGGAGAAGTGGGCAACGACGCCGCAATCGCTCACACAAAAATGGGG
>CALCXK010000031.1 GCA_937905835.1 uncultured Ilumatobacter sp. | reverse complement strand
TCGGCGATGGAGTCGGGTGCGATCGTTGCGGTGGGGGTCGTGGCGGTGTTGGTGGTCGGCGAGCTGTCGGTCGTGGCAGGCGATGCGGGCTCGGGCTCTGGTTGGGTGGTGTCTGGCGTGCTGGTGATTGACGGGGCGGTGACGGGGTCGGGGCCAGAGACACGGGCGAGACCGTCACTGCCGCTGCATGCAGCGAGCATTGCGATGCTGGCCACTGCGATCAAGGCGTCCGTCCGGGTCATGTAGGGAACCTAGTGCGTTTGTGCATACCCACAGTTGGGCGCCCTGGCAGCCGGAGCGGAATTGGCTGTTGGAGCTGTTGCAGGTCAGGTGTCGGCGCGTCTGCCGACAGCTGCAAGGAGCACGGCGGCAGCAGGCACGGTGGCTGAAATCCACAGTGCCGGCCGGTAGCTGTCGGTCATCGAACGAGACAGGGCAAAGAAGGCCGGCCCGATGGCACTGCCGATCACCATGGCGCTCATCTGCATCCCGGCGATCTCGCCCAGGTGTCGACGCCCGAAAAGACGGGGCAGCGCCGCCGACGTGAGCGACGAGAAGCAGCCCTGCGCAACACCCCAGCCGACGATGGCGAGCACCGCCATCACGGTCACATCGAGGTAGCCGATGGCGAGATACATGAGCACCTGTGAGGCGCCCATCGCCAGAGCGACAACCATTGGTGACGTGCGGTCGATGAGCCAACCGGTGAACAACGTGACCGGCACGCTGACGAATGCGATCGGCACGAAGATCCGCACGATCGTGTCTTGGTCGAGTCCCTGTTCGGCGCCCAGGTCGACGATGTGGAACGTGATTGCCGTTCCCGTCGACGACATGGCCATGACCGGCAGGGTGACTGCCCAGAACCGCAGGTCGCGCAGGGCTTGGCCGCGCGTTGCGTCGTTGTCGGTCCCGATGATGGCCGGTGTGTCGCCGGCATCCGGTGCGACGAGGCCACCGTCGATAATCATGCCCGATGCCTCGGGGCTGACCCGGTAGAGCGTGGCAATCAGGGTGGCCATGACAAGGACGAGGCTGACAGCAATGATCCGCCAGGCGGTGCGGAACCCGTCGACGTCAATCAACGCAAGGAGTAAGGCGGGTGCAGCGGCGAAGGCGAAGCTGCCGGCCGCCTGGGAGAGTGAGCTGACCAGGCCGCGCCGTCGATCGAACCACTGGGCGACCATTGTCCGCGACGACAGGGTCAGAAGGCCCTGGCCGGAGAATCGGAGGCAACCGAATCCGACACTCATCACCACGAGGCCGACAGGCGTGCTCATCGAGCCGACGAAGCTCAGCCCGGTCACGGTGCAGGCCAGGCCGATCGTCGCCGCGAACGCCACGACGCGTGAGCCGTAGCGGTCGATCATTCTGCCGCCAATGCCGAGCAGCAGCCCGCTTGCGCCCGTGCCGATGAGGTAGGCAATCGCCAACTGCAGCCGGGTCAGGCCGGTCGTGGAGGTCAGGTCATCGGTAAAAACGCTGACGCCGGCGGTCTGACCGGGCACCGATGCGATGATGCCGATGGTGCCGGCCACCAGCACAACCCACCCGTAATAGAACGGAACGCGGCGCGGATCGAAGGGTCGGCGGCCGAGTTTCGAGACGTGTGCGTCGTCGGGGGCTGCGTTGTTCGTCGTCAGCACGTGCTGATCGTTGAAGCAGGCCGATTCATGGGGCGCAGGCTACCGACCAGCCTGGTGGCGGGGAGCGTGACGTGTCACTGACACTTCAACTGCCAAACGCAAGATTTCGGCATGATGGAGATGTGTTGCTCAAGCTCGAGAGATAATGGCCGATCAAAACTGTGATGAGTACCAGAGAATCGGCAATTCACCAGCTCCAGGCATTGGTCGATACGGACCCCTGGGACCCGTTCCTGCGTTGCAACCTTGCATGTGTTCTCGGGTCGGCCGGTGATTATCAGCGTGCGATGCAGCATCTCGGTGTCGCCATGGAACATACGAACGGCGCCGTGGCTGCAGGCTGCGTGTCTTCGGCAATCCGTGAAATCACTGACGAGTTCTCTCGCCTCTGGCAGCTCCCGGAGTCTGTGTCACACCTGGCCCGCCGTCAGGTTGCTCGCCGTGGTGCCGAATGTCGTAAGGCGGGGCGTTGCCTGCCGGTGTCTCTCGGCCGGTTGTTACGGCTCGGGGTGCGGCGGCACCCGGAGGTGTACTGACGTCGATCGATCCGTCGGGATGATGCACTCGCAACTCGCTGCCGGTACCGGTGATCTTCCAGCCGGGTTGGTGGCTGAGTTGGTGATGCCGGTGGCAGAGCAGGGCGCAATTCTCGTCGGTGGTGGGGCCGCCATCGGCCCATTCGATGATGTGGTGGGCGTCGCACCAGGTGGCTCGGATGGTGCAGCCGGGCCAGCGGCAGTGCCGGTCGCGGGCGACGAGTGCGAGGAACAGGTTCTCGGACACCAGCCGGGTTTCGTGACCGAAGTCGAGGATCGACGACCCGGGCCCGGTGATCACTCGGTGGATGCCGGCGTCGCAGGCGAGCTTGCGGACGGTGGCCGCGTCGAGCGTTGCACCGACGTGGGTGGCGCCCCGCTCGTTAGCGCGTTCGGTGATCGTTTCGAATGGGACGGTGGCCAACAGCTTGGTGTTGGACCGGCCGCCTTTGATGTCGCCCTTCGAGCTGGCGTGGGCCAACTGGGTGAGGGCGTCGGAGCAGCGCTGATCACGGGTGCGGGTGGTGCCGTCGTTGAACGACATGTTCATAATGCCGTCGAGCGCCGAGCGGACAATGGCACCTGACTCGGGGTCGAGGAGGCCATCGACTTGGGTCATCCCGTCGGATTGGCCAGTGAGGCGGAGGTAGCGGCGGGCGCGTTGCATGTCGGTGGCATCGGCGTCGCGCTCGGGGTGTTGGCGGGCACGCCACTTTTCGACTTCGGGCTTCACGGCGTTCAACGGCAAGTCGGCAACAGCTTTGAGTAGCGTGTTGTCGACGACTTCGTCGCCGGCTGCTCCGACGATCATCGACGCCTTGTCGGATGACAGGCCACCGGAGGTGACGGCATCGGCGAGTGCATCGGACCTCGACATCGCTTCGCCCAGCTCGGATGCCGTGCGGTTCTTGCGGGTGGACGTGCCGGTTTCCTTCGCTAACCACTCGGCGATGTCGCGGCTCCCCGTGCCGATGAAGGCGCCCGCGGCGTCGGCGGCGTGGGTTAATCGGGCGAGTTGAGCGTCGAACTTGGATTGCACTTGTTTCATACGGGCCAACTGGTTACGCAAGTTTGTGGCGTCGCAGCGGTCAATGCACACGGTCGCAACGCCGTCAACGGCCACCGAGGTGGCAGAGACGGCATCGGCGAGTTCCATATGATCTAGTGTATCGAACGTATGTTCGATGAGCAAGGAAATCTTCAAATTATTTGAGATGGCTGATGGCACCCGATGCTGCATCGGACCGTCGAGCAGTTCTGGCGTGATCCGTATCCCGACCTGGCAGCAATGCGGGCCGATACGCCGATCGCGTTTGTGCCCCAGTTGAGGGCGACGTCCCGTGACGACATTGCGGTGTGCGAGAAGAACGTGGCCGTGTTCTCGTCGGATCAGCCGGGTGGGTTGATGAACGTGCTGATGGGGCAGAACATGATGCGTCGCAATGGCGCCGAGCATCAGGCCGAGCGCAAGGTGTACTACCCGGCGATGTCACCGAAGGCGGTGCACGAAGTGTGGTCGGCGTAGTTTGAGTTGCACGCTGCGCGGATCATCGACGGCTTGATCGAGCAGCGCAGTTTGGGTGGGGCGGAGATCGTCGATCTCATGTCGATGTATGCGATGCCGGTCAGTGGCGAGGCGCTGAAGTCGATGACTGGGCTGACCAACATCACGTCTGGTGACTTGGGGCTGAGGTAGCGAGATCAGTTAGCCGAACAGCTCGTGCACGGCCTTCACATTCGCATCGACCGCGACGACATCGGTCGAGTTGGCAGCGCCAGCGAACTCGTTGATGCCGAGGAGGTCGCGCTCCTCGATCGAGGCGGTGAACACGCCCTGGTCGAGTTGGATGCCGGTGCCGTCGGCGACGCGCACCAAACCGTTGAAGATCGCGATAATCGCCGCCGCTTCGAGTGTCGCTTGCCCACCGATGACGTCGGCGAGCGCAGCGCGGGTTGCGTCGATGTCACCTTGGTCGAGTTCGACGGCATTGGTGAACGCGAGCAGCTCGGCATCGGCTGGCACCCCGACGTCGCCGACGTAGTCGCGTTCGATTGCGGCCTTCAGGTCGACGATCAATCCATTTGCTTCGCCACTCACACGGAGCAGCGTGGTGTGCGCCGACGTTCAATAGAAACACTCGTTCAGCGCGGTCGAGCGCGTGGCCACCAGCTCGGCCTGCGGACGGCTCAGGGGAAATTCCCACCGCAGGTTCATGAACTCTGCACCGTGGGAGTAGTGCGTGTCGACGAGTTGCCGCCATGCCTGGTTCGTCACCGGAACGAGGCTGAGCGTCCGGCTCACGTTGGCCTTCGTTGGGCCGGTGGTCTGGCTGACCCATGCACCAATATCACCGACGTCGTCGGGTCGCACACGCGCCGGTTCGCCGCCGGTGGGTTGGGGCAGTGGTTGCTCGGGTCGGCCCATGGCTCGGTCGAACCGGTCGAGCACGCTGACTATTGACGTCACGCCGACCAGTTCGGTGTACGTCTCCTCGCCGAGTTCGGAGATGTGTTCGTCGGCCCACGCTCGGGTCAGGCGGCCCGGGTCGGACGCGGTGCGATGGACCACTTCCATCGCCGAGGCCGACAGGTCGCCGGTGGCCGCGTGGGCGCCGTCGACTGCGTTGGGCGAGAGCGCCTGCCGACGTTGCTGATCGAGTTCGTTTGAGGAGGAGTCGCGCACTTCACGCCAGACGGCGAGTCGTTGCTCGCCCGTCAACCAGTCTCCAGGTCTCGCTATTGCTTCACGAACGGTTCGTCGGGTGTCCTCAATGTCGCTCATGCACGCGAGTCTGTCACGCCCGCGGTTCACGGATCGCAGGTCTGGACCGCACCATCGACCCGGCCCGCACCGACGACCCGGACCGTTTCGATGTGGCCCGCACGACCAGGGGGAACCTGACGTTCGGTGCCGGCCCGCACTTCTGCCCCGGTCAACCGGCGACGAAGTTCTCAGGCTGCAATGTGGGTTCGCCGTCCCACCGGTAGGCGACGAGGTTGCCGCCCTTCACGGCGCTGAAGTCGACGCACGCCGTGTTCGACGTGCTCGGCTTGTCGTCGTTGTCGGTGAACCAGTAGTGACCGAAGAGGACGGGCGGAGCGTTGACGGGGTACGGCGGTACCGATCCGGCGATGTCGGTGAGTGGTGTCTCTGGGAGTTTGTCGACACGTTCGCCGTTGGGGTCAACGAGCGGCCATGACGGGTCGAGCCGAATGATGTCGCGCAGGGTGGTGGCGTCGGTCTTCCACCAGGCGACCCGACCGTCGCTGCGCTTGTGGTCGTCCTTGTCCGTGTACGAGTAGCCGCCCAACCAGATTTCGGGCCCTTTGAGTACGGTCTCGATCGCGTCGTAACTCAGATGGCCTCTCGTGGTTCCGTCGCGGACGAGTTGGTCAGTCAGCCCGCCGTGGTCGCCAACTTGGGTGCGGAGGTGCTCGATCGAGTCGTCCCGCCAGCAGGCGTGGACCACACGGACACCGCCGAGGTTGAGCCAGAGTGGCAGCGACATGAACCAGTCGAGGATGCTGCGATGTGTCGCCGACCCGAACTCGACGGCCCGGAGGAATGCCTGGTGTTGCCCGCGGTTCTTGTCGTTGTGCGGCCGACACCACTCGGTGTCGTCGGCAGTGCGGGTGGCGAAGGCGACGGCGTTGAATTCGTGGTTACCGATGACCATTTGGGCGGTGCCGTGTTCGACCATCGCCCGTGGAATCGCGACCGCTTCGAGCTGGGACACACCTCGGTCGATGAGGTCGCCGACGAACACGACCTGTCGCTGTTCAGGATGCCGATAAGCGCCGTCGCTGTGGGCGTATCCGAGCTTCTGTAGCAGCACGGTGAGCTTGTCGGCGCAGCCGTGCACATCGCCGATGATGTCGTATCCAGTCACCCGCGAAGTATGTCACTGGGAGTGATGAGAATGAGAACGGCCTGCTTTACGCACGACGATGGTTGGCCAGTACTCGCTGGACAGCACATCGCCGATGTCGAGGATCCGATTTCATCTCATTTAACTCTGTCGGAATTGGATTCTCTGCGTCGCCGACTTCGTCGTATTCTCGTTTCTATGCCAACTCGGAGGGTGCCCGCGTGAAGCGTTCCACGGTGCTGATCGGCTGCAGTGTGGTTGCAGCAACATTGTCGGCCACGTTCCAGTTTGTTGGGGGGTTGGGCGGCGATGCTCCGGCTTCTGGTGGAGCTGACGTCGTCTCGACCGCGCCACCATCGTCGAGTGCCGCCCCAGCGACGAGCATCACGACATCATCGACGGGCCAGACCGCGGTGCCGTCTGTGGCGGCTCCGCCCACTTCGACAGTCCCTGAAACACCAGTTACGCCGATTGCCGACATCACTACCTCTGCCGACATCACTACCTCTGCGGACACCACTACCCCGACACCGTCGGCTGATGGCTCGCTCCACGAGGTGCTCGCTGTGTTGAGCGGCCTGACCGTCGGCGACCCCGACCCGAGTCGCGAGCGCTATGACCGCAAGACGTATCAGCCAAATGGTTGGGCGGATCTCGATGGGGACTGTATTTCTGGACGGCACGAGGTACTCATCACGCAGTCGGCGATCCCGGTACAGATGAGTTCGTCGGGATGCTTTGTCGAAACCGGATTCTGGACCGACCCGTACACGGGCGTTGCGGTGACGGCGGCGAGCGATATTACGATCGATCACGTCGTCCCGCTGAGCGAGGGGCACCGTGCTGGGGCGTGGCGCTGGGATTCGGCCACGAGGATTGCCTTTTCGAACGATGAGACGCCGGGGGCGCTGTTGGCTGTCGGGGGATCTGTCAACCAGTCGAAGGGCGACAAGACGCCCGACAAGTGGCTTCCGCCGCGCCAGGAATTTCACTGTGCGTATGCGGCGAACTGGGTTTTTACCAAAGCTCGTTGGCAGCTGTCAGTCACCCAGCCGGAGGCGACAGCGTTGAGACAGATCCTGTCGGCGTGCCCTGTTGGAGACATTCCTGCCCGCCCCGCAGCGGCACTGCCGGTGATCGTGCTCGCCCCACCACCAACCACCACCACGCTTGGCCCGGTGGTGCCGTCGGAAGGCGGGGCCGGCGAGGTGCGGGTTGCTCAGTGCCAAAAGCGAGAGGAGCGTGTCGTCCTTGAGAACCCCACCGCAAATGCAATCTCGCTCGCCGGGTACGAACTCCATGACGAAGAGTCGCGCCACTCCACCATGCTCGACCGGTTCGGTTCGATAGCGGCTGGTGCGCGCCTGGTGATCTTGACGGGCGGGGACAATGTGGAATCGCCGGGCGAAGTGATCTGGAAACGGCAGAACGTCTGGAACAACGATGGCGACACGGCGTATCTCGTGACGCCCTCCGGCTCAGTCGCGAGTGCTAATTGTTGAGCCGCAGGGTCCTTGGCGAAGTCCAAGCGCGTGGCAGCCGGGTAGCGAGATCTCCAACTTCGGAGGGCTGCTGTTGCACCCGAACATTCAGCGGGTTTTGGGGCCGCTGAATCGTCTCTCGGGGCCGCTGAACCGGACGGTCGGGCACTACTGACCGACCTGGCATTCGCGAAACACCCCACGACACTTTCTCAAGAACGTCCTCAAGTTGGGCTCAGGCCATGCCGATACCCCCCAAGCAGAACGCCCCGGACCCTCGGCGCCGGGACGGCACGCCGCGACTTCGTCTGAACGCAGCGATACTTTGACCACGATGGGTGATTCTCCAGATTTCCGAACGCCAGACCAGCAGCCGCCGCGCCGCTGGAAAGACGCGAGCGATTGGGTCGACACGACCGAACCGCAACTCTCGAAAGAAGAGCAGCAAGAGCTCGCCCACGGCCGCAACCGCATCTGCAAACAGCGTGGCTGCGCAGTGTGTGCGCCGCTCCGCGAGGCCCGCAGCTTCAAGAAGAAGCAACGCAAGACCGAGGCCCAAGCCCTGCTCCACGAAAAGGGTCAGCCGTGCGGCCGGACGAGCTGTGTGCAAGCCGTCTGCGTCGCAGGCCGAAACGCCGCCCCTGCAGCGCCGCCGCCCACTGAGCCGCTCACCGAAGACCGACTCATCGATGAACTACAGGATGATCCCGACCGGGCTCGTCGTCGAGAAGCCAAGCGCCACCTCGCCGGTGTCCCGTGTGGGTCCGAGGGTTGCCCGAAAAAGGATTGCATCGAAGGTTTCACCAACGAACGCACTCGACGGCACCGTGCGCGGCGACCGTGCCGAGCCGAAGCGTGCGACAACCCGATTTGCATGACCGGCTGAGAAGGTCAAGGCGCCCGCCCCGTCAGTGCGGTGGGCCGCCACTCGCGAGCCCGTTGAACCGCGCCGCCACCGGCCGTGCGACTCGCTCGGTGTCGAACAACCCGACCTCGGTCACCGCTCCGGTCGGTTCGATCAACGCGGTCTGCCAGTCGAACTGATCGCCGCGTGAATACCAGCACAGCCCGCGCGCAGGCCGTCCGTCGGCACGCAGCCGCGCCAACCCGGCACTGAACTCGTCGAGCCACCTGACCTGCTGATCGAGCGGCAACGTGAGGTTCGAGGTCTCCGCGATCCAGAAGGGCTGGTTGTACCGATCGTGCCACCGCTCGATCTCGGCAACCGAAAAGTCGATCAACTCGCGTACCGACCAGTCGGGGCGATCGCCGCCGACAGCCGTCACCGAAATGGGGTAGATGTCGAGCCCGGCGACAAGCTGGTCGTGTTGGGCCAGTGAGCGGATCCGTGCGAGTTGCGCCGCGTCGACCGTGTCGAAATAGTTGGGGACACCCGGTTCGTGGCCGAAGTGTAGATCCCACACCAACCAACCAAGTGTGCGAATCCGCTCCACATCGGCAGCCGCATCAGGCGAGTCGGTGACCGCGACCGGGATGTCGAAGCCCTCTGAACCAACCCACCAGCCATCACGATCGGTGCGCACCAGGGCCATTGCCTCAAGGTTCGCCTGGACGATGTTGGCCAGTGCCTGCGCATGCCCCTCGGGGGTCGCGATCATGTCGTTCCACACGCCGTATCGGGCCGACAGCCGCGCGGTGATACCCGGCTCGTTGATTGGCGTAAACCAGCGCGGCTCGCGGTATCGCTCGAGGAACGCCGAGACATAGCGCACGAAGCCGTCGACCCACGTGCCGTCAATGAAACCGGTGAAATGGTCAGGCAAACCGAAGTGCAAAAACTCAACGATCGGTTCCAGCCCGGCCGCATCGCACGCCGTAAACGCACGGTCCCACAGCGACCAGTCGTACACACCCGGCTCGGGCTCGGCAAGCCGCCACGGCGTGCCGTACCGCACGACCTCGACACCCAACGCAGCGATCGTCGCGAGGTCGGCCTCCATGTGGTCGTAGTGATCCGATGCAGCGAACTGGTCTTGGCGATAACGCTCGCCCTGGCGCATCACGAGCGGGTCGGAACCCTCCTCGCCGATCGACCAGACGAAGTCAGGAAACGCATTTGAATCACTCACATGGCGAGAGTAGGTCGAAGAAGGCTGGGCTGGTCAGGCGGAGGCGAACCGCCCTCGAGTCAGAGCGGCAGCAACTCGATGTCGGCATGCCGAAGGATCTGGTCGACGGCGAGCGCACCTTGCGGCCCGAGCCGTGACTCGGCGACGAGCGACACCTCGACGAGCGTGGCAGCGCTGATCACGACAGGAAAGGATTCGGCGAGAGCGAACTCGATCGACGAAGCCTCTGGCTCGTCGAGCAGC
This sequence comes from uncultured Ilumatobacter sp., assembly GCA_937905835.1. Taxonomy (GTDB): domain Bacteria; phylum Actinomycetota; class Acidimicrobiia; order Acidimicrobiales; family Ilumatobacteraceae; genus Ilumatobacter_A. The sequence goes on along the minus strand of CALCXK010000031.1, from coordinate 5,409 downwards.
AACGCGATGATTGCCGAACTGTCGACAACCAACGTCACGAGGGCAACCCGTGCTCGTTGTAACCGAGGATTTCAGCCTCGGGTCGATCGTCGAGCAGGGGAACCGTTCGCATCTCCTCGCGCACCCGGCGGAGGCGCCCGGCGACATCACGGGTTGCGCGACGCTCGCGGGCCAAACGGTCTTCGATGGCAATCGTGACAGCATCGGTCAGCGACTCGCCGGTGACCGTTGCCAGTTCGCGAGCAAGCCGATCCGCCTTGTCACTCTTAATACTGAGGGCCACAGCGCCATTCTACCTGATTGTCTGGAAAGGTAGAACAACCAGATTGGGCCAACGCTCGCGTCAGGCGAACTCGCCTCAGGCGGGAACGTTGGCGCCGAAGAACCCGCGCAGGGCAGTCGCCATGATCTTGCGGATCGCCGTCGGCGTGATCAGCACGTCGACCGCGCCTGTGGAGGTATGCGTGTGCCCCTCGGCCTGCACATGCTCGACCGGGACGCCGGCCTCGGCCAGCGCCGCGGCATATGCGTCGCCCTCGTCACGCAACGGATCGAATTCGCAGGTGACGATCATGGTGGGCGGGAGGTCGGCCAGCGAGCTGGCACGCAGCGGTGACGCCTTTGGGTCGCTGCGCTGTTCGGGGTCGCAGTAGTGATCCCAGAACCACGTCATCAACGACGTGGTCAGTATGTACCCCTCGCCGTTGTCGATGTACGACGTCCGCGTGAGATCGCAGTCGGTTGCCGGGTTCAACAACAACTGACCAACGATTGCGGGGCCACTCGCATCGCGCGCCTGCTGGCAGGCGACGGCAGCGACATTGGCACCGGCGCTCCAACCCGCAACGGCGAGCTGGTCGGCGCGCACACCCAACTCGTCGGCGTGTGCAGCGACCCACTGCACCGCCGCGAATCCGTCGTCGGCCGCAGCAGGGAAACGTGCTTCAGGGGCATGGCGATAGTTGACCGAGATGATCGCTGCGTCGGAGCGCACGCACAGGTCGCGGCACAACGGATCGTCCGAGGTGTGGCTCCCGAGCACCCAGCCACCGCCGTGGAAATACACAACTACCGGATGTGGCCCGGGCGACGCCGGCCGATACAGCCGGTACTCCAGCTCTCCGTCGGCACCCTGGAGTACGCCGTCGGTGATCTCGCCGACATCGGGCCCCGGAGGCCGCAGCCCCGCCGCCATGTCCATGAACGCACGCGCATCATCGACCGAGAGTGACTCGAGTGGCGGCAGGTCCATTTCGGCCATTGCTGCCAACATCGCAGCGACGTCGGGCTGCACTGCACGAATGACGCCGTCGTTGGTGGTCGAGCCCGCAGGGCCCGCAAGCGTGAAGCCGAAGTAGCCGCGCTCGACAACCTCGTCGCACACCGCTCGGTACGCCCCGACGCCGCCGGGATACGGCAGGAACACCGACGGCTTACCAGGCACGTTCGCACCCATGTACCAACTGTTGGCCGTGGGCAGCAGCGTCATGTTTGCAATGGCATTCGAGTGCTGGACCCACTTGGTTTGGGCGAGCACCGTCGGCTCGATCGTGTCCATCTGATCGGTCCGCATCTGGTCGAGGAGGTCGGAGATCCAATCGACGTGCTGCTCAATCGACACCATCATGTTCGACAGGACCGACGGGCTGCCGGGCCCCGTGATCATGTACAGGTTCGGGAAACCGACGCTCATCAACCCGAGATAGGTCTTCGGGCCATCCGCCCACGCATCGCGCAGCGACATGCCATCGCGACCCGTAATGTTGGCCCCAACGATCGCGCCGGTCATCGCGTCGAAGCCCGTCGCGAACACGATCGCATCAAACTCCATCGACTCGCCGGTGACATCGATACCGGCCTCGGTGATCGACTCAATCGGGGTGTTCAGCAGGTCGACCAGCCGCACGTTCGGCCGGTTGTAGGTGGCGTAGTAGTCCGTGTCGAGGCACGGCCGCTTCGTGGCAAAGTAATGATTGGTTGGGCACAATGTCTCGGCAACCTGGGGGTCGTCAACGATGCCGCGAATCTTGTCGTGAATGAACCGACGCATCGTGTCGTTCGCCTCGGCGCTGACACCCAAGTCGGTAAACGGCGACAGCCGGCCCAGCTCACCCCGCTGCCAGGTTGCTTCATACGCCGCCTCACGCTCCTCGGGGCTCACCTCGAGCGTTTTGCGTTCGGCCACTGGTACGAATGGCACACCGATCTGCGAGTGGCGCGCATCTTCGCGGTAGGCCACCGGGTCCTCACGGTACTCGACCAACCGCTCGTCAGAGATCGGCCCGTGGTGTGCTGGCATGGAGAAGTTCGGCGTCCGCTGGAACACGGTGAGTTGCGCGGCCTGCTCGGCGATGATCGGGATGGACTGGATACCCGACGAACCAGTACCGATCACAGCGACTCGCATGCCGGTGAAATCGACACCCTCGTGAGGCCATGCACCGGTCGAGTAGGTGGCACCCTCGAAACGTCCGTTGCCCGCCACGTCGGGGACCTTCGGCACCGACAGACAGCCGGTGGCCATCACGTAGTGCTGCGCGACGACATCGCCGCCCGTAGTACTGACCGTCCACTGCTTCCCTGACTCGCCCCACGAGGCCGCCGTTACCCGAGTTTCGAAACGGATGTCTCGCCGCAGGTCGTGCTTGTCGGCCACGAAGTTCGCGTAGCGCAGGATCTCGGGTTGGGTGGCATACCGCTCCGACCACTCCCACTCGGCCTCCAACTCGGGGTCCCAGCTGTATGAATAGTCGACCGTAAGGATGTCGCAGCGGGCGCCCGGATAGCGGTTCCAGTACCAGGTGCCACCGACACCGTTGCCGGCCTCGATGACCACCGCGCTGAACCCGGCATCACGCATCCGCTTCAGCTGGTACATCCCGGCGAACCCGGCGCCGACGATCACCACGTCGACGTTCGTGGCAACGGCGGCCTGTCGGTCGACTTGTTTGGTAGCCATCTCGTCCCCTTCGATCATCCCGCCGCATTGTCGCGCCCAGGGAGCGCCCAAAACGAGCGCAGATCGACGCGCCGGGGTTGCCTTGCCGGACCGCAGCGATCAGTCGGCGGGGCGAGTGCGCTGTGGGCCGAGCAACCACACCGCGAGTAAGGAGCCAACAAGGCCACCGGTTGACGACAGAAACAGGTCGCCAATCGTGTCTTCATACGTAAGTGCCAGCCCGCCGGTGCCGCCGAATCCGTCTTCGGACACCGCCCACTCGAGAATCTCCCACCACACGATCGCCACGGCCCCGAGCCCGTAGCCGAGCAGCACAGCATCACGCCGATCGTGAATGTTGCGGAACCGCAAGGCGTGGAATGCACCGACCAGCAGGATCCAGTTCAGGGCATGCAACACGTCGTCGGTCTGAGAAAAATTGTCGTAGACACCGAGCAGGTTGCCGAGGGTGTCGATGAGAAACGGCGCGGCCAACAGTGCGTCGGCCGTATGCGGATATGGATCCCAGGCGCGGGTGCGCGCAAGGATCGGAACGATCACGATCGGTGCGAGAAACAGGGGAGCGCGAAACCCCATCGCCTTTCCCTCCACGGTGTCAGGCGTGAGCCCGATCGCAACGGCGAACGCCACAACCAAGCCGACCTTCATCGCGTAGTTGACCCAACGCGTCGCCTTGTGTCGGTCGATTCGCACGACTGGCGGTTCCTCGTGATCCACCCACCGATCGTATGCTCCTCACCGACCTCACCTCGCGATGCGGGTGCCGCGCAAACAGCGAGCCGCGAACACTCGGCCCGGCCGGCGGGACCCACGCTGTGCGACACTGCCGCATGGACACGGACTACTTGATCGTTGGTGCCGGAGCAATGGGTATGGCGTTTGCCGACACCATCTTGAACGAGACGCCCGAAGCAACGCTCACCATCGTCGACCGGCAGGGCCGGCCCGGTGGACACTGGAACGACGCCTACCCGTTCGTCCGGCTTCATCAGCCGTCGGCCTTCTACGGGGTGAACTCCCGCCCGCTCGGCAACGATGTGAAAGACGCCCTCGGCTGGAATGCCGGGCTGTACGAACTCGCATCCGGTGCCGAAGTAGTTGCCTACTACGACCACCTGATGCATCGTGACTTCCTCCCGTCGGGCCGCGTCACCTATCTCCCGATGACCGAGTACGAACCCGCAACCGGCGACCTCGTGTCGCTCACGACGGGCGCTCGGAGCAACGTCAACGCAACCACGCTGGTCGACGCCACCTACATGAATGTGATCGTGCCATCGCAGCGTCCGCCCGGCTACGACGTTGCTGCCGGAGTGCGCTGCACACCACTCAACGACCTCCCGAAACTGGGCCAACCGGCTGACGGTTACACCGTCATCGGCGCCGGCAAGACCGGTGCGGATGCCTGCCTCTGGCTGCTGCGTAACGGTGTCGACCCGGACCAGATTCGCTGGATCATGCCGCGCGACTCCTGGTACATCGACCGCAAGACCATTCAGCCCGGCGACTTTTTCGAGGGAACCGCCGAACGGTTCATCACCCAGTTCAAGCACATCGCCGAGTCCGACTCAATCGCTGACCTGTTCGCCCGACTTGAAGCCGACGGAATCCTGCTCCGGCTCAGCACCGACGTTGAACCAACGATGTACCGCTGCTCGACCGTCACCCAGAACGAGCTCGTCCAGCTCCGCCGGATCAGCGACGTCGTCCGCCTCGGCCGGGTGCAACGCATCGACATCAACCAGATCGTCCTTGACGACGGAGTGGTTCCCACGAGCAGCGACACCGCCCACATCGACTGCACCGCCGACGGCCTCGCCCGCCGCCCGCCGAAGCAGGTCTTTGACGGCAACCGCATCACGCTCCAGACCGTTCGGCACTGCCAGCAAGTCTTCAGCGCCGCCTTCATCGCACACTGCGAAGCGGCGTATGACACAGCCGACGAGAAGAACCATTTCTGTGGTGTCGTGCCCCACCCGGACGTCGCCACCGATTGGATCCGTACCGCGCATGGCAACTCGCTGAACAGCGCGAAATGGGGCGCCGACCCGGCGCTCCAGGCGTGGCTCGCCAACAGTCGCCTCGACGGATTTAGCTCGACCGACACGCCGAGCGACGAGCTGATCACCCTGATGATGGGTGCACTCGACCACGCCGAGCCGGCTCTCGCAAAGCTCGAGCAGTACGTCGCCGAACTCGACGTCGCTGGCAAGTAGCGGGCGACAAGCAGTCGCCGCCTGCTGCTCCGTTACTCACTGTGCAGCGGCCAGCGCGACCTTCGCCAACTTCTTGATTCTGACGTCTGCAATCGATCCGCGGATCGCGCCGGCAATGCCCTCGGGATTGAGGATTGCGGTGAGAATGAGCAGTACGCCTCCGATGAACACCTCCCATGTGCCGAAGGCGCTGATCACTTCACTGGTTGTGAAGAAGGCAACACCGGAAGCAGC